>CAMVKW010000014.1:0-80657 GCA_947168155.1 uncultured Lachnospiraceae bacterium | reverse complement strand
TTATTCAACAAAAAATTCTTCAATATTCTATTGACTATTTATAGTTTGTCACCCCCAAGATTATTTAATCAACATTTGTTACATTAAACCAGGCGCTTTATATTTATTGTCCATCTTCTTTTCTAACTTTTTATCGTTAGTCTTTGCCTTTGCAAGTTCTTTCTGTTTTCTCTCTTCACTAGCTTTCAGAGCACGCTGCTCTCCAAAATTTGCAAGATCAACATAGTACTCATCATTTTTTCCAACCTTACGAACCTCATTAGTTCTATCTACTATATCATCAATCATTTCGCCAGTACCAGGAACACATTTCTTCATAATCGCAAGTGCGTCCATAGAATTGTTAAATCTTTCTCTTCCTGCTGCTCTTAATCGAACGCTCTTTTTACCTTTCGCATATCCTTCGGTGTTTCTCATAAGATCAAATGTATATATATAAAGCTTTGCTCGAAAATGAGGATCACCGACCTTTAATTTTGCGATTTTTCCAACACCATTATGAAAAGCCTTATACTCATCACTTCTGCCCTGTTTTGGCATTAAGTTATCATATAAAGTCTTCATCTTTTCGATATATTCTTCAGGTTTATCAACTTTATATATTTTAAAGATTTGATCATTCATTAGGTTCTTAGCAGCCTGATGATTCTCCACAGCTTCACCTAAAGAATCAAAATTTGCATGTTCTAGATCAAGTGCTTTATCAACTCTCTGAGCAACAAATGTTATAAGTCTTGGACTGTACTCATAGGTGACAGGTGAGTCAAGAAGTAACTGCGCAGCAAGTGCCTTAGATACCATTTCCTTACGCTCCTTCCTTCCATCCTCACCAGGAATTAGTGGTCTATGGTGTCTATCTATATAGTCCTTATAAGCCTGCTTATTTTCTTCTTCAATGCTCTTGTAATAATCCTCTATAACAGGATTGGAAGAATATTTATATCCATCATCTTTCTTAAGGGCTTCTCTGCTCTCTTTAGCAAGCTCTTCAAAACCTATAAAGCTCCAATCTTCATCTTCTTTATAGCCATTCTGTCCAACATTATTATCATTATATTCTTTCATTTTAACAACCTCCGTTCATTAATTACCATCATTATCAGTTGTTATTGTAACATGAAAAGTATAACAAAAGAGCAACACACTACTGATCTTCTGTACTTACGGAGTCAGCCCCATCTCCATTAAGCATTTCCTCAAGGGTATGCCAACCCAAAACCGCACATTTAACACGGGATGGCATATGAGAAATATCCTGAAGAGAACCTGCCTCCTCCAGCATTTCTAACTCCTCTTCTGTAACCTTATCCTTAATCATCTTAAGGAATGTATCCTTGAGAGTCATAGCCTCTTCAATGCTTCTTCCAATTACCAGATCAAGCATCATATCAGCACTTGCCTGAGATATTGCACATCCATCTCCAAAGAACGCACCATCCTCAATGATTCCGTCATCTGAAACATTAAGTTGAAGTGTAATGTCATCTCCGCAGGATGGATTTACACCACGAAGAGACTTCTGTGGCTCTATCATTTTAGTCTTATGGATTGGATGAATATTATGCTCTGTTAGTATTTCATTGTAGAATGTTCTGTTTTGCATTTCACTACCTTTCATTGTGCCATACTAAATATAATAAGTCAACGAGACCTGACCCCACTGACTTATAGATCTGTCCCCACTGACTTATTCTGGATAACCCATCATTATTCTAATTTTTTTCATTACTTCGAGAAGACGTTCAACCTCTTCTTCTGTATTATAAAACATTAGGCTTGCTCTTGTTGTTGAAGGAATTCCAATAAAGTGATGCAGTGGTTCTGCGCAGTGATGTCCTGCTCTGACAGCCACATTCGAATCAGCTATTATAGCAGCGATATCATGTGGATGTACTCCATCTATTTTGAAAGTCAGAATTCCATGATGTTCCTCAGCCTTATCAGAACCAAGGACAGTGATATGAGGAATAGCCTGCATACCTTCAAGAGCCATACGGGTAAGTTCAAGCTCACGCTCTTCAATAGCTTCTATTCCAATCTGTTCTATATAATCAATAGCAGCCGCAAGTCCTACTGCGCCGCAAGCATTTACTGTTCCTGCCTCAAATTTATGAGGTAATTCAGCATACGTTATATCTTCAAAGGTTACGTACTCAATCATTTCACCACCTGATAAGAATGGTGGCATTTTCTTAAGAAGCTCCTCTTTTCCGTAGAGAACACCTATTCCCATAGGAGCAAGCATCTTATGTCCTGAAAATGCAAGGAAATCAACATCCAGATTCTGTACATCAGTCTTGCTATGTGGAACACTCTGAGCTCCATCAGCAACAAAGTATGCGCCAACCTCGTGAGCCGCTGCAGCAAAAGACTTAATATCTATTATACGTCCAAAGATATTGGACATGGCTGTCATAGCTACGATTTTGGTTTTATCGGTAAGAAGTGATTTGAACTTCTCAAGAGAAAAGCTTCCATCCTCTTCGCACTCCAAATATTTAACTGTTGCGCCATATCTCTTTGCTGCAAGTCTCCAAGGGAGCATGTTACTGTGGTGTTCTACAACAGTTGTAATTACCTCATCACCTTCTTTTAAGCACATCTCTCCAAGAGAATATGCAACTAAGTTAAGGCTTTCCGAAGCATTACGCGTAAAGATTATCTCCTTATCAGACTTTGCATTAATGAACTTAGCAACCTTTGTACGAGCAGCCTCGTATCTGTCAGTCGCATCTATTGATAGTTCATAAAGTCCTCTGAATGGATTGGAGTTGTGATGATACTCGTAATCAGCCACTGCTTCTACAACCTGGCGTGGACGCTGGGTTGTTGCTGAATTATCGAGATATGCGAGATCCGATTTATCAAAGAACGGAAAATCGCTTCTAATTTTCTGAATGTCTAAACTCATTATAGTTTCCTTGGTTTACATAAAATTTATTGCTATCAAACTAGAAAATAAGCATAAGGAGTCCTAGTTTCCTAAGCAAGTAACATTTCTCTAGTCTTTTCGTCAGGAATTCTTCCCGCTACTGCATCTATTCTTGACTTCGCCATAAGCTCGGTAACCTCTGCTTCCGGAATACCACGGCTTGCGAAGTATGTAAGAATCTCATCTGAGAGCTTACCTATTGATGCTCCATGTGCACCTTCTACATCCTCTTCAGCGCAGAGGATAAGTGGAACTGTATTATTATGAACTCCCTCATCCATAAGGAGTACATCTTCTCTCTCATCTCCTGTTGCTGTTTTACAACCCTTTATGAAATCAATTGTTCCACGGAATGTTTTATCAGCTGTATCACGAAGAACACCACTTACATTTATCTTTGTATCTGTCTTGGCTCCGCGATGTCTGGATACATAGTTGATATCCAGCTTGTCTTCGCCTCGAACAAGATATCCTGTATCAATATCAAGTGTACTCTTATAGCCATCAAGGTCTGCACAACAGCTAAGAGCTACATTTCCATCTCCAGCTTTTATCTGAATAAGCTTAAGGCCACCTTTTTCCATGTATCTTCCACCAATGCTGTCAACGAAGTTGGAACCTTCTTCAAACTGGAAAATCTCAACTAAAGTTAGCTTAGCAGTTTTGGCTGCCTTTATACGAATATCATTTGCACCGAAGTTTGGACGACCCTTGAAGGTCATGATCACTGTCAGCTCAGCATCCTCGCCAAGAACGATGGCAGTTCTAGCTAGCTTACCTATTTCTTCACTTCCAAAATCATAATTGATTCTAATTGGTTCAGATACTTTTACACCAGCAGGAACTGTGTATGATTTTCCGTTTACTTTTGCCATATGAGATATACGTCGGAATTCTTCTCCTGCTCCCAATTCAACATCTCCAAGGCATAGTGAAGTAAAATCAACTTTGCCCACCTTAACTTCATCAGGTAATGTATCTACATTTGCATCAACACCCTCTATTTTCTCAGGAACTGCAACTGTATATTCATTTACCTTTAACCAAGTCCATGTTGGTACTGGTAATTTGTTAATATTTATATTATTCATTATTTTCCTCTTCTGTCTTCAATTATCCGATTGAACCCTTCATTTCCAAACGGATGAGATTGTTCATCTCTACGGCGTATTCCAGTGGAAGTTCCTTGGATACGTTATCAGCGAATCCACTTACTATCATTGCACGAGCATCTTCTTCTGAGATACCACGGCTCATGAGATAGAAAATAGCCTCATCGGAAATACGTCCAATCTTTGCCTCATGTCCTACATCACAATCATCACATCTAACATCCATTGCAGGAACTGTATCGGAACGTGAAATGTCATCCAGCATAAGAGATGCGCAGTCAACAGCTGACTTAGCCCCCTTAGCCTTTGGTCCAATAACAACCGCGCTACGGAATGTACTAATACCACCGCTCTTAGAAATAGACTTTGTATTAACAGTTGAAAGTGTTCTTTCTCCTGTGTGAACCACCTTCATACCTGTATCCAGGTTCTGTCCTTCACCAGCAAAAGTAATACCAGTGAACTCTACCTTTGAATCATCACCCTTAAGAATAGTCATAGGGTAAAGATAAGATGTATGCGATCCGAAAGATCCTGATACCCATTCCATCTTACCGCCTTCTTCAACGGTAGCTCTCTTTGTATTCAGGTTATACATGTTTTTGGACCAGTTCTCGATTGTAGAATAACGAAGTCTCGCATTCTTTCCAACAAACAGTTCAACCGCTCCAGCATGTAGGTTTGCAACATTATACTTAGGCGCTGAACATCCTTCTATGAAGTGAAGGTCTGCTCCCTCATCAACAATAATAAGAGTATGCTCAAACTGACCAGCACCAGGAGCATTAAGTCTGAAATAAGACTGAAGAGGAATCTCTACAGTAACTCCAGGTGGAACATAAACAAAGCTTCCTCCTGACCAGACTGCTCCATGAAGAGCAGCAAACTTATGATCCTGTGGTGTGATGAGCTTCATAAAATGACTCTTGATCATATCGCCATATTCACCATGCATCGCTGACTCAAGGTCTGTATAGATAACACCCTGTTCAGCAACCTCATCACGAACGTTGTGGTAAACAAGCTCTGAATCATACTGAGCACCAACACCAGCAAGTGACTCTCTCTCTGCCTGTGGGATACCAAGTCTTTCAAATGTGTCCTTAATCTCTTCTGGAACCTCGTCCCAGTCAGCACTCATCTTGTTATCCTTAGGCTTAATGTAAGTAACAATATTATCCATGTGAAGTCCATCGATTGGAGGACCCCATGGTTTCATTTCCATTTGATTATAAATCTCTAATGATTTCAGACGTAGTTCTAACATCCATTCAGGGTCGTTTTTCTCTTTAGAAATCTGTCTAACGATTTCAGGAGTAAGACCCTCGGCAACCTTGTACACATCTTCGTCTTCATTACGAAAATCATACAGGCTTCTGTCCACGTCCTCTACATATGTCTTCTCTTTATCTGCCATTTCCTTATCCTTATTTTACAAATCTTTCAAAACCGTTAGCATTAATTTCGTCTACGAGTGAAGCATCTCCAGTCTCTACAATCTTTCCATCCACAAGAATGTGAGTGTAATCAACCTTAAGTGCTTCAAGAATACGTGTACTATGAGTGATGATAATAAGAGCTCCATCACCATTTTCATGGAAGGCCTTAACGCCATCAGATACAGTTCTAACTGCATCAACATCAAGTCCTGAATCTGTCTCATCAAGAATAGCGAGATCAGGCTTCATCATCAGCATCTGAAGAATCTCAGCCTTCTTTTTCTCACCACCAGAGAAACCTACATTCAGGTCTCTGTCTGCATAAGACTTATCCATGTTGAGAAGCTCCATCTGCTTCTCAAGACTCTTACGGAAATCCCAGAGTCTAGCTCTTGTACCAGTCTTAGTATCAACAGCATTTCTGATAAAGTTTGAAAGGGAAATGCCAGGCACCTCAATAGGATTCTGGAATGAAAGGAAAATACCTGCCTTCGCTCTATCAGATGTTTCCTCATCAGTAATGTCTTCACCCTTGAAGAAGATGCTTCCCTTACCAACTTCATAATTTGGGTTACCCATGATGGAGTAGCCAAGTGTTGACTTACCAGCGCCATTAGGTCCCATGATAACGTGTGTTTCGCCAGGGTTTACTACAAGGTTTACACCATGAAGTATTTCTGTCTCAGCCACACTAACGTGTAAATCTGTAACTTTTAATAATTCAGCCATTTCTTTCCTCCGTTTTTTTATATGGCAATCGAAGAAAAACTCCGATAAATACAAAATAGATGGCTGCGATTACCTACCAATTAAATAGGTCTAACGCACCATCTACTTAGTATACTTTAAATCACATATAAAATCAAGCAATCGAAAGGCAAAAAATGGCTAAAAATAAAGGTGAATTACCGCTTGGATAACACTCTCTCGGCATTTTTATAATATATCTGTTCTAGCATCTCTTCACCATCTTCAAATGAGCCAAGAATCATGGACTTTATTCTGTCCACATAGTCTTTCTGATCAGCCCACGGACTGTCCGTCGCAAAGAGGATTCTGTCCGCTCCAAATGCACTCACCATCTTTATAAACTGTTCATCTGACATCTGATGATAGTCCCTATGCATATCTGCAACAAGCCAGTCGATCTCACCTATAGAAAAGGCAGTATCTAAGAAAATACCCTTTCCCTTTTCTCCAGCATCATCATATTTTTTATTATATTCTTTGAACTTAGGAGAAAGAACTTCCGATACTTCTTCCCAGTTCATCCACCCGCCCATATGTGCCAGGACAAGAGTTTCAGGCTTCACATCATCCATCACATCAAGAATAGAATCCAGGGTGCAGCATATTGGTGGATAAAGTCCAATATCCATTCCTGCATGGGTAATAACAAAGAGGCCAAGCTCCGATGCTATATCGATGATCCTCTTCATCTTCATATCATTGAACATTACACCATAATAATCAGGATGCAGCTTAACTCCTTTTAAGCCCATGTTCTTAATATCCTTAAGAACATTCTTTATATTCGGCGTTTCCGGATGAATACCGCCGATAGAAAATACTCCCGTTTCTTCAAAGGATTCATTGACTTTAGCGGCATAACTATTCATTGAAAATGCCTTATCCGGATTTGTCACAACAGGAAGCACAATAGACTGCTCAATCCCTGCAATCTCCATTGATTCTCTCAGTCCATCTATAGTTCCATCTGTATGAGCTCTGCTCTCGCTGGAATTCTGAAGAGATTCAAGAGCCGCCTCCGCTATTTTATCTGGAAATGTATGCGTGTGAAAATCTATAATTCTCATTCTTTATCAATCCTCAAAAAAATTCTAACCTGATCTTGCTTTACAGCTTGATCAGGTTAGTCTCAATTCCTCTACCCTTAAATACTGAGTCCATTCCCCAGTCATCTGTCAGGATTATAATCTGTTCTTCATTCATATCTGAAAGGCAGTCAACCAGCGACTTAACCTCAGAAGCACTCTCCAACATTGAAGTACCATCAATTATGAGTGGCAGCTTTTCTTTTGCCAAATACTTTGAAATACTAAGTCTTACGGCAAGGAATACCTTTCCGGCATCCATATCTGTAAGATTATTAATTGGTACATAACCATAGTCAGCGCGAAGGATTATATTTCCCTTTTCGTCAAATGTAAGCTCGCTGAACTGTCCCTGTGTCAGACTCTTTATATATCTTGAAACATTACTGAGAAGATTCTTGAATGCATCTTCTCTAAACTTCTCTGAAAGAGAATTAATCTTTGCTATAGCAAAATCAATAGCCTTGATCTCGTCCTCAAGCTCGCTCTTCTTCTTGAATACAGAATCAAATTCATGGCGAAGCTGATTTCTTTCATTACGTCTCTGTAGGAGTGCATCTTCCTTCTCTTTGAGAGCAGCTTTCTTTTCCTGATATTCCTTAGCAAAGGTCATATCAAATTCTATCTCTTCCTGCTCCTCAGCTTCTTCCTTCAGCTCTTCGAGAACCTTATTAAACTCATCCTCATCAGGCGTTTCTTCTTCCTGATTCGAATCAAAGAAGCCTTTGGATTTAAAACCATCGATGATAGTTATCGCAACAAATATTGCAGTAAATACAACGAACAGCTTTCTGATCAAATCCTCAAATGGAAGGATATACACGATAGCTGCAATAATGAGGATTACTGCAACACCACTAAGAAGAATTACTGGAATACGGTCTGTAAACTTTACATCCGCTTTTTCTTTCTTAATCTTTTCTTTACGAGCCTTTTCTTCTCTATCGATATCCTGATCGGTAGGAGCATAGTTTGTTTCACGCTCTGTAATTCGGTCTATCTTCTCATCTATGGTGGCATCATTTTCGTAAGTTACCGTTCCGTCTTCATTCTCTACAAGACGTCTCGCAACTCTCTTACGTCTTTCTGCCTCCATAACAAACTCTTCGTTAAGAGTCTTTATTTCAGCTTCAACTGCCTCAATCTCGTCATCGACAGTATCGTACTCGGAAATTCTTTCATCAAGCTCATCCAGTCTTCTGATAAGTGGCTTTGGAATGTGCGCCTTTTTCTCTTCCTCCAAATACTTGATAGCCTTAACCTTATCAATGTTGGATGTACCTGTAAGAGTAATATTTGTAAGATACTCCTTGAGGTTCTTCTTACCACTTGCTTCCTCGTCACCAATAATACACTTGGTATCAAGATAAGTATTCTTATCTGTCTCACAAAGAGTTCCACAAATAGTATCTGTATTTACAAGACGAACATCTCTACCTGAATTTACATCTAGAACAGAAGCCTTTTTTGCACCTGCAAGGAATGTTCTATCTACAAGGTAAGTCTTATCATCATCTCTCAGATAAGCAGTTCCTGAATAACCCGAACCATTATTTGGTTTACGAAGTTCATAGTTGGACCTTACTCTTGTAATTCCTTCTCTACGAGGAATACCATACATAAGGCCAATCAGGAAGTCTCTAACTGTGGACTTGCCGGATTCCTCAGCACCATAAATGATATTCACACCCTGCTGGAGATCCATGCTTTTATTATGAAATTTTCCAAAGTCTCTAATTAAAAGCTTTGTAAGATACATTTATCTTTCTTCTCCTGCCATAATGAGCGCTTCCATACCATATCTAAGAGCCTTGCTGCGGATTCTTTCATCTACAGTGTAGCTTCCGTTTACTTCACGGATAAAGCTTCCCATCATATTTTTCTCATTCTCAACTCTGAGCATCTTCTCGTCATCATCTGAAATAGTCATATTCAGAATCTCATAGATGTTATATCTATTCTTAATACGAGAAAGGTCGAAGCTCATATTATCCTTAGAAAATCCTCTAAGAATGATTCTATATATATTTGCATTGCCCAGCTTAAGGAGCTTATCCTCAAGGTTCTTTGTAATCTCTTCAGATGTAAGCTCTGGGCTCATGGTAATGCTGATATCCACATAATTTCTCTGCGCTATTGGGCACCATGTAATCTTTGTTCCGCCGTCATTTATCTCACCAAGTACATAACCATGACGACCTGTTTCTTTTGGTCCAAGTGGCTCAGGAGAACCAGCATAAGCCATACGGTTCTTCAGGATATGAACTGGTCTGCGGATGTAACCCATAGCCACATAATCAAATCCCTTGGATGCAAGTTTTTCCTTCTTGAATGGCATATGATTCTTATCACCACCATGACCAAGAAGAATGTTGATGGCATCTTCACGACCTGGATCAATGTTTTCTAAAATATGTTCTCTGTATTCAGACTTGCCGTAGCTATAGCCTGTAACACATGTGTTTATTCCACGAAGATAAGCATTTGTAGTTTTGTCAGCTGGAAGCATTACTGTTCTTGATCTGAATTTATATGCAGCGCTTTCACTCTCTGGTTTAATGTAATCATCAGAGCCAGAAAGAATTACAGTTCTTGTCTTCTCAAGTCTTGCCAGCTTCTCATCTACAAATATAAGGTCTTCAACCGATGGAGATCTATCAAAAAGATTTCCTGCTATCAGCAAAAGATCGATGTCCTTTTCGTTACATGCATCGATGACCTTTTCAAATGTCTCTTCTATTTCCTTTGGTCTGTTCTCTCCCCACTCAAACTCCGCATCAGGAGTGGCGAAAAGATGAACATCCGCAATATGAATAAACTTCATAATACTTTCCTTTTTCAGCCACGATAAGCAGCTGTTAATCGTTCTAAATCACTAACCACCTAATTATACTAGCAACTTAAAACGATTGCAAGAATTAAGGGATAAAACACAATTATTCACTTCAGGCTTCATCCTTTGAATGAATTTTAATTCTATTAATAATAGCTATCACAAGTGCAATAAGCAGGAAGTAGGCAATAGTTGTCGCCACAAGTGGAATCATTGTTTCTTTACTCTCCAGACGAATAACATCAAAAATCCTCGTCATATCCTGAGTAGTAACATAGCCAACAACTGCTGTCATTTTAATAAGAGTAACAACTCTTTCTCTAAAATCGTCCACTATCTCTTCCTTATCCTTAAATAGAATATGGAAGAATTCTTTAGTATCTATAAATTCAAGTCTGTATTTATCCTGCAGGTTATACTTGTCTTCCTCATCATCTTTCCTTTTTATCGCATGCCTTTCAATCATCATATAAATCTCATCAGCAAAATAAAGGATAAATGCAATCTGTGAAGCAAGCATTCCGCCAACAGCCATATGATTATAGAAACTGTAGTATACAAGCATCACAATCATAACAACAGGTATGCAATGTATTAATCCTGTTATTATCCTGATTATAAGCCTTACAAGTGGATAGCCTCTCTTACCATACATATACATGATTATTCCGAGAATAATTCCACCCACCAGCGCTGAAAGAACTATAATAATAGTTATAAGAATTCCCTTAAGGAAAAGTTTATATCTGCCATTATTTACGAAGGTATTCTTAATGCTATTAGAGATGGTATCACTTTTCTGTAATTCTTCAGCCCCATCAACTTCAGCTTTAACATAAATACAAGTTCCGCCATTATAATCTGGAGCGCCAAAATAGAAGCCTTCCTGACGGGACTCTGTAATGGTAATACCATTACATGCCGCATCATATTCTCCGGACGAAACCCCACTAAATAGATTAACAAAACTGTCATTAACTAATTCAAGAGCATATCCATATTTTTCGCAAAAACCAATTATAATATCAATTTCATATCCCGTAGGCTTCCCGCCTGAACTGTACGCAAATGGAATTTCTGAATCGTAAGCAACTTTTAGCTTTCCATTAGTATTTGGAAGAGAACTTGCATCATCGCTTATTTTATTATCCGTTTCTTCTCCAAACCATTTATCATCCAGAGAATCCAGTTTCCCACTTGCTCTAAGTTCAGAAATATAATCACTAAACTCACCGCTAAGCTTATCACCATTTTCACTCTTCTGGAATATAAAAGAATAATCTGCCTTTTTTACATATCCAGGAACAAGTTTTATGGCATCGTCATTTCTCAGTCTGGACCTGACAACCGGCTCATCATCTGCAATTCCATCTATCTCTCCAGCCATCAAGCCCTTATATGCATCTTCGCGATTGGCATATATCTTTACATTCGCATTTGGAAGATTTTCCTCAACCTCCTCTTCGAAAATAAAACCTGAAGCAACACCTATGGTGTAATCTTCACTATTGAAATCCTGGACTGATTCTACATCCACAACTTTTTCTTTCTTCTCATCGCAAGCACTAAGGATCAGCAAAGAAGTAAGAACCAAAAGAATCATATATAAAGTTTTTATAAAATATTTCTTTCGATATTTCATAACGAAATCCATTCTAACCCAATCTATATTATTTCTCTCTATCACAAGCAGCCTTTATAATATCAGCCGCAGCAGCCCTATCAAAAGCGAGTGTATAGTACCCATCATTATAAGGGTCATATGGTATCTCATACATCTTCAACCAATAATAGCAGGAATCAACCACATTCTGAGAATTTCTTATCATATAATCCATATCTTTATACTCATCGGATTCAAGCAGATATACAATAAAATGCGCCTGCATTTCCGGATCACCGATATTGAACTTATAATCCTCTCCTTCACCGCCTGGGCCAAACCAGGTTTCTGCAAATTGGTAAAGCTGCATTTTCTTTTCAAAAGAAGTATATTGAGCGTATCCGTATCCGCCATCCTTATTAACCCACTCATTATACTTGTTATAATAACCATTGGAGATGTTATCTATTCTGGACTGCATAAAGTCATTCTTATTTATAGTCTTTCTATTAACCTTCTCAGTATAGTTTTCATCATCTATACCCCAAAGTTCGTTATTATAATCTTCAAGGTTTTTTGAATGAAGCTCCGATTCAGAATTAAGATTACACATCACACCCAGAACCGCTGTTTTATTTCCATCAAAGTGCTCCATCAAAAGATCCCATAACAACTGTTCTTCTGTAGTCCCTTTCAGCGTTGCATATTCTTTTTCATCCACAACCTCTATTTTCTCTTCGATAGGAGTATCATCCATAACTCCTTCTTTTTTTAGTTTTGAAGAAGGAACAATTCTTTCAACCATCATGATGACAAAGAACAAAAGAATAATCGTAATAAAAAATACTCTTTTTCGTATTCTTATTATACGCTTGCCGTTCTTACCCTGAATTCTCTTTAAACGGTTATCGCTCTTAATTCTTTCTTCTTCAAAATACTTATTAACTCTGTCATCATGTTTTTTTCTTCTGTCATCAACCAGATCACGATGCATTGTTCTTGCTTTGTCATGTCTCTCTCTATATTTTGCAAGATTTTGATCCGTTTTATCCTTCCACTTCTGAAGCCTTTCCCTTCTCTCAGGAGATAAATCCTTATATCTTTCATCTATTCTTTTTCTATTACTGGCAATACGTTCATCTGTCCGTTTTCTCTTTTTTTGAAGACTCTCATCATTTCTCTCACGAACATTAGAAAGTTTCTTATCGTTAGTCTCTAGAAAACTATTCCTGTTAGCCAGCATCTTTTCATAAGCTTCAGACTTTTTTTGAATAGACCTTCTGATTCTTTCAAGTTCTTTATCCTGTATAGAATTTTTCGCTTCGTTAGATGAATCACCCATAGATAGTGCTTTCCTTTGGTTTATTTGAACTTTATATTTTTGAGAATAATAGCCATAACATCTTTCATAGTAACCTTCTGACCAGAATTTAGCTTGTCAGTATATTCCTTGATGATCACATTCATATTACCAGCAAGACCTGCTGCAACCTTTGAATCCAGGAATCTTTTAACCCACTCAGTATCTGAAACTGATTTTTGTCCTGTGTAAATCTGTTCGAAAATATAAATGCTACCCTCACCAAGTGCAGCAACAATAACACCTGCAACTATTCCATTAAGAACATCTGCTGCAATATTAACTGCAGGAATTGCTTTGATGGCATTTAGCGCTGTCTTTGCAACTATACCCGCTGTTCCTGCATTAATGATGGTCTGAATAAGTTCAGTGTCCTTATCAAACTCCACACCATAAATCTTGGAAAGACTCTTAATCTCTCCAATCTCAAGAGGAGTTAGAATGGTTCCATCAGGAAAAGGAATTGGGACAAGCCCCACCGTAAGTCCTGCAATGGCAGAAGCTCCAACAACAGAATGGGCCATAGCCCTTTTCTGATTCAGATAAAAATAATTCTTATCAACAATAGATGCATTGACTCCTTCAGGGAGATACTTAACAGTTTCTGTTAAGAGTTCACCCAGTCCATCAGGAGTAACATTTATATTCAGATCATTATCAATCTTATATGTTGTCGCAACGACAGGAACAATTGCCTTCAAGTTTTCACTCAGCTTCTTGTGGTTCTTGAAAGCATTGTAAACCATCCTGATGTTCTCATCTCTCTCAGGTTTTGAATAAGACTTCGTGATTACAACTATAATCGGAACACTCTTCCAAACAGAAGTTGCGTGAGCAAGCATATCGATATTCTTCCTGAACATCTTGCGGGATGTACCATCTATACAATACCAAATCATATTAATCTGATGAGTTGTATCGTCATTTTTTATGCTATCCTTCGACCATTTTCTTATAGCTGTAATAGCCTTGCTTTGATTCAGGAGTCCTGGTTCAAATCCTATAGTATCTATTATTCTAAAACCGAGTGCATCGTTTTCATAAACGCGCATCTGCTTAGTGGTCGCCTCGCCAATGCTCGTTTCTGCCACATAGGACTGGAACAATGAATTAATGAGCGTGGACTTACCAACACCTGAATTACCAATAACAACTACGTTCGGCTTTTCTATTACACCTGTATACACAGGTGACGCCTGATTTTGCTGAACCGGCGTCTGTCTATAAATAGATTGGTTATTTTGATTATTCTCCATATAAATACCCCAACTAAGCTATCAAACCTTAGCCTTCGTAAACAATCTTTCCATTACAAATTGTATAATGTACTTTTCCTGGAAGTGTCCATCCAATAAACGGACTATTCTCAGCCTTTGAAGCAAAGCTTTCAACCTTCCATTCTTCATTCTCACCAAAAATCACAACATCCGCTGGTCTTCCAAGCTGGAAACTGCCAGGGATCATTCTATATAACTCAGCAGGATTTTTACTCATAAGCTCCATCAATTTAAGAAGCGAAATGTGTCCTGGCTGAACCAGGGATTTTATTCCCAGGCCAAGTGAAGTTTCAAGTCCTATAATTCCACTTGGAGCAGATTCTAAATCTCTATCTTTTTCTTCTTTTGAATGAGGAGCATGATCAGTAACGATCATATCAATAGTTCCATCTTTTATTCCTTCTATAATGGCCTGTCTATCTTCCTCAGTACGAACAGGTGGGTTCATTCTCGCATTGGTTCCATATTTCAAAACAGCATCCTCGGTTAATGTAAAATGATGAGGTGTTGCCTCTGCGTGTATATCTCCACCCTGTTTCTTTGCTGCGCGCACAAACTCAACACTGTTCTTTGAACTAATATGCTGAATAACAAGAGTAGCATCTGTTTCAAGAGCAAGAGCCACATCTCTCGCAACCATCACATCTTCCGCTTTTCTGGATGCACCACCGTATCCAAGTTTTTCAGATACCGCTCCCATATTTACACCGGCCTGTTTAACAAACTCTGGATCCTCTTCGTGAAGACTGACTGGAAGATCCAGCTCTGCCGCTTTTTTTAGGGCCTGAACAAGAATCTTTTCATCCATTATTGGAAGACCATCATCTGTGAAGCCTGCTGCTCCAGCCTCTTCCAGAGCCTCCATATCCACCAGTTCTTTTCCAGCCATACCCTTAGTAACTGTAGCAGTCTGAAGAACATGGATAGGAGTTTTTTCGCCTTTCTCCTGAATATATTTAAGTGTATCAATGTTATCTACAACCGGCTTGGTATTTGCCATACAAACAACAGTTGTAAAACCACCTCTGGCAGCTGCAGCCGCTCCACTCTCTATATCTTCTTTATATGTCTGTCCAGGATCTCTGAAATGCACATGGGTATCCACCAGCCCTGGCGCTACTACAAGACCTGTAGCATCGATTGTCTGGATTTCACTTTCAGAAACATCGTATCTGGCTTTTATCTCTTCAAGGTCAAGATCCTTACCAGCACCAGCTATAAAATTATCGACTATAGCCACATCGCCAATCTCGTCCATCCTAGTTACTGCATCAATAATGCGAGCATTTTTAATATATATCATCAGATTCTCCTATCATAAAAATCTTCTCAACAGTTATATAATACCATAAAAATCAACATACTCCCACCACTTTCGCACTACTTAATAGTTTTTGTTTCTCGAGTATTATTTATCGTTTTACGATAAATTTTTCTTGACATTCGATTTTAGGCAATATATACTCTCATCATCAAAGAACGAAAAATTAAAAAATAAGCAAACGCAAAAAAACACGAAATGAGGGAAGTATCATGAAACAGAAAGCAATTACTTATTGGCTTAAAGCAGTAACAATAGCCATTGGGCTGCTTGGCCTGGCATTCTTTGGCAGTGCAACAGTCTATGGATTCTTTTTTAGACCAGATTATAACGATCCAATTCCAGATTATCTACGACGAAA
Organism: uncultured Lachnospiraceae bacterium; assembly: GCA_947168155.1. Lineage (GTDB taxonomy): Bacteria > Bacillota > Clostridia > Lachnospirales > Lachnospiraceae > Eubacterium_Q. Next base: position 64,584 of record CAMVKW010000014.1, on the reverse strand, counting down.
CATCGTATTCATATGGATAACTGCCTTTCTATGTTTCGCCATCTTATTTTTCTTCTGGAAAATCGTTTGTGAGATTGCAAAAGATAACTCATTTTCAATGGAGAACGCTAAGAACTTTAAATGCATGGGAATATGCGGTGTACTTATTATTATCGAATACCTGGCACGTATTCTTATATGGTTCATCAAAGGGGAAATATATCTTGTGCCTATCTCATATACCCTTTTAAAGATATTTGTTTTTATTATTTTCATCATTCTGTGCTATGCAATGTCTAAGCTGGTTCAAAACGCTTATGAGATCAAGCAGGAAAACGAACTTACAATATAGGAGGTGTCAGCATGATAATTATAAATCTCGACGTTATGCTGGCTAAACGCAAAATGAAAGTTTCCGATCTTGCAGAGCAGGTAGGAATCACGCTGGCAAATATATCTATTCTAAAAAATGGAAAAGCCAAGGCAGTTCGCCTTGAAACTCTTGATAAAATATGCGAAGTCCTGGAGTGTCAGCCAGGGGATATACTGGAATACCAAAAATCATAATACATATTAAAGATACCATTTATCTTTTATGGAGGAAAATTATGGATAATAATAATAATAATAATAATAATCAGACTTTTACAAATCAAAATTATAATTACAATAACGCATACCCTGCTTATGCACCTTACCAGAAAAGAGTTGTAGTTGAGGAACCTGCAGTTCTTGACTTCAGAGAGAAAATGGCACGTAAACTGCTACCTGCCACTTTAATTTATGCTCTATTCTCAACATTCTGTATATATGATAATTTTTCTGGTATTACAATGCCTTTCTTTGGCATCGCTACCTTGATTTATATGTGCTACGGACTGCACCAATACGATGTGAAGATCAAAAAATTCAGTTGGTTTTATGCAACGATAATGATTGCTCTTTCAATATCGAATTTCTTAACGGGTAATCTTACCATGCTCTTCTTCAATAACTTTGGAATAATTCTGATGCTATTTGTGTTCCTGATTCATAACGTTTATGACGACAGTCGCTGGAACTTTTCGAAGACAGCCATTGCTATATGTGAATCTTTCTTTTACTCTTTTGGAGCACTGGAGGATTTTGCAAAGGATATGAAGGTATTAAAAGAAAGAAGTGCTTCAGATGAGTCATCCTCACAGAAAAAAAGAACTGTGCGTTATGTCCTGATCGGTCTTCTCATATCAGTACCTCTAGTTTGCATTTTACTTCTTCTATTATCTGCCGCTGATGCAGTATTTAGCAACCTGATGACTAACTATTTATTATTTAATTTCTCATTTGTTGATACCTTCGGAATATTAATAACATTTGGATTTATCTTCTTTGCAGCATACTCGCTTATGAGATGCTTTTCAAAGAAGCCTGTTAGCGAGGACTTTGTGTCACACAGAAACCTGGAGCCAGTAATTGCCATTACCGTTCTTTCTCTTGTATCCGTAATCTACCTTGTCTTCTCAGTGATCCAGATAGTCTATCTGTTCCTAGGAGGTGGTCAGCTTCCAGATGGTTATTCATATTCTGATTATGCCAGAGAAGGATTCTTCCAGCTGCTTGCTGTAAGCATTATCAACTTCCTTATGGTTCTATTTGTTAACGGACATTTTAAGGAGAGCCGTGCACTCAAAGTACTTATGACAATCATCTCGCTCTGCACATATATTATGATTGCTTCCAGCTTTGTGAGAATTATGATGTATATAGAAGTTGCTCTTCTTACAGAACTTAGAGTATGGGTTCTTTGGGGACTGACTCTACTATCAATCCTCTTCATAGCTGTTATAATCTCTATATTTAAAGAAAAGTTCCCTCTATTCAGATATAGTATCATCGTGGTAAGTGTACTGTATGCTATTATAAGCTTCGCACATATAGATTATATAATTGCAGATTATGATATTACATACATGGACACGATTGATCCAGAAATCGCCGAGCAGGATTACTATTACATCCAAGGGTTATCTACCGACGCCGCACCTGCAATAGCAAAATCTGAAGATGACACTTTAATAGACGGTTATTTATCTAACTGTAAATACTTCTACAAGAATAGAAGCTGGAGACAATTTAATTTATCAGCTTATAACGCAGAGTTATTATCTGGCGATCATTAGATTAACATTTTATCAATGGATATAAGATAAAAAAGTGGCAAAATGCGAAATGCATTTTGCCACTTTTCTTATTTCTAATAAGTTATTTCGATTTAGTAATTCTCTGCATTTACCTCAAAGAAGCTCTGTGGATGAGCACATGCTGGGCAAACTTCAGGAGCCTTTGTACCAACTACGATATGTCCGCAGTTACGACACTCCCAAACCTTAACCTCGCTCTTCTCAAATACCTGCTTTGTCTCAACATTATTGAGAAGTGCTCTATATCTTTCTTCATGATGCTTCTCGATTGCAGCAACAAGACGGAACTTCTCAGCAAGCTCTGGAAATCCTTCCTCATCAGCTGTCTTAGCGAATCCATCATACATATCTGTCCACTCATAGTTCTCACCATCAGCTGCAGCATTCAGGTTTGCGATAGTATCTCCAAGTTCTCCAAGCTCTTTGAACCACATCTTAGCATGCTCTTTCTCATTATCTGCTGTCTTAAGGAACAGAGCTGCGATCTGCTCATAACCTTCCTTCTTAGCAACAGAAGCGAAATATGTATACTTATTTCTTGCCTGTGACTCACCAGCAAATGCAGTCTGAAGGTTCTTCTCTGTCTGAGTACCAGCGTACTTGCTAGAGCCTGCAGGAGCTGCCTCCTCGATAAGCTCAAGGTTATCTCCGTCTACTCCACAAACTGGACAAACAGGTGATGTAGCACCATCTGCTGCCTCAAATATCTCTCCACAAATTTTACATCTGTATTTAGCCATTCTTGTAACCTCCTTAATAATATATCTAAGTGAATGCCTCAGATGAAAACAGTATAGCTTAAAGTTTCGCACTTAGTCTACACTAATCACTGTTCTAATATCCATTATTTTATCTAACCCAATCTCTGCTTGAAATTAGCCTATCTTAGTACCACATCCTGCGCAGAATATAGCACCTTCCTCTATCGGTGTTCCGCAATTTGGACAAACGGCTGGAGCAGCCTGTGCTGGTGTTTCAGGCTGAACATATGTCTGCTGTGCTTCAGGTTGAACATATGTCTGTTCTGGCTGTGCATATGTCTGCTGAGGTGCTGCCTGTGCATACTGTGTAGCGCCAAATCCAGCTGATGATTTTTTATCAAACTTAGGGAATCCCCCATCAAAACTGCTTTCACTATTTCCATTTTTATCTTCAAGCTTGTTATTAATTTCAATAGTATTCTTAACAAGAAGAATTATAAGCATAATTGATTCATAGCTAAGTCTGTGAATGATCGGTCCAAGGATGATCATTAACAGTCCTAAGAAAAATGTTCTTCCAAAGAGAAGGAAAAATCCTACACAAATTGTAGTCATAGTATTAAGTACATAGAAGAATTTAAGTATCTTCTCAATAATCAAATACTTGATACTAAAGAAGTTTCTGACGAATGTAGAAAATGAATTTAATGTATTCTTTCTTTTTTCTGGGAATACAAGAACATAAAGTAGAATCGTCAGAACCAGGGCTACTACAAGTCCCAGTATGATTTCAACCAACGCCGCAACTCCCATTGAAGCAGCGCTCGCCATTTGGTGTCCTCCCCCATATGGATTTCCCCCATAATAATCATCTCCGCCACCAAATAAGCCTAATAAATTTAGTAACATTTTCAACACCTCCATGTTATGAAAAATTTACATTTATTTTATCACAATTCGCCCAAATATACCAAGATAATAGGTTGAAATATTTCCTATAAATGTTAAAATCATATACGTTATGAATACGACTTTAGAGAACTATAAAAGAGGACTTCTGGCAGGTATCCCTATTGCTCTTGGCTACTTGTCTGTCTCCTTTACTTTCGGAATAATTGCAATCACATATGGACTGACAATCTGGGAAGCAACACTCATTTCCATGACCACACTGACATCTGCAGGACAATTCGCAGGAGTTCAGATAATGGCTATTCCCGGACTATGGCTGGATATGCTGATATCACAGCTGACCATAAATGTCAGATATTCTTTTATGTCTATCGCTTTATCACAAAAGTTGGATAAACGCTTCAGTGGTATTTGGAGATGGATTCTTGGTTTCTTTATTACAGATGAAATCTTCGCTGTAGCTATATCAGAAAAGAGGATCACCCGTTCATTCTGGCTGGGTCTTTCAACTCTGCCTTGGATTGGCTGGGCTCTTGGAACTTTTTTAGGAGCACTACTTGGAAATGTACTCCCTGCCAGTGTCATGAGCGCTCTGGGACTTGCCATTTACGGAATGTTCGTTGCGATAGTTGTTCCTGTTATGAAAGAAGAAAAAGCAGTCATAATCGCCGTTGTAATTGCGGCCGCATTATCAACTGCATTTAAATATGTTCCAGTTATTAATAAGGTATCTATTGGAATATCTATTAGTATTTGTGCTATTGTCAGCGCTGCAATCGTTGCAATTCTTTATCCTGTAGAAGACGAGAATGATAATAACAATGATGCTGCAAAAACGCCTGAAATAGCAGAAGGAGGTGCAGCATGAAACTAAGCACCTACTTCATTTATCTCGCAATAATAGTTATTTCAACTTATCTGATACGTGTCATTCCATTTGTTCTGGTAAGGCACCAAATAGAAAATAGATTCATCAAATCATTCCTGCACTACATTCCATATGCAGTGCTTACTGCTATGACAATTCCTGCAATCTTCACGGCTACATCAAGCATAATCTCTGCTTGTGTAGGATTTATTGTTGCGGTTGTATTGGCACTAAAAGGAAAGAGTCTTACTGTTGTTGCTCTTATTTCCTGTGCAGGAGTTTATCTGACAGAGTTAATTCTTACACTATTATAAAAGAGGATATAATGAATAAACTTCTAATCTTGCTCTTTCTGTTTTCTTCAGGAAGTGTGACAGGTTGGGTTATCGAGCTTTTCTTTAGAAGATATCTTGACCCAGTCGAAAGAAAAAAACATAAATGGGTTAATCCAGGTTTCTTTGTAGGACCATATCTTCCAATTTATGGTACTGGACTGATTGTCCTTTACATATTGGGACACATACAAATACCATCGCTGGGCGCAGATCACCCAATAATTGAGAAGCTGGTGATTTTCGTTATAATGGCAGCATGCATGACCCTGCTGGAATTTATAACCGGAATGATTTTTATTAATCATCTGCATCTTCAGCTATGGGATTATTCTTCATACTGGGGAAATATTAAAGGTGTTATCTGTCCACTATTTTCATGTTTCTGGTATGCGCTGGCCGCTTTCTATTACCTGGTGCTTCACCCACAGGTTCTGGATGCGCTAGAATGGCTGTCACGTAACCTTGCATTTTCTTTCTTTATCGGATTCTTTTATGGAATCTTTATACTGGATGTGGTTTATTCCTTCCAGCTCATGGTTAAGATCAAGAAACTCGCAGATGAGTATGATGTAGTCGTTAAATATAACGCTTACAAAAACAAACTTATCGATATCAGAGAGGAGGCAAAGGAGCGAAGCTACTTCTTCTTCTCATCAAGACTTAGTTCAATATCACCACGAGAAGTATTCGATAAATATCGAGATAACTTCTCCTTTAGAAAAACATTATCAAGGCCTATCAAGGCTGTTGCTAAAAAAGTAAAAAAGGATTAGTGATCTTAATCACTAATCCTTTTGATTTATGTAGCATTCAAATTATAAGCATTTTCTAAGTTCTTCCAGAATCTTCTGAATCTTTTCATCGTCCAGATCACCAAATGACCTGAGTGTTCTGATTGGCATGTACTCCAGCATAGCGCGAGTCATTTCATCCATATCCTCTGCATTTGCTTCCCCACCAAACTGAGTTGATGCATTTGCAAAACACTGCTTAGTAAACTGAGCTGTCTTTTTATATGAAAGAAGCTCACCTAACTGAACATCCTGGTCAATACGAGGTGGAAGCTGGAAACTACCAGAAATCTCAACATCCTGCTCGAGCTGTATATCTCTGGATGATTTTCCAATTTCTATAGTATATTTTCCGTCTGCTGCATACCAATCTGAAATATCTTCGCAGTACCATGCAAAGCTTCTCTTATCCAGTTTAAATTCTACAGTCTTTGTTTCACCTGGCTCCAGTTCAACTTTTTCAAAACCCTTCAGCTCATGCACTGGTCGATTTGTAACACCAGTCTTATCTGCAACATAGAGCTGAACTATTTCTTTTCCAGTTCTGTCTCCAACATTCTTAACATCAACGGAAACTGTTGCTCCGCTATTTATTCCAATTACATCGAACTTCTCATCATCAAAACCTTCAAGTGGAGCCACTTTCATATTGCTGTATTCGAACTCAGTATAGGATAGACCATGACCGAATGGGAAGAGGACATCCATCTTCTTTGTATCATAATATCTATAACCAACAAACACTCCCTCGGCATAATTAACCTTATGGTTTGCAACTGGGAAGTTAAGGAAACTTGGATTATCTTCAAGCTTGATTGGGAATGTCTCCGCAAGCTTTCCAGATGGATTAACCTTGCCATAGAGTACATTCATCACTGCCTCTCCAACACCTTCACCACCAAGGTAAGCTTCAACTATTCCTGCTGCATAATCTGCCCATGGCATCTCAACTGGAGAACCATTATGAAGAACAACAATAACTGGCTTTCCAAGTTCAAGCAGTCTGTCTATCAGCGCATCCTGACAATCAGGAAGTCGCATATGCTTTCTATCATAAGCCTCCGACTCGAATACATCTGGCAGACCAGCAAATACAACTATTTTATCAGCGTCTTTAGAAATATTGATTGCCTCTTCAAACTTAGATTCATCAGTTTCATCAGCATCAAATGGAAATCCTTCTGCATAGGAAATGTTTTCTGAATAATTATTCATAACAGAAACAGCAGATACAATATTATGTGCATTTATATGGCTGCTTCCACCACCCTGGAAACGAGGAGTCTTGGCAAAGCCACCAACTATAGCAATCTTCTCATCAGGTGAAAGTGGAAGAACCGGAGTTTCTTTTATATCAGAACCAACAAGCTCGCCCTCTTCATTTATTTCTGTAGCACCTTCAACAATTACATCATTAGCGAGGAGTACAATGCACTCTTCTTCAGCACGAACTGCTTTCTCATGATCAACATCTCTATCGAAAACTTCTTCCTGTCTATTCTCAACAAATTTCTCAATCCACTTAAGGATGTTTTCAACTGCTTTATCTAAATCAGCCTCGGCAAGTTTTCCAGACTTTACAGCTTCTATTATTGTAGAGTCATTTACGTGTCTGCTACCAGGCATCTCCAAGTCCAGTCCTGCAGCTACACCTTTTACTCTGTCGGAAACAGCGCCCCAGTCTGACATTACTACTCCATCAAATCCCCATTCATCACGAAGGATATCCGTAAGAAGCTTTTTATTCTCAGAAGAATACTCACCATTTACTCTATTATAGGAAGCCATGACTGTCCAAGGCTTTGACTTCTTAACTGCCGTCTCAAAAGCTGAAAGATAAATCTCACGAAGAGTTCTCTCATCCATTACGCTGTCAGCATACATTCTCTCTGTTTCCTGAGAGTTTGCAGCAAAATGCTTTAGCGATGTTCCAACGTTCTGTGACTGAACACCATTAATATATGAAGCTGACATTTCACCAGCCAGATAAGGATCCTCGGAAATATATTCAAAGTTACGACCACAAAGAGGAGACCTTTTTATATTGATGGCAGGTCCTAGAATGGTAGATACATTCTCAGCCTGACACTCCTTTCCCAGAATAACACCCATGTTATACATAAGGTCTTTATCAAAAGAAGAAGCTGTTGCGCAGGCTGTTGGAAAACATACCGCATCTATAGAATCATAAATTCCATTTGTGCCCACTTCTCTATGTTCCTGTTTTCTAAGTCCGTGAGGACCATCGCACATAAAAATTCCAGGAATTCCAACTCTTTCGATTGCCTCTGTATTCCACATATTCTTTCCAGAGACAAGAAAAGCCTTCTCCTCAAGTGTCATTTCACTCATTATTTTCTTAATATCCATTTTGTAACCTCCCAGTGACTTATGTCCTATAGGCTTAATTCTAACATAACAAAAGATCAATAAATATAATAAAGTTGCGCTATTTATACCATTATTTGTTATATGTCAGGAGTAATCTTATATAAGCCTCTTCCCATGTTCCGCCATATATACATTTTGCACCTTCTTCAATTAAAGGGGCTGTACTGCTATAACGGAAGGATCCTTCTTTACAAGGAAAGATGTAGAAATCTATTCCTAGTTCGTTACATCTTTGAAGTAAAGAAAGTGCAGACGTTGGTCCGTCCCCTTCTGTATTTATAGTGCTGGAATGGTACATGTTATGAAAAACCGCTTTTACACCATCCAGGTTAATTCTGTCATAATTAATTCCAACATATGGCTTAATATAAAGCACATTATCAGTTAATTCACCAATCTCTTTAAATGATAAGTGATTGGAATTATTTGAATTATGTAAACCAGTATTATTCATTTTACTTTTGAATATGGTGTACTCTGAATCCCAGTTTTTCATCAATTTTTCATATTCAATCATATCCCCACTATAGAAGTCTTCTGAGTAATCCCCGCACTCTTCGAGATGAGTTGCATGATGAATAAATGAAATCCCATCAGTATTTCTATAAACCACAAATACTCCGCCTTCATTCATCTCATTCAGTTTTCTGATAAAACGAACTGACTTCAGGAAGTTATCTGGACCATTACTTTCGGGATCATCGAGAATCCTATGAGCACTGACCATCATAACAGGGCATCCTACATTTCTAAGAAGAACTCCCATTAGCGCTGATGTGAGATGCAGCGTATCCGTACCATGTAGCATTATCACACCATCATATTGGCCAAAATCCACTTCCTTCAAAGCACCGATAAGAGTATTCCACTTCGCAATCGTCATGTTCTCGCTGAGAGTATTGATTGGAGCAATAGTTTCAAACTCCACATCCTTCTCACTCTCATCTATCAATTCCTCATACATTGAAACAAGGGATGGCACTGCCATCCCTGTACTCAGCTCATTTAATCCATTTTCATTTTTTGAAGAACAGATTGTTCCTCCCGTTAGTACTAGTAATATTTTCATCATTGTACTCATTCGAATTTATTATATTTAGAACTCAACCACCTCAGGCGCACCTGTAAATGAATAGAATGTTGCTGTCGCATTCTGGAAATAGAAAACCTCTGTGTTTCCATCATCTTCAGAATACATATTTCTAAGATCTGGATATGCATCCAGCATGGCTGTTAATGCCTCTCTTCTATCATCAGAAATAAGCTCACCACTTATTCTAAGCCATGTTCCATCTTTGAAAACACAAGCCTCAGCTTTAGGATTAGCGTGAAGCTGTTTTGAAACATTCTTCACCTTTCCGGTCTGAATATAAAGCTTGCCTTCAAAAATATGAGCTGTACCAAATGGTCTTACTCTTGGCTGGTCACCGTCAACTGTTGCAAGGTAAAATGTACCTGCATCATTTAAAAACTTCGCTACTCTTTCCATATTAGCCTCCTTAACTTTTAAGCCAATAAAAATCAGCTGTATACTTCTAATACTGATTATACATTACCCACCAAACTTCTATCAATAAAAAATAACCTCTTGGAATTACTTCCAAGAGGTCGATATTTTCTTTAAATAAGAGATATTATTAACATCGGAATTCCTATCAGGAGAAGCAGTGCCGATACTGAAAAGAAAATAATATATAAAATCTTAGCAGTATTATCACCAGCAATCTTTATCTTCTGTGGATTATTCTCATCATAAAGAACTGTCACTGTCTGACCCACCTGATATTTACAAGGATATGTAAATATAACTGGATGTGATACAACCTCAACTCCCATAGAAGTGAAGAACCTTACTTCAGGGGAATACGAGCTTCTAGTCCTAAAATCTGAAAATGAGGGGTTTCTGAACGAATCAGTAAGCAATCTTAAAACCTCACCATATGCCTTCCCGGTATACCTTCTATCTGAACTCTTTTTGTTAAAATAAATAATACAGGCAACCATAAGAAAGATTAGTCCAATTCCAGAAAAAATCAACCCAACAATTAATAATGCTTCCATGATAATTTTCCTATTTTATATCTATCTTTTATTATTTAACTTCGATTGTCATTGTATCAAGAACGTTAGCTCCATCTGTACCATCAGCAATATCTACATCACTGATCTGAATTCTGATATACTCATCACCAGAAATCTTTCCATAGTACTCTGTCCATTCCATACCAACATATGAATATGTTTTACCCTGAAGATCAACACCACCGATTGTCTTATTCTCGATGTCGACTACATTTTCCTGCATATCTGCATAGTAATCATAGCTTTCCTGATCCGCAAGACTAACCTGAATTCTAGGTGAACTTGAATAAGCATCATCCTTTGAAGCTACATTGTAGAAATAAACTGTAAATGTTGTAGCATCTACATACCATGTACCCTTTGATGTATCAGCGTTAACTTCGATAGTAACATCGTTATCTGATAACTCTCCACCTGTAGCTGAAGCCTCATCTGCTGATGCCTCATCCTCTGTAGCGTCTGCTACTGTTGCTTCTTCTGTTGTCTCTTCTTCAGTAGTCACTTCCTCTGTTGTTGTCTCAGCCTCTGTTGTAGCCTCAGTTGTGTCTTCACTACCACAAGCTGTAAGTGCTCCAAGACAAAGAACTGCTACGATTGTCATAGCGACAACCTTCTTACCATACTTTTTCATTCTAATTTTCCCTCCTTGAATGAAATATATTACACTTCTAAATCCCAGTATCCGTCCAGAGTTGCGAAGTAATCATCCAACGTCTGAGCTCTTCTGATACATAGGATAGAACTGTCTTCACGAAGCAGAAGCTCTGACGACCAGAGTCTTCCGTTGTAGTTGTAACCCATGGAAAAACCGTGGGCACCCGTATCATGAATACATATGTAATCCCCCATATCAATCTTTGGAAGTTTTCTATCTATTGCAAATTTATCATTGTTCTCGCAAAGCGAACCTACAACATCATAAACTTCAGTTGCAGGAGCATCTTCCTTACCAAGAACTGTAACATGATGATAAGAACCATACATAGCAGGTCTCATAAGGTTTGCTGCACATGCATCTACTCCAATGTACTCTTTATAAATGTGTTTCTCATGAATTGCCTTTGTAATAAGATGTCCATAAGGTGCAAGCATAAACCTTCCGAGCTCTGTGAAGATAGCCACATCACCCATTCCTGCAGGTACAAGAACCTCGTCGTAAGCCTTGTGAACTCCTTCACCTATTACAGCTATATCATTCTGTGGTGCATCTGGTGTATAAGAAATACCAACTCCACCAGAAAGATTTATAAATTTAAGGCTAATGCCTGTAACCTCTTTAATCTCAACAGCAAGTTCGAAAAGAATCTTAGCAAGTGCAGGATAATAATCATTTGAAAGAGTATTACTTGCAAGGAAGCTGTGGATACCAAGCTCCTCAACACCAAGATCTGCAAGTCTCTTATACGCCTCAATAATCTGTTCTTTTGTCATTCCGTACTTAGCATCTCCAGGATTATCCATAACCTGAACTGCCTCACCAGTCTCACCAAGTTTGAAAACTCCACCTGGATTATAACGGCATGACATACGCTTAGGAAGCTTCCCTCCAAGAGCATCAAGAACAAAATCTATATGTGTAATGTCATCCAGATTGATAATACCACCTATCTCAGCGCACTTAACAAACTCCTCTGCTGGAGTTTCATTTGATGAGAACATTACATCATATCCTGTAATACCGGACTTTTCAGAAAGAACAAGCTCTGCCATGGATGAGCAGTCTGTTCCGCATCCTTCCTCGTGAAGTATCTTCAATATAGTTGGGTTTGGGGTAGCCTTTACTGCAAAATACTCCTTGAATCCAGGGTTCCATGAAAATGCCTTGTTCATAGCTCTGGCATTCTCTCTAATCCCCTTCTCATCATAAATATGAAATGGGGTTGGATATGTTTTTACAATCTCTTCAACTTGTTCTTTAGTGATAAATGGTACTTTCATAATAAATCCTCATTTTAAAAAATCCGCTTTTTTACATTCAATTCTTTCGAATCTTACCAGGAAATAACCTCGTGTCCATCCTCTGTTACGAGAACCTGTATTTCCCACTGGGCTGACATTGAACCATCTTCTGTATATACAGTCCAGTCATTTTCTTCATCTACAAAGACATCTGGCGCACCCATGTTAACCATAGGCTCAATAGTAAACATCATTCCAGGAGCCATAAGCATATCAGTTCCTCTTTTAGTTACATAGCTTACCCATGGATCCTCATGGAATTCAATTCCTACTCCATGTCCACCAATCTCACGGACAACACTGTAACCTGCAGCCTTGCAGTAATCATTAATAGCCTGTCCCATGTCTCCAAGGAAGCCCCAAGGCTTAACCTCTTTAAGACCAAGCTCAACACTTTCCTTAACCGTCTGAACCAGCTTCTGATTTTCCTCTGAAACATTTCCCAGCATGAACATACGGGATGAATCTGAGAAATAACCATTCAGAATTGTTGAACAATCTACATTTATAATATCTCCATCCTGAAGTATCTCATCAGGACTTGGAATACCGTGGCAAACCGCATCATTGATCGATGTACAAACACTCTTTGGAAATCCTTCATAATTAAGAGGTGCTGGGATAGCTCCATGCTTTTCACAAACCTCATTGATAATGCGGTTAATGTCCTCTGTGCTCATACCAACACAAATCTTATCTGCAACTACGTCCAGACACTCCACATTAACCTTTGCGCTCTCCTTAATAAGAGCTATTTGTTCTGGAGTTTTAATCATTTTCTGTGTAGGAACTCTGTGTCCCTGATTCTTGAACATTTCAATCTTTCGATCAAATGCTTCATGGCAGGTCTTGTACTTCTTTCCACTACCACACCAGCATGGATCATTTCTACCTATTTTCTTTGCCACTTTTCTTTCCTCTTTATTTATAAATTATTTATATTTAAACTTCCTTTGATAACACAAAATAAAACTACTGGTTCCCAAAAAGACGAACCAGTAGTTAAGTATATATAACCTAATTATTCTTGTCAAGAAAGCGACCCTTGTAAATACGCCGAAAATCTTACTTCTTTGTAGGGTCTTTATGGGTAAATGCACCATTATGATTTCTAAGGAAATATAATAATGAGATAAAAGAAGTCTTATAAAGAACAAATTCCTTCTCATGGAGCATCTCCAGAATTTCCTCTTCCGTTGCCCACTTCACCTGCTCCACTTCTGCTGTCTGAAGTTCCAGACTATCAATATCCACATCCATATTTATAGTATAGATGTCATTGAACCCACCATCAAAATAGATAGTCATTGCAGGTCTTACTCCAGTGAGATCATAATCAATTCCCACTTCCTCCTTCAGTTCGCGAGATGCTGCCTGCTGACTGGTATCTCCTGCCTGTGCACTGCCGCCTGCGGTCACATCCCACATGCCAGCCCAGCCACTTTTGAACGGCTGTCTCTTCTGAATAAGCATCCTGCCGTCACTTCCGAAAATGCAAACATGAACCACTAATCTGTAATAACCCTCTGGAACCTTATTCCCCCTCTCCAGAGTCTTACCTGTTCTGTTTCTATTAACATCATAAAGATCAAAACGCTCTGCCATAACACCCCTCCTCCAAAATAAGTCAACGAGACGGGGCTCGACTCGGTACGAGTCGTGTCGATTCCGTTGGAATCGAGCCCAGGGTCCCCAGTGACTCCTTCTGACATTATAGCAAATATGCGTTGCAAAATGAAGAACTGAGATTTATAATACTGAGTTGAGTTTTATACAATATTTTAATAAAGAACGGGGTAAAGAAAATGGCAGAATTTGGTTTTGGTAAACTAATCAATTCACTAAAAGAAAACAATCAGACAATTGTTTTTACAGAAGGAAACGATCCACGTATTCTTGAAGCATCTTCAAGACTTCTTGCTAGTAACTTTCTTAAACCAATTCTTCTAGGAAATGAAGAAGAGATTCATAAAGTTGCTGAAGAAAGTGGATTTAATATTCGCGGTGCTAAGATCATTGATCCAGCAAACTTCGAAGACTTAGAAAAAATGATTGATGAGTTCGTAGAACTCCGTAAATCTAAGGGTGTTACAAGAGAGGATGCGGCTAAGTTCCTTTCACAGGCTAACTACTTCGGTACAATGCTTGTAAAGATGGGATATGCAGACTGCCTCCTTGGTGGTGCTACATATTCAACAGCTGATACAGTTAGACCTGCATTCCAGCTTGTTAAGACAAAGCCAGGCAACCGTATAGTAACTTCTTGTTTCGTAATGGTTCGTCCAAGAGCTACTGGCGAGAACGAAGTAATTGCAATGGGTGACTGCGCTATCACAATCGATCCTTCAGAGGACGATCTTGTAGAAATTGCAACAGAGACTGTAAGATGTGCTAAGATCTTCGGTATGGATCCAAAGGTTGCATTCCTTAGCTACTCAACAAAGGGTTCAGGTAAGGGTGAAAGCGTTGACAAGATGCGTAACGCTATGGAAAGAGCAAAGGCAGCTATGCCTGATGTTCCAATCGACGGAGAGCTTCAGTTCGATGCAGCTGTTTCACCAAACGTTGCAGCTAAGAAAGCTCCTGGTTCAGAAGTTGCAGGACATGCAAATACATTTATCTTCCCTGACATCAACGCTGGTAACATTGGTTACAAGATTGCTCAGAGAATTGGTAACTTCGAAGCATTTGGTCCTATTCTTCTCGGACTTAATTCTCCTATCAACGATCTTTCTCGTGGATGTACTGCTCAGGAGGTTTACTCAATGGCTATCATCACAGCAGCATTTGCAGCTGAGGAGAAAAAAGCTAAAGCTAATAGCTAAATATAAGCATACTAAAAGGCGCTTCATTATGAAGCGCCTTATTTTTATACCTGCCAAATTTGAGTTGTCCCATCATTACATCTGGTGTCTTACAACCTTGTATTCATCTCCATCCTTGAAATAAGGACATTCTTTGAAATGACTACTCATAAGTCGGCTGTAATCATCCTCATCCATATTTACATCACAAACATACTCTTCCATATCTTCATCATATGCAAAGTATGCACAATAATCGCATGAAGCATTTCCTGCCATGTCTATCTCCTCTTATGAACTTCTTCTCTTATTTCTTCATAATCAATATCTTCAGCAGACTCAGTTCCCGCGTCTTCTTCAGATTTTTTCCTACGTTTCTTCTTTTTCCTTTTAGGTACTTCCTCTTCTTTAGGGAACATATCCATCAGTTCTTTTTTCTCAAGTCGTCCATAAATATATCTTCTAAACAAAGCATACATTATAGAAACCATTGGGATAAATGTAATCATTCCCACAACACCAAAGAGGCTTCCACCTACGGTAACAGATACCAGAACCCAGATACCTGGAAGTCCCACAGAATCTCCAACAACCTTTGGATAAATGAAATTGCCTTCAATCTGTTGAAGTATCAGGAACAGAACAAGGAAAAGAATCGCCTTCATTGGATCTTCAATAAGTATCAGCAAAACACCGATAGCACATCCGATAAAAGTACCAACTATAGGTATAAGTGATGTAGCACCAATTAATATACTAATCAGTAAGGCATATGGAATCCTGCATAGTATCAAAGTCAAACTGAACATTCCACATAATATGATTGCCTCAGTACACTGACCTGAAATGAAGTTTGCAAATGTTGTTCCAGCTAGTTTTGTAACTTCCACCATCTCATCGGCAGTCTTTTTCTCGAAAAGTCCGTAAGTAACCTTCTTAAGATTCTCGCTCAGCTTTTCCTTCTGAACCAGTACATACATTGCAAAGATAAAGCCAAGTATGAAATTGAAGATTCCGGATACAATACCTGTAATGGTATTGATTCCACCTTCAACCAAAGTATTCAGATATGACTTTATAAATCCTGTAATTCCTTCAAGTACCTTTTCCCAATTATCAATTACAGCCTGAATAACCTGCAATAAAATTGGCTCTCTGGAGAATACGCCATCCGCCCATTTGGTTATATTATTAACTCCCGCAGGAATCTGTTTAACCAATTGCGAAATGGTATCTGCCAGCTGTGGCACAACCATGTAAATAAGAAATGTGATTATAAGGAAAGCCAGAAACAATGTGATGATCAGCGCAAGCGCCCTTCTAAATCCATCCCATCCTTTTCCAGAATACTTTTCACGATTCTTAAAAAGTCCACTCTCTATCCATCTCATTGGTACATTGAGGACAAATGCAATCGCAAGGCCAACTATGAATGGAAGCATAATACCTGTAATTTTGGTAATGAATTTCCAAATATAACTTATATTGTAGATCAAGAAAAACAATATTATCAGGGATGCACCGAGATAAAACTTCTTTCTTGTATCATCATCCTTAAATAACTTCAAATGCGTTCTCCTTCACTAAAAAGCTCTTACCTCTTCAAGTCTCAAATGTAATCTATTATATTTATCCTTTGGTCTTCCATCAGGAACAATACGTCCAGACTCCATATAGGTAACATTTGCATCTGCAAAATTCACAAATGATGTTTCATTTATTTCAAGCCCCAGCCTCTCAGCCAGATGCTTAATAGTACCAACATTTCCGTCGATCATTTCGATGGTCTGCTTTGTGGCACCATCAAAGGCCGCCTTGATAGCCGGCTTAAAATAATTGAAATGCGTGCACCCAAGCACAACCTCACTATATAATGACCTGTCGAAAATAGCAAGTTGTTCATCTATATAAGCTTCAACCTCGGGTCCGTCAAAAGTCTCTGACTCAGCAAACCTTACAAGCCCAGGCATCGGAAGAAGATCCACCATATGATCTGTATCCACCTTCTGTAGAAGACTACGAAGCTTATTCTCTCTGATAGTAACAGGAGTTGCCATCACAAGAACTCTTCCACTACTTTTGCTTGCCTCAACAGCTGGCTTAACAGCCGGCTCCATTCCTATTATTGGAACATCATATTTTCCCCTAAGATAATCTGCCGCAACGGATGTGGCCGTATTACATGCTATCACAAGCGCATCAACACCCTGAGAAAGAAGTTCCTGAACAATACTGTCAGTGAATCCAATTATCTCTTCCGGTGTTTTCAGACCATAAGGAACATGATCCACATCTGCATAGAATATGTAATTTTCATTTGGGAGTTTATGAAGCGCTTCGTTTAAAACTGAAACTCCACCTATCCCCGAATCAAATATACCTATTTTCATATCTACCTCATATCCGAAAAGTAAAAGCCCAGAAGTCATACCCCACTTGACTTCTGGACTTTTGGAGGAAAAATTATGATAAAACACTAAAATTCTTAAAAAGATTAGAAAGGAGAACTTTTATCTCTTAACTGAGTATATTTTAACATAGAGTTTATAAAAAAACAACATAAAATATACAAAATAACCAAAAAAATATCAATTTTTGTCTAATAAGTCCAAGAAGTACGTTATCTTATGTAAACCTTAAGGCTGGAATTCCCCGAATTCTCTACCTTCAGGTCTTTTATACCATATATAAACTTTGATAAGGTGGCATATCCAAATTCCTTTGCATTAAAGCTTGGGAATTCATCATGTATTTTCTGTCCCAGAAGACCAAGTTCAATTCCCTTTGTTCCTGCACTTGCCACAGTATCAATAGTGAATCTCTTAACCTTCTTCTTCATATCCTTATCCGAATGAATACCTACAAATACCGTACTATCTTTTTTCTTAATATCAAAACCTGCAGTTTCATCGATAAAGGTCGAAAGAGAACTATATCCATAATTTCTGACATCGAAGTCGGAATACTTTTTCTGAAGACGGCTTCCAATCTCACCCAAGCCAGTTTCACGTCCCTTATTATCATTCTCTGTAATGATCTCAATGATATCATTCTCAATAGTTTTCTGAGGGATAACATTTTCAGCTTTCTTTCTTCGCTTAGCCTTTCCATCGCCCTTGGTATCTGCAGCCTCATCAAGACTCTGATCAAGCAGGAGCTCAAGGTCTGTAAATACTGTACATGCAGCTCTGAAGGAACGAGGTGTTTTATTCTCTCCCATTCCAATTACATGCATTCCTGATTCACGAAGTCGGCTGGCCAGCCTTGTAAAATCTCCGTCACTGGAAACTATGCAAAAGCCATCTACACTCTCAGTATAAAGAATATCCATAGCATCTATTATAAGCGTCGAGTCCGTTGCATTCTTTCCAACTGTATTTCTGAACTGCTGAATAGGAGTAATAGAATTCTCCATGAGTTCTTTTTTCCACTTATTAGCCTGAGTAGATGTCCAGTCTCCATAAATTCTCTTGTATGTCACAACCCCATACTTAGTCATCTCATCAAGTATGCTGGATATATACTTAGAAGAAATATTATCCGAGTCAATTAACACAGCATATCTCTTATCTTCCATTCATATCCCCTTTCACTTTAACTTCTTCAATTTAATTATAATAAAGGTTCATCATCAAATGTATTCTCAATAACAGGATGTCCAAATCCACCCGGATTCATTATCCTTGTCATATTATCCTGAAGTTCCTCTATCAGTCTTCTCTCCAGATCTATCTCAGCCTTTGTAGTAACCACAGTATCCACATCACGAAGAGCCTCTATCGCCTGATTAAGTGTTATAGATGCCTGCTGAGACTGGTTTAGAACATAGAATTCATAATATGCTTTAACCCTGCGTCCATTTACATCCTTATCTGCATCCAGCTTAGGTTTTATCAAATTGTAAATCCTAATAGCATGATTATGATTTTGATTCACATAGCTGGAATAAAACAGAATATCGTAGTAACCATAAACATCCAATGTTGTTTCAATATAGTCACTATTAGGTCCATGTTTTCTTAGCGCCAGATCCAACTGTCTCACAATACCATTTAGTGCATTGAAGTTTCTCATCCATAAAGACTTCGAATAACATATGTGGTAATAAAGGACCTTGCTATGTTGATCCGCCTTATCCAGCATAGCGTCTGAAACAGACATATTTAGCTGTTCAAGATGCAATCCATTTTTTAGTTCTACGATCCTGTCGCGACAAAAATCACCAAGTGAATTCCCCTTCTTTATACTGTTAATGATCATCTTGAAACAGGAAAGTACTATTACTATCACAATAAAAATTGCACTATATTTAAACATAGTAGCAACAAAGGCGGTGTTCTTCCAAGTCAGGAAAATACCAACAAAGGCATAAATACCAGCCATTGCATAGAGTATTATGGCATTAACAGCGTTCATCTTCTTCAGATTCTCTCTGACGTCCCCTTCCATGGTAGCATGAAGAATAATCACTGGGAAAAGTACGAACCTGTCTTTGTACCACTCTCTATTTTCATCTGTTCTTCCCTTTTTTCCTGTCTTTCCAAATATCCTTATTGTGGATATCCAAGCACCTGTCAGCTTTGCAGTCAATATGGATGATACAAAAATAACAGCATCCATTACCAGTATTCCTAATATCGTCCCGAGAACTAATGCCACAAAACCTTTAAACGATGCAAATAACTGAAGAAAAATCATTCAAATACTCCTGCAACCTTCGTAAGATTCTCAATGATTGGTAAATGCTGTGGACAAACCCCCTCACACTGACCACATCCAATACAATCACTTGCCTTACCAAATTCCTTAGTAAGATTATCATAATATTCACCCTGTGGTGTCCATCCCTTAGATTCAACCTCCTGCATCTCTGCATTATAAAGAGAGAAATATCTAGGAATATTAATATTCATTGGACATCCCGGCTGACAATAAGCACAGCCCGTACAAGGAATTGCGATATTGCCATTTATTATATCAGTAGCCTTTTTAATTATAGCCTGCTCTTCATCATTAAGTGGTTTAAAGTCCTGCATGTAGCTGGTATTATCATCAACCTGCTCTATATTACTCATACCACTCAGAACCTTGAATACATTATCCAGGCTGGCAACATACCTGATTGCCCATGAAGGAATAGACGCATCTGGCGCATAATCCTTAAAGAGCTTTTCAACCTCAGGAGGTACATTTGCCAGAGTTCCACCCTTTACAGGTTCCATAACGATGACAGGTTTACCATGCTTAGTTGCAACTTCGTAGCATTCTCTTGAACGCACGCCCTGACTATCCCAATCAAGATAATTAATCTGAAGCTGAACGTATTCCATTTCAGGATGCTCTGTAAGAACTTTATCCAAAAGTTCAGGGCCATCATGGAAAGAAAAACCAATATGTCTTACGTCTCCAGCCTTCTTCTTATCCTGGAGCCACGTCCAGCAATCAAGCTTATTATAAACTTCTACAGAATGAGTGTTGACATCATGAAGCCAATAATAATCAAAAAACTCAGCACCAGTCTTTTCACGCTGTGTATTAAAAATCTTATCTCTATCAGCTTCTGTCTGAATAAATCCAGAATGCAGCTTTGTAGTAAGTGTGAACTTATCTCTAGGAACCCTTGTCATAAGGAAGTCCTTTGTCGCATCTTCACTCTTAAAGTTACAATACATCCATGCAGTATCAAAATATGTAAATCCTCTATCAAGGAACATATCCACCATCTTACAAACCTGCGGGATATCAATTTTTCCCGCATCATTTGGATCCAGTGATGGAAGACGCATCAGACCAAAACCTAATTTTTTTGCCATAGTAATACCTCCCAAAAACAAAAACTACTCATCTGCCTCAGCAAGAGGAATATCCTGTAAAAGCGAAACTTTCTCTTTTAACTTCTTTCTCATTGGTTCATCATCGCTCTCTTTTATCTCATTAATCTTATGAGCTTCCTCTTCACCATTTTTTGAAGAAGAACGCACGCCGATATTCTTATACTGTCTATAAACATCAAGCGTAGTTTCTTCTAAAGATTTATGCATCTGATAACGACGCATTTCTTCATTATCCCCAAGAAGCACGCTCCTGACAGCAGACTTATAAACTGCCTTTGCAGCCTGTTCCTCTGTCAGCTGGTACTTTTCTTTTAATTCCTGCTTTATTATCTTTAAATAATCCTCAATATATTCTGGTGTTTGTGACATATCTTAACCCTCAAAATCAAACTTATAATCCAGACCAAGAGCATCTCTTACTGTTATGATGTCTTTCTGGACCGCCTCTCCAACAGGAACACCCTTGTCCTTTCTGAAGAGCCACATATCATATTCCTTTTCTCCAGCAGTATAAATTCTGCTTTCACCCGGAGCTTTCTTTGAAGCTCTGAGTTCTCTGCAAATGTCACCTGCTATCTTCTTGAATTCCTCCTGACCCATAAATGCATCTGGATCAACGACAAAGAAGAAATGTCCCAGGTGATACATCTGAGGCTTTCCATCCTCAGAAACTCCAGTCAGTGCCTTCATAAACTGACCACCAGAAAGTGCAGCCGAAAGAATTTCAACAACTGCTGCATATCCATATCCCTTGTATCCTGCCAGTTCTTCACCTATTCCACCAAGTGGAGCAAGTGCTGCTGTTCCAGATACAAGATCCTTAAGAATCTGTTCACTGTCAGTTAAAGCCTCTCCATTTTCAGATATAACTGTTCCGGCAGGAGTTGCCTTTCCTTCTCTTGCATAGTATTCAATTCTTCCCCTCTGAACTATGGATGTAGCACAGTCCAGACAGAATGGAAATTCTTCATCCGTTGGAAGTGAGAAAGTAAGTGGATTTGTTCCCATCATATTTTCCACTCCAAAGGTTGGAGCTATAGATGGTCTGGCATTTGTTCCGGTTATTCCCACCATGCCTTCCTTGCTGGCCATAGATGTCCAATAACCTGCAATTCCATAATGTGTTGAATTACGGATAGCTCCGCCAGCCATACCATACTCTTTAGCTTTTTTAATAAGCTTTTCCATCATTTTGTAGCTGGCCACCATACCCATTCCATCATGGGCATCCATAACTACTGTAGTTGGTGTTTCCTTAAGTATCTCAATCTCGGTAACAGGAAGCAAAGTTCCCTTTACAATTCTATCTATATAAATTGGTTTAAATCTGTTGCATCCGTGACTTTCTATTCCTCTTCTATCTGACTCAAGAAGTACATCAGCACAAATCTTTGCATCCTCTTCAGGAACCCCATATCCTTTGAATGCATCTATCATGAAGCTATTCATTACATCCCATGGCACAAAAGGTCTAGTCTCTTTAATCTCTCCCATAAGTCTTCTCCTTCATAATATCATTATTCCAAAAAGGGAACTGAGTTATCAGTTCCCTTCTTTATGATTAATCATTTTTTGTAAGCGCAGCGGTTTCAGTACCTTCTATCATATCTTCTCTAACAAGAGTTACAAGATCGTCGTCGTTGATGTTTTCATCAGCAATGATTCTTGTTGCCTGTCTATCAACGCATCGCTCGAAATAGTTACGTACCAGACGAGCATTTGCGAAGTTATCTATCTTCTGCTCTGTCATTCCTCTCAGATAAGCCTCAGCAACTGAAGCAGCACTCTGAGTCAGTACATAATCGTTGTTCTCGCACATATACTTGAAGATTTCCATCAGCTCTGCATGATTATAATCAGGGAAGTAAATGTACTTATTAAATCTGGACTTAAGACCAGGGTTGGATTCGATAAACTCTGTCATCTCGTTTGTATATCCGGCAACGATAACGATGAAGTCATCACGATCGTCCTCCATACGTTTCAGCAGAGTATCAATAGCCTCCTGACCATAGTCTCCTGAATCCTTATTATGTGTAAGTGTATATGCCTCATCGATGAAGAGGATACCACCTATCGCTCTATTAATAACGTTTGTAGTTTTAAGAGCAGTACCACCGGCAAAGTGATCAACAAGTCCTGATCTATCTACCTCTATGAACTGTCCCTTACTAACGAGACCTAACTGCTTATAAATCTTAGCAAGAAGTCTTGCGATAGTTGTTTTACCAGTACCAGGGTTTCCAGTAAATACAAGGTGGAATGACATCTCAACACGCTTGAGATTTCTCATTTCACGAAGCTTACGTACCTTGATGATATTGATCAGGTGCATAACGTCTTCTTTAACGGAACCAAGACCAATAAGTGCCTGCAGTTCATGGATGAGTTCATCCAGAGACTTATCTATCTCTTCAGCCTCATCCTTACGTCCTCTACGTCCACCTACACGACCCTCGCCGCGCTTAAATACTTTATCTTCAGAATCCTCTTCCTTCTTGAAGTTAAGGAACTCAGATACATCAGTAGCTGCTTTCTTCTGAATGTTACGACCACCAATATTGATAGCCTTCTTTGTAACGAACTCACCTGTCTTCTCATCGAAAGATGTGATTGTTTCAAGGTCTGGATCTGCTGAGTTAGAGAAGGTTGCTGTTCCCTTCATATGCTCAGGCATATCCTGTGATCTAAGTACGCTTGTCTGCTGAGATGTAACAATACCTGCACTATTAAGAGTCGCATTCAGTACTGCTATATAGTCCTTCAGAGCCTGCTTTGTAGCATCCTTACATTTATCATATGCTATAAAGCCTTCACCAAGCTTTCTAAAAGTATCTACAACGAACTTTGATCTGGTAACACCAGAGTTCATCATTTTCATTTCAGGATCTCTATCGGCCTGAATAAAGAAAGAAAGTGATTTTGGAGCCTCAGAAAGGAATCTTGTATCACTACACTTCTGCTCCACAAGAGTGAGGAATTTTTCCTCAGAGAGTATCATTCTTAGATTTGTCTTAATATACTCGATCTGATCAACAAATTCATCGTTGCCAGGTTCGTAAAGGAAGCCCAGAAATACCATCATATCGTATCTAAGCAGATCCTTTAATGGCATCCTCTGATCTTCTGGATAGATTTTAGGATTCGCAGTTATCTCATCAGCATATGCGATACACTCCGAAATCATGTTTTGAACGTTTTTAATTACCATTTTGCCCACCACACCTGTACATTATAATATCGTCAATTTAGTTTTCCCCCCAATATCGAACCTAAAATGACGTAGAACAATTATAACACAAAAATAGCACTATGTCATCACGAGATAGTGCTATTTTTTAATCATAATTATACTTAAGGGGGAGATTATAATTATGATGAAAGCTAATTAATTTTTATTACGTTTAATAGGACTTATAATCACTGTCACTCAGGGATCCTTCCCACTCAGAAAGGTCATCTGAAGAGCCGCTATAATCCTCATCTCCGTAGCTTGTATATGGGTTCATTCCAGGGCCCATACCAGGTCCCATTCCGCCCATTCCAGGGCCACCCATCCCAGGACCCATTCCGCCTCCGTAGCCATAGCTACCGGAGCCTCCGCTTGAACCACCAAACATACCAAATGGATCCATGAAATAACTATAGTCATCGCTGCCGCCATAGTCACTGCCACCCTGACCACCATAACCTGGCATTTGTCCACCAGGGCCCTGCTGCTGACCGCCTGGCATCTGCTGCTGGCCGCCCGGCTGGTTGCCGGCAATACTACCGCCACTTGGCTGAGATTTTCTAAGCTTTGAGAGTGCTTCCAAGACATCCTGAACCTTCTGATTCAGTTTTCCATTATCTGCGCCAATGGCCTTCTTTACTATATTATCTGAATCTGAAAATGCTTTAACCACATTCTCAGAACCAAGGGACTTAACATCTGTATCAGCTGATAACGAAAGATCACCTGATGCTTCAAGCATTGTTTCGCCTGACTTAACAAGCTCTGCTTCGAAATCAACAGTTTCCTCTGATTTCTGATCAAGGCTCACCTTAATCTCTGCCTCACTCTGAGCTGACTCTAAGGCCAGTTTCAAGTCCATACTGGAAGTAACAACCTTACTTCCTGTATTTCTATTTGTAATAGTAATATCTGTTCCTGCTTCATCATCTATAGAGAATTTTAATGATAACCCTCTAACCTGATTCTTTGAGATGTAAACTACAAGCTTCACATCCTGATCCACACCAGACTCTATGAAACTCTGAATTCCAGGTTTCTGCTGATTACCCTGTTGCTGATTTCCTGGCATTTGCTGTTGGCCGCCCTGCATGCCTGGCATTTGCTGCTGACCACCCTGCATCTGCTGCTGGCCGTTAGCCGTCTGGTTTTGGAGAAGCTGACTTATCAGGCCGATGGCAGAGGATGGACGTTCCTGTTTGGAACTCTTCTCTCCCTCTTTTGATTTAGACATCATCTCAAGGGTTTTATTAACATCACTCTTTTTGATAGTTGCAACATACTTTTTGCATCTAACTTCTGAGCCATCAACCGTTATCTTACCGTTTCCGGCAGACTTGACTTTTGCATTTCTAAAGAGTTTCTCAACTATCTGCATAAGCTGTCCATCAGCGCCCTGCTGAGGAGCCTTCTTCACATCACTCTTTGAGGAGAATCTATCAATATTGTAGCCCTGAATCTGACCAAGTGAATCGGCCAGTACTGAGTTATTGAACTTCTCAGAGAAATCATCATTATCAAATTCCAGATAGCCATCTGTTAGATCATCTACTGCGAGATATGTTTTTTCATCATTGCCTAAATAATCTACACTCAGAACACTCTTTCCATCCGACAGAAGCTCTGCATTTCCAGACATCTCCTTATCAGATTTATTAACTGTATCAGATATCTTCACTTCAAGATTTCCATCTGAGGAAGCTCCAGATACTTTTATATCAAGGTCCGTTGTACCACCATTTTCTTTTACATCTGCATACTTACCAAGGAGACTCAGGCAAGAATACTCATCCAGGAGGTTGCCCTTCGAAAGAGCAGAATTACTATATGTATTCTTGATTGCCCTCATCACTCTTCTCTTTGGGGAAAAGAAGAAGCCTGCAACTAATGCAAGAGAAACAAGTACACCAAGGCCTATCCCACCGATCACAAAGAACTTTTTCATACTACGTGTCTTTTTTTCTTCCATGACTTTTCCTCCTCTCATACCACTTACAACACACATTTTATAAAAAGAGGAATTTAATTTCTCACATTGAAATGTAAAAAAAATGTCAAAAAAAAGTCAACGTCCCGAAAGACGTTGACTTATGCGCGTGCTAGAGGATTCGAACCCCCGACCTTTTGGTCCGTAGCCAAACGCTCTATCCAGCTGAGCTAAGCACGCAAGGTCAAGATTTGTTTTACAAATCACAGCAACAGCTATACTAACACTTCAACCCTTCTTATGTCAAGGGTTAAGTTAGGATTATTGGAACATAATGTAAGACTATATGCATCTTCATCCAACCTCACGGTTCTTAGATAATAGTTCCCTTTTAATTCGTATCCCCTGGATACTATACTTCCAATCCCATTTTCTTCTATATAAGAATAATCCGTAGTAAAGGAAGAAAGAGGAACGCTAATCCCCTCCCCAGTACATTTCAGGAAAGCTTCTTTCACTGTCCAGACATCTCTAAACCGTTTCTGCTCCTTACCTATATAATCTATATCTTCAGTAGCAAACATACGGTTAGTAACCTTGAAATCCTTATCAGTCTTATACTCTACATCTATTCCAACCCTGGAATCAGAGACAACAACGGCCACATATTCCCCAGAATGAGAAATGCTAAATTCACTTAACTCCGGATTTTCCTCCTGAGCAAACATTAAAACCCTGCCTGCAGAAATACTCTGGAGCCGGGCCTCTTCATTCTTAAGCTTTTCAGCTTTTTCCTGGCGCCACTTAGGAAGGAGCCTGAAAATTTCAGACTCCTTTTCTAGTAGCACCTCTTTATCAAGTTTATATAAATAAACAATTTCCTTCATTTATGAATTACCCAGAACAATTTTAACATCTACAATTTCTGCATATTGGTCCCCAGGATATTTATCCGTCACAAGTAGTACACCACTGAAATCTGAAAAAGTAACCGCTGACGAAAGACCAAACTTATCATGATCCGCAAGAACAAACCTCTGTCCTGCCTGTGTATTCTCAATAGCCACTCTTTTAATAAGTGCCTCGCGAACATCTGGAGTTGTAAATCCAAGTTTAATGTTAACTCCATTCGTTCCAAAGAAGCCTTTAGTAAAATGATATTTCTGAATATGCAAAATGGCATCTGCTCCTACTACAGCTTCTGTATTCTCCTTAAGCTCACCACCGATAAGTAAAACCTTAAATCCTTTTCTCACAAGGTCTTTAGCGTGAGAAACCGCATTAGTTACATAGGTAGCTCTTTTTTCAGTAATAAAATCCAGCATGAAATGAGTTGTAGTTCCAGCATCAATGAAGACTACATCTCCTGACTGTATGAGTGATGCAGCATAGCGCGCTATTCTGATTTTCTCATCCTTATTAATTGTTTCCTTCTGAAGCACAGAAGGTTCATCATTCTTAGTTCTTTCCTCCAGTTTTACAGCACCGCCATGAACCTTCAGAATCTTCCCCTCTCTGCTAAGCGAAGTGATGTCTCTTCTTATTGTAGATTCAGATACCCCAAACTTTTTTATTAAGTCGGGTACGCTAACACTATTTTTCTTGTTTACTATTTCAAGAATCTTGGCTTTACGCTCTTCTGTTAACATATAGTTTTCTCCTCATAACCCCAAAAACTAATCTTCAATCTTCTTCTTAAGAAGTCCGAGCATTCCGCAGGTAATTCCTGCGCCTACTAACCAGGCAACAATGAATAATCCAGGATTACCTACCGTGCCTATTACAAATATACCACCAAATGGTGCCTTAAGAGAGCATTTTGCAAGCACAACTATCATGCTGGCCACTGCTGCTCCAACAGCTGAACATGGAATAACACGAAGTGGATCTGCCGCAGCTACAGGCATTGCACCCTCAGGTATGAAAGATACACCCATGATGGCATTTGCTACTGCAGCACCTTTTTCCTTCTTAGTGAATCTATTAGGGAAGATCCAGCACGCCAGAGCAATTCCTAAAGGAGGAACCATTCCAGCAACCATTATAGCTGCCATGGAAATGTAGCATGCATCAGCACTGAAATCTGCTGATGGAAGCTCTGCTGTCGCATAACTTGCGGCTGTCGAAAGAAGTATTATTCCGAATGAATATGCAGCCTTTTTAAAGAGTCCATTTATATCAATGGCTACCATGAGGCCTAGTAAAATGCCAAGAACAGTGATCATTCCTGATTCAAATAAATACTGAAGTAGAATTATAAGTTCTTTGCTGGCAAGTCCTACAAGTGGATTGATAACAAAGCACATACAAATGCTTACAAGTAAAACACTGACAAATGGGATAATTATCATATCCCTTGCACCCTCTAATATTTCAGGGAAGTTTTCGCAAAGATTCTTAATTCCAAGAACTATAAATCCTGCCAAAATACCCGCTGCTATAGCACCTAAGAATCCGGATGATGTGAAGCCATTTCCGTATCCTGTAAATGCAATCGTAGAAACAAAATCATCTAAACCATTAAATGAATCCTTGGAAAAAAGTGCGCTCTCGCTAAACGAAGTATTACCCAGATTTGCTAGGAGACCACCAACAAAACCTACTATCAGTCCATGTTTATCAGCTATCGCATAAGCAATATATGCTGCAAGAATTGGAACAGCCAGCTGCATAGCAAGACTGCCAATATATGTAAAGATTGTTGCAAGTGGTGTTATGGTTCCGAAGTAAACTGCACCTGATGAACCAAAACCTGCAATGGTATCTATAAGATATGCAAGAGCCATCATAATTCCGCCTACAACAACAAGCGGGAACATATGAGATACTCCGCTCTCCATCCATGTATAGAATGGTTTTTCTGGAAGCTCTTCTGCAGTTACCACAACAGGAGGCAGATCATCTATCTTAACCTCCTCAGCAGGAGCTTCATCCTTCTTCTCTTCTGCTGGAGTTTCCTCTTCTGGTTTCTTCTCTTCTGATGAGTTTTCTTCCTCTGTTTTATTTTCTTCTACAGAGCCATCACCCTCAGTCGTTTTTTCTTCGACCGAAGATTCTTCTTTCTTCTCCTCTGCTAGAGTGTCATTCTCCGACTTTGCTTCTTCTGCCGGTGTTTCGTCCTCAGTTTTGTTATCTTCAGCAGAAGCTTCTTCCTTCTCCACTTCCGCAACCGCCTCGTCTTTCGCCTCTTCTACAGTTTCCTCGGCAGTTTTTTCAGCACCTTCTTCAACTCCTTCAACCGCCTCTTCAGTTGCCTCTTTAGCAACCTCTTCAGCGGTCTCGTTCTTGTTTAATTCTTCGCTCATAAAACCTCACTCCCACAATTTAATACTTTATTATATAAAACCATATTTTCAGATTTATTTCTTCAAATATTTTTTCAGATATTGGCCTGTATAGGATTTACGTTTCTTAGCCACCTCTTCAGGAGTACCCTGAGCGACAACTGTTCCGCCGCCATTTCCTCCTTCTGGTCCCATATCAATAATATAGTCAGCCTGCTTAATAACATCCATGTTGTGTTCAATAACAACAACTGTATTACCATTATCAGCAAACTTCTGAAGTATCTGAAGTAATTTTTTTACATCATCAAAATGAAGTCCCGTAGTTGGTTCATCCAGAATATAAATAGTATTTCCCGTACTACGTTTACTCAGCTCAGTTGCCAGCTTAATACGCTGCGCCTCTCCACCCGAAAGAGTGGTTGATGGCTGACCAAGTTTAATGTAACCAAGGCCAACGTCCTGAAGAGTTTTTATCTTTCTATAGATAGGTGGAACCGCCTCAAAGAAATCGCAGGCCTCATCCACTGTCATATCAAGAACTTCAAAAATGTTCTTTCCTTTATATCTTACCTCAAGAGTCTCTCTGTTATATCTCTTTCCATCACAGACCTCACAAGGCACATAAATATCAGGAAGGAAATGCATTTCTATCTTATTAATTCCATCACCCTTACAAGCTTCGCATCTACCACCAGGAACGTTGAATGAAAATCTTCCCTTGTTGTAGCCCATGGTCTTTGCATCCTTTGTTTCAGCAAAGATACCACGTATTAGATCAAACACACCTGTATAGGTAGCAGGGTTTGAACGAGGTGTTCTACCAATAGGTGACTGGTCGATATCGATTACTTTATCAAGAGTATCATAGCCAACCAGATCGTCATGCTTTCCAGGTTTAATACGGGCACGGTTCAAATCACGAAGAAGTCTCTTCTTCACAACCTCGTTTATAAGAGAACTCTTTCCCGAACCAGAAACGCCAGTAACAACCGTGAGAACTCCAAGAGGAATTTTAACATCTATTTTTTTAAGGTTATTCTCTCTGGCACCCTTAACAGTCATCCATCCTGTCGGTACTCTTCTTTCTGAAGGAACAGGGATTATCAAGTCACCTTTCAGGTACTGTCCTGTTATAGATTCCTTACAGTTAATTATATCTTCCGTTTTTCCGGCTGCCACAACCTCACCACCGTGAACTCCGGCACGAGGTCCAATATCAACTATATAGTCGGAAGCACGCATTGTATCCTCATCATGTTCAACTACAATAAGGGTATTTCCGAGGCTCTGAAGTCGTTTCAGAGATTTAATTAGCTTGTCATTATCTCTCTGGTGCAGTCCAATAGAAGGCTCATCCAGAATGTAAGTAACACCAACCAGTCCCGAGCCGATCTGTGTTGCCAGCCTTATACGCTGAGCCTCACCACCTGAAAGAGTTGCTGTAGCACGACTGAGAGTAAGATAATTAAGACCAACATCTACCATGAATTTAAGTCTGGATCTAATTTCTTTTAAGATGTCTCGACCTATCATTTCCTGTCGTTTTGTGAGTTCAAGATTTTCAACATAATCCGCCAGTTCATCTATTGGCATCTCAGTCATATCATATATATTTTTATCGCCAATTGTCACCGCAAGTGATGACTTTTTAAGCCTTTTTCCACCACAGGTTTTACAAGGAGTATATGTCATGAAAGACTCATATTCCGAGCGCATTTCCTCAGAGCCTGTATACTTATATCTTTCTTCAACATTCGCAATAAGACCCTCGAAAGGATGGGTAAATGTACTCCTTCTGGTTCTCTGACTGTGGTAATGAATTGAAATTCTACGACCCCTTGTTCCGTTGATGATCACATCCTTCGCTTCATCTGGAAGCTCACGATAAGGAACATCCATTGAAAAGCCATAGGTTTCCGAAAGGGCAACTAAAAGTGCATGGGTGAAAGAGTTCTTGTCACCACTGGATGCCCAGCCAGGAACTGAAATAGCTCCTTCATTCAGGGTTCTGGATTTATCTGGTATCATAAGATCTGGATCCAGTTCACGTTCCCAACCAATACCTGTACAATCCGGACAGGCACCAAAAGGATTGTTGAAGGAGAAGGATCTCGGCTCAATCTCATCTATAGAAATATTACAATAAGGACAGGCAAAGCTGTCTGAAAACGTGTAAGTTTCGCCATCAATAACTTCAACCTTTACAGTTCCCTCAGCCTGCTTAAGAGCAACTTCCAGAGAATCTGCGAGTCTCTTTGTAATGCCCTCTTTTATCACAAGTCTGTCCACCACAATATCAATGTTGTGCTTTATATTCTTCTCAAGAGTAATCTCTTCATCTAATGTATACAGATTTCCATCAACTATTACTCTGACAAATCCACTCTTCTTCGCACGTTGAAGAAGCTTTTCATGAGTACCTTTTCTACCACGAACAACCGGCGCAAGAATCTGGAACTTGGTTTTCTCAGGAAAATCCATAATCTGATCAACCATCTGATCAACTGTCTGTCTCTCAATGATGCGGCCACAATTAGGACAATGTGGTACACCAATTCTTGCATAGAGAAGACGAAGGTAATCATAAATCTCGGTTACAGTTCCTACAGTTGAACGAGGGTTCTTATTTGTAGATTTCTGATCAATGGAGATTGCAGGTGAAAGACCTTCAATCTTGTCCACATCAGGCTTTTCAGCCTGACCCAGGAACTGTCTTGCATAAGATGAAAGGGACTCCATATATCTTCTCTGTCCCTCTGCATAGATAGTATCAAATGCAAGCGAAGATTTACCTGAACCTGATAGTCCGGTAAACACTATGAATTTATTTCTTGGCAGGGTAACATTTACATTCTTTAGGTTATGCTCTCTTGCACCCTGCACTGTTATGTATTTTATCTCACTCATTTTCTTTTCCTATTTATCATAATCCCTTAGTTTGATTTTCAGTTCGATAAGTTCATCACGAAGAACTGCAGCCATCTCGAAGTTGAGGTCCGCAGCCGCTTTATTCATCTTCTTAGTAAGTCTGTCGATTTCTTTTCCAAGCTCTTTCTTGTTCATGAGATCCGGATCTTTTCCAACTCTGGATTTACGTTCTTGTGACTCTTCTTCAGCAGCCTTAAGACTTGTGGAAATAAGTTCACGCACAGCTTTACGTATAGTCTGTGGAGTAATACCATGTTCCTCATTATATTTCTGCTGAATCTCACGACGACGATTAGTCTCGTCAATAGCTCGTCTCATAGAGTCAGTAATAGTATCCGCATACATGATTACATGTCCATCCACATTTCTCGCTGCACGACCGATGGTCTGAATGAGAGATGTTTCTGAACGAAGGAATCCTTCTTTATCTGCATCAAGAATCGCAACAAGTGTTATCTCCGGAATATCAAGACCCTCTCGAAGAAGGTTGATTCCTACAAGAACATCGAAAACACCAAGTCGTAGGTCACGAACAATTTCCATACGTTCAAGAGTATCAATATCCGAATGAAGATATTTCACCTTTATATCCAGACCACGAAGATAGTCTGTAAGTTCCTCAGCCATTCTCTTAGTAAGAGTTGTGACAAGAACCTTGTTCCCCTTCGAAACTTCTGCATTGATTTCACTAAAGAGGTCATCAACCTGACCCGCTACAGGTCTAACATCAATAGGTGGATCAAGAAGTCCGGTAGGTCTTATAATCTGTTCCGTTCTAGCCTCTTCATGTTCATCTTCATATGGACCAGGAGTCGCAGAAACATAAAGTATCTTATCAACTCTCTCTTCAAATTCTTCGAAATTCAGTGGTCGATTATCCATAGCAGAAGGAAGTCTGAAACCAAATTCGATTAAGGTTTCTTTTCTCTTTTTGTTTCCGCCAAACATACCTCTGATCTGTGGAAGAGTCTGATGGGACTCGTCTATTATCAGAAGATAATCATCGCCAAAGAAATCCACAAGAGTATCCGGAGGGTCTCCAGGCTTACCGCCTGCAAGTATACGAGTATAGTTTTCTATTCCAGAACAAAAACCGGCTTCGCGGAGCATTTCCATATCGAACTCTGTTCTTTCCTGGATTCGCTGCGCCTCCAGAAGCTTGTCATGGGACTTAAAATAAACTATTCGTTCTCTAAGCTCATCGTCTATTTCCTTAAGTGCTCTCTCCATTTTACTTGGAGCGATAACATAATAAGATGCAGGGAAGATGCATGTAAATGTAACATCCCTTTTTATCTCTCCTGTTATAGGATCAAACTCAGAGAGCCTGTCTATCTCGTCACCGAAAAATTCTATTCTTATTGCGTCACTATCTTTATTGGCTGGGATTATATCTACAACATCACCCTTAACTCTGAAGGTGCTACGTTTAAAGTCCATCTCATTTCGGGTATATTGCATATCCACAAGTTCCCGGATGAGCACATCTCTATCGAGAGCCATGCCTGGTCTCAGACCTAACATCATGGACTTATAATCTTCAGGGTTACCAATACCATATATACACGAAACTGATGAAACAACAATAACATCATCTCTCTCCACAAGAGCTGATGTGGCACTGTGTCTCAGCATATCTATCTCATCATTAACAGAGGAGTCCTTGGCTATATAAGTATCCGACGAAGGCACATATGCTTCCGGCTGATAATAATCATAATAAGAAACAAAATACTCAACTGCATTCTCTGGAAAGAAAGCCTTCATCTCTCCATAGAGCTGGGCAGCAAGTGTTTTGTTATGTGACATGATAAGAGTCTTTTTACCAAGAGCTTTGATGACATTTGCCATGGTAAAGGTTTTACCTGAACCAGTTACACCAAGAAGCGTCTGATGTTTTTTACCAGACTTATACCCTTCAACAATCGCCTGGATAGCTTCCGGCTGATCACCAGTTGGGGCATATTCAGAACATAGTTTAAACTCTGCCATAGTTCTTCCTTATAGTAGATAAAGAGGAGCCATGCTGTGCATGACTCCGAATTAATATTTACTGTGCCTGTAACTTACAAACAAAGATGGAAGCTGAACACTTTGGAACCACAACAGTCAGAACATTATTCTGAACCGTTGCTAATTCTTCTTCCATGGTGTAGCCATCTTCAGTTGTGAGCATAACTCGTCTCATAGTTCTATTGTTGTGAACTCCAAGCTCTCTTACATGAAGCTTAACTTCTTTCTCGACATAGTCACTATTAATGATAACCGCAACCGCCTCTTTATAGTTAAATCTTCCATAAGAGATCAGCCTGTAATCTCCATTTAGGAACTTAAGTGATCCTGTTCTAAGAGATTTATATCTGTTATGTATCTTAATGATATCTCTGTGGAACTTTATAAGATCTTTATCCTCATGTCCCCAAGGATAAGTTCTTCTCGAATCTGGGTCTGTCCATCCACAAACTCCAGCCTCATCTCCATAATATATTGTTGGAGCTCCTGGCCATGTCATCTGGAATGCAACCGCCATTCTCATTATGCCCTTGTTTACATTTTCATTTGCTGTCTCTGCTCCCAGAGTCTGAATACGTCCAACTCTGTGGTTGGTTCTTGTCAGGAATCTGGAATGGTCATGATTTGATAATTCGTTCATTGCTACATAAAGCGAATTATACATAAAGTATGACATATAATTTCTGATGGAACCCTTGAAGAAATCTGCATTTCCAAGGAAGTCTCCACGAAACTCATCACTATGCTTTTCAACACCTGTCAGGAACCAGGTGATAGGCTCCATAAATGCACCGTAGTTCATTATGGTATCCCACTGATCACCTTCCAGCCAGGACTTAGGATTTCCATAATGCTCTGCAAGTATGATTGCATCTGGATTTGCCTTCTTAACCGCACTTCTGAAGTCCTTCCAGAATCTATGGTTATAATCCTCTGAATAACCAAGATCAGCCGCAACGTCAAGTCTCCATCCATCTGCATTGTATGGAGGAGAAACCCATTTCTGTCCAATCTTCATAATATAATCATGAAGCTTAATGGACTCCTCATAATTAAGCTTTGGCAGAGTATCATGTCCCCACCATCCGTTATAGGTACCGTTATATGGCCAGTCATTCTCATCTCTGAACTTAAAGAACGATCTATATGGACTATCCGCATCAACATATGCACCCTTCTTGTAGGAAGGATTCTGATCATAAATGCATTCCTTATCCAGCCACTTATTAAATGAACCACAATGGTTGAACACGCCATCAAGGATGACTTTAATACCTCTCTCATGAGCTTCTTCAACAAGCTTTGCAAAGAGTTTATTTGAAGCCTCAAGATTTGCTTTGTCAGTAACACGGTGGATGTACCTTGTTGCCTCTGTATTATCATTATTACCTTCTGGAAGAAGGTCACCATAGTCTTTAACAATTTTTCCGTAATGAGGATCTATATAATCATAATCCTGAATATCGTATTTATGATTTGAAGGAGAAACAAAAATAGGATTCAGATAAATCGCCTCAACTCCAAGATCCTTCAGGTAATCCAGTTTGTCCATTACACCCTGAAGATCACCACCGTAGAAATTTCCTACGTCCATATTATCAGGAACCTTGTCCCAATCCTCTATTCTTCTAACATGACTACCAACATAACTGTACTCACCTGTGAGAACATCGTTGGACTTATCACCATTGCAGAATCTATCAACAAATATCTGATAGAAAACTGCACCCTTAGCCCAGTCAGGAGTTTTGAATCCAGGTACTATTCTAAAATCATAATCATGATTAACATCTCGAAGAATTCCAAGACGATTGTAGATGACATTTAACCTGTCAGAATGAACCTCGAAATAATATTGAATAGGAGATGAAACGCTGTGCAGCTTAACCACGTAGTAATCGAAGATGCCACCATTCTCTGTCAGCTTCATAGGAATATGCTGATCACCAATTACAATATCAACTCCGTCTACATTGCTGCGCGCAGTTCTGAACTTGATCGTAATATCATCCCCAATTTCCGGCTCGGCAGGTTTTACAAAGTTAGGTGTAACGTCTGTAAAAAGCGCCCCAAAATTAAGGATGGTAGTCGAATTATATATTCTGTTTATCATGTCCAAAACCGAATTATCCGACATGGTTTGCCTCCACATTTTCTTGTTGGGATTTATAACCCCATAGATGTACGAAATTATACCACATTTTGTGGCTATTTACAAAAATTGACAGCATAAACAACACTATATTATAATGTGTGCGGTGTCGAAGGTGGTTTTGATACCGCATTTCATACAACAAAATAAAGGAAAGGAAGGTTTTTAGTATGAAAAAGAATCCAATTGGAGCTATTTTAGTGCTGATTGCTGCTGTAGTTGCAGCCTTAGGAGTATTCTTACCATTTTACAAAGTAGATGCTCTTGGACAGGAATTAACTGTTAGTCTTATCAACGCTGATGGAGTTAACATTTTTGGAGTTATCATTTTAGTATTCCTTGGTTTAACTCTTATTTTCGCACTTGCAGGTGTGAAGGTTGCAGAGCTTATCTTCGGAATAATCACTGCACTCCTTATGTTCCTCGGCTATTTCCTCAACAACGCTGCACTCAAGGAGTATGAGGCATATAGCGAGTACATCGATAAGGGTATTGGTAATACTCTTTGTCTCGTAGGAGCTATCTTAGTTCTTGTTACATCAATCATCTATATAGCTACAACAAAGTCAGCTAAGAAGGATGCTTAATTAAAATAAATTTAACGTTTAAAGCCGAGGGATTAACCCTCGGCTTTTTTCTTGGTTTCTCTTCTCACCCTATATTACTTAACAGCTCCAACTATTGCTTCAACATCATCTCTTTCGAGCCCCTTGTCAGCAACGATTGAATAAGCATATCCGTCGCTATTCCATGTTACATTGAATATCTTATTATCATTGCCTCTGAGTGTTACATTCTTTCCACCCATCTCTGCTGACTCTGTTTGCGAATACTCACTATAGTCGCCGGAAATGTCATCTGTCCCAGCACCTTTTCTGACCAGCACATCACTTCTGTCTGCCGCATCCATATCCTTATCACAAAAGAACACCTGGATCATTTTATCCTGCATAGCCTGAACAAATGTATTTGGATAACCATCCACACTTTCAGGTACGGTCATTTCAAATCCAGCAATCTTAGATGCATCCTCAAGTGATCCACAATCAGTCCAAGGATTTGCCACATTCATATTCGCCTCTGATGAAGCCTCAGTTGTTACCTCAGTAACCACATCAGTTGTTTCGTTCTTATGTGTTCCACACGCTGAAAGGGTTACACACATAAGAAAAACTAAAAATATAATCAATTCTTTCATATCGCTACCCCTATTCTAATTAATTTTTAAACCTAGACAAAATATAACATAAAATGAGCAACAAAAGAGCAACAAAAAACAGAACCCTTTGGAGGTTCTGTCTATATGGAATCCGGAATATAAATATCAAATTCCATTTCATTTTCATCTTCATTTGCCTTAACGTATATATCGCCATAAAGACTTTGCGCAATTTTCCTGGACTCAAATAGTCCTATTCCGTTACCTCCGGTTTTTTCAGCATTTGAACCACGCCAAAAGCTATTGAAAATATAAGGAAGTTCCTTTTCGCTAAGAACCTTTCCTTTATTTCTGATAACGAAATAATATCCATCCTCTTCCTTACTTAGATTTACTGTTATTCCTTCTCCATTTCCGTACTTAATCGCATTATCCATAATCTGAGAAAGGATTCTGCAAATACCACTCTTATCACTTTTTACCATTGCATTATGGTTCATCTCAAATACATAGGGGATATTCAGCACATTCAGCCTATTACTATATTCCTCTTCAAGAAAATCAACCAGCTCTTTCAAATAGAATGACTGAACATTCGGTTCAAAATCAACTACCGTGCCAGAAGCTTTATCAATCAGATCCTTAACAATATCAGTAATATCATCTGCATTCTTGCTGATCTTGCCCGCTATTTCTGCATCACTCTTATTAACCTCACCATTCTCCTGATAAAGACCAGTGCTGATTGCATCTGCATACAGCTTAATATTTGCAACCGGAGTCTTGATACCATGAGCAATGGTAGTAAGCATGGTCATATGATCCCGGCTAAGCTCATCTACCTTCTTCTGCTTATTTTGAATATTATCGCTGAGCATATTAACGCCCCAGATAAATCTACCAAACAGTCTATTCTTCGTTTCCGGAAGCTTTTCAGTTATCTCATTCTTCGAGAGCTTTACAGGATAGTCGGACAACTTCTCAAACGGCCTTAAAACAGCCTTACTGATATAAAAGCAGATAGCTATTGCAATGATAAATGCTATCGCAAGACATACATTTAGCAGAAGCTGTAATTCCTTAGAATTCTCATCCTTATATCTAAATACAACAAAGCCTATCAGCGTAGTTTCATCACTGCCGTAAAATGCCCAGACCTTTTCTCTATTGCTGTCCGTATTAAGAAGACTAGCACTGTCCGCACCACTTCCATGACTTATTGAAATGTATGAAACCTCATCTGGAAATGCCTTTTTTCCATATTCCTTCTCAAGAGCAGCTCTGTTTTCTTCCATATAAGAATCGATAATCTTTTGAATTCCCACACCAGATATAGGATCAATGTAGTCATACCGAATAGTACTCATCCTGTACTTTTCCCGTATTCCATCCACCGCTCGATTCATAAGTATATTACTTGTCTCATTATTCCTTTTTACAAAGGACGTAAAGAGCAGATTTGCCGCTGTAAAAAGTGCCACAAAAAGAAGCACTGTGAATATATAAAGTTTTGCTAACTTCTTCATTCCTTAGTGCCTCCAAATTTATAACCTACTCTCCAGACGGTTTGTATCAATGTAGGATTCTTTGGATCATCCTCCAGCTTTTCTCTAAGCCACCTAATATGCACATTAAGGCTGCCCTGCTCGCTGAAGCAGTCGAAGCCCCAAACCTCATCGAAGAGTTTTTCTTTTCTTATAACCTGTTCAGGATGACGCATCATGTATTCCAGAAGTTCAAATTCTTTACCAGTGATAGAAATCTCTTTATCATCCTTATAAACAGTTCTGGTCGTGACATCCATTGTAATACTATCATATGTAAGAAGCTGTCTATCCTCAGACATATCATAGGCACGGCGCATAAGAGCTTTGATCTTAAAGCCAAGAACATTTACAGAAAATGGTTTATCTATATAGTCATCCGCTCCAAGATCCAATCCAAGAATCTTGCTTTGATCATCTGTCCTTGCACTCATCATAAGAACAGGAAGCTTCTGGCTTTGTCTGATTTCCTGAAGTGCCTCATACCCGTCCATACCAGGAAGCATAACGTCAAGAAGCAGCAGCTTGAAAGCTGCTGTTTTAACAAGGGCTAGTCCTTCTTCTGCATTCATCTTCCACTCTACTGAGTAGCCTTCACGACGCAGGAAATCCTGGATTAATCCACCAAGTTCTTCGTTATCTTCAATCACAAGAATGTCTGTCATATTCAACTCCACATTCAATTTGCTATGAATCGTTACTCACATAGATAAATCATAACACTTTGCGCCTATCTTTTGTAGCAATTTGTTGCAGGCCCCTCACACTTATAATATGAATCACAGACCCTCTTCATAAACGATAGCGTGATTTTCTTAGATTTAAGGAGGGAGTTTCATTATTTGTAAGCAGCGAGCGACGCCTGTTTGAGCAAAAATGCCTTCCTTTAATCTAACAAAAGGCATTTTTGCGAGTTAAAGCGAGCTGCATTACAAACTGAAACGACCGACTATAAATCTAAAAAATGCTTAGCGTGTTTTAGAAGAGGGTCTGTGATCATATATAAGTGAGGGGCAAGTCTAGTAATTTCCCACCTCTAGGAATCTAGGGATGTTGTCTGCGCAGTCACCCTTGGTGAAGGAAACATGGATTATTCCTGTATCGTAGTC
Source organism: uncultured Lachnospiraceae bacterium (assembly GCA_947168155.1). Lineage (GTDB taxonomy): Bacteria > Bacillota > Clostridia > Lachnospirales > Lachnospiraceae > Eubacterium_Q. Next base: position 24,397 of record CAMVKW010000014.1, on the reverse strand, counting down.
AACGATTACGGTGTGCACATTTCCACTATTATGTACGTTGGAAACTATGTACTCATCAACGACTTCCTTTGCCATAAGTCCTTTTGCATCTGCAACGGAGAACTTGTCCTTTTCGCTCACCCATTTGTTGTACTTTACAAAACGGGTTATATTGAACTCCTCTCCAGTAAACCTGTCCTGATTATCCTTTGTAGCGAATGTATTCACTATGCAAAGTGCATCTGGTGTATCCCACTCGAGACCTTCCATAAGTTCTGAGTCTTTAGTTCTGAGAACTGACTTTGCTTTTCCGGTAGCCGCAACTTCTTTAGTTGCATTCTCGCAACAGAAGGCATCCTTCTCATCTGTACAAAGGAGATTATTACACCATGTAAAGTCTCCGCTTTCTCCTACTAAATATTCACCTGCTTCTTTAGCCGTTTCGAAATGTTCAAGAGCGTATCTGATTTCAAAGGTGTAACATTTCTTGCCTTTGTAAATGAAAGGCAGACCTTCTTTGGAACCTACGTCAAGGATTGCGATCATGACGCCATTATCATTCACAGCAGTTATGATATCGAGAACTCCCAGAAATCCTATACTTGTTATAGATCCGTCGCCCTTCTTCATATGAGTTACTGTATGAAGTTCCGTTATCTGATTTTCACTTCCAGCGCTCCATTCAAGATTTCTAATGGATATTCTCTTTCCGCTGACGGTTTTTTCTCCTCCAAGAGAAAGTGCACTACAGGCTGTAGGTCTAAGAGCGTCAGGGATGATCTGCATGGTAAGTGCTTCTATATAGCTAAGCTTCCCGTCTTCCGCATAGCCCTCTTCGCCTTGAGATATAGTCTTGGCAAAGCTTGTAACTTCATCCTTATATTCCTTAGGCAGTGAATCAACCATTGTTTCTATTCTTTCTTCAAGGGCTTCCTCATTTATCTTACGTCCATTAAATGCATTCCTTATATTCTCATGAAGATATGGCTCAAAGTTATTCACAAATCCAGGAACAGCCTCTATGATGGTCTCCGCATAAGCCTTTCCAACCTCAGACGGCTCACCATTTTCATAGTCCAGTGTTACGTCATAATAGGTTGGATACTTCTCTATAACGCACAGTCCATCTGCAGAAGAAAAGGTTTCTATAACCTCTTCTATCTCGCTGTCATCTGTGTAAGTCACCTCTTCTTCCACATTCAGAGAGCCAACCTTTTTCATTCCTTCCGACTGAACTTCCGATACACTATTGCCGCATCCACAGATAGAGAGCAGCACTCCAAGCGTTAAAGAACAGCTTATTATTTTTTTATATATTTTATTCATCTCTGACTCTCCATATCTTTATACTATCAATAGGTTTAAAAGCTAATAATAAACTGATTGAAACAAGTACTAGCAGCCCCAATGGAATGACTATCATTGAGAAAGGCGTCGGTGATGCAAGTGCAAATTTTCCAACTCCGAGAACTGCCATTCCCACTTGGTTAAAGAGTGCTTTTGAAACAGTAAAGGACAGAAGGAAACCTAGGACTATAGCACATAATACTAGAATAAGTATTCTTAGATAGTGCCATCCTCTTATGCTGCTTCGGTCAACACCAATACTCTTCAGCATTGCTATATCAGCTGTTTCTTCCTCAATAAATATCTGCTGATACAGGAAGGTCATTGCAAATATAGTTACCGACATGATAATTGCTATTACCACAAAGAGCATATCAAATATTGTTCCATATTCTCTACCAAGATCAAATTCCAGAACCTGATCGAAGTCCCATATCATTATATCTTTATTGACACTTCGCATTTTCTCAATTGTTGCATCATACTCATCGTCAGGTACATCTAAGCTTTCGTTGAAAATATCCCAGTCATCTACAAAATAGTTTTCATCCGGTTCAGCCATGATAAATTCTGGGATACCACCATTTAGCATTGATTCATAGTAAGCCGTTACAATAAAATCCTTCTTTACATATTTAAGAGAAAAACCGTCATCCTGATATACTCTATAAACCAGCGTAACTGTATCACCTAGATTTAAACCCCTTGATTCCTTTAAGCTATGGGATACAGCTACTTCATTTTTCAGTGTAGGAACCTTGCCACCTTTTACAAATCTAAGTCTCTCCAGTTCCACATCTTCATTATCAAAATAAAGCTGAATACCAACATCTTCACCTGGAGTTTTCCATGTAGCTTCCTGTGAATCAATAATTTGTATATTCAGTGGAACTCCATTCTCGTTATAGTATTTTTCATAATATTCAAATACATTTCTATAACTGCCTTCTTGAGCCACAAGTTTATCTCTAAGATTATCTTCAGGTCTTATAAACACTTCTCTATCGACGATCATCCAATAATTTTTTCTGAAATCATCACTCACTACGGTTTCCTTCAGCTGGACTACTAAGAAAAGCATTGTGACACCTAGAGTGAAGCTTACGATTAGATAAATATATCTTTTAAGTCTTCCTATGATATCCTGAACCGCAAGGAAAAACGGAACTGAGGAATGTCTGCTCCTATGAAGAAATACCCCGGGAATCTTCTTAAATCTTTCACCTCTATTTTCTCCATGAATTGTATCCATTACAGATATTTTTCTCATTCTTCTTAGTGCAAAGAACGAAAATAATATCATGAGTAAAGTGAAAGAAATGCTCATTATTATTCCCATAAGAATAAAAACTTGTGTCTTCGGAGTAAGAGTATTAACTATAAAATGATTTATCATAAATCGAGAGAGGGGTATTCCAAATATTATTCCGAGAATACCACTGAGCATCGCAAATGCAATATACTTTACTATGAACAGAGATTTATATGCCAGGCTGTCCACACCTATCGCCTTCATGGTTCCAATTTCTTTTTCTTCTCTCTTTATAGTTGCATGAAGACTAAAACGAATACTCATAAATATAAGGATTATAAGTGCGAGTCCCAGTATGACCATGAAAATGCTGATAATAAAAGTTATCATTGCCGCATTGGAATTCATATTACTTTTTCCAGTTATTATATGATCAACGCGTCCGTCCAACTTATTGGTATCATTTAGTTTGTTTATATCTACCATAAGGTCATAACCCCATCTCTGGAGCTCCGACATAGATGAAAATCCTTTTTTTAGTCTAACCTCATATAAATCGCTTAAGCTATTAAATTCTTTCACAAGTACCGTATAATCTTCATCTGAAAAAACAATCTTATGAAAAAAGTTTGAACTTGGATCCTTATAGATATGAGACACTGTAAACTCATATGTGTTTCCCATATCAGTTGTGACCCTTATCTTACTTCCAATCTTGGTCTTTGCATTATTAGCAAGATACTGCGGAATTGCTACACATCCATTTTCGACCTTAAGGACTTCATCGTTCATGTCATAAGGGATATTCTGATCATTGCTCACTGTAGTTAAATAAGCTGAGTCCTCATATAGATTAGTGACTGTTCTTCTGTCTACTCCTTCAAAATCAAGCCGTTCCGTTAATATTACTGGGCGCTCTGAAATCTTAACTTCGCCTATTTCCGGATATTTTTTCAGCGTCCTATTTATTATGGCTCTCTGACCTTCTTTATCGGAGATACTTGTATTAACTGTAAACATGATGTCTGCTGTTTTACACCTCTCGTAGGTTTCTTCTGTGCCTATAAAGAAGGTGTAAATGAAGCCCGCACTCGTAACAAGGAGTGTTGCAGCTATGATCATGAATATACACAGAACTATATTTAAACCGACCTTATCTTTGAGGTCTTTTTTTAGCATTCGTAGGTACACTTTTCATTCCTCTTTCTTTTTTATCACCTTGTAGCTTAGCTTAACGCCGCCTGCTGGTCGCTTCGCTCCATCTCGTGCCATATCGTCTTCGACGATATGCAAGCCTTGCTTCGCAAGTCTTGGTTCTGCTTCGCAGAACGCATCCTCCGCTTCGCTTCGGAGCATCGATTTGCTTTGCAAATCGATACCATCACCATCCCATCTCTTCCAACCATTTTCTGACTTTCTTCTCGCGGAGAGAGAGCTCACCTTCCATTTTGCCGAGGACAAGTTCGCCTCTGATGTCTCCATCCACCAGATATAGAATTCTATCTGAACTGGCCGCTACTTTTTCACTATGTGTAACCATAAGAACTGTTGTTCCAGCCTTGTTGGCATTTACCAGTTCATTCATAACTTCTAGCGAGGCTTTAGAATTAAGTGCTCCCGTAGGTTCGTCTGCGAAAACTACCTTAGGATTGTTGATAAGGGCCCTGGCAAGGCAGGCACGTTGCAGCTGTCCACCGGACACTTCTGTGATTTCTCGCTTTGCCGTTTCCATTATTCCAAGTCTTCTCATAAGGTCTTCGGCATCCTTATTCACATCTTCCCTGGATTTTTCTTTTGCCTGATATCCCGGAAGAACTATGTTATCCACAATGCAAAGCTTCTTCATCATATACATCTGCTGGAAGATAAATCCCATCTTACGAAGTCTAAGCTTTGTAAGTTCTTTATCATTCATTTCTGAGATATCATCTCCATCGAAGATTACATTTCCTGCTGTCATATCATCCATACCACTGATGGTATAAAGGAGGGTTGATTTACCGGAACCACTGGGTCCCATGATGGAAACGAATTCTCCTTCTTCAATTGTAAGATTGATATTCTGCAGGACATTATTGCTATATCCATCTACTATGTATGTCTTGCAAAGATCAGTTGCTTTTAAACAAACATTTCCCATTTCAAATTCCTCTCTTAACTTATGGCGTTATTACGCATTTTGAATTATCTGAATTTAGATTAGCATTCCATTTCTTAAAAAATCTTTAATAATTAAAATTTTTTCAAAAAAAATAAGGAGTTCCTTTTCGGAACTCCTCTAAAATCAATTATTCTGATAATCTCTGAACCATTTCCCAAAGTGCTTCAGCAGAATTGAAGTTTTCTGGAACAAGCTCAGCAGGTGAGATTGTAATATCGTATTCTTCCTCAAGCTCTGCCACAAGTGAAATGATTGCGAACGAATCTAAGATGTTATCATCCACAAGTGTATTGCAGTTTTCAATATCCTCACCCGGAAGTATCTCTTCCAATATCTCTAACAGTCTATCCATTATAGCCTCCATTAAATGTATTTATTTCTGTATGTTCTCTTACAAGTCTATCCTCTCCCGCCTCGTCACGAACAACAATCGCGGGAAGATCACGACTAAGAAACAGTGCAATGCCCTCTGTCACGGAGTAAGCACCAGCAAGATTGAAACATAGTGCATCTCCAATGTCAAGCTGTGGAAGAGAAATTTTTCTAACAAGAATGTCATTTACCGAACAAAGTGATCCAGCCAGTACATAATCCTTCTTTTCCTTCTCCGAACCAGAGTCATCATTTTTCATAGAAATATAATCAATATACGGAACTTTCATTCCTGCCATGCTTCCATAATAAGTTATTTGATGAAGACCACCATCCAGTATTGCGAAGTTAGTGCCATCATTTGTTTTTACATCAGCCACACCTGTAAAATATTTACCACAGGTTGATGCAATATAACGGCCATATTCAAAAGTAATATCAGAATAGCTATTTCTAATTCCTGTCTTCTCTACTATCTCCATCAGCTCTTTCAAGGAGGACTCACCAAACCTATATGTAATCTCCTCAGTATTTTTATCCGACTGAAAATAATCAATTCCAAGACCTGGTCCATATTCCAGATCGAATTTAAAACCAAATTTTTCTTCTAACACGAGTCCATATTCCGCAAGCTCAGCAAGTTCAGTTTCAATCTTCTTAAGAGTCTTTTGCGTGCCAGAAAAATAATGTATTCCAACAAGCTCCAGATAATCTGAACTAATTATCTTGTCACATAACTCTTCAAAAACTGTTTTGTCTACTCCAAACTGATTACCAGAAGAAAGACGAACATAACATCTGAGTTTTTCAGAGATTGCATTTTTCTTTGCAACATCGCGAAGTATTTCATACTGTTCAATAGACTCAATGGAAAAGCATCCTTTTGCCCCTCCATAAGAAAGAATCTTTGTCATGCTTTCTCTGGTTTTATTTACACCCGAAACAAGTATCTGTTCAGGCTTTATTCCGCCACGAACACATATCTCATATTCTCCCAGCGAACAAACTTCCAGCCTGTCTACATATGGAGCAATATATTTCGCCAACGCAGGACCAGCCTTCATAGCGTAGCATAGTCCGATACCAGACTGATCTTCCTTCATCATTTCGACCCTGTTCTTCAGATCAAGGATATCGAAATGATATAGCGGGGTTCCATATTTTTTTACTAAATCCAGATTATTCATAATATTCCTTTGGCTTTCGAAACTATTTCATTTCCCTAAGTTTATTTCTATCTATCTTTCCATTCTTACTAAGCGGAAGCTCTTCCATATATTTATAGATATTTGGGAGCATATATTCAGGAAGCTTTTCTTTAAGTCCGGCAACAATACTCTTCTTATCAGGCACCCCTGAACTAGAGGCATCCCCCGTATAATATGCAATAATCCTATATTTATTTGCATCATATATACAGCACGCCTGACCAATCTCTGGAAGACTGTTCAGCGCTCTCTCTACTTCCTCAAGCTCTATTCTATGACCATTATGTTTTATCTGAAAATCCCTTCTTCCAGCAAAATGCAGCAGTCCATCTCGCCTGAAACCAAGATCACCAGTTTTATAAACTCTTCCTAAATCTTTTAGCTCTACAAATGCCTTCGAAGTCGCCTCTTCATTATTATAATATCCCAAAGCCAGTTCATTTCCTGCAACACAAATTTCACCTACAGTTTCCGTTTCAGACTCAGGGATGATACTGCCATTTTCATCCACAAGATAAATCACCTTTCCCGGATAAACATTTCCAATCGGAAGCTTTTCAGGAACATCGTTTTTATCAATTCTATAATAAGAGCAATTGCACGTTATTTCTGTTGGTCCATAAAGATTAACAAACTCAGCATCCGGATACTGCTGCATCCAATCTTTTAAATGTTTAGATGGCATTTCCTCTCCACTGAAAAGAATTTTGTTTATCTTTGGAGGAACCTTATACATAAATTCATGAAGTCTGTTTAGAAGAACGAGAGCCGAAACCGCCCAGGTAAGAGTAGTCACCTCATACTTCTCCAACATATCCATTACATTGTTAGGGAATCTGAAGTATGCGGTTGGGATTATTACCAATGTAGCTCCTGTTTTAAGGGAGCTGTAAATATCCTTTACTGACACATCAAAATCAAACGGAGCCTGATTTCCAATAACATCTTCTTCTGTAATATTAAATAGCTCTGTAAAAGTATCTATGAAACTTATGACAGATGCATGCCCAACAAGAACACCCTTTGGAACTCCTGTAGAACCAGATGTAAAATTACAATATAGCGGTTTCTTTTCATCAAAGGCACTATCGATTGGCAACTCCTCTACCGAATCAATTTTCGAAAAAAGTTCTTCTGTTGTGATTACATTTCCTTCAAACCCAAGTCGGGCTATTTTTTCTAAAGAATCAGGTTCTGCAACTATTACTTCCGGCTTTAGTGTACTCAGCTGACTTCGGTGTCTTTCATCCGGAAAATCCGGATCAAGCAGACAGTAAAATCCGCCTGCATAAACAGTTCCCAAGAATATCTGCAGAGTCTTTGTACTTTTCTTCATCATAACCGCAACTGGTTTTGAACTTGAAACAAATTCTGAAAGAACCGCTCCAATACGAGCACTATTCGATTTTAATTCAGCAAATGTGCAGGATTCTTTATCATCTACAACAGCCATTTTATCCGGCAGTCTATTTGCTGTTTCTTCCAAATACTCTAATACGTTTTTCATCTAATCTTCCCTATGATCTGGCAGATCATAATTTTCTTTCAAATAATTCATAAGATATCGGGTTGTTTTTTCTCCACCATAGGAATTTATATGATCACCCTTATCTCCAGTATCCTGACTCCAGTCTATTCCAATCTCTTCTGTAAGCAGGTCAAAATCTATGTAATCAATCCCCTGCTTATCTGCATAATCCTGAAGTGCATTATGACGTGGATAATCCATATTGATTGGAGATGGAGAACTCACAAATACAAGAGGAACTCCCTTCTCATTGCAAAGCTCACAAACCTTATTCAAATAATAAATTGTTATAGGATTTATAACTGCACGTTCATCAGTTTCAAACATATAGTCTTCTCCACTATATGGATCGACAACCAAAATGTCCTCATAACCCTTGTAATGGGTATATGGTTCCGGCTCAACCAATCCACTGAGATAACGCCAATTACTATGGTATCTGAGAATTGGAAATGCCTCATTCATTATTGCACTATTGGTCATTAATGCCTCAGTCTTAATAGATGTTTCATGAGTAATAACATTCGTTTCAAGGATTATCACCTTCGGATGCTGTTTCTCTAAAATCTTCTGAAGATAAAAATATGTATCCGCAACTCTCTGACCTAACTGGTTGCAATTATAAGCGGAGATGCCTGCCTCGTCCATCAGTATTTGAGGCGATACAATTACCATTGCTTCACTATCACCTACAATCAGAACATCCATTGAATCTGGTTCCTCAATCAGTGATGCGATAATATTTTTATCACGCGGAAGCACCACCTCTGGCTGCTTTGACCGCACTGGATCCACTGCAAATGATAGAACCTTTAATATAGCAGCAAAGAGAATTAGAAATGCAAATATTTCCACCCATCTTAGCATTTTGTTGGAGCGTTTCTCTTTATTTTCAGCATTAGAATCCTGCATAGATAAGATCCACCTCCTCAAATCCTGGTCCGTAACAACCAAATATAGTTAAAAAGATCAGCAGTGAAAGAACCAAAGCCCATCTTACAGGCAATGGTTTTTTGAGAAGTGCATCTGTCACATCAACGCCCTTCTCCCTGATCACATTTACAATAATAACGACGATAAGCATAACAAGAACAACCAGCCAGTCATACTTATCCATTCCCCAGGCGAGTGCATCGCCATTCCAGAGAATGCTAAGCTTAAAGCCTTTACCAATATCTCGGATCATACGAAATCCTTCACTAAGAGAATCTGCTCTGAAGAACATCTCTCCTGTGAAAATTATGATCCAGGTTTTAAAAATTCGGATTGCATTTACTATTTTGTTTTCCTTCGATGTATGGAGTAGCTTAAGAATTCCATCACCAACTGGTTCAAGAATTAACTCTAAGAGAATTACCACAAGATAAAAGATACCGAAGAAAATATAGGTCCACTTTGGACCATGCCAAAGTCCGTTACAAATCCACACCGGAAGGAGCGCCATGGCCGAAGCTACCACCCTCGTTAAATGCTTATTAACTCTATTACGTGAGAATTTGCCCCATTTCTTGGCAAGGTTTGACATGGATACCGGATAGAAAATATAAGTCTTAAACCAGACACCGAGAGTAATGTGCCAACGGCGCCAGAACTCAGAAGCGTTACGCGCAAGGAATGGCTGACGGAAGTTCTCAGGTAGTTCTATTCCGAAGATCATGGCAATACCGATTACCATGTCCATACAACCAGAGAAATCCATATACTCCATAACAGTAAATATTACAGCCGCCGCTATAACTTCAACTCCCTTAGTCTTATTGGCAGGGTCAAACAGATAAACCACTGCAGGGTTCATCCTGTCCGCTATAACAAGTTTCTTGGAAATACCCCAGATAAAACGAGTATAACCTTTGATAACATTATCAGGGTCGATTGGATTTCCAACATAAAGCTTATCCTTCATATCAGCATAAAGTGCAATAGGCCCCTCAATTATTGTAGGGAAAAAGCATAGGAACAGAGCCAGCTTGAAAGGATTTCGCTGAGCCTCGAACTTACCCCAGTATACATCTGCCATATAACTGATAGCCTGCATGGTATAGAAAGAAATACCAAGAGGCAGCATAAGCTCCTTGGCAGGCAGTATTGGAGAATCCTCCGCACTCTTGAAGAGGACATTTATATTCTCCGCGAAAAAGTTGTAATACTTGAGATATAAAAGACTTGAGAGAGCAAGAATAATTCCTGCCACCAGGATTATTTTGCTGCGTCTTTGATACTTGGACTTAAGCTTCGCCTTTTCTACTTTTGTCGCATCCTTCTTTTCGGATTTTAGAAGTGACAAAGCATTTTTCTTGTCTTTGCCCATTTTTTCCAGCAAAAGTCCAGTACAATATGTAATCGTAATAGCTATAATTAGAAAAATAAATAGCTTAATTGAAAACGAAAAATAATACCCTATACTCGCTGCAAGAAGAAACATCCAACGAAAACGTTTAGGGCATATTTGGTAAACTATCATTGTAAGCGGCAGAAACAACATGCCAAAAACTAATTCATAGTAAAGCATGAAAACAACCTATCTTCATAAAATATAGTAAAACAAGCAGAGATAATTATACCATTTTTTCTTTATAAACCCAACACGATAAATTTGTTTATTTAACACTTAAATCTTTGACTATTTCTCCCGCAATAACAAGCCCCATAGCAGCAGGTGCAAACGCTGTACTTCCAGGGAAATCAGCATCTGTTTTTATTGGTGGTTCGTCAGAGTATACTACCTTCAGACTTTCAATGTCTCTTTTCTTCAGTTCCCTACGCATAACTCTGGCAAGGGGACATACCGTAGTTTCGTATATATCTGCCACCTTAAATCTGCTTGGATCCAGTTTATTTCCCGCACCCATGGCACTTATTATAGGGACACCATCCTTTTTAGCCCGGAGGATCAGTTCTATTTTTGCCGTAACGGTATCGACTGCATCTACCACATAGTCATACTCTTGAAAATAAAAGTCATCAGCGTTTTCTGGCAGGAAAAAGCATCTATGAATTTCAACATTTACATCTGGATTAATATCCAGCATGCGTTCCTTCATCACATCTACTTTATACATACCAATTGTTTTATGAGTAGCAATTATCTGTCTGTTCAGATTTGTAATGCTGACCTTGTCACTATCTATCAGGTCAAACGCCCCTATGCCACTACGCACAAGGGCCTCGCATACATATCCACCAACTCCGCCAATTCCAAAGACAGCAACTCTTTTTTTATTAAGTAATTCTACTGCATCCTGTCCCAAAAGCATCTGGGTTCTTGAAAACTGTTCAAGGGTCTTATTATCCATAACTTATCTCTCCAAACACTCAACAATTATACATCATTAGCCGGCAAAGCTTTCTTACGCAGAAGCAGATATACCACTATACTGGTTACTATTCCGAGCAGGACACCGGCAATAACATCAGTTGGATAATGTGCTCCTACATAAAGTCTAGAGAATGCAATAAGCGATGCTATCCCAATCAAGATGATGCCAATCCATTTTCTCTTCTTTGCAAGACACCAGGTTATCGCGCAAGCCACTGCGAATGAAGCATTGCTATGTCCCGAAGGAAAGCTTGAATCATTAGGCTTTTTTGCTATTAGTGTCAATTCTTCTATCGCATCATATGGTCTGGTTCTATTCACAATATGCTTAATCAGTCCATTGCATAACCCCGCGCTGACGAGTAGCGTAACAGCCGCGATGACCCCAATTGGTCGAGTCGGCTTATAAATGAGTAGTAATATGCAAATAACTATCCAAAGCCATCCCGAATTTCCTAGAAATGAGAAGAATCTCATAATCGGATTCGTAAAGTCTGTTCTGATATCTTGTAAAAATAATAAAAATGCCTCTTCCCAAGCCATGCTTACTCGTCCTTTACTTATCTTGAAGGCGAAAGATTTATCGCCTTTTTTCCATCGAGTAGTATACCATAGGTAGAGACATTTTTGAAATTTTATACTATTTTCCTGCCCAGTGCCGTGAGTATCTCGCGATCACTCCTAATTGTCGAACCAGATGTCGTCAGCATATTTCCGGTTATTGTCGCGCTGGCACCACCCGTAAATGCTGCGATGCCATTTCCAGTTATGAGTTTTCTTCCCGCACCAAGTCTTATATTACTCTGTGGATTGATGTATCTAAAAATAGCGATCGTCCTAAGAATTTCTTCCTCACTGAGAGTCGGAAGATTTTCCAGCGGCGTATGAGGAATCGGGATAAGTGTGTTAATCGGGATGGAACCGATACCGAGTTCAGAAAGTTCGAGTGCCATATCAATTCGGTCATCCATAGTTTCACCCATTCCGATGATCCCTCCTGAGCAAACACTGAGGCCTGCAGCCTGCGCCCTCTTTATATTTGCAATCTTATCGTCAAATGTATGAGTAGTACATATATGTTCAAAGAATCTCCGCGACGTTTCAATGTTGTTGTGGTAGCTCCTAACTCCCGCATCATAGAGCCTGTCGAATTGCTCCAGCGTTAGAAATCCAAGCGAGGCGCAAAGTGAAATCTTTAGTTCTTTTCTGAGCTTTTTATAGATTTCTATTAACTTCTCAAAGTCTTCCTTAGATGGGCTGTGTCCTGAAATAACTATGGCGAATCTATCCACACCCTCTTCCTCGTTTGACTTAGCCTCCGCATATATCCTGTCATAATCCATAAGACCATATACTTCGCACTCTGTATGGTTGTGTGCAGACTGTGCGCAGAACTTGCAGTTCTCACCGCAATTGCCACTCTTTCCTGCGATTATAGTGCATAAATCAACTCTGTCGCCTACCAGCTCCTTTCGTATTTTATCTGCACCATCTGTTAGTTCGTCCAGTGGACAGTCCTTTAGGAAGTCTAGATTGTCCTCTCTTCCTAGTCTTCTTCCTTCTATTATTTCTCCCGTTAGATTCTTTATGTTCATTTCTCCCTCGCTATATCATTTTCCAAATAAGTTATATCGATGATTTTTTGATAAACCATAGTTGGTTATAGCAGAGGCAAAACAAAATGTCAACCTATCATTAAACATAGGTTGACATTTTATTAATCCCATTTACGCCGTCTTCTCGATCTTTGCCTCGACGAACCACCTGTGATTGTCCCCATAAAAGAGATGACTGCGGTAGCCTTCTATGTAAATAGTGTAACGAATTCCCATCGAACCCGCTATCAGGCTGGCTGCGCGCCTCACCTCCGTTATCTTATCTATCATATAAACCCTGCCATCATCCCAGTGAATTGCCTTTGGAATAATCTCCCCGTCCTTTGTCACATCAACATTTACCTCTACGTAAATCTTATAAGGACTTTCTTCGAACATCTGTATCAACTCCCTTCTTTTTCATTGTGGAGTTATTATAATTCCATATTTTGTGGATTTCAAGTATGATTTTAGAATTATATTCCATTTTCTTATGATTTTATCTTGCATTATAAGGACAAATGCTATATATTATATGTGTAGAATATATAGTTCTATCAAAAGATGATTTGAAGCGAATAAAAGAATAGGAAGTACATAATGAAAGATATCGGAAAAACTCTAGCCAAATATAGAAAAGCCGCTGGCCTGTCTCAGGTCGAAGCAGCCAAGAAAATGACAAAGATGGGAAGCAAGATAAAGAACACAAGCATATCTGCATGGGAAAAGAGCGTCTCCTCTCCAAACCCAAAGCAGTTTCTTTTACTATGCAAGATTTATGGAATAACTGATATTTATTCCACATTTATCGCGCCAAATCCTGACAATCCTTTTTCCAACCTGAATGAAGTTGGAAAGGAAAAGGCACTTGATTATATTAAACTTTTGGAATTATCAAATGAATTTAGATCTGAAAAACTATCCAGCGAAAAGATTATAGACTATCCAACAAGAAGAAAACTCCCGCTCTATCTTCTACCCGCATCTGCTGGTACAGGAGAATTCCTGGATGGTGATGAATATGAGCTGGAAGAAGTCGGCAGCGAAGTTCCTGCAAAAGCACATTTTGGCATCCGACTGAATGGTGACTCTATGGAGCCTCGTTATCTGGATGGTCAGATTGTCTGGGTTGAACGAACCACCGAGCTTCTCGATGGAGACATCGGAATCTTCTACCTCGACGGCAACGCTTACTGTAAACGCCTACATAAAGAAACGGATTATATTGAATTAATATCACTTAATCCAAAATATAATCCGATTCCGATTACCGAAGATAATGACTTCCGTATCTATGGAAGAGTTGTATCATGAAATGCTTTAGCTTCAACATAAATCATCATCTTATTGTAGATATAGACACCTGCCACCAGCATCTCTACTCCCGCTAGGTATAGGAAGGCGCTTAGCTCTGTTATGCAGCTGAGAATCGTGAGCAGCACCGCAACTCCGAAGGGAGCCAGGACCAGTGCCGCGTGGTCTCCCTGCCATTTGCTTTTATAGAATTCTATTCGTTCAGCTAATTTTTTATCCCCAAGGGTTTTCTTTTGTTGCTTGTGATCCGCAACTATTATGAATATCCCCAAAAGGAAACATACCACTCCGAAATAAATGAGTCCATCGCTTATCGTCATGCTTACTCACCTCTTTCGGCCTTCTTTGCTTTTCTGAACTTGATGGCATATCCAAGTGTTAGTCCAATATATAAAAGTGCAAGTCCACCAGATATATAAGGGCTTAAACTGTTTACATGAGCATACTCATTCAGTTCATATAGATTCATTGCTGTAATGAATATCCAGAGTGCTGCTGTGATTCCATTAAGTATCATTAATGTCTTTGGATTGTCTTCCTTGAAAAACTTCTGTAACTTTGATTCCTTCTTATTCGTCTTAATCCCCTTAACTTCTTTTGTCATTGTCTTACCCTCATCTTTCTTTACTTTATTTGAACGATTTTCCGTTCATCTTTTTGATGATTGGATAATACAACAACCCCAAAGGGAAGATTACATTTCTGGTGCGAATGGATAAAATGTTGTTGTGAATGGAATGAATCCGTTTTATCCCTCATGTCAAAAACATATTTTACAAACCTCTTCCCAATTTGTATGCTTCTTCAGGATATCCACTGTTTTTCGTCATTCCCGGACTAATCACGCCTTTTCAAAAGTCGGTTTCCAACCCGCGAACTGAACCAGCTGCTCATCTGTCCTGTGGTAATATCTTGCATCCTTATCAAGCTTTGCAATTTCCGCCATCTCTTCGTCTCAAGTTCTTCGATATATTTACCTTCGAAATTGGAAATTCCATTTTGTTATTAAGTATTGCATTTTCCATGATTCAAATCCTCCATTTCTTAATTAATTTGATGTTTTATAATAATCCATTTTCAGAAAGCCATCTCTCTACAGTAGCTTTCGAGTTTGCTGCCTGAGAACCCGTGATTGCAAGGCCATTCTTTACAGTTGCACCTTTGGCGCATTTTCTTATATCACTCTCGCTGGAACCCATTCCACTTCCTTCGTTGGTGCAGAGAGGAAGAATTGTCTTTCCCGTGAAATCATATTTTTCCAGGAAGGTTGCCACAGCCATCGGAAATGTTCCCCAGTAGTTTGGATAACCAAGAACAACGGTGTCATAATCATCAATGCTATCCATATAGTTCGTAAGCTCCGGGCGAGCGTCTTCATTCTTGTCCTGTTTCGCTTCCTCGATACATGTCATATAAACCGGTGAATAAGGATCCTTCATCTCTATCTTAAATGTATCCGCGTCTGTAAGTTCCTTCATAATATCCACTACGATCTCAGTGTTTCCTACCTTTACATATCTCATTGCTCCGCCGAAATAATTCTCATCTGCTCTTGAGAAAAATGCTATAAGTACTTTTGCCATCTTAATGCCCTCCAATTCTTTTATTATCTTTCTGTGATTTGATTATCACATTAAATACTCGTAAAATCCAATTCAAATATCCTATAATTGATTTAATTTTTAAATAGCCTAAATCATTCCGCGCTGTAATTTCCTGAAATATAACCGTAGGAAATGACATTTCCGTATTCATTCGGATTTCCTTGTTTCGATATAGAAAGATAGTCATAATACATATAATCCCCAGATAGCGATGCTGCATCAAACTCTGGTTTAATATCAGAATCTGGTTTACCCTTCATGGCAAAAACATAGATAGTATATGTATGCTCGCCAGAACCCTTAGGCGGATATGGTCCAATGTATTTGAAGTCAGGATTATCTTTATACTCTTTAGTATTAGCACCAGTATCCAGTTCTTCTTCCCGAATATCAGTTGCAATCCAATGCACCCAGTTATTGGCAGATTCATCAACCATATATATGTAATAATATTCTGCGCCTTCTACCTTATCGAAACTCAGTTCAGGAGAAAGGTTCTCTCCTTTATCTGTATTTGTAATTCTATCGTCCCATTTTCCATCCTGAAGATCTTTAGAGCTTACTGTCATCGTAGCCTTGTCTTTAAATTCGTCAATAGTTTTATCATAATGACCATTTCTTGATTTATAAATATAATCAGTCATTGAAAAGGCCATTGTGACTCCAAAAGAAGAAATGATTGATATAATTAAAAGTATCGCAATCACTCTGGTAATAGAAATCCTGCATTTTCTTTGATCTCTCAAATCAGTTTCATCTACATATTTAGAGGTATCCTTCTGTTTAAACAATACCACTGCTAATATTACAAAAATCAGATGGAACAACATCATGACAACGAACAAAAATACAGAATCACTTTCTCCAAGTCTGGTCCATTTAACCACATAACATATATCTACCGTCACAAAAACTATGTAGCAGATAATAGATAAGAGCGCACCAATCTTGCTGTCACGTGCATATACATTTTCCACCTGTCCGGATCTTGGCAGCTTCGCCAAATCTCTATCAAATAAATTCTTATCCTCTGGCACTTCAAAATAATTTTTCCTTAGTCTCGCCAGGTAAACACTTGAATCTATTAATACAACTACACTTATCACAAAAAATGGAATAGCTATATATAAGGCAGCAGAAAACACAGCAAAAACAATTAACAATGCATCTGAAAACAAGAATAATGACTCTATAAGCAATAGAATAATAAACAAAGCAATAATCGCCCCTGATATTGCAAGTCTTATAATCCAGCCTTTTCTACCTTTTTTGTCATATCTGATTGGAGTATAATTTCCCATATTTCCCATCTCCTACATCTTTATCTTTACCTTTGGTTTTATTCTTATTATATTTATATGCTCCCACAAAGAAAAGCAGTGCTCCTATAGCAGCACCGATATAAGCTAAAACATCCATCTTCAAAAGTGACCGTGTACACAATAAAATAAATAGCATAGAAAATTGTGATATTCAATAGTTTGGAAGCAAAAGCGACCACTATCTAAATCAGTTATCATTTGCATTCTATTTGCCAAAAAAAAACCGAGCCAGCTATTTTTACTGACTCGGATGTTTCCACTTTGTTTATTCTATGGTCACTTCTTCCTAGTACGTTATATTCTCACAAAACGAATCAATCTTTATATCATTATCAGTATTCACTCTCATCTTAGGATCAATAAAAATCATTTCTCCCGCAAATTTCTCTATCCCGATCATCTTCTTAATCCTATCAAAAGCCTTCTCTGCACCATTACCACTCTGGCAGGCAAATACGAATATCTTCTTTCCACTCATTTTATCCTTCTGATCACTAAGGAAAGTACAAATCGGAGGAGCCGGACGGCTCGCCCATACAGGGAATCCA
Source organism: uncultured Lachnospiraceae bacterium (assembly GCA_947168155.1). GTDB lineage: Bacteria > Bacillota > Clostridia > Lachnospirales > Lachnospiraceae > Eubacterium_Q. Next base: position 6,851 of record CAMVKW010000014.1, on the reverse strand, counting down.
ATGATGATATTATCATATTTATCGGGATCAAATTCATATGGCTTTAATACTGGCCTTTCACCCATCACAGCACTCTTTCCACCCCACAGAAACTTCTTAGCACCCTTGTCCGGATATGCCTTATCAGGTTCAATCCTGATCACATCCGCACCAAGCTTTGCAGCCATCTTCTCTGCGATCATCTCACTATTTCCAAGCATAGAATAATACACTATAGCTGTACTCATCTTATTTCTCCTTCAAAATCTTCTTAGCCTTATTGCACCATCTCAGATACGCTTCATAAGTCTCAATTCCAAACATAACTGTCAGATAAAAATGGAGATGGTCCTCCTGATCCAGAACCTTTTCCAGATTCTCCTTATAGATCTTAAGTAACTCAAGATTACCCTTAACCTGTTCCTCAAAGATTTCGATATTTCGGATCGTCACACTTCTATCTTCTGAACCACCAAAGTACATTTTGAGAAGCGTCTCATACTTGAGATCATTTGTTGCCTTCTCATCATTTAACCATGTCTTAAGAGTATCCTTACCCTTCTTGGTTATCTGGTAAAATATCTTCTCACGACCACTGCTAACATCCGCTTTCTTACGCTTTACAAGTCCCTGCTTTTCCATATCACTTAGTGCAGGATAAATACTTCCAAAGCTTCCTTTCCAGAAAAAGCTGATTGCACCATCTATCTGTTTCTTTATATCGTATCCTGTAAGATCCTCATGTGCGAGAAGTCCAAGTATCACAACATCTATCTTTCTGTCTTTAGCCATTTTCCATCTTCTCCAAGTCCATTTATATGATAGAGCCGTCTTAGGACAGCCATCCACGCAGGCTCCACACTGTACACATTCCGCAGCCAACACATTTATCCTTTTCACTTTAATATATCGTTTTGATATATATCATTTTGATATATCATACATCAGTCTTATCCTTTTGTCAACAAAAAAGCAGTTGTCTCGATTCGAGATAACTGCTATGTATGCTTTTAATATTTTTGTCATTCAGGATATTCCTCCTTCATCGCACCTCTAATTCTACTGAGTGATTCTGGTGCGATACCAAGATATGTTGCTATATGTCTTTGAGGCACTCTCTCACCAAGATCAGGATAAAGTTTCTTAAAATGAATATATCTCTCAGTTGCATTTTCTACAAGAAATCCATTTTCTCTGTATATCTTATATCTCATGGCACTTTCTAAGAGATAAATCCAAATATCTTTAAATGCATCATTTTCCTTGATTATCTTTTTTTACAGCTGCAGTCTCACAAATCATGACGGTTGTTTCTTCAAGAGCTTCCCACATACATATTCTTTCCGAATAGCCAAAGAATCCTTCATCCATAAACATTATGCCTTCAGGAGCGAAGCCTCTTGTGATATCATTCCCGTCATCATCTATATAATATGAACGAGCAAGTCCTGACAAAGTAAGACCTGCGTAGGTTGTGTCATCTCCGATAGAGGCAAGTATCTCCCCCTTCTTTATCACTCTGAAACTAGCAATATTCACTAAATCACCAATTAGCTCTTCATTTATATTAACATTATATTTTTCAGCAAATACCGTCAGTTGTTTTACAAAATAGTCTTTATTCATAATGATTTCCCTTAAACAATTACTCTTAGTTCTCTTTAATTATTTGTAAATTATTGCGGTTCCCACGAACCCTGCTGTCTGATTCCGGTCTTCTTTGCTTCAGCCATGAGTTTACTCACTTCCTCATCAGCGAGAGTTACCTTAAGTGCAGCAGACAACCTTTCGGCATAGACCGGCTTTGTGATACCGATTATGGGAATTGCCCCCTGTGCAATTACCCAAAGGATTGGCACCTGCGACTGATCTATCCCGTATTTGTCAGCTATAGACTTCATCATATTAAGAAGACCTTCTATTTTTTTGAACTTGCGTTTTGGAAATGCAAAGTTTCTCATCGAAAATGTAGGAAAATGATTCTTGGTATCATATCTTCCTGCCAACGCTCCCTGCTCAAGAACCATATAGGCATAGTACTGAATTCCCTTGCTGTTACAATAATCAATAATCGGCTGTTGATCATTTCTGAGTAAACTGAAATGGTTCTGGACAGCTCCTAGCTTAAGCCCATTTTTCTCCAAGTATTTTTCTGCAAGCTTTATATCATCCATAGAAACATTTGAAATACCTATAGATTTAATCTGGCCTTTTCTCATAAGAGGAACTGCCTCACCTAGATTCTTCTCTATGTTCTTAGGAGCATGAAGCCAGAAGAGATCAGCTGACTTAAGACGAAGCCTTTCCATACTATCTTCAAAAGATTTAGTAAATGATCCTGCCTTATACTTCTTATCCGGAAAATACTTTGTCGAAAGAAATATATCCTCTCTGCCATTTATGAATTCACCGAGTAGCTTCTCACATGAACCCATCCCATAAACAGCAGCTGTGTCCCACTTTAAAAATCCAAGTTTAGTTGCCCTCTCAAAAGTATCTCTAAGCATTGACTCATCGTAGCTTTTACCGAATATAAGCCTGGATCCATTGTATCCCGGTCCCCACGCCCATGTTCCGATCATAACCTCTTTATTATCATTACATTTTTTATCTTGCTCGTGCATGACTCCACCTCCCAATTATATATAGTATTTGGGGTCCAATCTGAACTCAGTACAAGAATAACACGCATCAGAAAACTATTCATTAACATATGTTAATACGGTAATACACAATTACCCTCTACATTACACATATCTTCTAACCACTCCCGTTTTCTAATTACTTTCAACCATTCCTCAGGAATAGCATCATATCCATAATAAAGGCCTGCCAGTCCTCCGGCTATTGCTGCTATAGTATCAGTATCATCTCCGAGGTTAACCGCTTTAATCATTGCATCCCTGTAATTATCTGTCGTGATCAGTGACCAGATAGCCGCTTCAAATGTATCTACAACATATCCTGTACTCTTAATAGCCGATTGATCTAACTTTGCAAATTCTTCCAGATCCATGAACCACCCATAATAGGTAAGTTCAAATATATTCTCATCATTATCACCATAATACTTAAATCCGGCATCCATCCCCTTCTGAAGTATGGATATAAGATTACCTTCCTCATAAAGAATTGCAGATATACAGAAGAAATACAGACCACATGCCATACACGCTCTAATATGATTATGCGTCAGTGCCGATACGAGATGAATATCCTTTATTGCCTTATCTACTGACGCCTTTCCGGCATGTACTTTCTCAGCATAATACAGACAAATAGGAAGAGTTCGCATCAGAGATCCATTCCCATTTGCATATTCTCCTGTCTTTCCACAGGTGTAAATATCTGCCCCATCTTTATAATTCTTTATTCCATAATGACAGGTATTACCTTCATCTATACATTCATCATTAGCAGAGAACTCATTTTCGTACATCCATTTAACAAAATTTCTCATTATATCGTCAGCATCGACAGTACCTAATCTCTTGATACTTTCATAAATAGCCATAGTCATCGCAGTATCATCTGACCATGTGCCGACAGGAGAAAGGTATAAATCACACGGACGCATTCCTGTAACCGGATCTAATAAAAGCTCTCCCCTACTCATGAACTGAACTGGAAGCCCCAGGGCGTCACCTACGGCAACGCCCATGATTCCATCTAACCATGCATTTCTCATAATACACCTCCCTAAACTCTGTGACGTTTCTTGTAGTCGCTCTCAATTTCGGAAAGCATATCGCAATCATCAAACATATCTTCCATATCTTCTGCAGTATCACAATTTCTTGCTGAACTGAGCATTTTAGACATCACACTGAAATTAAGCGCTGTTCCTTCGCTGTCACATTCATAACGTACAGCTCTGCTAGCTGACACTCCGAATCTTCCTGCAACATCTATTGCGTCAATATTTGAGCCAAGGAAAATGAATTCCCAATGATACTTTTTCTTCTGACGCTCAACCATTTTCTTTACCTTATTATAATCATATTTTCTGCTGGCATTTTCCATACCATCTGTAGTGATTATAAATATAGTCTTCTCCGGAACATCTTCAGGTCTTGCATATTTATGTACATTTCCTATGTGATGAATAGCTCCACCTACAGCATCCAGAAGAGCCGTGCATCCTCTTACATAATACTGATTATCATTCATTGGCTCTACCTTACCGATAGGAACTCTGTCATACAGAACCTCCGACTGATCATCAAATAATATCGTAGATGTGACATACTCCCACCACTTTCACTTCGCTAAGAAGTGGGGGCTTCTCGTTCGAGTGATTTAACTATCACAGCATACACGAGCTATCTCCGTCTGTCCGACGGTTCTATCTATACTTAAATGCTTAAGTATTTGATTCCTTCATTTCGTATATTTATTGCAGCATTTACGTCACGGTCATGTTTATTTTTACACTTTGGACATGTCCATTTTCTTATTGCAAAATCCTTTATTTCTTCATTCTTGAAGCCACAACAATGACATATCTGACTTGAAGGATAGAATTTATCTATCTTTACATAGTGTTTGCCTCTATCTCGCAGTTTATACTCGAGATAGTTCGTAAACAGTCCCCATCCATTGTCAGATATAGTCTTTCCAAAATTATACTCTTGAGACATCTTTTTCATATCAAGATTTTCTATACATACAGTATCAACTCGATTGGCTATCTCGGTTGATTGCTTATGTAGAAAATCTTTTCTCTGATTAGATATATGTTTATGTAGTCTGGCTACCTTTTTTCTTTGTTTGTAATAATTGTTTGAACCCTTTTCCATTTTTGAGAGTTTTCTCTGCTCTCTTGCCAGTCTGTCTAATGCCTGTTTGTAAAACTTCGGATAATCACAGGAATTACCATCACTATCCACATATAATGATGACATAGAATAATCAAGCCCCAGAATAGTTTTTGAAGGAACTTCTACGATACTTGTTACATATTCGAAAAGTACAGAAACGTAATACTTTCCATCTGGTTCCTGTGATACTGTAACTGATTTTAGTTTCCAGTCATCTGGAACAGGCCTGTGACATACCATCTTGACCTTTCCTATCTTAGGAAGTTTTATATGTTTTGATTCTATGGAAATATTTTCATTCACACATACTGTCGAATACGACTTGTGATTATTCTTCTTAGACTTAAACCTTGGGAACCCTACCTTCTTATCCCTGAAAAAGTTTTTGTATGCCGTATCAAGATGTCTTAGACACTGTTGCAGAGAAATACTGTCTACATCCTTTAAGAATGGTAATTCATTTTTTAAACGTTTCAGGTCATTTGCGTTATCATAATAATTAAGACTTGTACCATTATTATCATAGGCATCTTTTCGATCTCCCAGATAATGATTGTAAACAAGTCTTACACACCCAAACGTCTGCTGCAGGAGCTGTTCCTGAGCTTTATTGGGTTTGATCCTGTATTTGATTGCTCTGTTTGTTTTTACGTCTGCCATCAGGTTTATCCTCTCCCTGAGATTTGATATATTCCTTTATGACATCTATAGTTACACCACCGGTGGTGATAAGACAAAAGCTCTTTGACCAGAAATATTCTTTCCAAAGTTTTTGTTTTATCTCCGGATATTCTTTTTTTATAAGCCTGCTGCTCGCAGACTTATATGCATTTAAAAATTTAGACAACTCTGAATTGGGTTCTGCTTTAAAGAGAATATGTACATGATCTATGTCATGGTTCCATTCTTCAATGGTTATATTATAATTCGGAGCAATGTACTCAAAGATTTCTTTAAGACGTTTTGAAATAGTATCATTGATTACTTTTCTACGATACTTCACCACTAAAACCAGGTGATAATGCATCGAGAACACTGAATGATTATTTGTTTCAAAATTCATTTATTTTGAGGTCCTTTTCTTATTTTACCACTGAACTAATTATATCATATTTTCACAGTCTACTCAATGTGATTTCACCAATCATTGCAACATTATTTTAGAAATTGTGGCGATTCATCCCCGTCTTATAGAAGGCGGAGTATTCTCGCCAAGGATTAGATAAAAATAGAAATGATTCTGAAGATTCGTTTGAATTAGAGCGTTTGATATTAACAGATACTCCATTATAAAAATAGTGGTCTAAATCGATGTAATACGACATCATTTAGACCACTATTTTTACTTCATGTTATAATCGTTAATCTTTTTAACTTCCGATATAATATACCATCATATATCCAACCTCATCTGAAAATCCATCCAACTTTTCTGCTCCACCTCATGGATCACATCCCCAGGCTGACTATTCCCGATTAGGAACGGAGATTTCGGATCGTGCCTCTTCATGTTCTCACGCACAAGTGCCGCATTCGTATTGGCATAGCAATACCTGCAAAGATGACCGCAAGTATCATATGCTCCGATATCCGTGCCCAAAAGGCAGGCACATTCATTGTTCCTCTGATTCCTGCTTCGTTTAGGAACATCGAGGCCTGCATGTAGAGCAGTCTCAAAAGTCTTTACCGTCATACATCCAGAGCAATCTGCACCATATGATGCAAGATCATATCCCTCAGCACACGGTCTGATAGTGATATCATTCCGCTTTGCAATCTCAATAAAAGCTTTGCCGATTGTCATTCTGTCCTCCTTAAAAACTTCCCTTGCTTCCGGGAAGTTTCGCTCCACCTTCTTATAGATATCGATAAAGCTGATCACACAGGTCCTTGTATATCCAGATAGTGTTGTAGCCATCTGTTCGAATTGATTAATATGCCAATCCAGGTTATGCTTAACATCCACAAAGATTGGATCATATCGCCAACCAACATTTTCCACGCTAATGGTATCAGAAAGCCTCTTAAAATCCTCCATCACTTTCTGCTTAT
>CAMVKW010000013.1:0-81078 GCA_947168155.1 uncultured Lachnospiraceae bacterium | reverse complement strand
ATAGAAAGCCTTGTTCTTTAGATTGGGGCTTCAGAGAGAATATCCGTAACTGTATAGAGCCCGTATGCTATGTAGCACTGCATAGTGGTGATTCAAACAGAATATCCATAGTGTATAGAGCCATACTGTGGAGCCTTATGCTTAAAGCCGTATAGAAAGCCTTGTTCTTTAGATTGGGGCTTCAGAGAGAATATCCGTAACTGTATGCGTTAATCGTACGATTCTGTCATGTCATCCAGAATATCCATGTATACCTCTACTGGTATAGGCCGTATGACAGTATCAGCAGTTACTTTAATGTGTATCCCCAAAGGACTCTTTTCTATTGCCTCATCTATGGCACGCTCCACCTCTTCATCGTAATTCTCTTTCGAAATATCCATAGACGTGTGACAGAATGCAGCAAGGTACTGGTCTGTATAATATCCATGAGACCAATCGTACGCTCGCCATTCATCTTCCTGCTTCAAAGGATTATAGGGATTATCGATTGTTGTTAGCATGTGTTCAGCCAATGTGTACCTCCTTTCTGCATGCTCAAAAAATATCCGTTGAACTCACCGCATTAATAGCAAGTTCAACGGACACATGTTGGTTTAGAATATCAATTATTACTTCTTCTGAGCGCTCTTTCCGCCATACTTCTGTACAGTAGACACAGAAACGCCACAGGCGTCTGCTATTTCACTTGTAGAATATCCAGAGATCATCATAGCTTTAATTCTTGCCTGCTTGGCAGAACTAACTTCATTTGATCTAGGCGTTGCCCTAGCACGAATATCTTCAAGCTTTGTGTTGTCAAGAATGGTCATTAACTGAGTATCAGAAATAGCACCTGCCTGTATGGCTTTCCATTCACGATCCGTAATATCAATCGGAATCTTCTTAGCACCAACCCGTTTTCTTGCGGTCACAAGCGCTTGGCCTCTAATTTTCTGTTTATGCTCATTATCCAGGGAAGGATCGGCATCAATCTGACGCTGTGCAAGCTTTCCAGCATACAGCTGTGCTTGTCTTTCCATGGGGGCATTCTTTAACGCACGATTCAATTTGGATATCAATGATGCACGTTCTTCAGCATAGATCTTCTTAGCCTCTTTATTCTGCTCAAGCTTACCAGTAGCCATCAGTTCTTTACGAGCCTTATTACCAAGAGCCTTCATTTGATTAGCATAATTGGCATAAATATCTTCCATCGGATGCCCGGGATTTGCTTTACTTCCACCAGAAGTCAATTCATAAGCATCCTTATACTCAAGCATCTTCTTTGATTCCTGAGTAACTAATTTATCCGTAGTATACCAATTGCCATTCTTGTCTTTAGCCTTCTTGTACTCATTTGTTGGTATAAATATCTTTTCTCCGGTTTCTGGATTGATGCGATAATGATCCTTTCTTGCCGGTACATCGTAACGGCCACCGGCCCTAGATATAATAGTTCCAGCACCTGCGTTAGCATGTCCCTGGTACTTCTCTTTTAGAGCAGCGATGCCATTATCAATGTAGCTTTGCTTGTAATTTAGCTCATGCTTCTCAGCATCGATAATAACCATGGAATGCTTAACAGCTCTTGCGATTTCATGTTCGGGAGCTCCAATAAGCGTCATGTCAGTAATAAGGTTTGTTACCTTACCCATTTCAGTCTGCTTATTTCTGTTAGATATCACTTCCATGCCGTCATACTTAGGATAGGCCTTCTTCGGATCAAACCCAACCAATTGAGGCAACGGTCTAGACGTACGAATTTTTACATTATTACCGACAGGAATAACCACGGCTGTATCGCCATCAAAATCCGCGCCAGACAAACGCTCTGCAACTTTAGCATTTATCCCTACGGCGTCAGGCGCATTCTTACCAATAATAGGTTCAGCATCAGAACCCTTATTTTTGACAGTAAGTGTCGGAATTTCAAACACACCGCCATGAGGATATCTTATTAAGCATACTTGTTCACCGTCTCTATAGTTAGGAGCATATATCTCATTCTCTTTAAGAGACGGAACAGGTATCAATACATGTGTAGCTTGTCTAGGCAAAGGAGCCGCCTTTAAATCAACGGCCGCTGCATCACAACCATCCGCAAACTTCTGTAATAACACGCGCTTAATAGTTTTGTTATTAAGTTTGCAAATATCATCAAACTCATCAAGCTTGTTAGCATAGTCCAAATTTAACTGTTTCTTAGCTAATGACAAGTTCTGTTTAGATAACATCTGAGATGCTAAGCTCTTGCCCCACTTTGCCCAATCGCCTTCTTCATTTACAACATTAATCGCAGATATCTTTTTATTGCCATCTTTGTCGTAGTAATATCTTTGTGTTAGCGTTACGTCATCATCATCCATCTTCAAAGACGCGCCAAACGGATTGTCTTTATCAATCTTCATTGGTTTATAGACTTTTTCCGGTGGAGTTCCACTAACTTTGTTGGTGTTGTAAACTAAGTCGTATCCCTTCGGAATATCACCATAACAACACATGCCTTTCATGTAGTACTTACCGTCAACACCAATACGAACCTGAGCATAGTTGGCAGCGCCTAATGAAATATCATCAACGCCTCTGCGTATCTCGATCAAACCGTCCTTTTCAGCTCCGCCTTTATCTCCATAACGAATAAAAACCCGCCCAGAGTCAACACTGTTGATCTCCATGGCAGGTTCTCTTTTACCATCAATATCAATGATCTTCGATCCAATGGTTTGTACTTCGTATTTGTGTTCGTTTAGTTCAGACCAAGGAACATCATCCTTTGTCAAAACCTTTAGTGTCGTCTTATGGTTTGTGCCCATCTGCGGAATGCGCAAATATTGTTTCTTATATCCCTCTTTTTCAAGTAGGCTTATAGCTTTCTTAAGCCTTTCTTCGGAAACGCCAAGTTCTAATTCTGTTCCGGCACCTACGTCCAAATATCTTTTCTGATCAACGAACTTCTTAAGTGTGTCAGCCGTCTCACGATTTAAATCATTACGCTTAGCACGCTCTTCGTTCAGCAAAGATCTTACTGTAGATTCCTTAGACGCACTACCATACATTCGTCTAGCGATTTCACTTGTCGAATATCCATGGTCTTTAAGTTTTATAGCCATGGCTCGAGCTTCTGCTCGTTCTTCAGCTCTTGCATTAGAAACTCTAGCTCGAAACTCAGTAGAACTAATACCCTCTAGCCTAGCAATATCATTGTCGCTAAGACCCTGACTTCTCAGTTCCTTTACGTGACTATACCAGCTCCCTTCGTGCTGGAATGGATTATCGCCGCTGCCATAAGGAAATCTTCCGCTATGCCTTTTTGTTCCATAATGTTGTAAAAACTCAAGGTAATCGCTAGGCGTCTCAAAGAAATACGCCTCGTTTGTTCTATTTGACATCAGTTGCTCCTTCTAGTCCGTATCTGAAAATATAACCACAAGCTAGTGGTGTTAGCTCTGCTTGCCTGTGGTGCAGTACCTGCCAAATATCACCATCGCCTTCATTGTCTGTGACAGTAGACGATTTAAGCGGACCTACTTTCATTCATTTTACCTGCGAGTTTCATTGTTTCTGTGACATTGTCGATGATTGGCTGAATATCACTAATACTTGGTGTACCAATGATTACGTCATCGTTCTGATAGATGCGTAGCTCAATATCAATGTCCGATGGATTGATGCCAAGCATAGCAGCATACTCCATAATAAAATAAGCGGCATAAACCTCAAGCTGACGGAACTGTGCCGGGCGAACACCAGTCTTTAGGTCAAATATCATCAATTTGCCAGTCTTCTTATCGAAACTAAAAGCATCGGCTGTGCCAAAATGATAAGGCGTTGCTTTTAATCCAACTTCTGGAAGCATGTCATACTTAATAGCGTGATTAATATAAAGATTCAGAGTCTTCTGAGATCTCCCCATTGGAACGCCTAAATCAATATGCTGTCTCGCTAAAGCATGAAGCTTTGTGCCCAACACCGCGGCATCTTCCTTGAAAATATCACCGGCGTTCTCTTCTGGCGACTTGTTGGTCCACGCGTACTTGCTTGCGCTAAATATCGCATGCTTACCTTCAATCTCCGGATGCTTGTTCAAAATGATGTTGCAACTCATCCAGTATTACCTCCTTGTTCTCTGGAAATATAAATGCTGAATAGGACATACGTTTGTGCAGGTCAACGTAATAGTCCTGGTTAGGTCTGTGAGTAGCATTTGCAGATCTCTTTACTTCAAGAGTTGCCCACTTGTCGCCATAAAGAATTGTAAGGTCCGGCATTCCCTGAATATCACCAGGGTCGTTCTTTAGGATTTGACACCCAGGAAAGCGCGAACGCAACTCATCTTTCAGTTCTTTCTGGAACTTGCTTTCTAACTTCTTAGCCATAAATATCACCCGCTTTGCCACCACAAACAGTTACATAGAGACAAAAATAAAAGGAGAAGTAATGGATACCGAACCGGTGTTCCCTTCTTCTCTATTATAACCGGTGTTTTTTTTGCGTAGACGCGTTAAAGCGTAAAATTGCTAATCTAAAAATATAACCACACATTGCTCAAACATACGTTCTGCACAAACAGGCAAAAAAAGAAAGCACCAGTAATTGTCGCTAAATATCGCCAATGCTTTCTTCTCACATTCTTACCAATTAACCAATTATTTTTGGTATTTTATTAATTATTTATAATTTTAACTTTAATAGTTAATAAAATAGGGGTAATAATTGGTTAATTGGTAAGCGTTTCTTGGAAAGTTCTCAATTAAGAGAACTCAAACTCAAATATCACCAAAACAAAAGGTCGACATCTTTGTCATGATACTCTGCAATTTTGAGTAATCTCGCTTGCCGAATTATCAATCCGCGTACAACTTTAGATCGATTCATTCCATAATGGTCACACAACTTGTCAAGCATGTCTGCTACTTCAGGAGCCATAGCAAACGAGAAGCACTCTGTCTTTGGCGGTCGAAGTTCATTCACGAAATATCACTCCCAACTGCATCTACTTCCCATTCCTGGACACGTCCAAGAATTTTCTTCTTAGGGTCAAGAATATAACTACGTTCTCCGTCTGGGCGCATGTAAGGGTACTTTTTCCGCAGCTCTTTCTCCCCTTTCTTTATTGAAGAAGCAACTACAAAAATGTGTTCTGCTCCCAATGCCATAAACCGTGTGAAAATATAAACCTTCATTCCTCTTCCTCCTCTGAACCGGGCTTTGAAATCTTGATTGTAATGTTTGTCATATCCGTAACATCACCGCAAGGATCAATTTTAACTTCTACGTCCGGAATATCACTATCTTCAAAGTTTTCCCACATACTAGGGTGCAGACTTTTCGCATCATGAACCACGGCATCATTGTATACACCAGGCTTTGCATAAATATAATTGTAATTGCCGTGATTCATTTGCCCAAGGTATGAAACGATTTCAAAACGCAGCGGTTTGCCTTTTGAAAATATCTCCAGTGAATCAAAGTCATCAGAGAAAGTTCCAACGTATTCGCTTACGCACTCCTCGTCCAAGTTACGCATAAGGATTCTCCATCGTTTGCAAATATCACCTTTTTCGTTGCCTTCTACTGAAAACATGATGCTTGCGACACGTACAACAACCTTCTTTGCGGGACCGGCGTTATCAGAATCTATAAACTTTTGAATTGCTTTACCGTAAATGTCGCAACAGGACCTGATCTCTAGAATATCACCAAGTTCAAATGGGCAATGGTCCATAAGATACTCGGAAATATCAACTTCGTCGATCTCATCATCGGCATCCTCAATGTGCTTTATTTCCTTTTTTTCGATATCGAAGATAGCATCGTAAAATACCTTTACCGCGATCCAATCATAAGCTTCGGCCACTTTCTTCGATCCATAGAACAAATATAACTTGTTAACCACGTCGCGCTCAATGGTATACATCTTGGAATGGTGGTAAATCTTAGCGGACGGAATATAATCGCGGTCAATCAATTCCACCGCTCTTTGCAGATCATCTACCAAATTAGCATCAGTATAAGTAGGTATAAATATCACTTCTTCTCACTCCTTCCCAAAGTCATTCTTCTATCGTTTATACAAACAGCTTTGTATTTGCGTGTGACACAATTCGGTTCCGCAAATATCTTCAAAAAATCTTCAAACGCATCTTTTGGTATAATTCTTGGATCCCTAAGAACTCCGTCTCCATCGATCTCGGAATATACGGTTAATCCTCTTAACTTGGACTCTTTGCTGAAAATATCTTCGTTCTCCGCAAGAGTCTTAAAGGTAGCCGTCCACATGCCGGTTGCATAAATATCATCCGGTTCACATCGTCGTAAAACATAAGTTAGTTCATCTACAATCATTGGTATTAAATAATGATGCTCTTCTGGATTTAAGCTTCTGTATACATAAATATCACCAATCTTAACCTGACACGGTTCAACGAGTGTCAACTGAATAGGTTTCATTCTTCATCTCCTCTCAAAAAATCACATTTCAAAATCTTCAAGTAGATTCTGTACGCTGTGTAATCGGCCAAGAAGAAGTCCTCGACTATTATTGGGCATAGATCTCTGAATACACGTACCCGCACCGCGGTTGTTTTGGTGTCTGTCTTGGAAATATCAAGGGTGTAGTTGTGTCCTCCATAGCAGAAGCTTTTGTAGACTCTATTGAAGCTAGAAATATTCCTTCTTATTTCCAAAAAAGTTTTGTAAAGATAACTCTCTAGCTTGTATATTGAATCGCGTGATCTAATCACATAGTCCTCGTCAAAATATAATTCTCCACTGCTTGTGACCACGCAATCCATTGTTTCTATACACCCAGGTAGCCAAATACATCTCACACTTCCAATCATACCGACGTAGATCGACAATACCGCTCGCCATTCGCTATAAATATCACCGAATGCGTTTTTGGCGATGTCATACGAAACTTTGGTTACCTCATACACAAAGTAAGAGTATTCGTCAGTATCTTTATAGTACACATGGTAAATATCACCAACCTTCACCGGGCACAGATTGGAAATCTCTTCCCTAATATGATCCACAGGCTACCTCCTTTCTAGTCATCATCAGGCATCTTTTCGCGACTCACGAATATCACTTCATATGGTCCTTTGAAGCTGTCGTTGTGCCCCATTTTCACACCGATCTTTTCTAGAGAATCGAGGTCAATTTCCGTGTTAAGCTCTCGAATATAACTTCTGTCATAACCGCCGATTCCTTTGATCTTAACGCTGCGGGCAATAGACTGAAGTTCGACGAACCAAACTCCGTAAATATCACCATCGTGGTGTCTCTTAATTTCATATATAATCCTGCGCACAATCATCGGTATTTTCACACGCACAATCTCTTCTCCACAGAAGATTGACTGCGTCACGCCATAAATATCACCGATCTGTACGTCAGGCACCTCAACGGCTTTAACTTGATCGCTCATACTACCTCCTTTCCAAAATATAACCACAACTACCTAATTACTTAATGAAGTAGGTATAGTAGTCAGAGTTGCGGCACAGCCCCTCTAAATATAAGTACCACACAACTTCGCGCTGATAAGAATGCGGAAGGCCAAGCTTTTCAAAGATTCTAAACAGCGTTTTCTCCCACGGCAAAATATCACCAGCAAGCAGCTTCCGCATCGTGGGAATCGAAATTCCACATCTCTTAGCAAAGTCATATGCAGTGATGTGCGCTAAATATAATTCATTGCGAAGCCACTTGGAAAACGTAGCGAACCGTTCAATCCCAGGAGCATCGATCTCCATTAAATCGAGACCAGGGATTGGTTCGAGAAGCTTCTTGAAATATAATTCTTCTGGTAAGCTTTCGTCTAATAGGTAGCTCAGATCTTTAGTAGTCATCAAATATCACTCTCCTTCTTTAATTCGTCGTCTAAGCTCTGCAATATCACCTCGCACTTCATTCGTCGTCTAAGCTCTTCAACATCGCATTTATGCATGTTGATCTTGGTTCGTCGGTCTGGATCAAACTTCTTAGTCGGAAGTTTTAGAATGTCACTAATTGGAGCGTTTAGGTAATAACTATTGTGATAGTATTCTTCTGGGGTTTCGTCAGCTTGATTCGAGTAGCAATTACCATCTGGCCAAACAACTAAACAATTCGAGCAATTGATTCTAAAAAGACTGCCTTCGCCGGCATGTTCACAGAGGAAACAATTATGTTTAATTAAGACACGGTGCCGATAGAACCAGTCAAACTTAAATTTCATCCTTTCTTTTGGACCAGGGTTGTTGCCTAATTCCTTTTGCATGTCCGTCCACATCCATTTGTGTAGACACAGAATCTCAGCGTCAGTCAGTTCTACGAGCATCAAACCTGTCAGATCAATCATCAAATATCACTCTCCTTCATTCTTCTTTTAAGTTCTTCAACATCGCATTCGCGCATGGAAATTTGTGTTCTTCTATCACTCACAAACTCTCTCGTTGGAAGGTTTAAAATATCACTAATAGGAGCGTTTAGGTAATAACTATTAGCATAGTAGGCGCGTTGAGACCAGACGTCTTTGACATAGTAACAAATACCATCTGGCCATGTTACCAAACACTGATCGCATTCTGTAATATAGCCTAGTTTTGGATCGTAACGTTGTGCGTTCTCACACAGAAAACAATTGTGCCAAATAGAAATATAACGCTCTTTACACCATCGATATTTGTATTCCATTCTTTCGTTAGGTTCTGGGTTATCGCCTAATTCCTTTTGCATGTCTGACCACATCCATTTGTGTAGACACAGAATCTCAGCATCAGTCAGTTCTACGAGCATCAAATATCACTCTCCTTTGTCCAAAAACATTAGGTGCAACGCCGTCTTTTGTTCCGCGGCATCACACCCAAAGTAGTCAAATATCACCTTTAGCTTTTCCGTGCTAGGAAAGCGACGACCATTCACAATATCACTAAGATTAGATTCCGAACAGTCGATCGCCCTAGCAAACACAGCTTGGGTAATTCCTTTCCTGGCTATCTTTCTGAATAGCCATTCTCCAAACTGCTTCAAAATATCACTCCTTCTCTGGTAACTTCAGAATATCACCAATCGGCACAACTAAAAAATTACATTCCTCAGAACCGCAATCGCCGCCCGGCCAATCGATCGGACACCTTGTACAATGCGGATCCTTCACGCCGGAAATATCTTCTTGTTCCATTACATACTGACACAGGAAACAGTTGTATAGCGGTCGATATCCACGTTCTTTGCACCAGTTGTATTTGTAAGTAATCCTAGCGTGTCTGGTTGGCTTGTTGCCAAGATCTTTTAACATGTCTGACCACATTTGGCGATGCAACTTTAACGCATCTTCTCTGCTGAGCAAAATATCACCTTCTTTCATCAAGGGAATTCCACATGCGGAATAAACGCATACGCCCAATACGAAACATTGTTTAACTGCATAAACTGGTCAAGAGCCTGATGCCGTAGAAAATTGTCTTTCAAATATAATTCATCAGTATCGGCACCGGCATAGATCCTATTTGAATATATGTCTAATTTCTTTTTTTCTTCTGTGTCTGTTACGATCGAAGCAAACCAATACCACCCTGGTTTTATAGGATATCCATCACTTGCTTTGTTCCAGTGGCCGTATTGGGACATAAAATACTCGTACGACATTGTGTTCGCATTGTCCATAAATATCACCTTCTTCGTTTGCTTTTCATACTTTTCATAACGGTTTCTGCAAGGAGGTTGTTGTCGTAGGGCTTTTTGTTAAACCCGGTTTTGATGTCGTCAGCCCTAATATCACACGGCGTAATCATATACGGATTCCATGTGATGACGGAATCGCAATCCCAGGTATACAACCGATCTCTTAAGCGCCAATCGTTAGAGAATATAATTTCTAAGCCGTCAGCAACCTTTGTAATGGTTTCCCAGTCCAAACCTTTTTCACGAAAAAGTCGATCTTCTAATTCAATCGTTGGAAGTTCGTCAAGTTTTTCGACAGAGTCAACAAATATAATTCGTGCCCCCGGTCTAATCTTAAAGTACATAGCCTGGTTGTCTTCGCAAGATGTGAAATCTTCGCCGGTTGCCCAATCCTTCCATCCGAATTCAGCATCGACATGAGAAGCCCATAAACCAAACGTTCCTGGTGTAGGTTTTTCCGCCCACACATAACGAACCGGAATATCCAGATGTGTGTTCATAAGCTTTGGATCAAATTCAACAGGCAATTTACTGTTGTCTCTTTGATAGTGAATGTAGATACGCTCGTTCAAAATATCCCTCGGCAACATTAATTCTTCGTAGGCCATAACTACCTCCTTGAAATATAATCTTAAAAGTCGACAGACATCTTACCGAATCGCCAAGCTTCAAATATCTTGTTAGCTTCTTTTTTGACGTCGATCTTTGTTCCCTTAGGAATAAGATACCGAAAAACCTTGTCGTGCCTATCGGTCAAGACAAAAATATAATTGGCGGGTTCATCGAGAAAGACCACCGACTCGTTTCTGCCAACCACATTCTTAATGACATAAAAATATAACTCCTGCATCGTTTCGGATTCAGTTTTCTCTTTCCCATCTTTCTTTTCCGGATTATGAGCTCGCTTGTGTTCTTTATCCAAAATATCAAGAGCCTCTTCAAGGTCAACGAGTTCTTTCCCGAGCTCTTCAATTTTTGTTTTTGCTCTGGCAATGCCGAGAGAAATATGCAAAAGCGCATCTCGCCTTTCGATATCTTCCTCTGACAGAATATTTACTTCTTCGTATTCTTTGAACATGCGTTTAACACCTCCTCGTTTACAGCTTTAGTATTCACAGTAAACTTTAAAATATCACGCAGTGGATACATTGCTGAAACAACGCCACCGGTCTTTTCCTTCTTCACAAATAAGGCATCGTCCTTCAATTCAATTTCAGCGTTTGAAAAATAAACGCTTGACGGTTTGTTACTGACAAACGCAATCGAAATATCCCGAACCTTCATAAATCCCTCCTCAGATTCGATCGTCCCAGCCAATTGGTGCTGTAAAAGCGACGGCTGAAAATTTATAACTGCCATCCTTCTGTCGATAGGCCATAAACGCAGGCATTCCATAGTTGTAGCATGCGTGCAAAAGGTTCGGATCATGATCTTCTTTCTCAAATATCACCCAGTCGGCTGATGCCATGCAAATATAATTCCATCCCAACTCCATAAAGGCTTTCGCTTTTGGCTTTGCAGTACCAGATGGTCTGATGAGAATATAATCCGGTCTCTGAACCATGTTCAAAGCAACAGGATCTTTCCAAAGCTTGCCGGCCTGCTTTGAGAATTCGTTAAATATAATTCGATCGTGCTCGTTTAATTTGTATAAATCGTACACATTCATGTTGCGTAATGATGAGCACACGAAAACTCGTTTTGTCGCCATAAATATCACCATCCTTTCTATAAACAAAAGAGGAGCTGTAACAGGCTCCTCTCTCATTAAATATAATTAGTTCTCAATCTCCATCCAGAGATCCCTATTAAACTGATCATATGCAATATATAACTTGCTCGCGATTAGTTCGCATAACTTTTTAACTTCCGGGTTGGCGCCAGAATTAATGTTTCGCTGCTTGTATACGTGCGCCCACTCAGTAAGATTTACTTTAAATATAAAGTCGCTCGGGATGGACAACATGTACAATCCACGCTTGACATCCTCATTGTCTTTATACTCTTCTAAAATATAACCGTTAACAGTTTTGATGTATTTCTTTCCAGCAACGGTAATATTATCAGTAATACTCATCCCTAATTCTTTCAACGCAAGGTCGGTCGGTAGGATCTTATCCCTGTAGTAATCCGACATTTCGTATCCAAAATTAACGCCTTTGATACGGGTGCTATTTCTAATAATACGATTGTCGAATCTCTTAGCGTGTGAATCCCAGTCATCCTGGCCAGCACGATGAAGACCTTTGACCGTGACAGAGATGTCTATGAAGCGAAGAAGCGTTGTGTGCTTCTTTCCCCATTTAACCAGAATATCAAGCTGGTCGTTGAACTTACCGATGTCTTTCGGATCGGCAAGTGTCCAATTCGGGAATCCGTTCCTATCGGTTACACGTTCGCAAAGAGCACGAATATCTAGCTCCTTCTCGCGTGTCCAAGAGCGCTTAGACATAAGCATCGACACCATCGCGTCATCGATGCCATGAATACTGTTTAAATATACTTCCATTAGTTCTCCTTTGTGAAATAAAAAACAAGATCGCCGTTTTTTAACCATAAGGTAATCCCAACCATACCTTCTGCAAAATCCAAATCAAAAGGTCTGTAATCCGTGGCTAATGATGAACCAAAATACTCGCAAAACTTTTTGTAAATATCTTGGTTGGTAATCTTTGAGTCAAATGAATTCAATGGTTCCATAAAATATAACTCCACGTATACATCGTCAGAACTGATAAGGCAATTCAACCGGATCTGTGAATTCGCACCGGTCAATCCTTCTCGACCAGAAGATCGATGTGACTTTTTCTCCGTCCGGTCTAGTTTGAAAAATATAAAGTTTATGATCCGTTTCAATGGCCAAAATATCGTTAAAGACAAGCGGGAGCTGCCTATGTGTCCAATTGTCCCAGATCCTAACCTCTTTTGCCTTAACCGCAAGCTTAATATCTTCGCCAGAAAGATTAATCCCTTCAAATATCATGTTCATCTTCATTTTATACCTCTCATAATGCCGCCGTTATTCAATAGCGTACTAACCTCTTTATGAAGTTCAGTAACTCGATTTACAATTGACTCATCAACCGGTTCATGAACACCATCCCAGCCAAAATGCTTGTTCGTCCATTCGCAACACAAAAGGTTCCACACGAACGCTCTGTCATGCGGTTCATCGCAATCTCCTCGTTCGTGTTTGAGGAAATGTCGAACGGCGCTATCCAAGTACCTTTTGCAGGGTATTCCTTTTCGCCAGTTGTTTTCGCCGTATTTCTTAGCCCCGTCTTCAAAATGCTTAGAAATATCGAGAATCATCGTTTCAGGATTGTCGTCTTCCCAGGCCCATTCGTCAAAGGCCATGATCGCATCAAAAACGCACGAAGATTCGTGTGTCAGTTGATACTCACTTAGTTTTTTGAGTATATTACCGGCTATAGGAAGATTAACGTAAATATAATACTCGCTGATAACATCCAATGGTAACAGATCACACCGGCCTTTTCCTTCCTGAATATCACGAACCGCACCCGTTGAGAATTCCTGGCGGTTTCCACTATCTTTAAGTTCAGCCATTTTATTCACCCCATTCTTCGTAAGAGCATTCGTTAGTTGATTCGATCAGATATTCGTCCTCAATACCTGCCCAGTTGATGAACGCTTCGAGCACCTTTACCTCGTTGTCCGTAAGTGCTACCGGAATAGACGAGTATCCTACTTTTGTAATTATCATTTTATTGAACGTTTTGTCCATCATTCTTCCTCCTGTATAAGTTCGATCCGCGATACGATTTTTTAAATCTTCTAAATCTTGCGCAAACCTAACGTTTTCACCCCAGAGGTCGTCAATCTTACGATCGCGTTCTCTTTTGAAAAATAACATCTGATCTTCGATCTTACGTTCATTTCTATATGCCCGTATGGCGGACACAACGGAAAATATAATTAAAGAAACAATTGCGACGCTTTCGATCATGGTATCTCCTATCTAGGCTTAATGTCTTTTAAAATATCGCGCACAGCGGCTTTTAATTCTTCCATTCTTTTTTCTTGCTCTTCATAAGCACGACTAACGCGAATATACGCGTCCCGAAGATAGTTAACGCGTTTGTCCAGATTCTTACACCACCAGTAGAGCATCAAAAATGCCAAAGCTAAAAATATAATTGCTATCTTTTCATTCATCATTCTTCCTCCTTTGCTTTTGATTTCTGGATTAATGCCTGCATGTTTGTGTATGGGGGTTCTATAACTTTGTATAAAGTTATAGATTCTTTTGGCCAGAATCCTTCCTCTTCTTCGGAGAGGTAGTGAAATTCACGAAATATCGGTTCTTTAGATGTTCTGACGCTCACTCCATAGGGATTAAACCTATTCACATCCGCCAAAAAAGTTTCGGCTTTCATGTAATGCTCACTATGTCGGCCGATAATACACTTCCAGGCAATACAAGATTCGTCTGGTATTTCGGTTGACCAGGTATAATCTTTGTCGGTAAGAATCGCTATAGCGTTGCGAAATTCAAGGGCATCTGTGGCTGTCCAGTGATCCATTGCGGTGGTTCCGAACAGTCGCGATATACGTTCGAGGTATTCCTTAGCTCGTGCCTTGTCTCCACCAAATAGCAACGTGTTGCACCTCCTTTCAAATATCAAGCATCTTTATTCTCCTTGGTTTCGATCTGAGACCTCAGTTCTTTTATCTCACGCTGCAGGGCAATATAAGCGTCCCATAAATCATCGATCTTGCGATCAAACTTCTTCTTATGACTGAAGACTCTGTCGTCCGTGGACTGAATATCCTTGTCGTGTTCAATAGTTTTTGCAATAAGCAATGCAAAAAGTACTGTACACACTACTGCTAGAACTTTAGCGGTCATAAGGTGTCCTCCTTATTGGAATATGTTGTACCACTTGCCGCCGTGGTATTCGGCCTCACCTGTAGCGTGGTGCCACTTGTTCTCGGAATCGTGCCAGTCGTAAGGCATTGTTGCCAGAACAAGAATATCACCGTCTTCAAACTCAGTGACTTCCGCGCCATGCTCATCGACGATTACCTTATCCGAAATATCGCCGTCAACATTCCGGAGCTGTTCATAATACTTTGCCATAAATATAATCTCCTTTTACTTGAATCCAAACTCGTCTTCGAGTTTCTTTGCCTTCTCCTTAAGCTGGTCGTATTCTGCTCGTTTCATAGAAAGAAATCGCTCGGACTGTTCCGAAATATCACCGACAAATTCTCGGAAGTTTAATTCGTGAACAGATCTATCTTTCTTCGAAACAAGCGCAAGAGAAAAGTTGCATAGATCAGCGGCCAGCAAAATATCTTCGAACGAAAATCTGTTTAGCGACATCTTAGTTTCAAAATATGGCCTAGAAGTGGAAAGTAATACCATCAAATCCTGCCGCTTAACATTCGAGTTCTTTAAAAGCCAATTTATTAAATTGGACTTTGGTCTATCTTTCCATTTTGGATCTGTTAGCTCGATCATGTCTGCTCCTTTCTATTTCTTAATATTTAAAATATATAGCCACGATATTGGATCGTTGAAATGCAACTAGATCATAAGAATCTTCACCCGGAAGGTTCACAGCAAGCTTGTTGTCATCCAAAACCGCTTCTACGTTTTCAAATATTGTCGGGTTTCTACAAAGTGCTTCGTTCTCAGAGGCATCCTTTGTAAATATAATTTTTAATTTTTTAACTCTCATAAATATGATCCCCCATTAATTGTGTTGTATTCAGCTCGTCGCACATTCTTTAACATAAATATGCACAATATTAGATAACGGGAATATCATAGAATCGTAGTCTGCCGGCCACGGGTTAGTCGTCTGAGTCGATTCCGCATGTAAAACATCAGTTATCGTTGAATTGTGCTTGTCGCTCGGTTCGATGGCCACAATGTTATCTGTTATAAGCACACTCACATTTTCAAATATCTTAGTCATTTCGAAACTAACGTGGTCAACAAACGAAATCTCGACTTTTTTAACTGCTACTACCGCTCTATCCATAAATATAACTCCTTTCTATTCTTCGTCATTTAGCCAGTCAAGGTTGGCTTTAATGGCAACATCCTTCGAAATATAACGATTGCCATCCTTAGCCAACCATTTGCCATCAACCCTCGCCAAGAACAACTCAGCGAGGGCTTCATCAGAAATATAACCGCCACGGATCCGTTTCATGATAGAGTTCTTAGGTCTACCATTCATCCAGGCGGTTACGCAATCTCTAAAGAATATGTCTCTCCACTCTTCGTGGTCTGTGTCCAATCCCTGCATCAGGGCTCTTGGCTTCACAACAATATCACGGTCAACAGATTTCATCTTAATGGAATGAATACCTCCGAATTCATCGTGATCATACTCGGGTTTGAACTTTTTATCCGGGCCAAGGATCTGATACGAAATCTGAAGATCCGGGAATCGCCCACGGAGAGCGTAAATTACTGCACGAATATCCATCTGATACTCATGAAATGCTTGGCCGGTTAATATCACTTTGTTTCCTCCTTTCCATTCCAGCCGTATCGTTTATTGGAATCCAAGCACAGGAGCAGGTCAACAATAAACAAAGCGTTGTTAGCGGGTCTTAAATTACTATCTATATTCGATTCCAAATATCTATAGACAGCATCGTTGATGTAAGTTCTGCAGGGCAAACCCCTCTCTCGTTTTGTAATATGTCGAGCGGCTGCAATATACGCAGACTCGAGGCCTCCGTAATTCTGTGCCGCGAATGACTCCAAAACGTTACGAATATAACGATCTGGATGATCGGATTCCTCCATATACGAATTCAAAGCCGACAACAAATCTCTATCATAGATGCACCCCATGGCTTCTCCGCAAATATCAAGTGGAAGCAGATCTAACCGATACTGATTTTCCAAAATACCACCCTGAAAACTTTCAGAAGCTTTGTTTCCCCACGGATACCTACCGCTATTAGTACACATGTTAACACCTCCTAAATATGTACTTTGATCGTGTTATCGTTCTGCCACTCGATGACATGACGAAGCTTAGTAGCCTCATGTGCCGGAACAGACATTGCCGCCAGTACCAGAAGGGCCATACCGCCGCCTAATATAATTTCAGACAATTTTTCGTTGTCCTCTTTATACCTAACTGCTTCGTCAAAGCTAAGGTTCAGATCCTTAGCGCGACTCGCCCAATATCCACGCTCAATCTTGCCGACGTTGTAGCACACCTTTGCCGCCATGTATCCAGCAGCAGCGAAGGCCAGTGTGGTACCGGTCTTGAATATAAATCGTTTAATAGCACCCATAATAGTAACTCCTTTCTTAAATATAACTTTACAAACCACTTAATGTGGCTAATAACAACCCACTAAAAAGGCCAAGTGCATATCCGATTGCGTACTTGCCATCGTCAAACCATATAGAATAGAAAAAACCTGCAATACAAACAAGCAAGAATATAAAAATCGAAACAAACGCTGCTGGTTTCACAGTCATCACCGCCTTTCTATGCCGGCATTGTTAAAATGAGATTTATTGTAGTAAGAACACCAATAAGGATTACAATAATAGCGCCAGCTATACTCATCGGTTCGGGGTCTGCGAGCAATAACCCCGCAGCGAAACTAAAGAAAATAATAAATACTACAACGAATACCCAGCATATTATAGTAGTCATTTTTATCCCTTCTCATATTTTTCCAACTTTTTCTTAATCTCAGAAACCTCTTCGGGTTCTGGCATATAAAAGTATTTATGGTTACACATAAATGTTTTCTGAATAAGCGACACCACATATACCGCATCTTCACGGCTGTTGTATGTTCCAATCGGAAAAGTTTCGTCAGGAACATGAGCAAAGACATACATCCTATTGTCTCCAGCATGGACGTAAATAACCGCCCCATCATAAGATATGTCTGTCATTTTGTCCTGTGATATTATTCTCATTCCTGCTCTCCTACAGCTTTCTTTTTTCGTTCCTTGATTACACTTGCGATGTCTATCCCAAATCTGCTCAGGATATAATTAACTGCATTTGCGTTTCCGCAACAATAATAAAAACTATTGTTGTCAGACGCATTATTACTCACGTCATTTCTCTCGTAAACCTGTACGGCTACATTTACCAGTTCCCTTTCGCTGATAAATCCGAATTTCCGCATAATTCCATTAATCATTCTCAATCACCCCTGTTCGTTTTTCACTGGCGCAATGATCCTACAACCGCATTTGCATGTGTAGTCTGATAAAAATACATGTTTTAAATCGCCACAGTATGGGCACGTCCAAGTCGCTTCGTCAGGTTCTTTGTTCTTCGGATCTCTGTTTGGTCCAAGATCCCACTGTACAGATATAACAGCGCGGGAATCAAAGGCGTGTGTACCATCGACCTCTGAGGTAACTCGCAGAGCCGTCATGGTTTCCACCAATGTGCTCGGTCCCTGAATAAACTCCTCAGATATCACACCGCCGACCGCTATAAGAACCGAAGTTCCGCCACAAGACATAACACTTGGTGCCGGGAGTAAACGACCACCGATTCGGCCGAAGGAATCTTTTCTTTTTGCTGCCATGTTTTACCTCCTGAGAACATCATCGAAAATATAATCTATAACTCTTTCAGTGCCATGGAAACTCCAAGCCCAGAGTTCCACAGCTTCCATAATTGTGAAGGGAACAACAAACACAAGCGTCAAGCTCCATATAGCCCTCATTACAAGGTCTGGCGATAAATATACCATGGTTCCAACAACCCATAATCCTGCCAAACCAATCATGACACAGATTGCCGATCGTTTCTTGTAATAAGAGATTAGATCATCGCGAATGGTTTTAGAAAATATAACATCGAGACGATCGGCAAGCTCCTTCTTAAGGTCTTCGCGCATAATTACCTCCCAAATATAATCACCCAAATCGAAAAAGCTAAAGTCGCTGTCAACCAAGAATAGAAAAATATAAGCTCGGTATCTAACTGAGCCTTTTCACTATTTCTATGCAGAACACAATTTAGCATATAGCCAGTCATAAGCGATGCAACCATAGCCATTGTCCAAGACGAAAGAAAATGCAAAATAGATATTATAATGTCAACCATTACTACGCACCGCCTTTTTTCTACTGAACGGCACAGGCCTTACCGAATACGGCTTGTTTCTAAGTCCTACAAAATATGTTTCTGAAGGGTTTTGCTTTCGAAATTCACCGTCTAATCGGTTCATGTGAATATAATTCCAACAATGCGCTATGTGCCTAGACAAAAGCACATCATCGTCTACTTTCAGTTTAGCTTCTTCAAGACTAATTCCGGTCTTAATCTTGTGCTCATCACAAAATATGATAAGGTCTTTTAAATAATGCAGTTGTTTAGAGCTCATGTTTGTCCTCCCCCGGTGTTCCAATCGCTAACGAATTCCTCATACCACAGTTCGTCTTTCTTCTTATTCCGAAGCCGAACCCAGTCTGAAAAATATACCGTGTGCGTTAACTTCCTATCACCACATTTGGTCGAAAATATAACACCGAGACCCTTTCGGATATGATTGCATACGTCGGTCGTTGTTTCGTTCGCGGGCAACTCTAATCTAATTTTCACTCGTTGTATCGCTGCCCAGTCTCCAAATTTGATGTATGGCACAAATTCGTAATTCTTCATCTAATTTCTCCCCGTATAATATGGATTCGGGTTGCCTGTTGGATGCCAAGCCGTTCCGTACCATTTTGCATCCCAGATCAATTCAACGACAAAACGTTGCACCCATCGTAACCAAATATAATAGGCACCCAAACCAAAAGCAGCGATCGTTATGACCGCTGCTCCAATGGTAAGTGCAAGAACTACTATTGTATAATATATGTTAAGAAGAACTATCATTTCGTATCCTCCAGTTCCGACAGTTCGTCGTCTTCCACTTTTTCTTTCGGAGAATATGTCTCTGGCGCAGTGCCAAGCCCAATGCCACAGACAAACGTGATAACGCCCGCAAATATGACAATGCGGAATGACTGCGCAGGATCTGAATTGTTTGCGCTAAAATATGCACCAAAAAAGACGGCTGCAACCGCAACCGCCGTAATTATCGAATGTAAATATTTCATCATAATGCCACCTCCAAACATTCTCCGAGCGTATCCAACACAAATTTGTCCCAGGACCACTTCTCGGAATATAACTGCCAAGACGAAACAAGTTCATCATAGGCATACTTTGTGATCTGACTAAGCGCCAGAATACTCAACATAATGTTCTCGCTCATTTTGGAACACCTCCTCAAAAATATAATTACAACTTTGTATACCTCTTTCCGCTTCCGGATCGACAGTCACTTGGAATATAACTAATTCTTTTTTCGCTGTCGTCCGATTCCGGTGGTTCTGAGAATCTGCACATTCCTCCGCCGCGATCCCTCACTGTCTCGGCAATATCCAGAATCTCGACAACCACTAAGAACTTTTCCTTTTCTCTCATAGGACACCTCCTTAAAAAATAAAAGTTCTCAAAAGAGAGAACAAAAATAAAGGAGCAGTAAATAAACTACTCCCGCGTTTCTATTATAGGAGTTGTAGTTATTGCGAATCACGAATATAATCTTCCATGTTGAAGTCTTGTTTATTCTTCAACTTGTTCGCAATAGCGCAATCGATCGGAGCCATACTCATTAGCGTATAATAATATAAGTCCGAGTACGGAGTATTCCGTCTGTTGATTCGTCCTTCCGCCTGATGCATCATCTTATACGAATAGTTCTGACTAAAATATACAAGTACATTTGTGCTGATACAGTTCCATCCTTCCGAACCAGATAGGTACTGCACGAAGTAACCCCAGCGCGGTTCATCTTCTAAAATATCCTCGTGCTTCTGACCATTCCACTCAGAGTATGGTATGCACAATTGAGAATATAACTTTCTAAGAGCGTCCAACTCGAAGTTGAAGTTGTAAAATATGACAATCTTGTCGTGCTTACGTATCAACTTTTTCATCTCTTCAATCCGAGACGGATCCGAATTGATCACCTGACGGATCGTAGAATATAATTTTGCTGTGTTCTCTATCGGTTTATTCTCATAAATATCCCAACGTTTGTTGAAGACGATTTTGTAGGCGTCTTTGTCCCAGTTGCAATACACAGTCTTCTTGTGAGTTCTTGCTTCTCGCATGTCTCTCATCTTTACCAAAATATCAGCACGGTAACGATTTAGAAGTCCTTCGTTGCGATAGCCTTTAACTTGCTGGAACGGTGTGTACGGATTTAAGATGACGTGTTCTCTAAAAAACTGCGTCCTATTCTTAAAATATCCATTCGCTACAAACACTGGTATATAGTCTAACCAAACGTCTCCCGGCGTAGCGCTTAGTAATATCCAACGATTCTTGCGAGTGATGTCCAAGAATGCCTTGACCCACGGGCCTCGTCCAGTTACTCGCTGTTCGTCAAATATAAAGAAAGCTCCATGAACTTTGCGATACTTTTGAATATTATTCCAAGAATCGACGACCAGTCGAACCTGGTTCGGACAAATATCTTGCCTATCAGTGAACAGTCCGAACTTACCAGCTTCTAAATGCCAGTCCTTAGAATCTCTTTTCTTTGCCGTTGTGATAATATAGAGATCCCTAGGACGACGCATTTCCTTGTTAATGCCGCTTGTTTTGCCATCTGTTTTTATTACAACCTGGCCGCCGCATTCTCGAATATAATAGTATGCCAAGGCGGTACGAGACTTGCCCGTACCAACCTCGGCACAAAGTATCGCTCCGTTATGGAGCTTATCTACAGCATCTAACTGGTTGACGTCCAGTTCAATCAAGGTTCGAACGGAGGCTCTTCGTCGGGCACTCCGCTTCTGTTAAACAGATCAGCATAGCGTTCTCTAATACCGACCGATTTTACAAATATAATGAAGTCATCTACATACGCAGTCTGATTCATTGCGTGCCCTTCGTCGTAAGCATATCCATGGAATGTCACATCGAAGTGCTCAATAGCTGATTTGCGAATATTCTGCAGCGTAACGATCGTCTCTTCAGTAATTGAGATAGGATATCCATCGTTTACTACTTCATACACTTCCGGATACATAGATCCGTCCTCGCGCTGTCTGATCTGTGAGAAATTGAGTTTGATGAAATATGTCGTTTCCTCGCTTGGATCGTCAGGATCTTTCTTCCAAGAAGAAACTTTCCAACCTTCTGCCCTAAGCTGCCCTGCCAATTCCGGAGTTACCTGAAGATTGAAACCGGGACGACAAGGCTTTCCGCCAAAACCGATACCATCAAAAAATGGCTCAAAGCAAATCGCTGAGCCAGGTACGTCTTTAAAACTTCTCTTCAAATATGGAGCATAGAACGCTCGATCACCACGGGGCATAATGTTCTCCTTTCATTTAACCTAAAATATGTCTACCGTCTGTTGCTAATGTCTACTTCCGTATAATGTTTACGAAATATAGACTTTTTCTCTTCGTCGCGTGTATGTCTACCACGAGAATATAACTTTGTAGCCAGCGATCCAAACAGAGCTCCGGCAACGAGAACTAAAATATAATTAAGCGTCTTCCTCAACATCGGCTGTCCCCTCCTCAAGTCTCTTCTTGTCAGCCATTTTCTTAAGTACTTCTTTACCAACAAATACACTGCCAGCAATCATCGCCAGACCTGCTGCAACTGCGCCACCGATAAGTGCAAATTTCTTTTTGTCCATTTCTTTTTTCTCCTTTACTTAAAAATATAACTTACACAACAAACGGAACTTCGTCTTCTTCATCGATGGTAATTGGACGGTTCATATAATCAGAAAGGTTGAGGGCTTTTTCCACGTACCCAATCGATTCATTAGACGAGAACCATTCGAAGTCTCCAAATTTGTTGATGCTGTCTATGGCCGCATCCGCCAATTCCTTAAAATATTCAATTGAAATATAATTTTCTAAGCCATGATCTCGCACGTACTCAGATTCCATGAAGCGATAACCTTTTGTTCCACCTGGAGCAGAATACTGACCTGTTTTATCAATAGCCATCAACAAGCCTGCGTTGGATCCTGGTTTCATTGGACAGAATTGCCCGACTTTACCAACGAACTTGTAAGAATGACCAACAGATATCATCTTATCGATGTCTTCAATAGAATATGTCTGATACTTCTCCATAAGAGCCTGTTCTCGTTTCGTGTACTTGTTCTTCTGCGTTGTAAGTAACTTACGAGCTTCTTCAAGTTCACTCACGTCTTCGAGATTTTCGTTGAAGTCTAAATATAACGCATCTCTAGATGCAACCGACACGGTCACGCATTTGTCGTCAAAAGTAATTGGTTCTTTAGAAAATAAAGTTTTAAATACATATGGTTGCGCAAACTGCGCTCCGGTTGGTGTCCAGAAACCTGGTTTATCTTCTCTATCTTCTTTCCAATATACTTTTCCGCCAGGAGTAATGCCCCAATGCGGTTCGACTTGTTTGGCAATATAAACAGATCTGTTAACCAAGCAGAACTTTTCGTACTCTTCTTCGATCTCGAATGTCAAACCATACTTCTGACCAAAATCATAAACAAACTGTAAAATATCACGATCCGGATTCGGAATCTTAATAGAATCCGTCTTAATGTGAACAACAGAATATCCACGTTTTTGAACCTCAAGTTTCAAATCGATCATGAACAGAGCGCCACGCTTAGCAATGATGTTGTCCTTGTTACGCTCATCAACAAATTTATTCTTGTATTTAGCCTTCGTCTGCCCGTATACGGAATTGATCGCTGTTTTCAGAGCGTCAGAAACTGCCCCATAGGTCGAGGGATCGTCCAAATATCTGTCTAGCTCTGGAGCATTAAAGATCGCTTTGGCCTTTGGAATATCCTTGTGCTTTATGCAAGCACGAAGATCTACAAGATCAGCGAATCGTTTTGTGTATCTCGGACCAAATATCATTAGCTGTATTGCGTCATTAGGATGCATGGATCTAACGTCAAGCACAACAACGTTCGTGTACATACCAGGTTCTGCATACACATATCCACCTTCGCTGGGAAGTTCTCCCTTGTAGTGAGACTTTCCGTCTGGAGATAGGTGGCAAGGAATATAACCCGGAAACTCTTTTGAAAGATCTGTGTAAATGAACTCCTTCTGAGGGTTTTGGTCATCTCCAAATATGATTCTGGCGGTAAGAGTGTTCGTAGTGTCGTTTGGTGTACTATAGGAATTAGGCGCAAATATGTTTGCCAATGTTACTAATGCGCATCTTGCATCATAATCACCTCGACAAGCATTAAAAACAGCTTCCGTAGATATAACATCGTTGTCACAATACTCGGCAACCTCAACCCATCTGGATTCTGGAACCGGTTGGTCCCACGGTATTCCAAGCTCCATATGATGGAGCCCTAATTTTATCTCCCACTTTTTCAACGACATCTTGTTTTTACTAGACAGAAAATCCAGGACGTCCGTATACGACAATTTCTTAGCTTCTTTGTTTTTAGCGTTTTTATCCCGGTGGACAATCAAACGTTGCGACAAATCATATATCTGTAAATTCGTCGCTCCGCCTATACGAGCCCAAAGAATATAATTGTCGTATTCGAGGTTGTTGAACCCAACCAGCTTCATTTTGCAAAGCTCCTCCACCTCAGCCGGTGTCGGATTTATCATTCTGACGACAGTGCTACTACCCTCATACTTCCAGTTAATCAGAAGCAGATTTGGGAATACTTCACAGTCAAAAAATACCAACCGATCGTCAGCATAATGACCAAGCGGTTGGCTTTCTTTCTCCGCAGATACAAGTTTCATGCGTGTCACCATTTCCAAACAAGCAGGTGCTTGGTTATGGCTTCCCGCAGCGAACAATGTAATATCTTCGGCCATGTCTCGCACATCATATGGGAATCCTTCCTCGTATGCTTTCTCTAGCAAATCGTAAATATAACACACGGAAGGTTTTGTGTAGGCATGGTACTTTTTATTCAGATTATTTACAATCATTCTGCGGAGACGCTTTTCGTTCTTTAGTCCATCCCAATTTATCAATTTCGCTCCTTTCAATGGCAAACCGCTGCCAATTGATCGGATCGATAAATCATTACAACTGGTCAGCTTTCGCCGCAATGAACTATTTCCAGTGAACGTTTTAATTTCTATGTTGTCGTCGTAAATATGTGACAACTTAGAAACGTCTCCGTTGTAAATATAATGTAAGTGTATACCTGCTCCAGACTTGCTAAGCTCGGCGTATGTCGGAGGCCACTTACTTGCTGCTTCTAGGTTTTTCTCATAGTCCTTTTCTCCTTTCTCGTTCTTAAGATCAAAATCAACCACAATATGATTCTCCGGAAGTTTTACATAATGAAGTTCTCGCGTATCAATATCAATGAGCGTTGTCTTAACATTGGACCATTTGTACATTGGAATTTCATCTTGTGTCGCATACTGAGCCGGAAATTTTTGACCGATCTCATTCAACGCACTTCTGTAAGAATCAAAGTGGAGCCACCCGTCAACCGGATCATCGATTGACAAAATATCAACAGATTCGTCAGACAAAGGTTCAAAAAAGAACTTTGATGTAATGAAACCCAAATATACATTGCGTATGTGTTTTCCATCAATAACCGTTTGTGTTTTGAACTCTCGAAAATAATTCTTAAGTTCTGTTCTGACGGATCTGTATGATTGCTTATGCGGAACATTTGCGAATTCGCAATATTCACGATAACGTCTCCAAGCTTCTGTTAATGTTACATATCCAGCAGCTTTGAAGTCGTCGTAGTTAGTTTCCACAAAATCATAAAAATCATTCGTGGCAGACATCATTGAGATTGGGACGTATTTGTCATAATAACTTGCCCCAAGGCTTCTAAAGACTTCGATACAGTGGTTAGCGATCGCTCCAAGCTCGAAATTAATTTCTGTAACGAGCTCGTCATATCGGTGTTTCGGAATTTTTCTCCCGCTGGGGCTAACGTCGATAAGGCGCCTAAGAAGTCCTGATTTTGCCTCAGTGATCCGAACCGGTCGATTCGTGCCCATGTAGATAAACGTATTGAATCTCGCGGTATACTTTGATTTGAACTTTTCGTTAACTTCCATGGTTTCATGAGAGACAATACTGTTGAGCTTTGTATTATCCTCAAGACGAGATAAGTCTCCGTCATGCTGTATCGAAACCAAGGGATTGTTCTTAAAACTCTCCAAGGCAAAGCTGTTATTTGACGACCCAAGTTCTCTTGAATCGAATACTGAATAATATCCATCAAAGAGCGCCTGTATAATATTGAGCACTGTAGACTTGCCGCTGCCTGCCTCGCCGTAGAACACAAGGAACTTCTGAATATGTTTAGAAGCACCTGTGAATATAGCGCCGATGGACCATTCAATTTTTTGACGTTCTTTTTCGTCATACAAAACCTCCATTAATTCCTTATACGCAGATATGTCTCCTTCATACAAAGAGTAAGACAGGCGTTTTGACGCATAATCTTCCTTAGTAGTTTCAGTATTGGCAAATATAATTTTTTCGTCTAGTGCATGAAAATTGTCACGCATTTGCTTCTGGCAGTATTTGTGCCAACGATCGATACTACCAGAATCGGCATCCCACATATATAACGGATGCAAGACGGCCATTTCGTCGCCATACTTTTCTGCATAATCCGACAAATATGTATCGATCTGCCGAATCACATCGTACTCGTTCGTGGACCACATTTTTGTGTCCTCGTTCCAAACGGCGTAAAAATCCCGTCCTCTAATCATCAAGTCCGTGGTTCCAGGACGAACCACAAATTTCGGGTAAATATCGACGACTCCATTTCTAGAGACTTTCGTCGATACTTTTACAAAGTCAAGCATCCGTCATGTTGTTCCTCCTTTCTGCGTTGTTGAATATGTCAGTACACAAAATTCTCGTGTATGTACTGCTGCATCTGGACCCAAAGCTCTACATTTCTTTGGTCGCCAAATGGCTTCCGAATCGGAAAGATTCCGCCTCGACCATCCGGAGAATATAAACGTTCCATCCAAAGATTAACGTTCTGGTCAACCAGGGCTCTATCGAACGATACGTCTGTGCAATCGCTGAGGCCTAAATTATCAATCATTTGCCAGAACCATTTCTCTGGATGATCCTCTCCTGGCTCACCAGTTATTCCCCGTTCAATGCGTAAACACAGGGCTACAAGAACCTCTAACACACTGCACGGGACGTTCATGGCTTCATCCACAAATACGTTAGATTCTTCCGCAAACTCAACGCGAAGATTGATTCCGTCCGAAATTCGATTCTTATCGCCATCAAGCTTGGCAACAAACTCTGTGTCTTGCAATTCCCTGGCTAAGCAAAAATAGTCGAAGCGGTCTCCCCTATCGGCAATATCAATCTTTTCGCAGAGCCACAGGAAGTATTCACCCCAATCAAAGACGTTCCTCTTCTCGTACGCTCTACTCAAATATGCACCTCCTTACTCGAAGATTTCGGCATAAGACTTCCAAACCTTGGTAATCTTAAAATCTTTTCCTTCTTCTTCGTTTCGAATATAAATTGTTGTGTCGTCATTTGATGTGAACCCAGACCGGGTGAACGTTCCGCCGACAATCTGTAGCAGATTATCAATTTGGTTTTCGTATTCATCGGCTAAGATTCCATCGCTCATGTAATATGTCAGTTCTTGAGTTGTTAAGGACAAATTAGTACCGTATTCTTCTTTAGATATAATTGTCGGACCTTTCAACTCTTGGTCGTCTAATGGATGGTCGTCAGGTTCAGCCTTTGTAACTTTAGAATATGCAGTATAGTCAACTGCCGGAGTATTGGTGTGAGGCATACCAGCAAGAACAGGATCAACGCGTTTATTTCCAACATAAATATCACGCATTGCTTTTGCTGCGTCTTGAGTCACCGGTTCTGTTTTTTCTTCCTCTTCAACCGTAGGTTTCACCGGCTCTGTTGGTTTTGCCGTTTCTTCTTTTTCACCAAAACGTTTCGAAAAAGCTTGACGAACATCCTCAACCTGATCATTCGCCCACTTTTCGTATCTTTTCTTCAAAAATATGCAGGAGCCGACGATGCCGACCCCCGCTCCAGCGACGAAACCGGCCGCTGCAAATATGTATTTAGCATCCATACTTAGGTGTTCCTTTCAGATGTAAGAAAGGATAGAACGGATCTTCTTCAGGATCTCCAAGATCTGGATCATAAATATAACTCATTATGCCGTATTGTATACAGGTATGTACTTCGACAATGCATCCACGAGCCGATCCCCATTTCGTGTCAAATATAACAATGTCAGCATCAGACATTGCTTTGATCGATTCGCCAAGATGCATAAGTCGATGCGCATTCTCCGGAATATCCTTATGTTCAATATTTTCAATCATCGAGACGTTCTCGCCCTTGAAAAATACTTTTTTAGCTTCTTCAAATATGACTTCTGCTTTTGCTTTCACCTCCTCGATGTCTTTTCCATGCATCGGCTGTGAGATGAAAATATGCTTTACATCATTCTTCGCCATCGAAATCGTCCTCCTCAAAATCATCTTCATCAACGACAGTTAACTGCAAAATATTCTGCTTCGGATACATCCAAGACACCGGGTGCACTGCGGAAATAACAATGAGATCGTCGCCGTCAAAACCGTGTCGAACATTTCTATGTTCAAATGACTTCCTGGTTGTGGTTAATATCCTGATACTGTGTGGTTTCTGATCTTCTGCTTTTTCACGTCTTCCATTCTCTGCCGATTCAGTTTCGTGAACAGCATCACTAGGAATATAATCCCGTTCTGTTGAGTTACCTGCGTTTTTGTTTCCCTGTGCTAATTGTCTTCTGTTACCGTTTGCCATTTTTCTTTCTCCTTTCTGAGGCAAAAAATTAAAGGCCTAGCAAATATAATGCTAAGCCTCTTCTATTATAGCCAATGTTTTGATCGCGAAGCTTCACGCCTTAATTTCACAGCCAGACGCAGTATAGCTCTACGCTTATCGTTTTTTCGTAATCGAAATATGTCGTTCAAATCTTTCTCTTTTAGAGTTTTTAGATCATACTTCTTTTTAGAAGATTCACCATCGAACGTAAATAATTCTAAATATGTACGTTTTGCTTCTTCTGGCGTTACCTTTTTCTGCTTGCTGGCACACATAACAAAGTAATGATCGTCTTTAATAGCCATAGCGTTTCTAAATTCATTCATTTTGGAAATATGTCTTTCTACATAATCCGTCAGACAACTGTTTTGTGCAGCTATTTGGTGTACAGTAAGTCCAGCCAATTCTAATTGTAAAAATCCATACCCAACAGGATCATACCAATTAAGAATGTCGCTTTGCAATTTTAATAATAGCTGCACCCAGGAAAACAGGCCACAAAGCGATCATTACTAAATATGACTTCCAGTCGAATTTTTCTTTTCGAAATACGATCATGTACAGAATTGTTCCAAGAATAATATAAACCATCATTTTACATCCTCCTTTTTCAGTTTAAAATCGTATGGCGGTATAGGGTATATGATCTCATAATACTCACCGTGTTTTCTGTCGAACAGTTTTCTGTTCTCAAAATCAATCCACACATGACCGAATACAACATCATCCCAGGCAGACCATCCGAAATTTTCACGCAATGCCCATGGATCTAATCCATATTTACGCCGAATCGAATTATATGAAACGCGACTGTCCTGTACAAACGCTCTATTCGCTTCATACTGCGTTAAAATAACATCGGTTAATCTAGCTTTGAACCAATCTCCAGAATATCCATCATGAAACCAATACTCTTTTTCCTTGTCTTCATTTTTAGAAAGCTGTTCGTGCGCGCCACTCGAAATTGCATTCTGACGAATATCTCGGTCCAATTCTTCCGAACCGAGAGCTATAGCGCCATCTCGGTATCTTTCCAATTGCTGTTTGGCAATTATAGATCCACCAGTAGCGACGGCAATAGCTTTTTCTGAAATATAACCCGCGGCGACACTACAACCCATAGCTGCACCGCACATAATAGCAGTCTTCCAATAACATTTCGCCTTGACAGCAAATATGTCTTTTTTTGTTGCCTTCGGATTATCGGCTATAAGTTTCTCCTTGGCCTTTTCAGCAGCAACACCATCTTTTGCAGCAACATACGCCACTGCAGGAATTAGCAAAGTACCGACGATTGTAAATATCAATGATTTATTAATTTTCATATTGCCACCCTTCAATGGTCTAATTAGTCGTTAACACCGAATGTATCTACAACGGACCACTGTTCTTTCGTCTTCTCTAAAAAATCAATCGCGCCATCAGCATCGTTAATCCACCCGTTTGCAGGACTAACGTCAAAGTCGCCATACATAAGAACCAATGTGTTCCATAGCATCCTTACCGGGAAATTATCGCCCCACTGATCAGCAATAATTCTATCGGGCCATTTGAGCTGTCCGATGTGCTGGCGCTTTAAATATAATAGGATTTCCGTGATCTGACTCGTGAAATCCTGATACCACATTGCGACCATGAAATTATCCACAAACTTCTTATAAACGTCTGTTTCCTTACTACTATCTTTTCCCAAAATATGACACCTCCTATAATTCAAATGGGCCGTACTCACACTCTATAACGCACATCTGTCCATTCACGTCGCTGTAAAAAGTATTGGCAAAATCTATAGACGGTAAATTTCCAAATATGTCGTCCTTTAAAGAACGATCCCAACCATAATCATCGAGCTCTTCTTGAATATTTTTCGGAACAGAATCAGCAATGCCAAGCAATTCGAAAAAATCTCGCATTGTAACATGTCCGGTCTCATGATATAACTTATTAACTTCGAGTTCGGCTATCCTAATTTTATTAAACGTAGATATGAAATTACACCCGAGCATTGTTTCATAACACACAATGGGCTGCTCGCCGGCCACGGGAATGTTGTTCTGAATATGTTCCTGGGTAATGGCATGCTGAATCTTATCGTCAGCATCGCTTCCAAATATCTCGTTTGTTTTGACTCTGTAGTTGTCATGCTTACGATTAAGCTCAGAATATGCAAGGGCCATAGCGCTTAGCTCTTGCATAGTAACTTTTTCCTTTGCTGCAATACAAGCACCGATCACGACAAGCCAAAAATATGTAGAAACGTGATTCTTCAGAGTAATGGCCATCTTCTCTTTTGGATCTACAACATCTTTGGCTTGTATCTCAACGGCTGTTTTGTATCCATTACGGCTAGAAGAATATGCAAGGGCACAGACTCCAACGCATTCGCCAATGGTACACAACAGCCGCTTATGATCTTTGACAAAGGAGATGCTTTTCGTAAGAATATCCTTAATTTTCATACAACCTCCATTTTATTAATGAAGTCGAAAACCCATCTCCAATATAACACGCCCAAAAAGGCAACTGAAATCATGGGTATGAACGCAACGCCTGCCACAAGCCATTTTGGTATACCTCGTTTCGAGAGATAATGAGCCCAAGCAGTTTTAGCATCGAGCTTTGCGTTTTCCCTAGCCACAACATCCGCGACTCTCTCTTGCGCATATTCAAGATCCTGAAACGCTTTAAGTTGCTTTGGTGTTCTTTTTGATCGAATTGCATCCATGCGATCGCTCTTATTGTTGAGTTCTCCACGTACTTTATCATACGTATGTATTAACTCTAATTCCTCTGGAGTCCTTTCGGATATGATTTCCTTCATACGGGTCCGATCAAAATTATCCAGGTCGTCTTTCAACTTTGCGGCGGCATCGAACATACCTTTTTCGTATTTCGATCTGGACTTTTTCACTTCTTTCTCAAGCTCTTCTTTTCGAGCTTTCAGTTTAGAAGCGATCTTTTCCTTCATTTCTGCACTATCTCCGTCAGTGATGTTGTCGTATGCCTTCTTAGCTTTCTCAAGAGAAATATAAGTATTGTCATAGCGCATCTTAGTTTCGAGCTGTGACTTTTCACGATCTTTAACGGCTGCCTTCACAGCTTTTGCCTCGTCCAGCTTTTTGGAAATATCAGCCCTTTCACGATCAAACGCTGCCTTTTCACGATTGAAAATATGTTTGCATTTATCCTTTGCTTCTTCAAGTTCTACTTTAATGGCTGATTCAATCTGTCGGTTTTCCATCTCTTCCGCGTTCAAAATATCGCGCACATCAGCTTTCAGAGAAGCCAACTGATTGAAATATCCCCAGTCAGAATCTTCTCTTTTGCATTTGATGCGAGCAAGTTCTTCTCCAACGGCGTTGCTTTTTGCATTTCTATACTCGACAGCGGCCGCAGTAATGCCGGCAGCAGATATCAACAAGCCGGCCATTCCAAGCAATGCTTTTATCGTTCCGTTCATGTATTTGTCCTTTCTAAATATAAAAGAGCTACCCTTAGCTCCAGTAAAGCCAAGGGTAGTCAAATATGTCTTGTTCGGCGTTTCCGGATCCTGGAGTTTCCAGTCCGGTTAGTCAGGATTCCTCTATGCCATACTTTCTAAGTTGAGGAAGTCCAAACAGATCTCCGTCAACGTTAAAGTTGAGCAAATATCTATTGTTCTCTCGATCTATGAAACCCGTACTCACGCCATTTCTAACGGAGAATATGCCGAAATCGACACAGTTATCACCAATCGGATTCTTATCATCATAAATCCAACCAACGCGCTGTCCAATTTCAGTAAGCGGGAGGCCTAATTCATAATATGCGTCATTGAGCCATAAATATCCCTGGGCTTCAAGCTTCTGCGTAAGCTGCTTCTCCTTCTGCTGGAGAAACAGCCTGTTGAATTTCGGATCAGGGCTCCAATCTGCGCAATATCCATCGCCTCTCTTCTCAAACCATTTGGCGTAGATGCTAGGCATTGCGTCTTCTGTGCGTGATTCAATGACATCTGTGTGCTGAACCTCTGCTCCAGTGGAAATATCAACTTCTGTCCACTCATGTTTCTCAGTTTTTACACCATATCTGAGTTCTCTGAACTTCTCATCTCCAACATCGGCTCTCACACGGTTTTCAAACGCCATAAGCGTGGCTGTAAGCCCACCACAAACAACGGTAGCTGCTTTGTAACGATTCCACATCTCCCCCGTAGAATATGCATTCAAGAGCGCGGAAGCGATTTCCAAACCAACCGGGAGCGCGAGTGTTTTGACAATCTTAAGGCCGGCGTCTGCTTTAAGCATGCATTCGAACTTAGAAACTCCGTTCTTATCGTTTGCACGCTCATCTTCGATACGAGCAGCAAAATGCTCTTTCTTAGCCTCGTACTCGGCTGTAATCTTCGGAATATCCATGGCTTTCTTAATTCCAATTCCGAGAGCAGCAGCACCAAGACCAATACTTACAGCTGTTGCAATAAACGGCTTATTCTTTTGATAAGCCAGCGCAATTTTATTAACTACGCGTGTAATCTTATTGAGATTCATAAATATAACTCCTTTCTAATTAAGATCCCGATTGATCGCATTGTAAATATCGACAAACGAAGAATCTTTTGTGACAATCCCGCGAGCACGATTGTTGGCAGCCGCGTTATGATTAACCGTTTCGGTTAAGCCAGAAACTGTTTCTGTTGTCACTTTGTTAAATGAAACCTGAAGCTGCACATGCTTTTCGAAATATCTGTTTATAATTTCTTGTCTGGCTAATAGCAGCAACGATGTTCCGGCCAAAATAATGAGTGCAACATCTCGCTTTCTCAAATATGTATCCTCCTATCTATTGAGAAGTTTCGCCTCAGGAAGGTTTAAATTCCAATATCCACCACGAACAGCGGTTGGATACACTCTGTCTAAATCTCCCTTATGCCACCCGTATGACCACATCTGATAGTCGTTGGGCGTTATGTTGAATAAACGAAATACATCGCCGACTCGTACTTTGCCTTTTTCGTACGTAGCAGCTCGCAATTTATCCAGAACCATTTCTGCGTCTCCGCGAGTGCGGCAGCATAGGTCTCTATAGTCCATAGAAATATCTTCTTCTGCCGGGCGCTGTTTTGTGTTTCCGCCGTACATCGACATCGTATTATACGGAACATTGTTGTACGGAGAATATCCACTGCCAGTTCGACTCCTATTTGTTCTGCGCGAGCTTGCAAACTTTTCCTCGGCAAACTCAAATATACCGTCGATAATTTTAGGAGCAACATAATCTTTCATAATTACATAGAATGGATTACGCCCCCTGAGATTACGAATGAAATCGCCGAAGAATATGTCAATGATAGTATCTTTCATTGGCTTTACTATTTCGACATCTTCGGTTACAACATCCTTGTCGCTAAAATATGACTCTTCTTTTTTAGCGGCAGACCGGTTGCTATTAGATTCTAACAACGGCATTTAAAAATCCTCCTCTCTGTACAAAACCGGTATTGTGATTCTGCAAATCAGTGCTCCAACGGCTAATATCAATGCCGCAATAAGAAAGTCGCTATCGACGATTGCTGTTGCGAATAGACATAAACAAATTCCAATCACAGCAAACGCAAAATATAAACCACGCATAATAAAAGCACCTCCTTGCTAAACAAAAAAGCAAAGCCCATGCGTTTTTCGCACGAGCCTTGCCTCGTTTTATAGTTCCATATTCAGTTTTTTGTCATGCATTATTCTGCATCAATTACTTCCTGATCCTCCTGATCCTGGTCGTCAGAATCGTCCGGAATGTAAGTCAGAGTTGTGTAGATAGCACTCGCAATCGTGCCAGCGCCGACCAGCGCTAATGCGCCAATGCCGATCTTGGCCAGAGTGTTGAGTGTTTTCTTTCTCTTCTCCTTCTTAATTCTTTCCGGGTCCTCCTGTTCCATCACAGTAAGGCCATTTGACATAATTTCTACGTATTCTTTCTTTGCCATGATAATACCTCCTTTAAAATGGGTTTCTTTCCTATTATACCCCATGTAATTGGTGCGAATTATCTGTGCAGATTTTGAAAACCAGACCTAGGCGAAGGAGAGAAATCCACCATAATGTACGACCGGAAGTCATACGTATACTCGCCAGACCATTTTATCCGAATGTCATCCACTTCGTCAACAGACCACCCCAATCGTTCGCCAGATCCGGTTGAATCTAAACCAAGTTCGCAATATAACTCGTTAAGGCTCAAATACATTTCATCTTTTAAACGTAATTTGAATCTAGCTAAAGCGGCTTCAATGTGATCAGCACTCGACAAGAAGAATCTATTAGACTCCTTGTCTAAAAACAGCTGGCTTCCGTGCCCGGTATCGATAATGTGATTAGCATAGTTGTCTTTTTTGCCAATCAACCTGGTTCCTTTACCGTCAGATATAACATCGGCAATCTTATCATCAACAGCGGTTGCGATCTTCTCGGCAGTTTCAGGATCAGTATTCTTTTCTATCTGTCTCCTGAGCTCGCTATTAACCGTCGCATACATCTCAAGCGTGCTGCCAAGAGTAGCAATCTTATCCATCGCAGTATGATTGGCTTTAAGCTGTAAAGCACCAGCCGCAACACCGGCAACAACAGGCTTCCAAACGATTTTGGTGATTGCAGTAACTTTTTCCTTAATCGGAATATCCTCACCAGACTTTTCACGCTCTTTGAATTCTTCGATCTTAGCTTTTGTCGGCTCGTACGCACTAATTCCTAAATATAATGTTGCGCCCCACAGAACTAAAGATGCTGCGGTTAAATAGTTTGGATTTGAAGTAACCTTTCCGGCCTTCTTCAATCCGCTGTTGAAAAGTTTCATAATTCCCATAGTAAACTCCTTTCTTTGGGAAAAAATAAAGGAGCAGAACTTTTTAGGTCCTGCTCCAAGTTTCACTATAGCGGTTGTAATTTGTGCGACGGCTTACACCATCGGAATCAAATATGACACTTTCTTTTTGCCTCGATTCATAAGAACCACCGGGCCTCTGGCATCCATCACACCGTTGGCGAATTTTTTATAGCGCCTCAGGTCGTCAGCAATTATACATCTAAGTAATGTATCTGCCGCAATATAAACAGACACACAAGCTAAAGGTATTCTGTACTTTTTAAGAATATCCTCCAGATCTTTCTCCATGACCAATCTTGTGCGAATACCGCGCAGACTGTCCTGCCGATTAGAAATAAAATCGTCTAACGCAGTATTTACTCGATCCAACGCTTCTTCGCGGATTGACTCGTTCTGGTAATCTTTTTCGGGTCTTTCTTCCCCAATATCTTTTGCAACCTTGTTGTTGGCATCATTGTACTTAACTACAAAATATGACCCGACAGCTGCAAGTAACGCTGTTGTTCCAGCAGCAAGTAAACCAACTTTAAAAATAGTTTTAATCATCGTTGTTCTCCTTTCCGTTTG
Source organism: uncultured Lachnospiraceae bacterium (assembly GCA_947168155.1). Lineage (GTDB taxonomy): Bacteria > Bacillota > Clostridia > Lachnospirales > Lachnospiraceae > Eubacterium_Q. Next base: position 45,148 of record CAMVKW010000013.1, on the reverse strand, counting down.
CGGTGTCTAAATATGACTTACGTCTATCTGCCCAGCTAATGCCCATAGCTGACTCGTATTGTTCTTCCGTTAAGATATGGAAGTCAGCGTGACTAGACTGAAAAATTTCACAAGTGATGTATTTGGCGATAGACCAATTGGTTGCCTTGGTGTTGATCAATCTACGAAGGAACATACCAACCTCGAACACATAATGTTCCTGGCAAATATCCTTAGTTTCAACGTTATCGACTTCGTCGTAAAGATCGCTGTCGTAAAGATCGAAAATATGTATCTTTGACCCCCACATCATTATTATAGGAAATTCAGTTTTAAGATTCGCGTCCATTTTTCTCCTCTTCATTGACTATGCTGCCGTCTGGATTAATAAACTCGTCGGCTATAATACCATCCGGATAAGAATCGTTCGTAACCTCTTCCGCATCATAATCATACTCTGCGTTGCTTTTTGGAAATTTATCCAAACTTCCAAGAATTTTAGAAAGGGCGAGCAGATCCAAACTAAGCGGAATATGCAATTGTCTGGTTTGGCGACCGGCATAAGACTCATAAATTCTGTACGATCCGTTATTACTTACTCTAAGAATATACTCCTTCATACAGTTACCTCAGTCCCATACTTCTGAAAATATCAGAAGCGGCTTCGCCTCTGGCGTAACGACGATCGAACTCCACCCATTCGTCAACCGTCAAATCACGCTTCGCCGTAACAGTATGTCCGGCTCGTCTGTCATAGACGCTTCTAGCTCTGCGCCGTGTCTCTTCGACTGTGTTTCTTGTTCTGATAGCCGTGTTTATAAGTCGGTTGCCCAAATATAAAACACCAGCAAACAGCAAAAGCTTGTCGAAGTTTGGATCGCTACGCGCATAATCTTTTGCGCGATACCGAATCTGACGCGCAATACGATCCACGTTTACATCGTTTAACAAGTCGTTTAAAAATCCCATAAGTAAACTCCTTTCTTTGGGAAAAATAAAGGAGCAGAACTTTTTAGGTCCTGCTCCAAGTTTCACTATAGCGGTTGTAGTTGTTGCGGATTAATTCCGCCAATAGTTGCGCCAGTCTTCGGAGTCAACATCATCGTCTGGTTTTGCCTTCGGTCTTGAAATATATTTTTTCAATTTAGAAGGCAGTCGAGAAATCCTGCGCAGAACCCAAATCGGCCAAAAAGCGCAGGTACACACTATTATGATCATGACTAACCATTTTGGCAACGCTCGAACTTCAGGCGTATTATTAAGTTCTTCCACAGCATCCGGATCTGTCAGAACCCCATACGCAATGAAATATGTTGCGATGATGTACCACATAATCACTAAAAAACGAACTAAGAGTGCTGCTGTCATATCACACCTCCTTAAAATATGCAGCAATAACCGCGTCTCTGTAATCACCGAGGATCTCATCAATGACCGACTCGGCATTAAAAGAAATCCGCTTCTGAATATCGGGAAGACCAGGTGCTGTAATCTTAAACACAGCATCGCCATCTTCGTAATATCCAGAAACGGATCCTTTGACTTCTTTCTGAAGACCAGTTACTACGCGATCAATAAACACGTCAACCGGGTTGGAAAGTTTATTGATTGTAACACTTTCGGTCTTCGCCTCTACAGGACTCACCGGTTTCTTGCTTAAAAAATTAGAAACAAGCTCTTCGCCAATACTAATCCGACCAGCATCTTCCAACACCTCTTTCGTCTTTTCCTCAGAATATGTCGAAATAGGACTAAGATCAGCCCGGCTGTCAACGTCTTCTTTTTCCAGCTTTACCGCGAGGGATTCGAGCTGCATCGTTGATTCCGCCTTTTTCTTTTCGTGAGGGAATGCCAAAGAATATACCATGCGATAATCATCATCTTCCCAGTAATTTTCGCCGAGCCAGGTTGACGGTTCTTCGAATCTCTGATACTTAAACACACAGGCAACCGAGATTGTATTGTATCCAAAATATGTACAAAGCTTGTCCAGCGTATTAATGTCAGGATACGCTTTGCCACGAATATACTTGCAGATCTGCGGCTGGCAAGCACCGGCGGCCTTGGCAAGCGTGTGAGAATTAAGTTTACGTTCTGCAAGCTCCGTTTCGAGCCATGTTGAAAATCCAGCGCGGGTAAGAGCGTTCTTCTGGATCTTAGATTTGTCGTACTTTTTAGGCTCATCAACTTTTGTTTCAACAGCAGCAACGGGTTCGACATTAACATTAGTTACAATATCCACAGCACCTTCCTCCTCAACTGTTTCTTTCGCAGCGGTAGCAATTTTGTAATTGTACTTATACAGAATATCCTCGGAATCTTCTCCAAAAGCGGCGCAAATACTTTCGACCTGCTTGCGAGTGGGATACTTACGATATGACATAAACGCCGAAGCGTCTGTTCTGCCAACTCCGCCAAGCCTACAAAACTCACCGATGCTAATACGCCTAGCTTTGATGATGTCCTGTACCCAATTGCAGACTCCTTTTTTATCAATGCGTTTCGCTCTACTTGCCATAATGCACCTCCTATGTACACACAAAAAAATAAAGAGTGACAATTCAAACCAAGTGTTGCAGATTCGAACTGCATCTCGCCCCTCATTTGCGATGCTCTACCAATTGAGCTATTCACTTAGTTCTATTATAGGAGCTGTAATTGTTGCGAAATTCTTACCAATTAACCAATTATTACCCCTATTTTATTAACTATTAAAGTTAAAATTATAAATAATTAATAAAATACCAAAAATAATTGGTTAATTGGTAAGCTGAAAAAGAAACCACCGGCAGCTTTTGCCACCAGTGGTCTCCAAAATATCAGGTTACAATTAAACTTTTCTACTCCAAAAGCTCATTGCAGAGCTCAATGCTTTGGACGTTACAACTCCATCCTTTTCCATATCAAGGATGCCGCCAATGCACATAAGGCCGATTGCAGATATAGCAATTTTTGCCAACGCATCGACAATTACCGAAACCAGGTTTGAGTCGATTTCTTTCTTCCGCAGCTTGAACTCCATTTCAGATCTGAATCGTTCGAGCTCTTTTGAATGTTCAAACTTTTCCCTTTCCAGGTCAAGTTTTTCGCGTTCCAACTTCTGATCGGCGATTAACTTTTCAATTTCTGCATCTAATTTCTTTTTTTCCATCTGGAGTTTTTCCAAACTCAGTTCCTGATCAAACTTGCTGTTCTCTTTATCCAGCGCAAGCCTTTCCTGATCAATTGTGAGTTTCTCCAGATCAATTTCACGCTTCTCGTTATCGCTTTTCTTCTGCGCGTCAAACTTTTCCCTTTCCAGGTCAAGTTTATAACTATCAAGTTTTTCTCGATAATCCAAATCCTTCATTTTGGACTCAGCTACTTCGAGTCTTTCAACCGTCTGGCCGATTTTGGAAATGTCGGTTATAGCATTTACCAAATCTTTGTCGGTCTGTGCTGCTGTGGCATCCTCAATTCTTCTGTCCAGCAGATACTTTAAGTCGTCCATTGCTTTGCTCATGGTTATACCTCCTCTCAAAGCAAAAAATATAATAGTTCCTATTATAGTCCGGGTTTTTGTCGCGAAAAAAATAAATGAGACGTATTCCCGCCTATCACTATTAAAGCCGGCGTAATCCGTGCGAAAAAAAGAAACCACCAGTAGCTTTTGCTACCGATGGAATCCTTTCATTATTTAGTTTTTCTTTTTCTTCTTCGGAGTCTTTGTTCTCTCTCTTTTCTGATTTTATCCTTATACATGGCTCTGTCCACTTCTATAAGGTATTCGCAAAATCGTATCATAAATAATACGAATCCACAAAGTGGAAGTGCCCATAATAAAAATATAATTAGTTTAAGCATAACTTTATTACCTCCTATAATAGGAGATGTAATGCTCGCGATTTCGTTTCTTTTTATCCAACAAAGCGAAGAATCTTCGATAATACTTGTAATATGTATTCTTGCAGCACGGTATGGTTTCGTTGTATCCAGAACCGGCGGTCACATTCTGTAAAATATGACTTGCTAAACTGCCACACGCCTCTTCTGCTGTATCCTCTATCAGCTCCATCTCCTGTTTCAAAAATATGCATTTGATGGCTAACTCCTCTGTCGGTGATTTCAACCGTTGCTCGGCGTTAGTTTTGGAATATGACGCTGATTTCAACAAAGACAGTTGCCTATACTCTCGCTTCCATTCTGGATACTGAAGACAAAAATGTTTTAATTCGTAGTATCGGTGTGAACTAATCCAATTCGGATTCTTTAGACTTAGTTTTGCTCTCTGTTTGGTCATGTTCGCGTCTCCATTGTTCAAATATGACTTTGTTTTCTTCAACTGAGTAAAACTCTTTAATTGCTTGAACAAAAATATAGGATAGCTGGTTTAAGTTATTGCTCTTGGACATAGTCTTGCTCTAGCAAATATAGAGATCTTTGAAGACGCTTTCGGGCCATTTGTTTGGCGTAATCGCTTGCAAACTTTTTCTTTCCGTTTAGAATGCTGCTTAAGTACTGAGGCGTTATGCCGCAAAAATATGCAAATTCTGATTGCGTTACATTGATCCGGTGTAATCGTCCGACAATATCAGCCGTCCATTGTTCGTTCATTTGTCTCATATAGTTCTCCTTTCAAAAAACGCCAGTTGAACAAAGTAAACTCGCTAAATATGTTCCGAACGGCTAGAACAATTTGTGAATTTCTTCGTCAGCTGGCAAAAGTAGTATAAAAGAACAAACATAAAGTAACAATCATTACGCATGAAAATTTGTTTAAATTCTTAAACAAAAAAAAAGAAACCACCAGTAGCTTTCGCTACCAGTGGTCTCAAATTCAAATTTTCTTTTTTAAGTCGAAGAACTTATCTTCCAATTTTTTCTCAGTTTCGTCGTCCGCTTCATATATGAAGAGACAGAAACTTTTGTTGCTGAGGATAGATTCGGTTACCCGAATTCTTGCCACAACTCCCTCTGTATTAAGAGCTATGACATAGAGAACGGGATCAATCGTTCCTACAGTCAGTTTCTTTCTAATCATATAAAGCACCTCCTTTTCTAAAAATGCTTGAAAAATATGTGTTTCGCTATTATAGCCAATGTTTTGCGTGCGAAAAAAGAAACCACCAGTAGTTTTTGCTACCAGTGGTCTCAAATTCAAATTTTCTTTCCGTTCACAAACCAATCTGTAAGGGCGTACTCGTATCCATCCTTATACCCTTTTTTGTATCCGTCCTGGTATCCTTGTTTGTATCCTCTATCGTACGATTTCTCAATCTCCTCGTCGATGATGCCTTTTACATAGATACCGAGGCCGATAGCTATAATGGTTCCTAACATAATAGCACCTCCTTTACAAATATGTGTTTCGCTATTATAGCCAGTGTTTTGCGTGCGAAAAAAGAAACCACCAGTAGCTTTCGCTACCAGTGGTCCCTGGTGATGCTTACGCATCAGTCTCTTCTGTTTCTTCTGTCTCGATGTAGTCTTCGGTCTTCTCAATTTTCTTTGTTACTACCTTGCGTGTGATCTTGTTCATCTCTTCCGCGAGGGACTGCTTTTCCTTTTCGTTCAGCGTGAGAACGTAGACCGGCAGTTCGTCTTCCCGCAGTTCGATCTTGGCCAGATAGCCAAGGTTCTGAATTGCGATCAAGTCGACAACTGCACCAGTTGCGTTCTTGGGCTGAAGTCTAACTTCGCTCCTCGTGTTAGTTTCCTCGATCTTCTTAAATTTGTCTAAAAATAACATGATAATACCTCCTTATTATACTATCGATTAAAAGTTGACTTATGTCTATTATAGGCACTGTAATTCGTGCGAAAAAAAGAAACCACCAGTAGTTTTTGCTACCAGTGGAATCTTTTCATAAGGTATGAGTCTCTATCCCAACGTCTTCACAATACCAAGCAATATCATCTATAAGTTTCTTACTGGTTGATTTTACCACAATTACGCTATCTTCCGGATTCAGAAAGCTTCTCGGTATGCTTAGTGTGCTTGTAAGGGTTAATGTTGTATCCCAAGCATGCTTAACATACTTCGCTGCCTTCCCAAATTCGTCTTCGTTCTTAGGTCTAATCAATACGAATTTCATAATACACCTCTTTCTTTTTGTTTGGTTTTGAATAGTTTCTCTATTATACGAGGTGTAATATACGCGAAAAAAGAAACCACCAGTAGTTTTTGCTACCGATGGCTCTTGTTTTAGAAACTCCATGCTACCGTGTGTGCAAACATTTTTGCGAAAATTTCTCTTGCTGTTTCGTCAGTGGTTCCTGTGCAAAATGTCTCAAATATAGGTTTTCCATTGAACATCAGTTCCAGGTAATCACAAGAATATACCTCTTCCTCGCGTTTCACGAGTTCGTAGGATCTATCTTTGTAGACTACAGGTACAGATGTTCCAATGGGAGCCTCATACATTTCCCATATAATGCTTTCAATTTTTGGAACCATTGCTGTCTTTTCGCTTTTAAATTTCTCAACAATGTTCATCTTAATACCTCCTATAATTGCATAACTTATAACAAGTTTCTCTATTATACGAGGCGTAATATATGCGAAAAAAAGAAACCACCAGTAGTTTTTGCTACCGATGGCTCTTGAACAATATTCAGTTTTTAGTTTTCAAGCTTGTCGAAAAGAATTGCCAATCCCAAGGCTGTGCCAATGCCGGCTACTTCACTTCCGATCAGTACGCCAACTTTCTTGATGCCCGTGATGTCGTGTTCATCACAGTACGTGTCAAGTTTGTCAAGCATAAAGTTCGGCGTGTTCATAACCGCCATAACAATAACTACCTCAGTAAATCCTCTAACTTTCTTAAACATGATAACACCTCCTATGTATAACTTGAAATTACTGTTCTATAATACGCGTTGTAGTTTATGCGAAAAAAATAAAGCCGATGTTTTTCTCACCGGCTTTATCCGGTTTTAACCATCAATATTCAGTTGTTAGATTATACTTATCTTTCTTTTACGGTCTGTATGTTGTACCAGCCGTCTGCTCTAGCTGTAATAACAGCTTCGATTGCGGAAACGGCTTTAACTAAAATTACAAATCCGTCTGTTAATGTGATAATATAGTTCTTCATCTTATACCTCCTATGTATAACTTGATGATTTAGTTTCCTATAATACTCGTTGTAATAAATGCGAATGTGTTACAATTAAAGAAAGGAGGTGCTTATGGCTGAAGAAAAAGCGGTTGTGTACGCTAGGTATTCGTCACACAACCAAACAGAACAATCTATAGAAGGGCAGCTGGCTGCTGCTAGAAAATATGCATCTTTGCACAACTACGTAATCGTTCAGGAATATTGCGATAGAGCAAAGACCGGAACCAATGACAACCGGGAAGCATTCCAAAAAATGTTGTCTGATTGTTCAAAGAAACAATTCTCTGTAATCATTGTCTGGAAAGTCGATAGGTTTGGTAGGAATAGAGAAGAAATAACATTTAACAAGTACAAAGCTAAAAAGAATGGCGTTCGTGTAGAATATGTTGCCGAGTCTATCTCAGAAGGACCCGAGGGGGTAATTTTAGAATCTGTACTCGAAGGTATGGCAGAATACTATTCGCTGCAACTGTCTCAAAACGTTAAAAGAGGTTTGCTAGAATCTGCTAAAAAATATCAGGTCATAGGAGGACATACTCCGCTTGGATACAAAACCGGTCCCGACAAACGTTATGCCATAGATCCAGACACAGCTCCAGTAGTAAAGCAAATCTTTGAAAAATATGCATCGGGTTTGACTATGGCGCAGCTCACGCGTTGGTTGAATGATTCAGGATACAGAACTCCCAAAGGTAAAAAGTTTACTAAGAATTCGTTGCCCAGGATCTTGTCGAATGAAAAATATACCGGTGTTTACATCTACAAAGACCTAATTCGTCAGCCGGGAGAGATTCCAGCCATTATTGACCAAGATCTATTCGATAGAGTGCAAAATATGTTGAAACGAAACAAAAGAATGCCTAGCCATTCCTGGGATTATTCGGATTATTTGTTAACGGACAAACTGTTCTGTGGAAAATGTGGAAAGCAAATGGTTGGAAAGTCTGGTTATGGAAGACATGGTGGAAAATATGAATACTACTGCTGCAAAGGGAGGCTTGAGAATAGCGGCTGTGATAAGTTACATGTGCGGAAAGACTGGATTGAAGAAAAAATTTTAAAAGAGGTGCTTTTTGTGCTAAACGACGATGCCTTCATGAATTTTCTAATTGACACAATCTGGGAGTATTATTTGGAACAAGACATGGAGTCGAAAGAGATTGAAAATATGACTCGCAAGTTAGAAACGGTGAACGCGGCTATCGAGAATCTGGTCAGATCCGTTGAGGAAGGGATGCCATATAAGCTTGTGAAAAATAGAATGGAAGATCTGGAAGAAGAAAGAGCAGCCATACAAAAATATGTTGCTGAGGCCGAGTTAAAACGAGGATTACGGCTTACGAAAGAGCACATTGCATTCTTTTTAGAACAATTCAGAGACTTAAAATATACAGATAGGAAGTGTCAGACAAAACTAATAGAAACCTTTGTAAATTCAATCTATTTGTATGATAACGAACTTACAATCGCTTTTAACTATTCTGGAGAAAATAACACGATCACTTTAACAGACATAGAAAAAGCGAACACATGTTTTGTTCGCACGTGTTCGCAAGAGCAGGGCATAACACACAACATGCGAACCGCTGTATACAAAACAGTTTTCTTGATTAAAGTGAAAATATGACGGCAAAAACGGAGAGGCGGTGTTTTTGTTGCGCCACCTCTCCAACTAGTCAATCAGCTATGGCAGAAACTTTTAATGTAATATATCCTCTGTCTAAGAGTTTTGCCATGTCTGTGCTTGCTGGAAGTTCCAATTGTAGCAGATCCCCGCTTGTGTCGTTCAAACGTATAAGAAGAGTTCCGTCATACGTGTTGGTGCGTTTCTTTTTTCTTAGTACCATAAATATGACAATGGCTGCCACTACCACAAAGGGCAGAATTGCGGCCGCCACAATAATCTTTGTTCCCATGTTACATCCTTTCTAAAATATGACTTTAACTATAGTAATAATCGTCTTCTAAATATTTATACGCGGGAGATTTGTAATTACCGTATTCAAGTGGATCAATATTTATACCCATAGAACCATTAGAAACTATTGCACTTCCACGGCTATTTGTATACACATAAAAACCACCGTAATTTTCTAGCATTTTCCTTCCAACTTTTTGATCGCCAAGGTAATTCAGGTCCTTTAATCTAGCATCGTTTAGTGTATTGATCCACGGTTTTACAATATCAACTTCTCGTTTAAATACTCGTACGTTTAATTTATCTATTCTATTTACAATAGATCTACATCGATCATCGCCTGTTGCATCTGCCCACGCATCGATATCGTCCCACGCATTTGGGTCGTTCCAGGATTTAGCTTTCTTATATCCGGCTTTTGTATTTACGTGTCGATTATATGCATCAACGAGAGCCGATTCATAATCTTTGACTGACTTTTCTATTTCTCTACGACAGTCATTTAGTTCTTTATCTGCCGACAGCTTTTGTCCAATCTTTGCGCTGACGTTCCTCACATTTTCATCGTCAAAATATTTTAAAGCTTTTTTAATATCTCGATTGCTAGAACGCTCGGTCATTCTGTATCTTCGTTTGCCAGCTTCGGTTCTAGTACCGTCTGGATTCTGGTATCGCCGAACGCCCCACTTCATACCGAGTATTCCGTGATGAGCTAAATATCCATCGTTCATTAGCTATCTCCTATCAATCGTCAGGATACAGAACGTTCTCCCACTTTTTATACGCATCTAAATATGTTTCTTTATTGTCGCCGTTGTGAGTGATCTCGTAATACATACCATCAAAAATATCAGTAGAACAAAGAGCTTTCCAATTCTGAAGAGTTTTGCTGAACCAGACAATGTATACCTGTTCTGGTTTAAGTTCAACATTATCGGTTTTCTCTTTATGATCGTTAAAATATGTGCAAACAAGCTCTTTTGCTCGATTCAGATAAGCGTCGTTATTAGTCATGTCAAATATGTCCATCCTTTCTCATTTCTTTAATCTATCTATTTCACGGACAACCTGTTCATAGTCATCCCCTACAATTTTTCGATCAGTTATTCCTTTTTTGGCCCAATTGTAAATATCAGTTACTTTCTTCTGAACGCGGTCGTAATACTTGCCAAAGAATTTTCTACGATCTTCTCCGTTGCCAGCGTATAGTTCAAAAGTATAGTCCGCAGCCCAGCGATCAAAATATGCAGGGTTGTTTACCATCTTGGTAACCATCTTCTGAATTTCGTCGTAATCAGATCCGAAACGTTCTCTTCGTTCGTCTCCGTTACCATGCATTCTCAGTACAGCTTCGACTGCGTAGTGTTGCCGCCATTTGTCGTCTGGTAAAATGGCTACAAATATCCTTCCGCCGAAAGGATAGGTTCCATGGTTTGCTAGAACCCCATCTTTGTACTTAACGTATCGGCCTCCCGAATATCCACCTTGCTGATTGCAAGACCAAATCCATCCATTGCCGGCGTTTACACAGGAATTAGACCACATAATGTAAACAACGCCTTTACGTTTTAGCCATTTCGGAAGTTTAGAATATGTACAATTAACCCAAATCAAGCGACAATGCTTAAGCTTTTCTCGCCCGTACATCGCCTGGGAAATATTCTTAATGTTTTTTTCTTTTTTGCCCTTAGTCGGAACATGGCCAACAAGCGACCCAGCCGATAGACAACCGGCCTGTTGTAAGGAAAGAGATGCAGAAATATTACAAGTCGTTTTCTTCTTTGAAATAAGGTCGCTCCACTTTGATACACCGCCGGCGTGTTGGCATTTAAGTTCTACAATCTTTTTGTAAACTTTTTCCGCGCCAACCCCAACTGCATCTCTGTAGTTCTTAACTATGCACGCCATTGCTGTTCTCCTTCCCATGAATATAAATAGGAAAGATTCCGTCGCAGTTATAGCACTTCTCAAAGGAAGCGTTCGATCCAACAATGACTGGACCATCTTCTACTCTATAATAATGATGTTTACACCCGCATTTCGGGCATACCCAGTGGCCATCTTTAAATGTCCAAATCGGCATTTCAACAGTTTTCATAAATATGTCATCCTTTCTTTGTAACAAAAAACAGAAGAGCCTCATTTCGAGACTCCTCTGCCAAATATGTCAGTCGATCTTTTCTACAACAATGTTAATGTTTGTGAAAGTAACGGCTGTTAGATTGTGCACCTGAATTGTTACAGGCGATGTTTTACAATTGCAATTACAATTATTGCTTGGTACCTGAATAAAGGTTGAAAAACTAACCGATTCTCCGGTCGACTGTGCCTGAGGAAGAGCCACTCCATTGCGAAGAAGCTGTACAGTAGTGGATGCGGAAGCAGATCCGTTAACATTCACCAAATATGCACCAGCTCGTTCAAGCTCAATCGTTCCAACTCCGGTAAGCTTTTCGGCACACCCTTTATCAATGGAAATATTATTGAATGGAATTATTGTGTCTGCGCCAGCGTCGATGTTAATGCTATATGCCTGAAGCATGTCACACCTCCTGTCAGCCGTTGCAACCGCTGCAGAAGCACTGGGGAAACTGTCCAGCGTTGAAGGTCCAACTATTGGGATATCTTACAACGCCTGCTGTCGCCTGTCCTAATTCAAGCCGATTAACTTTGTCTCTGAGATCCTGAATGGTATTCGCATCCATCTTAGCAGTGAGCCTCTGCTCAAGACCGGCCATCTGCATGGACGTATCATACATGTTCTTAGCGATCTGTGCACTAATTCCGGCTGCCTGCTCGGCGATTAGCATCTTAGTGCTGCCACAGCAGTCATTCTGATTGGCCAGAATATTCTGTTCCATTGTGCGTACGTCAGAAATCTGAGCACCGAGAGCTGTCTGAGCGTCACGGATAGCACTGAGATTGTCGTACTTGGCCTGGTTTGCTGCACCTACGGCCTGGGCAGTACCATTATTGATCGCAGTGATAATATCACGGTTCTGATCCTGGAGATCTGCGAAGTTAAAACCGTTCTGCACATCTGTCTGTGTGGCGTACTGAGGACGATAGCCGTTATTGCCAAACCAGCCATTGCCTCCGCCCATACCGCACAGGAAGATGATAGCAAGGAACCAAATGAGTGAATTTCCGCCATTCAGTTCGCCGTTGTTAGACATTGCCATAATATCGGCAGGGGACAGGTTTGTTCCATCGGACATATGAAGTACCTCCGAAAATATAGAAAACAGTTGACAAGTTACCCTTAAGCCTGGCCAGACTTATTTAAGCATACCCAGAATCTGGTTTGGATCAACACCTCTTCGTTTTGCTTCTTCATAGAATGCCGTTTGTGGATTTCCACCGTATTGCCGAACCAGATTCAAGGCATTAGCTACATTGGGATTGTTTTGCGCAAGTTGTTGAAGCATTGCGCTAGGGTTATTAGAATATCGTAACGCTTGTATAAGCGACATAGGATCAGTTGTTTGAGTTGTCGGCTGGCTGTTGCTGACGTTTTGCATTGCCTCTAAAATTGGGTTTGCCATTCTGTGCCTCCTTCAGAGCTAATATGTCTGCCTCTAGTTGTTCGATTTTTGCACTAAGCACTGAAATATCCACTGGAGGAGTTTCTTCATATGGTGCGATACGAAACGGTGTCACAGTCTTATACCCAGCACCATCAGTCTTAGCAAGCCAAACAATTGGGTCGTTTTCATCGAGTAAAAGGAGTGAACTATTCGGGCCCATCTGGAATGCGTTTGCTCCTTCTCTCCCGTGAACTCTGACAACTTCATATGCTGGGGGTCTAAAATATGAGTTACTATTTACGTAATTTACGTATGGGTTCACAGTTTGTGGCATTCCGTTGTATTGGTGTGAATAGTTATTCATGAAAATATCCTTTCTTTATTAATCTACTGTGCTCTCATGGCCTGGAGGTCACGTTCCTCGCTCTTTAGAATGTTGCCTGTCGAATCAACAAGCTTGATAGCATAATATGCTCTGCCAGTGTCTGCTGTGACCTCTGACTGTTTGCGATCGTAATTGACAAGTGCAGTCGCGAATGAGCTGTAGTTATATGTGTAATAAGAGTAGGTGTTGTCTATGTTTGTTACAATGAGTACGATAAGATATAACATAGTTTTTATCTCCTTATTTCTTATTTCCAAATTGCAATCCATTTATAGGTTTGACCCGTTTTGCAAGGATACGTTGTGTTTGCAAAATATGGAGTAAACCCCGTATTGCTGATGTAGTTTGATGCATGTGACAAGTTTGCCATGCCCATCGCCATGTTGTTGTTAGTTGCTCGTCTGGCATATGTATAAGGATTGTTCCACGTTTCACTTGCAGATGTCGACGTCTTGATAAAACCCGTCCCAAACAGCACAACAGGGTCGATGTAATAAAATAAACTACCGCTATTTACGGCATCGACATAACTTCCTGTGGCATCCATAAAAACGATGATTGAGGGAGCAGTTGCATGAGTATTCGTAAAACTGATAGTCGGATTTCCGTCTGAAACGGCAGTATATGTCCCCTCTTCATATTCAAGTCCGCTTCCCCCACCATATCCATCAGCCAGACTTTCCACTGCATCTGACAGGGTAGTATCAGATTCACCTGTCACACCGTTGGCATATGTGGTCAGTGCCCCGATGCTATCGGCAAGATCTTCAGTTACACCTAGTGCGGTTAACGAGGCCAGATAATCCTGATTGACGACGTTTGTTGTTATTGCAGCATTAGCATAATTAGCAACGTTTTCAGTGATAGTTCCGTTTTCTGTAATACTAATCTGCTTAGTACCAGACGGAGCTCCAACATTGACCGTAACTTGGGAATATCCATCGAAACCGGAGGGCGAGTAAGTACCATTGTTTGTGAATGTTGCCGGGCGCAAATCAGCGTCAATTTCACTATCCGGAATCGTTTGCCCCGATTGAATGTTTGCATCTAAAATATCAGGAAGAACATCTGTGGAACCTTGGTTTTCAACCGCATATATACCAGCGAATACCTCACTTTTTTCACCAGACGTATCTGTGATATGGGCGGAAATCCCAGCCCGGATTCCAGCGGTTAGCGTATTTGTATTTGCGGCGCTAAGCTGACAAGTCACTGTGTTTTGGGACGAATTAAGTGTCCAATTTGAAATGCCGTCGGCAAATATCTTTACTGTTTTGTTCGCTCCTTGGACAACAGCCAAATAAATACCTTGAATGTTACCGACGACGATTTGCTCCGGCTTAAGCCGTAATCGTATAGACCAAGGCTGTCCACGAATTATACTGTTTCCCATTCAAGTTACCCTCCATTATTTGAACATTGCCTGCATTGCTTTTATCTCAGCAGCTTCGTCAATATGTTTTTCGTGAAGATAGTCGTATATAGCTATCATGGATGACGGAGGATCTCCGCTTTCTTTACGGTGTTTATCAATGATCGCAACGACCTGCTTGTGGAGTTCGTTCATATGTTCCATTTCTTGTAAAGACATGCTATAGAACATTTTCGCAAGATCTGGTTCTTTGTCTTTGTGCTTCAGAGCGCATTTTGCGTATTTCTTAGCGCCTTTAAGTTCGTCATCAATATAGTCACTAAGTTTTTTAATGATTTTCATTATTCAAAAATATCCTTTCAATTATGTGGACGGATCTTCAAAAATGTTGTCGTCACCTAAAAGATGGCAGAATATAATTTTGACAAAATAGTCCGTGCGGTGTTCTCCTGATAAAATTTAAGTCGTTTCTATAGGCGTTCCGTCGACGTAGTAATGTTCATAAGGAGATCCTTCGATGGGAAAGAACGTTGTGTAACCACCATCATATAAGGTTTTCCACACACCTGTTATTTTGTATGTTTCGATTAAATCTTGCGGGACATAAATTGTTCCAGATTGCCCCTGATAGCCACGAAATGGAGTGTTCGCCGTCATACTTGATTTATTTGTTGTGGGCACAACGGAGTCAGTGCGTCTTAACACTAACGTTGTAAGTTTATAACAATTTTCAAAAACACTAACATCAAGCGTACTATTCGTTACGTCAAGGTCAACTTTTTCAAGGTTATGGCAATTAAAAAAAATCCGATTAAAAGCATGATCACCGGCGGAGTAGAAAACAGCTTTTGCCAGAGCAGTACAACCAGCAAAACCACCCTCAAACGTGGCACCGCCACCCCGTTGGGATTGAAAAAAAACCTCTTTCAGCTTAGTACATCCATTAAAAATTTCCGAACGAAATCTTGTTCTTATAGCAACGACTTTGGTAATTTCTGTACAATACGAAAACAATGCGTTTTTTCTTGTATTAAGATTGTTAAGATATATATCGCCCGCCGGTTCTGTTCCAGATATAAACCCTTCTGTAGTCCATTGGGCAGGATTGTTGACGATAACCGCTTTGTCGGTTAAAACATTGTAAGTGCCGTTTTCTGTAATGGTCTTTTCGCCGGTGATTCCTTTAACGCAAATATCCTCAACTGGCGTTTTCTCTTTCACCGGAATGATCTGGTCTTCGTCGGATGGAAATATGTCAAACGGACCGTTGTAGTGATCGGGAGCTTTAACCTCTACGACAGGATTACCTATCTCTAGTTCCACGTCGAAACTTTTTCGTTCAACAATAACATCAATATCCATTATTCTTGAACCACCTTTCCATACTCGGTAGGACCAACCTCAAACTCTTTGTCATAAACACGGCTTCTGTCGCCATAAATGTCCACCAGATCAATCTGGAATAAAACAGGCTGAGACGTGTTAAAAGCCAAAGTTTCCGCCTGGGAAAATTTGTATCTGTAAAATGGTACTTCTTCGTTTTCGACCAGCGTCATGTCATTAATGAAAAGAGTTCGTTTGTTATCGCCCTGTCTTACTGTAAATATGATCTGGGCTATGTCTTCTGCGCGAACGGTTTTGCTTCTGATGTTAACCGTTACGGTTTCACCTCGACTAAACTTTTCCATATTCAAAAATATCCTTTGTTGAAATCTATGATAAAAAGTGAAATATGATTACTACAACCTATAGATTGTAGGGAATTTGATAAACCCGGATTGTTGTTCCTGCGGATGCCAAAGACCATGAGTTATCTGTATTTCTGGGGTCCTGGTATCTATTTCTGGACAGGACAACCGATTTTTTTTCCGCATCAGGACTTGTAACAAAACAAATCATATCCAACGCCCTATTTTTGTCATTTGTATTAAGATACTCGTTATTATCAAAAAAGAGGAAAAATATTCCTGCGCCAAGATTAAAATAACGATACCAAAAATATGGATCACCTTGATTTTGTGATTCATTATGGTCTAAGGTTTCCGTTTTTATTAAAACACCAAGTTGCTCTACATCCACACTCACCCGACTAAATCCAACTTCTCCTTCGGGAGGTAGGTATTCACCATTCTCTGTAAATATGACTTCGGATGTTGGAGCAGCTTCAACGGTTACGTTGCCGTTCAGCATCTTCCCAGTTGTTTCCAAAATACGTCTTTCGTGACTTGGGACAACAGTAAGCTCTCCCGTGTATTCGCTTGGCGACACGTATCTTGTGTTGGAATATCCAAATTCTGCGTCAACTTCTATACCACTTCCTTCGAAGTTAACACCAATGCTTAAGTCACTCATCGATACTCCTAACCGGCTCTAAGACCTGATCGTACTCTGTATCGTAAACCTGCATGGTTCCACAAAATCCAGTCTTTCGATTGCCGTGCTTGTCCAATACACTGAATTCCATGTAGACACGAATTCCAGCTTTAAGAGCCAATGTATCTTCCTGAGAAAATATCTTTGTAATGAGGTTATGATCGTTGTCGATGGTAACACCGCTACCCTCAACGCCGTACTCATAAATTACTTTATCGGAACCTTGTCTAAGTGTAAAATATGCATTCGTTACGTCTTTTGCTTCCACACCAGAATTATCAAGGCGCATCGTTATGGAATTTGTGTCGCCTCGAATAAACCCATCTTTCATCTCGCTGATTCTATTCTCAACGTTTCCCATTCTCTTCAACCTTTCTTTTTGTCGTTGTAAATATAGTATTCCCAGGTTTTTCCGTACTTATCAGTTGTGTCAGGATAATTTCTCTCGAATCCCAAACCTTTTGCGATACGAATCGACGGTTCGTTATCAGATCTAACACCCCACCACAGTTCGCCTGGTACATCATCTTTATGCTTCTCATACCATTTCATAACTTGCTTGGCGGCTTTCTTTCCATAACCGCGGTTCCTATACTTTTCGTCGTTTGTGACGCCGATCGCTATAGCACTGTAATTATTTGTATCATTAGCAAATACATCACAGAAAGCAACCGGTGTATCTCCGACTCTAAGAAGTATTCTCTTCGCTAGCATGGAAGCTTCTTCTTCTGTCATGTACTCGTTTTCGTAATAAGTTAAACGATCCCTTTCTTCTTTAGACATTGTGTTAAATATACGATCGACTTGAGGTTCTGTCTTTTTGAAACGAACGCCACGACGATAGTACATCTGTTGTTTCTTACCAGCTTCTGTGAGTGTGCCGTCATAGTTTCTGTATCGTCGCACACCCCATTTCTGACCTTTTACACCATGGTGGTATAGTTCGTCCGAATATTGATTCATAAGCATAACCTCAAATATCAAGTTTTTAACAAAAAATTCGTCCGGGGAATTTTCCGAATCCGAATAGAAAGGATGTTAGAAAGAATTCGGAGACAAAAATATAGACCCCGAACGAGAAAACCCCAGAATGCTTTGACACATTCAAGGACGTTATTAACAAGGCGACAAACTTTTTTGGGTGAACTTGCAATCGATGACAAATAAATATTCCATATTCAATTGTTCAGTTTGCCGCCTGTTGTTTTAGTTTTTAATTCGGCCCTACCCGGGGAAATTCCGAGTTAAAAATTGGGGTTCAGGCTGAAAGGACGAGAAAGGACCTGAGCCTACAGAATTTTTACCCCATTTTGAATTCCCCCAAGTGAGCGAGCCAAGTCGAGATTCGAACTCGAACTCCCCAAACCGGTTTGGGTGTTCTGACCCATTAAACTACTTGGCTAATCGGGTCATGGCAAGAGTGGACAATTCATTGTGGTTACACAAAGGCGTTTTTTCAGTATGAGTTCTTGTTAATAGTGGGGTATGAATTGCTCTCGCTCGCCGATTGTAAACTATATGAAACACGTACCTAGCTAGGATGTGTGTTTCTCAAATGTTAGGTTTCCTGTTTAGGATCTTCCTCAGGCGTTAACGGAAGTTCCACTAGATTCGCTAACAACTGTTCCGGTCTTAGTGTCGAAATATGTCGTGATCACTGCATTAAGAGCCGGTTTTTCGATCGGAACAATCTTAGGGGGATTCACGTCATTAATCTGAGATGTTTTATTGTACGCATGTACTTCTGCAATTACACTCATTTCTTAGCTCTCCTATTTACTTCGTCTTGAATCAAGTGATATGCCGCGGTCGGATTAAATATAAACCCACACTGCTTAAGCCACTTAGTTCTGTTTGCTTCTCCGTTTCCACCCTCTCCTCGTTCCATTCTCGTAGAATATGTGTCGATTAGAGTGTTCACAATACCTTGTATTGTTTTGGCTTTGTCGCCAAGAGCTTCAGATCTCTCTGGATCATTACCGAATCTTCCGCAGCAAATATCCTTTGCCAACTGAAGGTTTACATACTTCATCGAACCTTTCAGAAACAGATCAAGCTTATTGCAAATATGAAATTGTTTCTTAACAGTAAACCCGTCGGCAGTTACTTCTCGTACTACCGTTTTCATGTTGCTTGATCCTAGAACATTTACTTCTCCGGCCTGACATTCAAATATCAAACCGTCTTTATACCCGTTATAGCGTAAACCATACATGTTGATGCTTCGGCCGATATAGCGGTTATAGGAATCGGCAGCCCAGCTCTTCCACTGTCTCTTCGTCTCTCCGTTGCAATTGCCAAACGCATAGGTCGCCTTGCAAGCTTTTACGAACTTGAGAGGGTTGTTCTCTTTTACGCCATGATGATTCAGTTTCACGATGTCGCACGAGATATCAATATTACGGTCAAGCATCTGGCCAATGGTTGATGCTGTGGCGTCTCCACAAAGAAGGATCCGTACACCATTTAACGTGACTTTAATACAGAGGGATTTAGTGTTGTTGTTTCCAGACTTTGGCACGTAAAGAATCTCGAACTTTCCGGTTCCTATCGTAAATGTCTTGGGTTCTTTTAAATATACAATTTTAACACCAAGCTTTTTAGCCAAAGCAATCAGAGCCGCGTCTCTATCCTTATCGTTGTGGTTTTCCTGAGAAGGGCCATAAGCTGAAATATAAACAGCCTTAACTAGTCCTTTTCTGAAGTAATACTCATAATCACCATTGTGATCTCTGTGTCCATGCGAAATAAAAAGCGAGAACTTACGCCCATTTAGCATTTTCAATAGACGATTTCTCGCTTCAACCATTCCGTATGTGTAAGTATCGATAACCACAACTTCGTCGCCGCATTCAAATATTTCCATGTCGCCCCAACCACGGTCCGCATTGAACCATGGGACAATCATTCTTCCTGCTATAGACATAAGTATTACCCGTTACGTTTGTGGTTTATCTCTAATATCTGTTGCTGAATAACTATTGTTTGTTGTGGCAAAGATTCCATCTAGCCAGACCATGCTTCCATTTGTAAGATTCACATTTGAACCCAAAGCATTAAACGACAAAATTCCAGCCGCAGTAACCTTAACAAACACAGGAAACGAAGATATAAGATTGCCAGAATTATCCCAAGTTTCTCCTCGTCCAACCCAAGATACTACCGACATCGGCCTACAACTTTCCGGAAGGGTTAGCACTTCCATGGAAGTTACTTGCGTTAAGGTTGTTGGCGTAGCGCAATTGACTCGTCCGTGCAGCGTTGTTATTGTTCCATTTTTGCTGTATCGAGGATACGAATCCGTATTAGCAATCCACTGACTCTGGTTTGTAAAAATAGCACTATCCATAATAACCGGGGAAACATTGCTTCCGTTCTCTGAGAAATATCTCGCGACCTTTTGACCAATTAACGCCTGATTATTAACGATTGCGTTGTCGCATAAGTTTCCGGTAACATTGAAATTTTTGCAAACTGTTAGATACTGTTTGTTATCGCCTCTCGTTGTATTGTGCCAGGTATGTTTTACAATATATGCCATGGCAGAATTACCATTACCTTGCACAACATTTCCGCAAACCGTAACATTCCTGACGTGATCGGCTTCGAACAACGACTGTACTTGTTCACATACATTATTGGCAAATATACTATTCATCATGTGACGAATTTTAAAAGCAACAGTATACTCCGTATTATAGTGCGTTCCATCTGTCTTTGACCTTTTTCGTCCATAAATATAGTTGTTGGTAACCCGTATGAGTTTGTGAACTTGAAAAATATGATCGTAACCAGGAACTTCGCCGTCGTAAGGCTGCATGAAACCGGCATGATAACCTATAGCGTCTTGAAATAAGCTTCCGTTATTTGTTCTAAATACGCATTGGTCTACCGTTATTTCTCGGCACGCATACTCATCCCACGTTTGGGCTACAACGTCATTGACCGGCGGAATAAACCAACTGTCTATAAATTGCCCGGGCACGGAAATATCAAGGTTTATGACTTCGGTAGATACTTTGTTAAGTTCATTCCCAAACGTGTTATCCTGTGATAGAGCCACACCAAAAAATGTACACCTAGTAAAACTAAAATTCTTGCATGCGGCTAACTGAAAAACATGGCTGTTAGTTGTTATCTCACCAAACGTAATATTTTCAAAAGAAACATCATGAGAATGAAGAAATCCAAAAGCACAATTAATAAACGTTCCGTTTTTGAAACGCATATTACCACGTCCGTTGTATTCTGTAATAGATCGATCTGGATCAGACGCACTTGCCGGATGTGGATCGTGTACGTTTAAAAAAGCGCAACCACTTCTGTAATGATTTGGTGTTTTGTCAAAAGAGTCGCCGTTGTACTCTATGGTTGCTCCATTCATCTCAACGTCGGTTCCCTCCGGCAGCACAATAGTGTGTCCGATAATATAATGTGCTCCGGGTTGTAAAAGGATTCGGCCCTCTGCAAAAAGATTCTCTAAATAATCCGCGTCATCACCGCCGCTTGGTTCATCAGCAAGCACTCGTGCGTCATAATGCTCCAAAAGTTTCTGGTGGTATCTCGCAAGATTATTTAGAGAAATTAATTTATTAGCCAATAAATATCAGTCCTTTCGTTTTTGTTGCCGAGAAGTTTAATTAAGTCTGTCCGTTATCGCCAGCGGGTTCAGATTCCACAACGGTGATCTCGCCCGTTGTAGGATTGTAACTATATGCAGCTTCTCCCAAGGCAAAGCTTACAGCGCCATTACTTTCTTCCGCTAAGGTGATCAGTCCAGCTCCCTGCCCAGTCACAACAATTACTCCGATAAAATCAATCGGTTTAAGACCTTTTCTGATTACTACATCTGCCGTAGCAATATTTGTGACATCGATTTTAAAGTTACTTCTTCTTGCGAGTTCCATAATAGAGTCCTCCTATGGATGGTTAAAATATTAATGGTACCGTATTAAATTTTTGTTACGTATTTGCCGTATACAAACCCATACTTTCTTACTTTGGGTACGTATACGTAATACCAAATGTTGTTAGAATTAGATTTGATCTGGTCACAGACCTGTACAAGCTGACCTTTTTCAAACGGAGAGAAAGAGGTTTCGGAATATTTCGTACCGGCCCAAGATCTACAGCGTACTCCATACCCATTAATCTTTCCGGTCCACATAATCTTTGTAGATGGAGCTGAAGAAACAGGCTTTGCATCCGGAATATGTTTTTCTTCTCCGGAAAGCTTGGGCGCAACATAGCCGCGAATATAGCGACCGTTCACTTTGATTGTTCTATACTTAACCGAGTCGGATAGATTACATTCGATGATCTTCAGATTACTTCCGTTAATATCAACGACCATACCGACATGATCCGGGTTTCCTTTATTGTCTCCCGATCCAGAATCCTGCCAGTCGTATAATATCCAGTCTGCAATCTTTGGTTCGTATGCGTCACTCTCAACCCAAATACCCATGTCTTTAGCCTTAGTAATCATTCTAGGACAAGAGCATTCAAGCGGGTACCTATCCCCCAAACCGCACAAATATGCAGCTGCAGAAAGTCCGCCAGCACACCATGAGTCAGAATATTTCATCTTGTAACCAATCGGAAGTGGTTTAATTTTATTGTACTGGTCGATAATATACTTATGGCTACCGTCAGATTCTTTACGCCCAAGCCAGCTTGTAACCAGGTTGACGATCTTAACACGGTCTGAAATTTCAACCGTTTCTTCTACAATCTTCTGGCTAATTGGACTAATATCGTATTGTGTAAGATTGTACTTGGTCACTAAAGCGTATGTATTCTTAACGTATGTGCTAGATGTAGCATACCCATCGGCTTTAATAATCTCCAAATACTTTTTAGGGTCTGTGACTCCGCGTAGATTGGAATACCTGGCCAATTGAATAAATTCAAAGTAACCTTTAATTCCTTCTTCCATGGAATCATAGACCCTAAAATATGCACTAATTGTTGTATGAACTCCCGGCGTATACTCTTCACCGGTTTTCATGTTAACCGTTTTTCCTTTCCAGGCCGTACCAGCTTTTAGTCCGAAATAGTTGTGGTACTTTGCGGCGAGGGAAGATTTACCCCATCCGCTCTCCAATATTGCTTGTGCAATGATCGGAGAATATACTTTGATGCCATATGACGGAGCGTACTGTTGCACATACTTCGCCACATTATTTATAAATTTCTGTTGAGCATCACTTAGGGCC
Organism: uncultured Lachnospiraceae bacterium; assembly: GCA_947168155.1. Taxonomy (GTDB): domain Bacteria; phylum Bacillota; class Clostridia; order Lachnospirales; family Lachnospiraceae; genus Eubacterium_Q. The sequence goes on along the minus strand of CAMVKW010000013.1, from coordinate 22,276 downwards.
ATAGTAGTCCTCCATTATTTGGATTCGCTCCAGAATATGGGTTTCTTTGTTCCCTGATTAATAGGCTCTGCAAGACAGTCGTTGCATGGATCTTCCGTTTCTGGAGTATTCTTGTTATGACAGGTCTGGCAATAAATATCAAACCTAACCTCTTTATCGGTGTTTTCCATAAATCTTCCCCGGGGGTTATTTGCTCTGCGTTTCGTCGTACCACTTCTTGAGAATAACAACTACAGAACCGACAAACACATCGATCGCAGCCAGTATTCCAGTAGCAACGGACCAATCCTGTCCCAGAGCAGTTCCAATAGAACCAACAAGAACCGTAAGAGGAGCAATGATCAGAGCGATAAGTTTGATGTAGTCGTAGATTTTGTTTGAAATTTTCACAACAAACCTCCCATTTTGAATTTTTAAATTAGGTCATTCTAACCGGAAGTTTATCGACATCGCCCATAAGCTTCTTAGCTGTGCCGTTTCCTCCGGCCGCAATATACGGAACGTACAAATAATCATGTAAGTTCTCGTATTCATCTTTTGTTACATACCCGCGAGCAATAAACATCTCGCATTGGGCGATAATACGATCGTGTGCTAAACCAACCAAAAGCTGTTTCTCGGCGTTTCGTCCTGAATTCTTAGCAGTTAACCACGACCAAAAACCGGTACTAGCGAAAACGCTTGTGAAGACAGCAACGATGACTGTAACTATGTATTGACCCATGCCATCTCCTATATTGTTAATATTGAATCAATATCTGCGGTAGCAATTAAACTGTAAGCAGCGCCTTGTGAAGTTTCTAATGCCGCTACTCTATTTGTCAAGGACGTATCCGCGTTTTGCAAGGCGGTAATCTGCGAGGCCATAGTGTTCTTGTTTTGTTCGAGTTCATCCACTCGAAGAGACAACGCAGTATAATCTTCTGCTCCGCCAACAGATATAGAACGGATAGCTGCCCCAAGACTTTCGTGAACGGTGCCGTCTTTTCCTATACGAGCATCTTCAATCTCTGCCCATTCACTAGGCGACTCGGACCCAACCGCCTCTGTGCACAAATATACAATCGTAACGTTTAGAACCGTATCTTTTGGAACTGTAACTGGATACTTTTCAGAATTTCCAAATCGATTCAATCTAACTCGTCCGTTTGCCTGAATCTGTATACCATAAGAATCGTCAAACTTCTGAACCGTGTAAATATGATCAGTATCGGGCCTGTATCCTTCGGGCACGGTGAATAACAACTGGTAAGTTCCCCAATCGGTCAATTTGACAGCTTTCGTTAATCTAACACGCCCACTAAGTTGAACAACAGATCCAATACGCACAGCCGTTGGCGTGTTGTTTGTGTCTGCTGTACAACAAGAATCATACTCCATTGCGCTTGTAGAAGAAGATTCAACATTGAGTCCGGCAACGAACACGTCAAATCGAGCGCTAAGCAACTCAATATTGTCACGAGCCGTCATATCAATGGATGCCCGATCGCCATCCTTATAGCATTCTTTAATCGCATCATGGATCGCCTGGCGCATGTCTTCGCCGTAAACAGCGGTTTCGATGGTCTGCAAATATAACTCTATGTTTGATTGTTCTTCTCCCGTCGTAGTTGTTTCAGTATTGCCATCGGTTGGAGTATTTGGATCTGTATTCTCCTCGGGGGTTGTAACGTTTGTGTTTTCATCTGGCATGAAAATATACCTCCTTAACCGTATTCAACGAAAGTTGTAGAACATGTAACACCAGACGGGTTTGGAGTTCCATCAAAAGCCGTCGCGGTTACATTACCGTCTGAATCTATAGTCGTTTTAACATTACCATACGGAGTTGGAGAATGTGCAACCAAACCATTGCCCGATCCTTTATAAAGTAATGCTGAACCGTAACCGCGTATGTCGTTACCATTTACCGTTTGAACAGCGACGCGTAAAAATCCATATGGTGCATCTCCATCGGAAATTTTATTAGCATTAAAACCGCCGCGGATACAACCGATTAGCCGTATATCCCAATCCGGTTCTGGTCTTCCTCCACGCCATTCACTATTAGATAATCGAATAACTTTATGTGTGCTGTTTGTGGCAACGGAGGTAGCAGGGTTTGCCGAAATAAACTTGGATCTAACTAGGGAAATATCAAACTGGCAATTACTTCCACCATTAAAGACATAGGATCCAGAACTACAATCCACTTCGCTTTCTGCGGCGTACAGTAATGCACGTAACGCCCACGCCGGATCGCTATCAGAAACAATGTCAATGTTGCCGGTTAAAGAAAATCCATTAAATCCAACATTGCTGCTATGTATGTACAAAGGCGGTGCATTTTTTACATTTGTTCCGTCTACGGTTACATTATTATTGAATTTTATTCTTGAATTCTGAATATCCAATCCGTGAACAGTAATGTTTTCCCCATTGAAGTTACATTCAACATTGGTTATGGTAACGTATTCATCGTATAGTCCAGAACTTAAAAAATAAATCATGTATGCCTGTGGGAATTTTCCACTTTGCAATGCTGTAATAGCTTCGCCGATTGTACCAAACGGATAATAGTCATCACCTCGTTGATGCGGCGTTACTTTTGACGGCAAATTTACTGTCAGATTACGAACTGCATTTGAGTCAGCGCTATAATAACTCGTATATACATAAGTACCGGACGTCTTGTCATAATATCCAAAAGCGTTAAATGCTCCAGGGGAATCTTTGAAAGGATTAAAGCGATGAATATAACAAGCTCGTTTATACTGACTTTTTCTTCTTTGCCAATAACTCGTCACCACGAACGAAGCTAAATAAAAATCTCCAGTCTCTGGATCATAATCGATTCCTTCAACGTAATGAATTTTGTGTCCAAAACAATCGTAATCGGGTATTGTATAACAACGAACTATCTTATTCTGCGCGAGACTAAACACCCAAACTTGATTTGGGAAATTTTTAACCAAAAATACAAAATCGCCCATAACAGCAAAGCCCTGTTGCCCACCGCCAATTACCTGTGGTTTTGTAATTCTAGTAACAAGGTGGGCGACGCTTTGACCAGTTATTATGTTGCCCTGGTTGTCCGTTGGTATTGGTATCTCTACCAAATAAAAGTCTCCGACCCAACCGTATAACTTCTTTTTAATTTTGTCATACGCAACAAAAGGCAAGTTATTAATAGTAACGTCTTTTGAATATGTGTTACGTATCTCGGTAACAACGGTATCCGTATTTACAGAAATAGTAGCTATGGCTTGATATCCGCTTGTAGGATCTAAAACCTTTATATCCTTAGAATGCCACCTTTTGTATTTGGCCGTTAATCCGCTACCACTCACTATGGTAGAATATGAATGCACAGACACTAGAAGCAGATTTTTCTCCGGAATATAGCTAAGAGAATTAGAATGTCCCAGTCCACTAATCTGATATGTTGCGTCTACTGTGCTATACTGCGGCTGATTAACACCCGCAAAAATTTTAAACTCACTTTTATCATTTAAAAGTGGAGCACCCTCTGTAACGCCATTGGTATTATCGTCGTTCGAGTGACTTCGATAAGGGCACGCAATTGATACAACCTTGTTATCCCCCAAATATGCAACACCCTGCGGTTCTGTTGGTTTTCCTTGGTACGTGTCATACTCTGGACGATTTGGACACCAGTAATATTGCGTTGTTAAATATTCAAAATTTAAACCGCCGTTTAAAAGAGCCGGCTCCACGAATTTTGTCTTGGCCTCGTTCCAAAAATACTGAAGTCCATTCAGATCCAATAACTTATTAACTGTTGAAGCCATTCATATAACTCTCCTTTCAATCGTGAAATATGCAGTTTTCTAGAATTTTCCACCCGGGGAATTTTTGCTATTTGAATCTCTAATCGAACAACGCGTCTATCTCCGCATTTGTCGCTTTTGGTTCATATAGACAGAACGATCCATTCACGTATTCATAAACATTATGAATTGGCGTTAACTGAATGAATGATGCGTTATACATCTGACCTAGATAAATATACTGATAGCCGTCGTCTACATTCGGAATTGTCTGTGTCAAAGGCGCCGTGCTAATCGGGGAAAATATGTTTCCGTTCAAAGTCCCTTTAATGTAAACCGGTTTAAACGGTTCGAATACGCCGACCTGAGTTGTTGTCAAATTAAAATTATACTGTGTATAAACATCAGAACCGGTTTCATTAGCTTGAATACCAGTCTTTGCAAATAGTATTGGCTGCGAAATGTCAAAAGGGTTTCCAGATTTTAGTGGAAAATATGAAGAACCATTTCCGACCACAATGTTTCCAGACAAAATATCAGAAAAGGCTTTGACTCTCCCACCAAATTTCAAACGGTCAACATCGTTTGTATCAACAGAGCCGACAAGCTCCCAGTTATTCCCGTCGTAGACAAACATGTATACTTGGTTTTCGCCCAAATATGTATCTGAGGATAAAGCCTCGCCTTTATAGCGAATTGGTTTTGAGCCTGTATTGCTAACGTTAAGACTTATGCTATTTCTATCAGAAGTATTTTTGTACTTAAATTGAACGATAACAAACGCACCATCGTTTAATTCAAAGTTGGAAATATCAACTTTCTTTTCGGTATTATTGCCATATGTATCGCAAACAGCATAATGGTTTATGTATCTTTGTTTTGGATGAACACCATCAAATACAAACTGGCTATCGACAATATGCTGCCAATCGGACCAGTTAGTTTGAATTTTTGTCCCATCTTCCAACGTTTCAGTATGGCCAGTCCCTCCGCGCCATTGTACCGTTCTTATAACGTTTCGATCAGCCAGCTGATTGAGATTGTTTGGTATAGCAATCTGAGAATCATACCCGCCAGTATTATCCCACGGCAAGTGAAGAATGTGAGAATCCATACCGCTTAACGACTTCGTATAGACCGGTTTACCTTCCGCTATAGACATTGACGATGTTGAATTAAAATATTTTAAACTAGCATCGCCGCATTGAAAGTTATTAGCAGATGTTAATCTTTTAGTTGATATGCGATTGTAATATACCCCCAGATCGACAATACCTCTAGACGGCTGTTCAATGACTGAGTTTTCGGATTTAACAACAGCATAGCCATCGCCAGTTGGATAAGAAGCATAACCGTCAGCGTCTTTAACACGCCCATACATTTCGATAGGATTTGTCGATGTTTGATAATAACGATTACCGCCGTACACCAATCCCGTTTCTATAAGATTAAATGTTCGAAAATTCCATCTATTGGGGACCCTCGTCCAAATCTCGTCACTATCGTCAACTGGATTGTAAACCAATAGGAAATCATTAGGGTCGTAACCACAATTAAGATTCCATGTTAATTTTCTGCCGGCCGCAACCTCGTTAACGATTTTCCGAATGTGAACATGAAGTATTCCATACTTTAAATCGGGCCTCCCGTTTGGAGCTCCAGTGCCACCCCAATACGAATCTGTCACACTAAATATCGCCCTACGATCCGTTGTACTAGCTGTGCTTTTAATAGTTGCAATTTTGTGCCAGCAATGATCGGCAAAAGTATCTAGTGTCCATCCAACAGATGTATAGTCGACCGGTCTATCCAAACTTGTTACTATTTGAACCCACGGTGACCAACCGTTATCCCAATAGTATGTTCTTGTGAATATTCGGTTGGCATAGTCTTGTTCACCCTGACTTGCAAGACCGGTTGAAAATACGGAAACGTACTGCACACAACTGTTACTATTTCCGGTTCTATAAACAATAAGCGAAAAAGCTTTAGCTGTCGGTACATTTCCAAGCGTTGCTACCGCGGCATTAGTAGGGCAACAATATACACCAGGAGTTTTGTAATCATTTAGATCAGCATTCTCTGGAATCTCTTTTGTACCCGGAAAGAAATTGGACTTAATCTTCTCCCAAAAGTAGGCTAAGCCCGTATTGTCTAAGTAGCCCAAGGCTTATACCTCCCATTTTGAATTTTAAGCCGCGCAGATAGTATCGATCTCTGAATTGGTAATCGATGTGATTTCAAATAGGCCTCCCAACGCATCCCAAGCTTCACCATTCCACACAACGTTGGTTCCAGGAGCGCCGTAGGTGGATGTCTGCTGAATGTCCCAAACGTCGCCCGTTACGTTACCAGTTGTCGGAAGATTAGACGCAGTCGCCACCGATCCTTTATACTTGTACAGTCCAGAGACCGCCGTATCAACTGCAGCCTTGACAAAAGCCGTAGTAGCAATCTGTGTAGTATTAGTCCCAGCCGCCGCTGTCGGAGCTTTTGGCGTTCCGGTGAATGTCGGCGAAGCAAGATTGGCTTTATTGCCTAATGCAGTATTAATGACCTTGTTCTGCACAGGATTAGTGGACGACGAGCTCAGCGAAGAATCTACCGTAGTTTTGTTCGCTCCTGTTGCAATACCGTTGAGTTTCTCCTTATCGGCCGCTGACATAAGGCCTGCAGCGCTAGTTGTTGCCTCAGCATAGGTCGTATCTGTAGCCGCGATTGTCACTTTGTCATTGGTAGCATCTGGCGTAATGGTTACGTTAGCACCAGCTTCTAACGTCAACGTATCTGTTGCGCTGTCTGCCTCTACAGTTGTTGAGCCTACTTTTACTTTGCTGAACGATCTAACAGCAGCGGACGCCGTATCAACCGCAGCCTTAACGAACGCCGTGGTTGCGATCTGTGCAGTGTTTGTTCCAGCTGCTGCGGTGGGTGCAGTTGGCGTGCCGGTAAGAGCAGGACTCGCTAACGGTGCTTTAGCCACAAGAGCGGTATTAATGACCTTATTCTGTACGGGGTTGGTGGACGTAGAACTAAGGCTACTATCTACCGTGGTCTTATTCGCTCCGGTTGCAATACCATTTAACTTTGTTTTATCTGCAGCCGACATGAGACCTGCGGCGTCGGTTGTTGCCTCAGAATAAGTCGTATCAGTAGCTGCGATTGTTACTTTGTCATTGGTAGCGTCGGGCGTAAGCGTCACATTATCGCCAGCCTCTAACGTCAGTGTGTCTGTCGCACTATCTGCCGCAATACTTGTATCGCCGACTTTTACAGTCTTAAAAATCTTAAGACCACTCGCTGATGTATCCACTGCCGACTTTACAAACGCTGTGGTTGCGATCTGTGTAGTGTTTGTTCCAGCCGCCGCAGTAGGTGCGGTTGGTGTTCCTGTAAGTGCGGGACTTGCTAATGGCGCCTTAGCCGCAAGAGCAGTGTTAATAACCTTATTCTGTACGGGATTGGTAGATGAAGAACTAAGACTGCTATCTACCGTAGTTTTGTTCGCACCGGTTGCAATACCGTTTAACTTTGTTTTATCGGCGGCAGACATTAGACCTGCAGCATCAGTTGTCGCCTCGGAATAGGTCGTATCCTTTGTGATAAAGGTGCCTGTTGTTCCGTCTACTTTTGTGTATGTAATCGTTGTCGATGAGCCATCTCCGGTGATACTGGAAATAGCCCCATCGAATCTTGCTTTAATCTTTGACCAGAAATAAAGCAAGCCGTCATAATCTAGATACTTTTTATCTGCCATTTTGAATTTCTCCAATAATTTTTAAGAAGCGCAAATAGAGTCAATGTCTGAATTAGTCAAACGATTGATGGCGTCGTTCAGCTCATCCTGATGTACATACGTAGCGGAACTGTAAGAATTTCCTTGCTGAATCGTTGTGTTCAAATTTGTAATCTCATTGTGTATACTATCTGATGTTTTTGCCGTCTGCTCAGAAAGAAGGTCTGACTCGTTTGCTCCAAATGTGTACTTTGTGTTTTCTGGAGAAATCAGATCGTACTCAATCCCGGTGCATGTAAAATATTCGTCTATTCCATGCGGCTCAGATTTAACACGAACAAAATCTCCAAGTTTAATAGACCCGTATGTCGAATCTATAAGACCAAGATCTACCGCTCCGATTTCCAACGAAACCGCCATATAGATGCTAGAGTTCAAATATTCTTTAGCCACTTCGAGTAACTCGGAAGGCTTTTTAATATCGGACCACTCATGATGCTGAACAATTCTACCGAACCAAGAGATGCCAGTTCCGTTTTCAATGTAATCCTTACCGCCATTAACAGATTTAATATCGATTGCTTTATTGTCTTTTGAATTGTCTGGTACGCCACCGGTTGGAATTAAAACTGTAAATATGTTTGAGGCGTCTATAGTTTTGGTAACATCTAAGAGGTTTACACCGAATTCAATAGTTTGATCGGCAATGTCTCCAGCGTCAACAAGAAAATCCAGATAGTACAAACCGTCTGTTTCTCGAGCTAGAAAATATCCTCCATACTCGTCCACAAGAGATGAAAACCGATCGTATGTCGAGGTATAATCTTCAACTTCAAAAGTATTCTCAGAATATGTACCTTCAACATTTACAACGCCAGGATAAAAGTGTTTATATGCATCCGTTTGTGAATTGTGGTTCTGTATTAGCCAAGCGATGTATGCTTCTAACTGCATAGTCTTTGAATGTGGGCGAACGATTGAGTCCATCAAAAACGCATACATACCCTCGCAACTAACCTGTTTGTTGTTGTAAAAATCCTTATCGTCTTGTATAACTCGTCCTCTAAACAATGTAGATTGGCCATCCGTAACCGTTACGATTGTAGACATCTTTTCCAAAGAATCGTACATTGCATGATTCGGAGTCATTGTAAAAGTAAAAGTCCCGGCTTCGTCCAAATTCAAGGACAAAACCGGGTCGATAAGTGAATATCTGTCATCTTCTAAACGCGGATCATGCATTAACTCGCCATCTGCATAAACGAGATACATTACAAATATCCTCCTGTATATGCAATACTAACTTGACCTTTACCAGAAAAGATGAAAACCGAGATCCCCATGCTTGGAGAAATACTCAAGAACTTGTTTGTTCCGGCCACAAGAGGGTATAGAACACCATCGTGACATAGAGAAAGAGTATCCCCATCCTCTATATATGCCGTAAATACAGGAGAAGACTTTAACTTACTTCCTTGCATCCTTACGATTCTCGTGCCATCAATTTCATAGAAATGACCGTGGTCTCTACAAAGTTCTGTGTTAAAGTTGTGAGGATCCCACTCCCACCGATAACTAGAATCCGTATCTTCGTACTTATATGGATGAACGTTATAGTCAACAACTATTTTTGTCGGGGGATTGGATTTCCACTCGTTGATGGAAAAACGACCAATCCAATAATACATCGGATCGTCTTCAAACACGACCGTCATCTCTTGCCCATGCAAATAGTTGATCATGTTGAAGTAGTAGTTGTACCATTCACGACCTTCATCATAAGCATAAAATGTTAAAGATCCGGTTCTGTTTTTAAACTTGACATCCCCAGTTAAGGATTCAGTTAAATCCAGGGACCCATCGGCCCCTGGGATTTCAATAATCGAAGTTTTTGCTTCTGGTGGTTTAAACCTTGGAAATTCGGCCGGAACTAATTTCCAGTCATCCCAAGTATTCATTTCACCGAAATATATAGAATGATACATTATCTCCGGCCTCCAACGGCTTTAGCTTTTCTACCAAGACCTTTGTCGATCTTCGGTAAAAGTTTTCCAACAACTACATCTCCGTCAAGAACAATCGCAGTATTGCTAAGAAGATCAATAAGACCATCGAGTTTAGCACTCTGATCGCCAAGTTTCTTGACAATTGTTTGTACAGTTTGATCGGACACATCTAATCTTGTTGAAAGTTTATCGATCGTATCCCATTTTGAAGTTGTAACAGTTGCATCGAGCGCAAGAGTTCTAGTCTGCAAACTATTAATCTGAGCAATTCCATCCTGAACGTATGTAAGATCCATTACAGGTTTAATGGTTGGCGAAAGTTCAATTTCACCTTCAGCGATTGCCGCGGCATAATGAACAGCGTCGCTCATGGCATTAATGGTGGCCATGCCGAGATCTGTCGATGCGTCTGCTGCATCACCAAGCATGGAGTGAATACCATTGACCAAACCCTGAACGGTGTATTCACCGAATCGGAAAAATACCTTGGAAGGCGATGAAATTTCACTGGCGGCAGTGTAAGCGCCAGAAGCAACATCATGGATCTGCCGAGCCTTATCTCTAACGGCTTGAAGCTTAGAGTCCATACCATCTACTAAACCCTGGACTACATTTTTGCCGTAACCGTAGAATTTCATCTGCATTATCATTCCGAGATAAAGCGCTCCACTGTTCGACAGAGTTCTGAAGAAACTTGTGACAGACGGCATTTTACTACGCATACCAGTAACAAACATGTTGATAAGTTTTATACCTTGTTGTTTGACTTGGTTGATCTGTTCTTCAGAAGAAACCATATAGGCATTAAATATCTCAGTAATCACATTGAAGATCTCAAACTGATTATCTCGCATACCCTGTGCAATGCCTTGGTCGAGGTACATACCAATTTCAATACCTTTTGTCGAAGGAGAGTTAATTCCGAGTTGTTCGTAATACTTCTGCATCATCTCGTCCGAGTTAGTAGAAGCAGCATCGGTAACCAAATAATTGGAATCAAGCATTCCCTGAGCTGTACCTTCGTTAAAATACTGACCGATAGATGTCATGTCAACTTTTCCATCGGTAGGTATAGAATTAAGAGCGGTAGCTAGATTATCGCCGTATGCATTACCTTGTTGGGTACCAAGCGCACCCCAGGCGTCCATGTTTTGTATTCCGCTCAACGCATTACCCATCGCCGTAGAAGTAGCGGTAGCAATGCCTGAAGTTGCGCTAGAATATCCTTCGGTAGCTGCTGCGCCAGCTTGTTCTGCTTCGGCCGTAGTTGTTGTGAGAGTATCGTGTACTTGTTGTTTAGCCTCTTCGAGCGCATCTGAAATATCCTGCCCGACTCCTGGTATCTTCTCGGCTATGACCTGAAGCGTATAAATAACCATCTCAATGATGGAACTTAATAAGTTTGCAACGGCTCCAATAATCGCCCCTTGGTTTTCGCGAAGACCGTTTGCCATCCCGTTGACGAACGACACCATCAGATCAATGCCGGCTTGAATTATAGCGTTCATGTTTGTTATTAATCCATAAATCAAGCCTAATATCAACTGCGTAGCGAATTGAATCACTTGCGGAACTAGAACAGAAAGGCGCGCAAATAATTCCGCAGCGACTGTCAGTATTGTTGTGACTATGGTGCTAACGCTACCAACAATAACTCGACAGACTATCTCAATCAACTTCATAAGAATACCGACCAGTATCGGTCCTAACGAATTAAGACCTGCTAGAAAAATACCAGCGGCAGCTATAAAATCAGTAACTAATATCGGCAGCGCACCGCCAAGAGCGAGAAGTCCAGCTGTAACTCCGACTAAGGCCGGGCCAAGCATTAATAAACCTAGCGCCATTAATGTAAAGCCGCCAGCTACGAATAAAATCGCAGGGCCAACACCAGCCAATGCATATACGGCAACTCCAAATATAAACAAAGCTGCGGCCATGGCGATAAAGCCGGCAATCAACGCTGGCATCGGAATGTTTCCAATCACAAACAAAGCCGAAGCCATCAGGGTCATGGCCTTTCCGACCAATATAAAACCGGCGGAAATCTTTACTACGTCAACCTTTTGTAATGCGAGAAACGCTCCGGTAAGACCGATCATAATTATAAGAAGCCCAACGAGTCCTTGTAAGAAAGCTTCAGCATTATCTGCTGCAGCAGCTTTCATCTTATTAACTGCATTTGCAAATATCAGCATTGCTGCAGCCATAAGAATAATTCCAAGCCCTTTTCCTACAAAACCCTTCGACTTCTCAGAGAGTTTTGCGAACACACCAATTGCAAGAATTATAGCCGCAACAGCGCCAAGTCCCTTTTTCAACTGATCTGTGTCGAGCTTTCCTAAAATATATACAGATGCACATAATGCCAGGACACCAATTGCCATTTGTTTTAGAGACTGTCCAACTTCTTTTGTAAGATTAGGATTTGCCCATTGTCCCATGGCGTATATGAAAATACCGATGATTGTAAACACAGCCCCCAAAGCTATGATTCCTTGTTCAGCTTGGTTTGGATCTAGTTTTCCAAGAGCTTTTATAGAACTGGACAATATCAAAATCGCAATAGAGATCTTAATCATCGATTTTGCAGAATCCATAAAACCATTTTGACTCTTCTCCATGCCCTTAGCAAATAAGAACATTTCAAGCATTAGTCCAGTTAATAATTCGATCGCGATCTCTGCTTGATCCCCGTCTAACTTCGCTAGAGATTTAACCGCCAACGACATGATAAGTATTGCCGCGCCTAGTTTTATCATGGATGTAGACAACGAAGAAAGCGCTTTCTCATTTCCCTGTGACCCGCCATTCTTATAGAACAGCCAAATTGAGCCGAAAATATCAGCGAACATCGTTGTGATAGCGAGACAAGCATTTCGTAATGAACCACCGTCTATTGTAGACAGTACAAAAATAGCACCTACGAGAATCGCTATGGACACCGCAATTTTCTTAAACTGTGCGACTACGTCTCCTTCCTTGAACGAATCTATAACTCCGTCTACCAATTCGTTTAAAGAACCGACGAGGCCAGATCCACCTTCCCCAATGCCATTAGAAAGAGCTTCCAAAATATTGGCAACTCCTTCTCCAGACTTTCCAAACGCCGCAAATGCATTAGCAAGCCAGCCAAACCCTTTGCCGACATTGAACAATATCTTGACGAATCCGCCGCTAATAAGTATTCCGGCAACACCCTTTAGTATGTCTAAGAATTTTTGAAAGTCAAAAGCGCCAGCAGCATCTTTTGCTCCGCTTACAAACTTACTAAACATGCTTCCGAGTGTGGATAACAAACTTTTCAAATAGCCCCAGAGAGTTTTAATCGTATTAACGATGGTGATTAGAACACCCTGCTCTCTGAGATTCGCTAAGAAGGTTTTAATGGCCGTAGCCGCCTTGAATATCAAATCGCCAAGAGGTTTAAAGAAGTCGAGTACTTTCTTAACAGCACCTCCCAAATTTGTAAGGGCGTTAGAGAATGAAAACGTTGCTTCCCCGTCACCGGAAACAGACTTAAAGAAATCGAAAAATATACCTACAAGTTCTTTAAACACTCCAATGACAGAACCGCCAACATCTTTTAAATACGAAAAGTGTTCAGAAAATGCAAGAAAAACGTCACTGAAGCTTGCAAACTTGACATCGATGTTGAAGAAGTCTTTGAGAAAATACTTTACAAAATTGGTTCCGATGTCATAAATGCGCTGCAGCTTGTCTATGATCGGCTGCAAATCCTCGTCTCCAACAAAAAAACCAGCAGCCCGAGTAAGATGGGATATCTTCCATATACCTTTGATTTTCTCAAAAAAGTCAGTAACCTTAGAGAAATCAGGCATCTTTATGTCTATTCCAAGAAAATTCTCTAAATTATGCCAAAGATCGCCAATTATGCCGGTGAATTTTTCCCATTGTGAGAATACATCGTTATTCTCGTCCAACTTTAAGAAACTAAAGTCGATTCCGGTCCAGTCTACAAACAGATTGAACAGGTCGCTAACAACAGACACAACTTTATCAATCACTTTTGTTAAAAACTCAAATGCTTGATCGATCAAATCGGTAGTTGTTAGCCAATCGTCGAACACAAAAATTCCACCGCTCAGCACGCTGATCCATTGTGCAAAATATGTTACCAATGGAGAGAGCACGCCGAGAATGTGAAAGAACAGGGTAAAGACATTACCAAAAATATGACCGAAGATTCCAATAACTTTGCCAAGGGCTTCGAATATCTGACCCAAGGCAGCAAGTAACTCCTCGCTGGGTTCTATTGATTCTGCAAACGCATGGAAACGTTCAGTTAAGTCAACGAATACTTGTGCCGCTTCTTCTCCTTCATTATCGAAGAACGTATCTCCAAATATCCCAGCAAGAAACGATTCTTTAATCTGCGAGGCTATACTTGCAACGTTTTCATACGCGGTATACCAAGCCTCAATTAAACGATCTCTTTCAGTTATGGCTTCTTCTTCGCCTTCTGCCTCTTTCCAAACAGCCTCAGCCCAAGCTTCTGCGATTGTATCGAGCGTGTCAATCGGTCCGGCAAATATGTTCCAGAGTTCAATGGAAAGATCCGTCCACAATACCTTGGCCTGCTCATAGTTGCCGAATATGGTTTGAAAAAATGCCATCCACTTTGTTGAAACGGCATCCTTGGCAGAATCTATTGCCTCTTGAAACGTCTTGGCTTCCTGAGCCATTCTAAAAGCTTTTTCGCCAAGAGAAAAGCCAGAATGATTTATCTTGTAAAAAGCATCTTCGATTACATCAGCATCAACCTTAGTGGCCTCCGCTATTTCATCCAAAGACTTTGTTCCGTTATTATACTGGTCCAGATAGTCCAGAATTTCTGTTTTAGAAATACTGCTATTAAACTTGTGAAAACTATCAGTAGCTTGATCTAGGGCATCCTCAAGTGAAATATCAACTGTCAAATCTTTAAAAATGGATTTCAGCTCTTCTTCTGACTTGCCGGTTTCTTTAATGGCTTTGTCCCAGTCTAATGTTCCTTCACGATACTCATCTAACCACTGAAGCAACCTGGTAGAATCCATTCCGTCAAGATCGTCTATAGCTTTTTGAAGCGTATCTGTAAAGTTACCATAAACTTTCAGAGAAGTTTGAAGAACATCTGCGTTGAACCATTCATCAGAAAGATTTGAGTTAAAATCTGTAGTACTAACTGTGTGATCAGCTTTTGTACCGATGACATGCCAAGTGTCTTCACCTACTTTCTCAAGAGTTCCTAATGCCTCTGCAGCGTCAATGGCAGTTTGCTTAAACTCCTGAGTCGCCATGTTGGCATTTTCGATAGACTTCCAGTCCATCAACTTAACAGACCCAACGGACATAGCCTGAGAAAGGTTATACATAGCTCGACTTGCTTCACCAACATTAGCGCCGGCAGAAGCGGCCCAAGTAGAAATACCCTCCATCGAAGTTACTGCCGCTTTTAGCTCAACGCCATTGTTCGTAAACTTACCGATGTTTTGAACCATATCGGTAAAGTTATAGGATGTCTCGTCGGTAAACCAGTTCAGTTTATCCAGCTCAGCTTCAACTTCGTCTACAGACTTTTTGGTCGCTGATACAATAGTCTGAACAGATGATGTCTTCTCCGCATACTTATCCCAACCGGCAGCTACCTGGTCGACAGAAACACTTTTAACCATTCGTTCGCCAGCCGATACAGCAGCGTTAGCAATATCAGTTAACGCTTTAAGCCCCATGTATTGGAGCATACTGAACTTGTTAGTAACTTCTTCTATTCCATTCGAAAGAGGAGAAAGAGTGATACCGCCAATAGCAGCACCAAGTTTATCGATGCCAGCGCCAATGCCAGTAAAGTTTAATGCTTTCTTAAGGTTATCAATCGAGAGAATGCTTTGTGCGACGCCATCAGTAAACTGACCAGCGTCAAACTTCATCTCGACAATACGCTGATCAACAAGACCATTTATCATAACTTACTGACCTCCTCCCAAGCCTCATTGGCTAACTTTTCAAAGACTTCTTTTAGAGCCGGTCGTATGTAATCCTTGCCGTGAACGTATCCACCATTGCCGGTACCGTGACCGTATTGAAGAATCACAGCAATTGGAACGCCGTCAACGACGTTGGTGTTGTTCCAAGAAATAGTAATCTGATCTTTCTTCTTTTCGATCTTGTATTCCCAAGAGGAAGCGGTCTTCCCAGTATCCACCGGCGTAGCTTTTGCCAAAGCATCAACACCAATCTTTCCGTATTTATCAAGCACATTAAACCAAGGCGATTTGTTTAGCGCCTTGAAATATGCATCTGCTTTTTTAAAATCGCCTTTCTGTTTAATAGTGATGATTGACATACATTAACCTTTCGTTTTCCAAAGCTTCTTTCGAGCTTCGTTTTCATAGTACCTATTCTTGAGAATATCGTGTTTACTCATTTTTTTCTTCGGGGTATTTTTACGATCACAAAGTTGAATTAAAGTCAACAAACGATTAATGTGCCATTTCTGATACTCTTGCGGTATGTTAAATGCAATCATTAAATAGTAAATATACTCCGAAGTTAAAGTTCTATTTGCCCGTGCTTGACCGGGCTTTTCTTTAAAACGAGTTGCTGTCATAGGCTTTTCTATATAATCTGTAACCTTCTTTAGCAGCTCTTTGTTTGTTGTAATATAGTAAAAAACACGGGGATCAACTTTTTTAGTGAGCGTCATGCATCTCAAATAATCAACAAGTTGATCCACGGTTTTACTTTCCTTACTAAGAAAGGGTATCTCCCAGTTTGACTCCCATTTTGAAATTGAGACAAGTGAATGTTCCATCTCTAATGTTTGTTCTGGAATGTATAGAAACTTTTCATTCTGTTCATCCCAAAGAGAAACCTTAGGAGTCTTTAACGTAAGCATTAGCTCTGAATTGCGCCTTCAGGAATATCAACTGGTGTGGGTCCAACGCCTTTGATAAACTGAATAGCGGCGTCTGTGTTGGTTACAAGTTCAACGATCAGTTCGCTGTATGCTTCTGTCTGACTAAAAGCAACCCACTTCGGAGTCTTTCCGTCGGCTTCAAGCTTTAAGAACCGCTCACCGTCGGGGCTCTTTTCGCCATAAGATTCCCTTACAATTTTTTCAAATATAGAGTACAAAGCCGGAACGTCTTTTGCTTCGGTAATGCTCTGGACGTATGCTTTAAATCCGCCAGGAGTTGTATACTCCATATGAACTAATTCAGCCTTCGAGAGATTGAACATGAACTCTCTCGTAATCTCTTCACCGTTGTAGTTGGTGTAGGTAATCTTCTTAGTAATCATGCTGTCGTCCTTTCTTTTAAAAGTAGAGGGGCGGCCGCGATTAACAGCCATACCCCTCAATGAAAGATCTTACAAAATATGTATCTTATTGTTTGAACTTAGCGAATACTTCTGCGGGCAGAGGAAGTCTAGGATCCGTTCCCTCAGTGTTAGTACTTGCATCGGCATCGGTACCATACAGAATATCCTCAAGCTCTTTAAGCTTCGTAGCATTAACCTTTGTAGAGTCAATAACGATAGAAGCTGTGGGACGATAATTCTTATACTCTCCGGTCAGCTCAACTTTAGTTGTTGTGTAATCCCAGCTGAAAGCCTGGGGATCGGGGCTATCGGTTTCTGTTTCGAAGCTCTTTTCGGAAGGAGATGCGGTTGCGCCATAAATAAGATGAATCTTGTAACCATAATCGGTCTGTTTTACATCATTACCGATCATTGTTCTGTAAGTAAGACCAAACATAAGTCTAGTCTGCTGGCCTACCAGAACACCAGGAACAACCTGTGCGGTTCCGTCGCATTCAAGCCATTCTTCGGGATATGTGTATGCTTCAATGCTTCCCTCGATCTCTTCAGTTGCGCGAAGATCCAGATACTTTTTGTTATCGGCGTAAATAGGGTTAGAATCGCCGCCGTTAGGGCTTTCGCTAACAGAACTAAGACCATTCCAAGCAACGCCAGTATCATATGTGCCATCGGCTTTGCATTTATACAGAACGGCGCGGTCGCAACCAAGTTCGTATAGCTTTTCGCCAGTCTGATCCCATTTGAGTAATGCCATAGGATTTCCTCCTTAATAATAAATAGTGAAGGGCCAATGCCAAAGATTATCTGTAGTGAAAGGAACGCCAAGATCACAGAACGAAAAATGTTCCATCATTTGATCAGGCAACCCCCACTCAGGATCTCTGCTAATCATGGTCACTTCGTAACACTTCATGTTAAAATATCGTTTGTTGTTCGCGTTGACACCAGATGGTCTGGATGGTTTGTAGACTATACACGGGTATGAGATTTTAACACTCTCTGGCGGATTGTAATACACATTCTTAGTCCCCAAAAAATCCACTAATTCGGCATTAAAGTCTTTTCTAGTCCTCGCCATTGTAAACGCCTCCGAGAGTTAAAATAAGCCGAGGGGGCTGAACGTCAACACTGCTGACGGTCCATTTAGCCCCCATCCATTCGGCGTATCTAATTTCAGAAAAATTATGAAATGCGAAAGCGTTAGCAACAATGCTTATGCGAGCGCTAACCGACAAATTATCGTTCTGTTGCGAACTTGTATTTTGCCAACGGCTAGTGTAATTATCCAGGACATCGCCGTACAGTTTCTGCCTTACAATTTTTTCCCGCCAAATACCATCGCCCTCATCAACGGTGTGCATGAAGCCAATGTTTCCGCAATACTTCATAATTTTACCTCATTTTGATTTTTACTGAGAAACTGTATGCTCAATCGCAATAGCGGACAGAGGCTTAACAAGAGCGCCGGAGCAACGAGTCTCGATCAGGTACTTCTGCTGGTTGTAGTCAATATCAAAGTCATCAAACATGTTGATAGCACCGCCCTTATCAGCACCAACGTTGTAGTCCTGAAGGTTTACAATGATACCGTCGAGAGTTCTGTTGACGTTGTCGACTTCACGGGAAAGATTCTCCATAACGGGAACAGTAACGATCTCTTTAACGCGAAGTTTACGAGCAAGAGCTGCCTCATCGGCATACAGAGCATGTCCGATACCGTCCTCAAGCAGAAGCATGTTTGTGAGCATGTCTTCGGTTGTGTACAGACTAGGAGTACCAGATCCCTTGTAGTTCTTACGAGCCTTAATAGCAGCGCGAATGAACTTCTTAGCCTTGGAATCATCATCGTCAGCAGCAGTCATGGTGAGCAGAACGTTGATGGTGTAAAGTTCGGAATCAGTCCAGATGGGACGAATATGCAGATCGGAAATCTTGTCTTCGTCGTATGCGGTACGGCCATCGCCAACCAGAATAGCGCGGGCAAGTTCCTCATCAAGCATCTGGCGCATCTCGGTCTTAAGCCAAGCTACAACATCAAAGTCTGTAATATCAACGATGTCGTCGCGATCCAGCTTCTGTCTCTTGTAAATTGTCTGAGGATCGGTTGTTCTCTTGAGCAGTTTGAAGACTTCGTCCTTCTTCAGCTTTCCCTTAATATAACCCTTAGCCCGAGCTTCGTTCTCGGTAATATCAGCGTGAATGGACTTGATCCTGGAGAAAGGAGTGTGACGAGTTCCGCCCATAACCTTCTGTACCCAACCAGTGTCGCGCTGAATAAAATCAGGGCGATCTTCAATTGATCTGGCATCAGGGAACAGATACTCAATATTATCAATGCCGTATTCATCGGCATGTGCCAGGAAAGAATCCCTCAGGCTACCAAGTCTTTCGCCGTCTTCAATGATCGCTGCTTCTTCGGAATGTGTAAGTGTATCACCCATATCTGCATAATCTCCATACATATCAAAAGCATTCTGTTTCATAAATGTTTCTCCATAATCGTCGCCATGTTCAAGACCATACTCGTATCCTACTTCATAAGCATAGTCATCATCATAAATATCATCATCGTCATAGTAGTACTCGTCATTGTCGTCATAGTACTCTTCGTCATCATCGTCGTAGTACTCTTCGTCATCGTCGTAGTACTCGTCATAATCGTCGTAATCTC
This sequence comes from uncultured Lachnospiraceae bacterium, assembly GCA_947168155.1. GTDB lineage: Bacteria > Bacillota > Clostridia > Lachnospirales > Lachnospiraceae > Eubacterium_Q. The sequence continues at coordinate 2,767 of CAMVKW010000013.1, read as the reverse complement.
CAGAGTGAGCTACTTCATCATAGATCTCATCTTCATCATAGATCTCATCGTCGTAGTACTCTTCGTCATCGTCGTCATAGTACTCTTCGTCATCATCGTAGTACTCATCATCGTCGTAGTAATCTTCGTCATAGATTTCATCTTCATCGTAGCTGTGCTGCATAGATCCGGATTCCTCCACTGCTTTCTGTATTAAATAATGAAGAACCTTCTTCTGCAGAGGACTTAAGCTTTCGTAAACCTCTGCGACGGTAAGATCTCCATCGTCTGCATGTGACATTTCTTCGTCGTCATACTCTTCGTCGTCATACTCTTCGTCGTCTTCGTAGTCACCGTTAACAGCCTGAGCGATCAAAAAATACGCAACTTTTTTCTGTTCTGGCGTGAATGTATCAAACACATCCTGGACGGTCATGTCTCCATTAGCCATCTGTTCCTCCTCGTCGTAATCATCGCCATCATCGGAGTGGTATAAGGAATCAGAAATTCTAAATCTATAGCCCGTATAAATTGTAGCTTCCCCGTCATCCATATCATCCATACCGTTATAGCCATGAGCGATATTGGACATCTCGATATATGCACCAGGATTTGCTGGCGTATATACAAGACTCACTTCTCTAATAGCACCGTGAAGAACATCTCCGCCACGCTGTTTAAGACGATTGGCAAATATACTTAATGAAGTAATGTCGCCATTCCTGACAGCTTCTTTTGCATGCATAGCGCTAGGAGTATTGTTAAACTTACAATATGTATAGACGCCATCTGGTCTATTCTCAAGCAACGCATGCCCTAACACATTGGTCGGTTCGTTGTGCTGATGGTTCCAAACAAGCGGAACAATTTGACCATCGTTATCAGCAAAAGCGTTTTGGCGTATTGTTCTTCCGTCGGAGCATTTTAAATTATTTCTAGTGGCCCAACCACTAAAGTCATAATCAATCGGCCCCATTTTGAATTTCTCCTTTATTCTTCATATCCTTCATCCTCATAATTTTCCTGGTCATAGTTCTCCCCATCATAATCTTCTTGCTCGTCAGATTGTTCCGGAGGGTTGTTTGCCTTATTCAAGTTTTTATTACGCAACTCATCGGCATCTGGACTGTTCGAAGGTCGCAAGCCCATCTTTCCTCGAATTTCATTCGACGTCATGATTTCGTTTCGCGTAAATTTATCGCCAGCCTCAGCAAGATCAGTTAAGTTAGAAAGCTTGAAAGGATCTCTGAAGAAATAAATAGACTGCCCTTGCGTGATGGCAGTCTTTGTTAAAAACTTTCGTTTCATTTCATCGGCAATTGCCGAAAGAATAGGCTCTATAGTTCTGTTATAGTAATTAAGCATAACTTTATCGTCGGCTGTACCTTCAAACACTTCTTTTGTTACGCCCAACTGACTATATAGTTCTGTTTTTAAAGCTTCAATTTGTCCCTGCAAATTATTTTCAATGGCTCTGTTCAACTGGACAATTCGTTCAGTACCATCGGTATAGGCAATTCCGTATTTTGAACCGTTCAATTGATTCTCAATTTCTTTTCTTCGGTTCTCGGCCTGTGTTCGTTGTAACTCAGTTTTTATCACATATGGAAGCTGAATAATTAAATCTAATTTTCCCGAACTTGTCTGTTCATCAATCGCATCTAGCATAGCGATTTTCCGCATAAGCCTTTGAAGGGTGCTATTTCTCTCATTCATGACAGCGTATAGCGGATTCTCGACAATGCTAACTATGCGCTTGGGCATTATTAGATCTTTATGTTCTCCCGTTCGTTCATCGTATAAATTTACTTTAACGTGTGAAGCATACCAACTCACAATTTTACCGACACGAAGAGATCGAATATCATAAGACCCATTGTACGGATTTACGTTAGTATCTATAGGAACAATAGCAATGACACCTTCGTCACACAAAGATGTAACAACATCTTGCATAAATGCTCGTCCCGTTTGGTCAAGATTTGCTGACACTCGCAAGCAATCATTCAAACCACTAGGCACGTCATCCAAATATTGATCGTCCTCGTTCAAATATGCATGTCTAATGTTTATTGCGGCAACGTCAATTGCAATTCGAGTATAAATTGGAGCAATTTTCGCTCTTGCCGCTCGCATTGAGATGCGAGTAATATCTGGACGCCTTGAAAACGAGGGACCAACAATCTCCCTTGTAGTTTTCGTCGGATCGCGACCTAAGAAGGCGTTCCAACCATTTTGTAATCTATCAAAAAATCCCATTAGCGGGCACCCCTAGATCTTATCTTTTTCTTCTTTTAGCAGCGAGATCATTTGCTTTCCTCTGCCACTTGGTTTCGATCTTAAATCCGGTAGCGTAATCAGAAGCACCCTTAGCCGCTCTAGAAATATCACCAGGTGCGTTCCTAACAGCACTCTTAGCTACGCCAAGAGCACCTCTGGCAGAACGTGCAGCATAAGCAGCATCACCGGGAGCATGCCTAGCAGCACTCTTAGCTACGCCAACGGCACCCCTTGCAGATCTTCCAGCATACTTAGCAGCATTAGCAATATCGCCAGGAGCATGCCTAGCAGCACTCTTAGCTACGCCAACGGCACCCCTTGCAGATCTTCCAGCATACTTAGCGGCATTAGCAATATCACCAGGTGCATTCCTAACAGCACTCTTAGCTACGCCGAATGCACCGATAGCAGTTCTTCCAGCATACGAATTAGCAATATCGCCAGGAGCATGCTTAGCAGCACTCTTAGCTACGCCAACAGCACCCCTTGCAGATCTTCCAGCATACTT
>CAMVKW010000012.1:0-85125 GCA_947168155.1 uncultured Lachnospiraceae bacterium | reverse complement strand
ATACCGACCTCCAATCGTTAGATTTTTAGGTCTAACTTTTGGGGGTCGGTACAAATTCATAGCGGTTTATTTCATAACCAAAACTCTAAAAATTCTTAAAAAAGAGAAGATTTCAAGAAAGCATCATATGGTTGTTGGAGTATAAAATAGATTATTATTTAATGTTCGTTTAAGGTTACAGCTTTATAATGCACTTAATCTGATAGAAATATATTGGTTTAAGTTCAGAAAGGAGCTGATTTTATGAGAAAAAAGAATAAACACTTTATGAGATTATACTCAATTCTACTTACAACTGGATTGGTTATCGGGTTATCCGGATGCGGGAATAATTCAGAAGTTGGAAATAGTACGCAGGAGTCTGTACAGGCAGTCACAGAGGCAGAGACCGAGGATGAATCAAAAGAACAGGCTGAACAACCAGAGGAAGAGACTGAAAAGAAGGATACAAGTTCCAATGATTCGGAAGAAGTATCAGATAGTACAAGCTTCATTAAAAAGGAAGATGTTCAGATTAGTGAAACTTATGAAGATTCCTCAGATGGTGGTCATGCTATAGAGGCTGATGGAGAGACTGCTGAATATTCAAATATTGCTGTTACCAAAACCGGAGAGGCTGATGGTGACGAAGCTGACTTTTATGGAGAGAATGCGGCTATCTTTGCAACAAATGGAGCAACTTTAACCCTGGATGAAATCACAGTAGATACAGATGGAACACATGCAAATGGAGTCTTTTCTTACGGTGAAGGAACTACTGTAAATATCTCTGATTCTTATATTTATACTAAGAATAATTGCTCGGGCGGTCTCATGACAACTGGTGGAGGTACTATGAATGCAAATAACCTCACGATTCTCACAGACGGAAATTCATCTGCAGCTATAAGGTCTGACAGAGGTGGAGGAACCGTAAATGTGACTAATGGAAGCTATACAACTAACGGAACAGGTTCACCGGTTATATATTCAACAGCTGATATTACAGTTAATGATGCGACGCTTACCTCAACAGCTTCTCAGGGAGTAGTAGTTGAAGGGCAGAACTCGGTAACACTAAATAACGTAGCACTCACAGCCGATAATAACACTAAGAACAGTGATAAATCAGATTACTATCAGGCAGTAATGATATACCAGTCTATGTCCGGAGATGCAGATGAAGGAACAGCAAGCTTTGCTATGAATGGCGGTTCTCTAATCAATAAGAATGGTGATATATTCTTTGTAAATAATACTGTAGCAACGATTGATCTTGATAGTGTTGATATTTCTAATGAGGATGAAGAAGGAATATTCCTCAGAGCTGAAGCGGCAGGCTGGGGGAATGAGGGTTCTAACGGTGGAAATGTAACTCTGAATGCTAAGAATCAAGTGATAGATGGAAATATAATTGTTGATGATGTTTCAACCCTAAATCTTTATCTCGCAGATTCATCAACATTTACCGGTTCAATTAATAGTAGTGGTGCAGCAGGAGATGTATATGTTGAGCTTAGTGGAGATGCGGTATGGAAACTTACCGGAGATTCATATATATCAAGTCTTACCTGTGATGCTGAATCTATAGATTTAAACGGATATAAATTATATGTAGATGGCAAGGAATATACAAGCGGTACATCTAGTTCAGGCGCAGCTGTAGAAGCTAATGTAAGCGAAGGCAGCGGACACGGTGGTGGAGAAAAGCCAGATGGGGAACCACCAAGTGGAGGAAAGCCGGGTAGTAAATAAAATCAAAAAGAAATCGGGGATTGGAAACATGATTATATGAAGTATCATCGTACAACAAACAAAGTTAAGAATGATATCTGCCTGAAAAAAAGAATTAATATAATTACCATTTGCGACATCTTTAATCCCATTCACACCAGATTTGATATATGTATCCTCGGCTTGGTGTATTATCCAATCATCAAATAAATCAAAGCGAACAAATCGCGGAAATATATAAAGATTAGTGGAGGACATGAAAATGAAGGAAAGTATTAAGAATAAGGTTGATTTGCTGGTTTCTAACAAGGAAAAAATCGAGAAGGAATTCAAATGGGGATATTCTCTTATGAATATCGCAGCGGCACTTGTATTCACAGGTGCTAACAAGGAGGTTGATATTGACAGACTTAAGGAATGTAAAAAAGTTCTTAAGAAGAATACTGGCACATTTTCCAGCTTCCAGAGTAATTCTGAGGCGGTTATAGTGAGTAAGATGGCGCTGGCAGATAATCCTGAGCAGTATATAAATGATGTAAAGGCTATATATGATATCCTTAATAAAAAGCATACCTTTGATAATCCATACCTTATTCAAGGAGCAATCTGTATATATGAAGCAGGTAGAATAAATGAGGCGGAAGCGATTGCAGAAAAGTATAGAGAGCTTTATAAAATGATGGAGAAGAAGCATCCGATTCTTACATCATCAGATGACATTGTATATGTAGTTCTTCTTGCTATGACAGATAAAGATGTCGATACTATATTTAATGAGATTGAAGATTGCTATACATATCTTAAGAAGGATGTTAAGCTTAAGGTTGGAAATAATGAACTTCAGGGACTTGGTGAAATTCTTGCTCTTACAGGTGGCAATATCAGAGAGAAGAGTGATAAGGTTGTTAATCTTTATAATACTATTCTTGGACATGGAGTTAAGTGGGGTAAGGAACATAATGAGTTTGGTTCACTAGGAACACTTATTGATATTAATGTAGATAATGATACTCTCATTGATGAGATAGTTGAGGTTTCTGATTATCTTAAGAATAGCAAAGGATTCAGTGGATGGACTCTTGATAATAAGCAGAGACTTATGTTCTCGGCAATGCTTGTTGGAGATTCTTATAGTGAAAATGGTTCTATAATGGGAAGTTCAGCTGTAAATAGTACAGTAGCTATGGTTATCGCAGAAGAAGTTGCTCTGATGATATGTATGATGGCTTGTGTAACCGCAGCAACGACGGTTAATAATTAAAATTCTAACAACATTGTAAACAGCGGCCCGGCGTCTATGAGTAGTAGTACTTGTAGGCGCTTTTTTTAGTGGAAGGGAGACGATATGTGGAATATAGAAGAGTTTATTATTCTTCCAGTATCAGTAAAGGTCATAATTCTTGTCGTGGGGATGTGTATAGGAGTTGGCTTTTTACTATGCGAGGCGGCTATCGGATAAGCAGAGGGAGGCTGCGAGAGAGCGGGTTAAAGTCTTAAAGTTTAAAATATGATCATAGTGGGGCGTACTGCGTTATGTCAATGAATTTTGTTGGAATTTTGACTGCATCATGGTAATATTTTATACGTATTATTATGCGAAAAACTTCAAGATGATGTGGAGAATGGTAAGGGCACTGGGACTTAAGAATTTCAGCGACATTATTAAGAAGTTTCAAGCTGGGGGAGCAAGTCTGGGAAAGAAAAGCTTTTTATATGATCTTGTCAGGGAAGCATAATGAAATATGCGTCCATATATTCTCATTATAATAAAATTATTAAGGAAGTAAAAACTATGCCAGAAAAAGATACAGCTATAGTTAAGAAGAAACATGGGAAAACTAAAAAGAAGAAGTATCGCCATGTTTATACCGGGAGTGAGAAGGTCCGAATATTCTTTGGAGTTCTAGTAGCAATTGCTCTTATTGCTGCAGGTATCCATTATATAACACGTCAGTTCACAGTAAACAATGAATATGATATGGAGGTTACTGCTGTTGTAACGAGTGTGTCAAGAAAATATGATAAGGATGAAGACAAATATAAGTATATAGCGACGTATGAATACGAGGTTAGAGGACAAAAATATTACTACGTATCAAACTGGTCAAGCACACATTATGAAAAGGGCGACCAAATGTTACTTACTGTTAATTCTGATAATCCTGGTGAAGTCAACAACTATAAATACCTCACTATAGGGGCATTTATCATAATAGTTGCAGTATTTGTACTATATTTTTCTTTCCGTTAGAAAAAGGAGTTTTATGTGAAAATAGATGTATTTAAATATTAGAAGTAGATAAAAGGAGTGATAAGATATGATTAAAGTATATTGTTATTCAAAATGTTCAACATGTAAGAAGGCTTTAAAATGGCTGGATGATAAGGGAGTTAAGTATCAGATGATTGATATAAAGGAGAATCATCCTGATAAGAAGACTCTAAGAAGTCTTCATAAAAAGAGCGGACTACCACTGAAGAGATTCTTTAATACAAGTGGTATGCTTTATAGGGAGTTGGGGCTTTCAAAGAAGCTGCCAGATATGAGTGAAGATGAGCAGTTTAAATTATTAGCTTCTGATGGAATGCTGGTGAAGAGACCGATTCTAATAACAAAGGATAGAGTTCTTACAGGTTTTAAAGAGAAAGAGTGGGATGAGGTAGTCAAAAAATAATTTGACAAGTTTGGTCTAACGTGTTAGACTTCGAATCAGTAGAGGTCGAACGCGTTAGACTTTTTATATGCATATTTGATATAAATGAGGTATATCATGAACACACCTAAGGTTTTTGAAAGTGAATATAGGTTTTGCCTTATTCTATGGGAGAACGAACCCATCAAGAGTACGGAGCTTGCAAAGTTATGCGAGGCGAAGCTCGGATGGAAGAAGGCTACTACCTATACTGTTATTAAGCGACTCACTGAGAGAGGCGTGATAAAGAGCGAAAAAGCTGTTATAACATCTCTCGTTACAAAGGAAGAGGTTCAGGCCGCTGAGGTTGATGAAGTTGTAGAGAGAACATTTGAGGGAAACGTGCCTCAGTTCCTTGCAGCTTTCACCAGGGGCAGGAAGCTATCGAAGAGTGAGATTGACGAGATACAGAAAATGATTGACGAGTTTAAAGAGTAATATGGGCGAGTCTGTTAAAAATATTTGTTAGTGGAGTTAAATTGATGAAGGAACTTTTTGCGGGAATACTTAATATCAGCATATCGGCAGGCATACTGATCATAGTATGTATATTAGTGCGCTTAATATTCAGGAGAATGCCGAAGTTCGTAAGATGTCTGATGTGGCTGTTGGTTGCAATTAGACTTGCTGTGCCATTTGCTATTGAAAGTCCGTTCAGTCTGCTTCCTGCGAGGGAATATGTGACAGTTTCTTCGAATGAAGCATCCGATAAAGTGGCTGACAAGGCAACCGACAAAGCAGACACGGTAGAAAGTGCAGAATTAATTAGCAGCGTAGATGCGACAGATACATCAAAAAATACATCAAATAACACATCAGGTATTAATATCGTAACAGAGGCAGATACTGCAGAACCAATCAACAGCGCTGGCTCCGTGAGTTTTCTAAGCGGCATCGATGTGATGAATGTGCTATCAATCGTCTGGCTAGTCGGAGTTATCGCAGTGCTGATCTATGCTTTAGTTTCTTACATCAGACTTAGACGACTTGTAGATGATGCAGTACTTCTGAAAGATAACATCTATCAGTCAGAGAGAGCAGGTACAGCATTCATACTTGGAGTTATAAGACCAAGGATTTATGTTCCATATGGACTAAGCTTAAATGAATGCTATATGTCAATCAGTCACGAGCAAGCTCACATTTCCAGGCGTGACCATCTTGTAAAACCATTAGGATTTATCATCGCAGCAGTGTATTGGTTTAATCCATTAGTTTGGCTTGCCTACATACTGCTTTGCAGAGATATCGAACTTGCATGCGATGAGAAGGTAATAAAGAAAATCGGTTATGATAAGAAGAAGGATTATTCGCAGGCGCTGCTGAACCTCAGCATTCCGAAAAAATATATTTCGGCATGCCCAGTGGCATTTGGCGAGGTTGGTATAAATGAAAGGATTAAAAACGTACTAACTATGAAAAAAGGTAAGAAGATTATTATCGCAGTAGCAGTAGCTATATGCGCAGTTCTTGCGATATGCTTCCTGACATATCCAAAGAAAATAAAGAATAATTCAGGAGACGTAGCAGGAGTTCAAGCAGCAGAAGAGACTGAAGAAGTTCAGGTGGTCGAAGAAACCACAGAAGAAACCGCAGAAGAAAATGCAACAGAGACCAATAGTTCGGAAAATGTAACAACTGGATTAACTACAGAGGATGATATATGTTATCCTGTTATTGGAAGTGGGACCATCACAAGACAGTTTAGTGAGGAACATCAAGGTGTTGATATAGCTGCAGAAGAAGGAACTGCCATAGCAAGTTTATATGATGGAACTGTAGAAGAAGTTGGTTCGAATGAAGAAGAAGGAAACTACATTATTATAAAGAATGAAAAGGGTTGTACAGTAAAGTATTCACATCTTAAGGATGAGCCAAATGTATCTAAAGGCGATAAGGTTAGCTCTGATAAAGAGGTTGGCAAGGTTGGTTCAACAGGCAAGTCAACAGGTCCTCATGTACATATAGAGTTAACCGATGAGAATGGAACTCTCGTAGATCCTATGAGTATCATCGAGTACAAATGAAAAAAGTAATAGGATATACATAGTAGTAAATTTCTAGGGGGTATTTATGAATTTGGTTTATGAAAAACTTAAAGCTTGTTATGACGATATAAGAAAGAAAACAGATTTTGTTCCTGAGATAGCACTGGTTCTTGGCTCGGGACTTGGGAATTTTGCTGATAATATTGAGGTTGAAGGTGTAATTAACTACAGCGATATTGAGGGCTTCCCGGTTTCCACTGCACCAGGTCATGTGGGGCAGTTTATCTACGGAACCATCGAAGGTAAGAAGATCATCTGCATGAAGGGCAGGGTTCATTACTATGAGGGCTATCCAATTAGTGATGTTGTTCTCCCGGCAAGGCTTATGCACATGATGGGGGCGAAAATTCTTTTTCTTACAAATGCGGCAGGCGGCATTAATCCGGATTTCAGACCTGGTGATTTTATGATGCTGACAGATCATATTTCGATGTTTGCTCCAAATCCTCTTGTTGGAATAAATATCCCAGAGCTTGGGGTTAGGTTCCCGGATATGACGAATGTTTATGATCCTGAACTTTGTGAAAAGATACAGGAAGCAGCAGAGGATTCAGGAATAGATTTAAAAGAAGGAACATATGTTCAGACCACAGGCCCATCCTATGAAACACCTACTGAAATTAGGATGTTAAAAATACTGGGTGCAGATGCAGTCGGTATGAGCACGGTTGTTGAAGCAATAGCGGGTCATCACTGCGGTATGAGAGTCTGCGGTGTTTCCTGCATTTCAAACATTGCTGCTGGATTGTCAGATCAAAAGCTTTCAGAACAGGAAGTTATAGATGCTGGAAATGCGGCTGCACCAATGTTTAAAAAGCTTGTTATAAATGCGATAAAGAGATTTTGACAAATTCCAAAAGAGGGGGTGCTTTTGTGAATATCAGGTTTTATAATGCAAAAATTCTTACAATGGTTGAGGGCGAAGGTGTTATCCCAAAAGGTGAGCTTCATGTAAAAGATGGAAGTATTACCTATGTTGGTTCAGAGCAGAAGACTGATTCCGCGATTCGATGGGATAGGGAGATAGATGTAAATGGAAATCTTCTTATGCCAGGTTTCAAAAATGCTCACACTCATTCGGCTATGACCTTTCTTCGTTCCCATGCCGATGATATGAAGCTTCAGGACTGGCTTACACAAGCGGTTTTTCCTTATGAGGCAAAACTTCAGAACGACGATTATTATTGCTGTACACAGCTGGCTGTGCTGGAATACCTTACCAGTGGAATCACATCAGTATGCGATATGTACCTGAACAACGAGGTTGTATCAAAGGCTATGTCTGACAGCGGTATGAGATGCATTCTTTGTGGAACAGTTAATGGCGGAGAAGAAAATGCGGCAAGCCTGAGAGAGGATTTTGCAAAGCTAAATGGAAGTGATCCATTAATTGGATTTGTGCTTGGAGTTCATGCGGAATATACCTGCTCAAAGGAGCTTCTTGAAAGAGTTGCTGAGCTTGCTAATGAATTAAAACAGCCATTCTTTGCGCACTGCTCAGAAACAGCGAGAGAAGTGGAAGAATGTAAAAACAGATATGGAATGTCGCCAATAGAACTCTTTGATTCTCTTGGTCTGTTTAATTATGGCGGTGGCATTTATCATGGTATTCATGTCAGCGACAGGGATATAGAAATTCTGAAGAATAGAAACGTTTCGGTAATTACAAACCCTTCTTCTAATGTTAAACTGGCCAGTGGCATAGCGCCGATCACCAGATATATGAAAGAGGGCATTAATCTTGGTGTTGGAACTGATGGGCCGGCAAGTAATAACTGTCTTGATATGTTTAGGGAAATGTTCCTTGTAACAGGTCTTGGAAAAATAAGAGAAAACGATGCCTCAGCGGTAGATGCTTCCGAGGTTTTGAAGATGGCTACTATTGGAAGTGCAAAGGCAATAGGCTTTAAAGACTGCGATGTTCTGCAGGCTGGAAAGAAGGCTGATATTATTATGATCGACATGAAGTCACCAAATATGCAGCCTGTTCATAACATCGTGAAAAATATAGTATATTCTGGATCGAAGAGTAATGTTATAATGACCATGGTCAACGGAAAAATCCTTTATGAAAATGGCAAGTTTAACATTGGAGCTTCGCCTGAAGAAATCTACGAAAAGGTAGATGCAGTCTGCAAAAGGATTTTTAATGACTGATATTTTTTACTCAAAGGAGAAAAGAAGTGTACAAGATAATGACTGCCGATGAGGCTATGAGTTTAATTAAGGATGGAGATGTTATAGCTTTTAATTCTTTCCTTGGAATTGATAATCCAACAGAGCTTCACGAGGCACTCTATGAGAGATATAAGAAGACAGGCTCGCCTAAACATCTGACCTGTGTTTCAAGTGCAGGCTTTGGAGTCTGGGATGAGGATAAAGCTGCTGAAGGCTACATTAGGGATGGAGCAGTAGATAAGATTATCTGCGGACACTTCGGTGCCATGTACAGCACAAAGAAGCTGGTTCTCGAGGATAGGTTTGAAGCCTACAATCTTCCTCTTGGTTGCATTTCCCATGCCATAAGGGCACAGGCTGGTGGACTTCCTGGCGCACTTTCAAAGGTTGGTCTTGATATATTTGTTGATCCAAGACTCGAAGGTCCTGGAATCAATAACATTTCAAAAGATGATTCATTGGTTAAATATGTTGAGCTTGATGGAGAGGAGTTCCTCTACTACAAGCTTCCTAAAATAGATGTGGCGATAATCAAAGGAACTGCTGCCGATTACAAAGGAAATATCTCCTTTGAAGATATGTTCACAGCAGGAGATGCACTCTCCATCTGTCAGGCTGTCAAAGCAAATGGCGGAACGGTAATTGTTCAGGTGGACAGAAAGGTTGTTCGACCATCCAGACCTCACAGCACCATCGTTCCAGGATGTCTGGTAGATGCTATTGTTCCGATAAAACCTGAGCCAAGACATGCTGCATATGAATCCCTGACAGGTAGTTTTGAGATACCATATTCTCAGTGGATGGACTGGGCAGAGATGCTTGAAAAACGAACAATGACAAAGAGTTTTGTCAATACAAGCGCTGAGATAATCGGAAAGCGCGCGGCTGATGAATTAAAGCCAGATGATATAGTAAATATCGGCGTTGGAATTCCTGAACAGGTTACCAAGTTTGCAAGACAAAGTGGAATCCTGGAGAAGATAACTCTTACAGTAGAATCTGGTGGCGTTGGTGGATTCCCTGCATCTGGAAAAGTCTTTGGTGCGGTAATCGGAGCGGATTCGATTTACGATATGGCCAACCAGTTCGACCTTTATAATAACGGTGGTCTTGATATCTGCTTTATGGGCGGAATCGAAGTTGACCAGTACGGAAATGTAAATGCCCATAAGGGTCCTGGTGCATTTGCCGGAGTTGGTGGTTTCGCTAATATCACAGCCAAAACTCCTACAGTTGTTTTCTGTCTTACATTCAATACCAAAGGACTTAGTGTTGAGGAGGAGGATGGCGAGGTTGTTATAAAGAGCGAGGGTGCTATAGATAAGTTTGTGGAGAATGTTAAGAGTATCAGCTTCTCTGCGAAACGTGCCAGAAAGAATGGCCAGAGAGTGCTCTACGTAACAGAGCGATGCGTTTTCGAGCTTGGCGAAAAAGGCCTTAAATTAGTTGAGGTTTATCCGGGCATAGATGCTGAGAAGGATATTATCAGCAGGCTGCCATTTGAACTGGAAAAATAGCACTTAAAAATGTTATAATAGCAGAAGGTGGTTTCACCTTCTGTTTTTTATTTTTATTTGGGGGTAGTAGTAGGTTATGGGTAGAAGGAAAACTGTTGGTTTTCTGACAAGTGGAATAATGGATGAGATGCAGGAACAGCTTTGTAAAGGCATCTTCAAAGAATCCGCTAAGGATGATGTAAATATAGTTGTTATTCCAGTCAAATATATAGATAGAGAGATGAAGGATATTCCTGATCTCTATGAATATCAATACAAAACTAACGCGGAAAGTATTACAGCAAATAATATAGATTGTCTTATCATCGCAGCCGACTATATTGGATGTCTTACTACGGAGGAAAATCTGGTAAGCTTCGTGGACGGCATAAGAGACAGAGGAATTCCGATCATTCTTGCAGCAGCAAATTTGGATGGATATTCAGGAGTTGTTTTTGATAATAAGGCAGGTATCATCGAAGGTATGGAATACCTAGTGGAGGACCTTGGAATCCGCCGTATCGGTATGCTTAAATCCGTGGAGCATAATGCGGACGTAGCTGAGCGTTATGAAGCTTACCGTGAAATGATGGAATACTATAAGCTGGATATTGATCCCAAAAGCGTTATCACAACAAATCTTTCAACTGATTGCAAACCAGAATGCGAGCAGCTGCTGGATAATAATCCGGATCTTGAGGCTGTCATTTGTGTAAATGATGATGTGGCTCTTGGTCTCTATGATGTTATGAAGTCACGTGGTCTTGTTCCTGGAAAGGATCTCAAGGTCATGGGATTTGATAATTCCATAAGCGGCAGTATGGTTACACCTTCTCTTGCAACAGTCGATGCCAGTGCAGAAAGTCTTGGTGAGAGAGTGTACATGAATGTGCGCCTCCTTCTTGAAGACTGGCCTGTAGGACAGATGACTATTCCTACAAGGTTCATCCTGCGTGATTCATTTGGTTCATTTCTTGATATGAAGAATATTGATGATGAGATACTTAACAAGAACTTCCTTGATAAGTATTTTCATAGAATCTTCTTCAAGTTCGATAACATCTCAAGTCCTGAGGATTTTGAGATTCTTGTTATGTATAAATCCCTTATGAACATGATCATTGATTATGTAGAAGATAATAGTTACAGTCATGAAAGAGTAGAGTTCATCAAGTCGAAGGCTGATGATTTCTTCCGCACTGGAGTTATGGAGTATACAGATGTAGATGTACTCCTGGCTTATATTCACAGAGTATGTCTTGCAGTAACGAACCGTGTAGATAACTACGAAGAGAAGTGCCATGTATATGATACATTTTCGGCGATTCTCGAAGGCATAATTGCTGCAGTTCATGATAATGATCTTAATAACGAAAACAGTCTTAACCAGTCTATTAATAATCTTAAAAATCTGGTTGAGGATACTCTGGATCTTGTTCATGGCGGAGATGAAGGTTACGCAAACATTGTTTCTAACTTAAAGCTTTTTGGCGTTAATAATGCCTACGTTTATATTTATGAACAGCCAATTGTTCATAAGCAGGGTGAGGAACTTGAAATGCCGGAGACGGTACTTCTTAAGGTTGCAATGACAGATGGTGACATTAAGATTGTTCCATCTATAGAACAGCCTGTTGAGATTGATCATCTTTTTAACAATAGATTTATCACAACAGAGAAGTTCAATATGGTTCTTATGCCACTTTATTTTAGAGAAACGCTTTATGGAAGTATACTGTACGACCTTACAGATGTTACTTATAGAAGTGGTGATTTTATGGCTAAGCAATATGCAACAACAGCAAGGGTAATAGATATACTTAAGAGGGGTTAGTATGTCGGAGAAGAGGATAGCTCTTTTGCTGGGACAGGCAGAAGAACAATATCAGGCAGACTTTATAAGAGGTGTTGAAAAGCAGGCTTTTCGTAATGGGTACGATGTCTGTATTTTTAGCATGTATATAAAATATCAGAACAGCGCTGAACGTGAATTTGGAGATTCCAATATTTATAATCTCATTAATTACGATCTTTTCGACGCTGTTATTGTTTTGTCAGATACCATCCAGACTCCTGGAGTTGAAAAAAAGATTGAACAGCAGATTCACGAATCCTTCAAGGGGCCTGTAATCTGTATTGATGTGGATTCGCCGTTCTTCTCAGATTTCTGGACGGATGGTTATGTTTCTGTTTATGCGACTATTTCGCATTTGATTGAAGAACATAATCTAAAAGATATAGCTTACCTTACTGGACGTAGAAAGCATGTCCATTCCCAAAGAAGACTTGAGGCTTATATGGATTCTATGAAAGCTCATGGGCTGACTGTCAGAGAGGACAGAGTTTTCTATGGTGATTTTTGGTATACCAGTGGAATAGGTTGCGCTGAGGCGCTTCTGCGAAATGAAGAAAATCTGCCACAGGCGGTTGTTTGCGCCAATGATTGTATGGCTATTGGCTTTGCTGAAGAGATGGAAAGCCACGGCAAAAAAATACCTGATGATATAGTTGTTTGTGGTTATGGAATAACTGAAGAAGGACGTAATGCTCCAAAGGTTCTTACTTCTACCTATATACCAGCCGAATACTATGGAGAATATGCGGCTGAAACTGTTCTGAAAATGATTAAAGGCGAGAAGACTTCTGAACCGGATCCTAAGCCTGAACTGTTTATTGGTGAAAGCTGTGGATGTCACCCAGAAACCTTTACAGCGGAGACATTTAAGAGAACAACCTGGAGAACAAAAGAGTCTGAGGAAGGCTATTATTCAAATCATAACTTTATGGTTGAGGATATGCTTAAGGCCAACAGCCTGGATGATCTTTTCAGAACTGTTTATGAAAACATTTACTTCCTACATGGGGTTGACCGACTGGATATATGTCTGAATGATACATGGCTATCCCAAAATGATGTGGCGGAGAATGCATTTCCAACTGTGGGCTATTCAGATAGAATGGTAAATGTGCTCTCTTATGTGGCTGATAATCCAGCTGCCAGTCATGTTGGAACAGACCTTGTGTTTAATACGAAGGAACTGCTTCCTTATATTAATCCGGACCATGAACCAAAATCCTATATCTTCAATCCTCTTTTCTTTGAAGATAAAACCTTTGGCTATGCCATGATAAGTTATGGCAATGAACATAGACCATACGAAGAAGTAAATAGATTATGGCTATCTACCATCGCAAGATGTCTTGAATCCTACAGACGTCTGGAAGCCGTTAAATATATAGAAAAACAGAGCATCGCTAAACTACCGCTCATTCATTCGGGCGCATTTGATTCTCATAAGACGATGGATATTACCAATGATGAGATGAAGGAGATTGAAGAGGTTGAAAAGATTCTGGATGAGAATCTGCTAACCTATCATTTCCAGCCAATCGTCAATTCGGTGGATGGCGAGATATTCTCCTACGAAGCTTTGATGAGATCCAACTCGCAGTGGAAGATTCCGCCACTTCAGATACTCAAGCATGCTGATATCCTGGGCAGGATAAGTGATGTGGAAAAGGCTACCTTCATAAATGTACTGAACATTGTTGGTGAGCATCCGGAAATATTTACTGAGAGGAAAGTCTTTATTAATAGTATTCCGGGAAGCAAGCTTGAATACGAGGATTTTGTAACAATAGAAAAGCTTCTGAAGAAGAATTCAGGAATAGCGGTTATAGAGCTGACTGAACAGGCTGAGTTTACAGATGAAGATATTGAGGAAATAAAGCATCAATATAGAAGATATGGAATTGGTCTTGCAGTTGATGATTATGGAACGGGTTATTCAAATGTCAGCAACCTGCTAAGGTATATGCCTGACTATGTAAAGATAGACCGTTCGCTTATTTCTGATATTCAGGATAATTCTCAGAAACAGCATTTTGTAAGTGAGGTAATAAACTTCTGTCATGCTAATAACATCAAGGCACTTGCTGAAGGTGTTGAAACAGCAGAGGAATTGAGAACGGTTATAAGACTTGGGACTGACCTGATTCAGGGTTACTATGTTGCCAGACCTGCCGCAGAAATAATTGATTCTGTGGATAGTAATGTAAAGATGGAAATCGCAAGGTATCATAGAGAACGTGAGGATGGTTCCAGTGAATCCATTTATAAGGCAGGACAGACCAACAGGATTTCTATTAATAACCTTATTAAAGAAAATAAAACAACCATTGTTCTCGGAGAAAAGGATATGACCTTCCGAGATGTGACCATCGTCGGAACGCCTAATCAGGATACAAAGATACATATCGAGGTTCTTGAGGGATATGATGGAAGAGTGACACTGGAAAATGTTAATCTCTCCAATATCAAGCGAAGGCCATGTATAAGGATGGCGGAAAATTGTAAGCTTTCAATAAGTCTTGAAGGAGATAACCGACTGAAGGGTGGAGGAATAAAAGTTCCAGAAAGCTCACGACTTACCATAGAGGGAGATGGAAACCTCAGGATAATCCAGTCCGGTTCAGATAACTATGCTATTGGAAATGCGATGGAAAAACGTCACGGACTATTGGAGTTCTTCCAGGATGGTGAGATATACATTGAGGCAAATGGTCAGAACAATGTTGGTATTGGTTCAGGACTTGGTGGCCATACACGAATTGTAAAAGGAAAGTATGTTATCAAGATGTCCGGTGATGAGGGTGTTGGAATTGGTTCTCTGAGAGGCGAGGATCCGCTGAGAATCCATGACACTGATATCTATATAGAATGTAGATTTTATAAGGGAGTCTGCATTGGTAATCTGGAAACTAATACTAAAGTTGACATTTGGCGTTCTCTTGTAAGATGTAATGGTGGCGGTAAGAGATTTGCGGTCATCGGTACAGTCGACGGAGAGAAGGCTGATATAAGACTTAATGATCTAAGCGTTTATATGGATGTCAGGTCCGATTATTCAACAGGACTTGGAAGCCTTTCAGGAACAACGAATCTGGATTTTGGTACAGCTGCATTTAGATATCGTGGTAATGGAACAAACGCACTTGTATATGGTGGCATGAACGATACATCCAATATAAAGCTTGATAATATCGATATAGAAATTGAACTTGAATCTGATACTGGCAAATTAACAAATGCCAAAGAAGAAAATTATAAAGAAACACGTGTAAATTCACAGCTGAAAATAAACGAATAGTATGCCGGTTGTGAAAAGAAAAAAAAGACAGTATAATAATCATAGTTTTGTTTAAGGAAAACGGGGGTTAAAAAATGAGCGTAGGCAATGTAAAAGAAAGATTAATTCAGGCATGTTCTACAGAAGATGGTTTACTTACAATCGTAAACCTTGATAATTTTCATCTGTTCAACGATATCTACGGCGAAGACCTTGGAAAAAAACTTCTTGAGGTTTGTGCAAGAATCATTGATAGCGTAACAGAGGGAGATGACATCAAAGCCAGTCTTGGTGGAGATGAGTTTGTTATTTTCTGTAGAGGTCTTAAGGATAAGAATGAACTTGTTGAGATTCATGAGTATATCAATGAAAAGATAAACGAATCTCTTCCATCAATCGTTGGCGCAGATGATAATATTTCTCTTGGTGTTTCCATGGGTGCTGTTTTGATTCCTGAAGAAGGAACTGACTACGAGGAGCTTTTCGAGAAAGCTGATAAGGCACTTGATTTTGTTAAGCAGTCTGGTGGTCATAATATTGCATTTTACGAGAAACAATTATCTGATAAGAAATACCTTAATGATCTTGATAATCTTAGTAAGGAAATGGATGAGAACAGCGATGAGAGAGGTTGTATGTGGCTTAGTCATGCTGATTTCAGTATCCTTTATCGTTTCCTTCGCAGATATATTGAAACTTACAAGAAGTCAGCTTGTAAGATGCTTGTTACATTCAGCCCAGTCAGAGATGATGTTTCTGACGATGAGTTCGCTCAGATTGTAAAAGGATTTGGTAATGTAATTAATGCCGCACTCAGAAGAAGCGACATTATGATGCAAAGTAGAAATAACCAGTTCTTCCTTCTGCTTCCAGAAATGACTGAGGAAACTATGATTCTGATCAGTGAACGTTTCAAAAAGAGATGGAAGGAAATAGGCCTCGATTCAGTTATGAATATGAACATAGAAGGAGAAATTATTACTCCAAATGTAGATGAGGCTGGTTAAATATAAATTTCCATAACGAAAGGATAAGGTTTAATGAGCAGAGATCTTTCAGATGAAGAGTTAAGTAGGATTCGAGAAGAAACTGCACTCAGAAGAAAACAGTTAGAAGAGTTGCAGATGGAGGAACTTCGCAGGATCCGAGAACTCGAGAGACAGAAAAATAGTGGGACAGCAGCGGGATATTCACCTGAATTAGATTCAGCATTTGTGCAGGATCCACAGACTGCATATCAACAGCAACTACAACAACAGCAACTGCAATATCAGCAGCAGATGCAACAACAACAGATACAGACACCTCAGTTCCAGCAGCAAACACAGCAGCAGGCTCAGCCACAGAGGCAGAGACCGGCAAATCAGCAGGCTCAGCAGCAGAGACAGAGACCTGCTCAGCAGACTCAGGATAGAGCCCGCAGAAGACAGCAGGCTGAGAGATATGAGGAACAACGTCCAAGAAAAAGGATGTATGATCCTGACCAGCTGGTAAGTGATGAGGATTACGAAGAAAGCTACGAGGACGATTACAGAAGAGAAAAGAGACAGAAGAACAGTAGTAATAAGAAGTCTAAAAAGAATGGAGGTTTCACAACAGGTAAACCTCCAAAGAAAAAGAAGAAGAGACATCCATTTAGAACTCTTATTGCCATACTACTTGTTATCCTTCTTATCTTTGGACTTCTTGTATGGAATGTAACTCGTAAGTTCAATCATATAGATACAGAGGTTGGCAGCAGAGCCGACTCTATGAAGCATCAGACCATAAATATTTTGCTTATAGGTCAGGATGCAAGAGACGGACAGACGGACCAGCGTTCGGATACAATGATCATCCTCTCTATCAATCAAAAGAAGAATACAGCATGCATGGTTTCTATCATGCGTGATACATATGTTCAGATTCCAGGCTATGGCGGAAACAGGATTAATGCTGCTTACGCATATGGCGGAATTGACCTACTGGATCAGACCATAGAAGAAAATTTCGATATTACTATCGATGGAAATATGATGGTGGATTTTGATGGTTTCCTTGAAGCCATGACAGCAGTAGGTTCTCTTAAGATGGACCTTACAGCAGAAGAGGCAGAGTATATGAATGCCAATCCTGCTCTTGGTTCTAATAATGATGAATCCGACGAGGTTTGGGACTTAACAGAAGGTGAGAATAAGCTTACACCAAGTCAGATACTTTGTTATTCAAGAATGAGATATGTAGGTAATTCTGATTGGGACAGAACTGAGAGACAGAGAAAGGTTATCTCGGGTGTAACCAGTCAGGTAAAACATGGTCATCTTATTAAGGGTTACAAGGTCGCTAATAAAGCGGCACCAAGTATGACCACAGATCTTAAGACCTTTGGAATGATGAGAGTCGCATCTGGTGTTATGACCAGTGGCGATATGGAAAGTTACCTCATTCCAGCGGAGAATACATACTATGCTGATACAGTAGATGGTATGGCTGTTTTGGTTCCTGATCTGGAGGCAAACAAAGCTCTGCTGAAGCAGTACATAAGTGGAGAGTACGAAGCAGATTCAGAAACTGAATAATATATGTTTTGAAATTTTATCATAGCGATTTGGGGGCATCTTATGAAGAAGATAAAACGAAACATGGTGAAGTGTAAAAAGTGCGGAAGCATTATTGAATCCACAAAAAGAGTGGGCATAGTTAAGTGCTCATGTGGAAGTATATTTATCGAAGGCGGAAAGCATTATCTCAAACGTGGCGGAAATAAAGACGATATAATTGAGATGACTGAGTACGAAGAGATTTAATATACGAAGAGGGTTTTACTTAGGAGGGTAGTATCAATATGAAAAAAAGACTTGTGACAAGAAGTGATTTTGATGGACTTGTTTGTGCTATGCTTTTAAAAGAGCTGGATCTTGTTGATGAGATTAAGTTCGTGCATCCTAAGGATGTTCAGGATGGAAAGGTTGAATTATCAGAAAATGATATCACAACAAACCTTCCATTTGATAAGAGAGTAGGACTTGCGTTTGACCATCATGAAAGTGAGCTTCTCAGAAATAAACCTGAAGAGTATGAAGGAAAGTATATAATCGAGGGTGATGCTAAGTCAGCTGCCAGAGTTGTTTATAATTATTATGGCGGTGCTGAGAAATTCAAGAAAGTTTCAGAAGAGATTATGCTGGCTGTAGATAAGGGCGATAGTGCCGATTTTACAGAGGATGAGATTCTTCATCCGACTGGCTGGGTTCTGATGAACTTCCTTATGGATGCGCGTACCGGACTTGGAAGATTCCGTGATTTCAGGATTTCAAACTACGAACTGATGATGGAGCTTATAGATTACTGTGTTGATCATGATATCAATCAGGTTCTTGAACTTCCAGATGTAAAAGAAAGAGTTGATATGTACTTCGAACAGCAGGAACTGTTCGTTGAACAATTGAAGCGTATTACAAAGATTCATGATAAGGTTGCAGTTATTGATCTTAGAAATGAAGAGACTATCTACACTGGAAACAGATTTATGGTTTATGCATTGTGGCCAGAGGTTGAGATTTCTGTACACGTTGCATGGGGCTTCCGTAAGCAGAATACAGCTGTTATGATCGGTAAGTCTATTATCAATAAGTCTTCGAATTTCAATATTGGTGAGCTCTGCCTTTCTTATGGCGGCGGTGGTCATGCAAATGCAGGAACATGCCAGCTTGAAAATGATGTGGTAGATGGTGAGCTTCCAACAATTATTTCAAAACTTAACGGTAATTAAACTGACGTGAAATGAAAGTGTATAAGAGAAGTTCAGCCTGGTTTTGCCAGGCTGAACTTTTTTGGCTCTATGTTATTCGATGATTACGAATTATCTTCCCTTCATCTTTGCTTTCATCTCATACATCTTCTGATCAGCCTTCTTAAACTGTTCATCAAAGCTGTCCGTCTTAGGATTGAATTCTGAATAACCATAAGCAATGCTCATCTTTATAGAAGGGTCATTCTCTTTGTTATATGTATTGATCATACTGTTTAGATTCTTCATGCTGTCATAGAAGGCTTCCTCGTCACTTCTATATGCAGTTATTACGAAGAATTCATCTCCACCTAATCTGAAACAACCCTCATCATTTGCGAAGGATTCAGCAATGGACTTTGCGATATACTTAATGTATTCATCGCCCTTAACGTGTCCCAGTTCATCATTAACTCTTTTCAGGTAATTGAGGTCCATCATGATGAGAGTATAGATTGTTTCACCGTCTGAGATGATATTTGCTTTCTTGTTAAAGGCTTTCCTGTTCAAGAGTCCGGTGAGATCATCCTGGTATGCCAGCTCTTCCATGATCTCTGCATATTTACCGCGCTTACTCATCTCAGTGATGGCTATATATTCATAAAGACCACTCATAAATATGAACAGGAAGAGTGCATATTTGAAGAAGGAAAATGTTATAAAGTCATTTCTGTAAATTATGTACCTGATAATATCGATCACACCGAATACTGTTGTCACACCGAATATAACAATAAGTATTTTGGTGATGAAGGATTTGATTGTTTTTCTTATGATTCCTTTAACAATCAGGTAAATGAAGATGATAGCTGTAATTCCCAGCAGTATTTGTGAACATGATAATAACTGGTGATAATCCATCAGTCCGAGTGATGTAAGGACTACGGAGGTTCCGACTTTTATAAGTGTAAGATAGCCAATGACTATCGAAAGCTTTGAATTCTTATTTCCAGTTACAAATGAGGCGAATACAACTGCCGGATAGGCCATCAGGTCAAGGGCTATATACTCGACAAAATGTAACACTACCGGTGAGTTGGTAAGTATCATATAAACATTTGTGCCAGTGGCTATCCAAAGAGATGCCACCATGGCTAGACATCCGATACTTATAATTTCGAACCTTGCATCTCCGAAATATTTTCCAAACAGACTGATTGCGAAAAGAACAAATCCGAAGATGAAAATGACCAGACAGACAAGAAAGTCCGGAGTGCTCTTTTGGAGCTGGGCTATCATAAAATCATTAGTTGTATCCAGATGCATATCTATGATATAGCCGGCTTTGCCTTCGTATAAGTTATCGATAGCTATTTTAATATCGCCATCTCTGTAAATGACGGGGATACTTACTGAATGTGGATAAATTCCATAGCCTTTTCCGAATACCTTTGCGTTGTCAGGGTGGAAATCATAGATTGGTTCACCGTCGAGATAAACAGTGAAATGAATATTTTTACTGTAGAAACATAAGCTGTTGTTGTTGATTTCATCTTCGTTGGTTCTCTTGTGGATTACAAAATGTTCGTCAGTTTTCATATTATTGAAATCTACTAAAGAACCTGTTTCATAAGACCACATATCATCATATGGTATTATTTCCGTATTATCAGAAAAGGAACTGCGATGGATGATTGTGAGCGCGATAAGAAATCCCAATATAAAAATAGTTGAGACGCAAGCTAGAAATCTTGTATTTGAAAATGTTTTTTTGAATGAATACTTATCGTCCATTTTTGTGCCTTCCTAATGATGTTAAACATACTATTATTATAATAACATAAAGGCTTTGTTTCAATATTTAATCTTATTCAACCAGTTCACTTTTTTACATCTTTTTGATAGAATGATTAAGTTATTGATTGAAACCTGAAAGGAAATATTATGAAGTTTTTGATTCAGAGAGTTACAGAAGCAAGTGTGACTGTAGATGGAAATGTAATAGGAGAAATTGGAAAGGGCTTTTTTGTTCTTATCGGAGTTTGCGATACAGATACAGAAGAGATTGCAGATAAGATGATAAAGAAGCTTCTGGGGCTTAGGATCTTTGCTGATTCTGAAGGGAAAACAAACCTGGATATTTCTTCAGTAGGTGGCGACCTTCTTCTTGTTTCCCAGTTTACGCTGTATGCAAATTGCAAGAAAGGTAATCGTCCTTCGTTTATAAAGTCGGGTTCTCCTGAACATGCAGAAAAACTGTATGATTACATAGTAAATAAATGCACAGCTCTGGGTAAAGAGATGGCGGCAGACAGACCTGATGGAAATGCTATGAAGGTAGAAACGGGAAGCTTTGGAGCGGACATGAGCTGCAAGCTGATAAACGATGGTCCGTTCACAATAGATTTAGATAGTGATGAGTTGTAAAAATACTCTGATATATGTTATTATAAGGGGTAGTTTTTGTGCCGCTATGATGCAGGCGACGTAAGTAAAAAAGAAAGAAGTAATATGGCATACGAAAGTTATAAAACAGTAGAAGAATCCAGAACTGAATGGCTCAAATGCATTCAGTATGAGGATATAAATGGAAATGACCGACTCTTCGGTGGACGTCTTATGAGCTGGATGGACGAGGTTGCTGGAATTGCAGCTACAAGGCATTGCGGTGGCTATGTAACCACAGCTGCTGTCGATAATCTCCAGTTCAAAGCAGGATGCTTTCTTAATGACATCATTGTTGTGAGAGCTAAGCTTACATACGTTGGACGTACATCAATGGAAGTAAGAGTTGATGTTTACATTGAAGAAAGAGACAGTGGTCAGAGAAGAGTTATAAACCGCGCATACTTCACAGAGGTTCAGGTGGATGAGAAGGGAAGACCGGTTCCGCTTAAATATGGACTCACCCCTGAAACTGAAGTCGAAAAGGCTGAATGGGAAGGTGCGAAGAAGAGACTAGAAGTTCGTAGACAGAGACGAGTAGAAGGTTTTTAGGGATTAGCAAAGGAGGAAAGTGAAAGAATGGAATTAAAGCATAATCCACAAGACAATGGAAATGGATATGGACAGCCAAATGATAACTATTATGATGGTAGTTCATATTACCAGGCAGATGGTCAGACACCATACAGCCAGCCAGGCTACGGTCAGCCATCATACACTGACCCAGGTTATGGTCAGCCTATGCCAAATGATCAGACAGTATATGACTTCCCACAGAATCCATATACACAGGTTGATTCATACGATCAGCCAGTAAATCCATATCAGCAGGCTGGTTATGGAAGAGTGGACCTGGGAGATGAGTACTACAATCCAGAAGCACAGGCTGCAAACATTGGAATGTTTGATGGTGTTGGCAAGACTGCTGCTATGAACATGGATATGGGTAGGATTGACTACAATCAGTCAAATGACAGATCAGCTTGGGGTGATACATCAAATCAGGGATATCATCATAACAGAGGATATCATCATAGAGGATATCAGGAAAGAAGAGCTGGAAATGCAATGGCTGCTGCGGTTTCAGCTGCTACATTAAATAGTGCTCTTACAGCTTCTTTCGTATATATGTTTATTGCGCTGCTTTTGACAGGTATTACATCACTTGTTGTTGCTGCATATCCTGCATTCTATATTGGCGTATTTTCAATGGGACGAGTTGGCATCTTCCTTATTTTGGGAGTTGAACTTCTTCTCGTAGCGGGATGTAATTATGCAGTTAAGAAAGACAATACTGCTATGGCGGCAATAATGCTTTATGCATTTGCAATAGTAAATGGTATAACCTTCTCGGTTATTTTCCTTGCGTTTACACTTAGCTCAATCGTTACAGTATTCTTTATGACATCTGTTATCTTTGGCGTTATGGCAATTTATGGAGCTGTAACAAAGAAAGATCTTACTGGATGGGGACCAATCCTTTTTGCTGGTCTTTTAGCAGTTCTTTTTGGAAGTATAATAAATATCTTCCTTGGATCTACAACAGCTGATTTCGTATTTACTATTTTAGGTGTTGTAGTATTCACACTTTACACTGCTTATGATGTAAATAAGATTGCTAAGTTTGAGCGTATGAACACAGGTCTTTCAACACAGGCTATCGGAATTTACGGTGCACTTCAGTTATATCTGGATTTCATCAACCTCTTCCTGAAGCTGCTTAGACTGTTTGGTAAGAGAAAATAGTGCTAAAAAAATAGTTAGATAAGTTTAACATTTTGTATTGTATGCCTTTAGAGTTTAGGTTATAATATTTTTTGCGATAAAAATTAACTAAGTTTAATTTAATAAAAATATACGGAGGTAACATCATGTTAGTTTCAGCAAAAGAAATGCTTGAGAAGGCTGTTGCTGGCGGATACGCTGTAGCACAGTTCAACATCAACAACCTCGAGTGGACAAAGTCTATTCTGCTTGAGTGTGAGGAGCTTAAGACTCCTGTTATACTTGGAGTATCTGAGGGTGCTGGTAAGTATATGACTGGATTTAAGACAGTTTCAGCTATGGTTAAGGCTATGGATGAGTCACTTGGAATTACAGTTCCAGTTGCACTTCACCTTGATCACGGTTCATATGAAGGTGCAAAGGCTTGTATAGAAGCTGGATTCACATCAATCATGTTTGATGGTTCTTCACTTCCAATCGATGAGAACATTGAGAAAACAAAAGAGCTCGTAGCTATCTGCCGCGAGAAGGGTATCTCAATCGAAGCTGAGGTTGGTGGAATCGGTGGAGAAGAGGATGGCGTTTCATCAACAGGTGAGTGCGCAGATCCTGCAGAGTGCAAGATGATCAATGATCTTGGCGTTGATATGCTCGCTTGTGGTATTGGTAATATCCACGGTAAGTATCCTGATAACTGGGAAGGACTTCAGTTCCAGGTACTTGAGGCTGTTAAGGCTGAGGTTGGTAATACACCACTTGTACTTCACGGTGGTTCAGGAATTCCTGATGAGCAGATAAAGAAGGCTATCTCAATGGGCGTTGCTAAGGTTAACGTTAATACAGAGTGCCAGCTTGTATTCGCTGCTGCAACACGTAAGTACATCGAGGAAGGCAAGGATCAGCAGGGTAAGGGTTATGACCCACGTAAGCTTCTTGCTCCTGGTGCACAGGCAATCAGAGACGAAGTTAAGGATCGTGTAGCTGTATTTGGTTCAGCAAACAAGGCTTAATTTGTTAGTAAATATTATGTAAATCAGACACATCTTTTTGTAAAATTATGACAAAAAGGTGTGTCTTTTTTGTGTGAAATGGTGTATAATACGGATTATCTATGTACAGGGGAATTAAGGAGATACAAAATGATCTTACTTGAAACACAAAAGGAAGAGTTTTCCAGACTTCGTGATGTAAGAATATTCGGTAAAGACGAAGAAGGCGAGAGAATTAACGGGGACCTTCTTGTAATAGGTTTAGGTGGTGTAGGCGGTAAAGTTTGTACTCAGCTTAAGGCAATGCTGAGAAATGAAATCACCTCAGAAGATAACATTCACTATCTTATGATAGATTCTAATATTCCAGAGATGGAAGATACTATTAAAGCCAGCAAGGATGGAGATGGACTTAATGCTCTTGAGGTGCTGAGTATCTATCGTCCTAACTTAGAGGACATTCTGGAGAAGGGCTACCAGGGACAGCCAGTTCAGACTAACCTGGCAAAATGGATGAGCCCTGATTTTCCAAAGCTTAACATAGGAACAGAAGGAGCACAGGGAAACAGACAGGTCGGAAGACTTATGTTTTCTAATGCTTATGAAGATATGAGAATCCTCCTCTTTGAAAAGCTGGAGGATATGTACAGTGATTCAGTTTCAAAGAAGCTGGATATTATTATCGTGTCTAGTACCTGCGGTGGAACAGGTAGTGGTATCCTTGCAGATGTTACTTACAACATCAAGGGATATGCTAAGTCAAGAAAGTGGCAGAATGTCCGCGTTGGTGGATGTCTGCTTATGCCAGATACATTATTTGCTAATAAGTCTATTTATGAGGATGATGAGCTCAGGACTCTTCTTCTTGCAAATGGTCAGGCAACAATGATGGAGGTTTCAGAATACATTCAGGCTGGATATGAGGGTAAGAATTACCTCTTCGAGAGTGGTCCTCACAGACTGAACATGTGTGACAATATGTTCGACAGCTGCATGCTTGTTTCCGGAAAGAAGGACGAGCAGGGTTATATTCCTGATGGAATTATCTTCAGCGATGTTGCTTACTTCCTGTATAAGCTGGCACATAATAAATACATTGATGACGAGAACGAAGAAGGACAGCGTCAGTTACTTAGAGATTCATTCTTTGAGAAGAGTCAGCTGGGTTATTTCAAGGTTGTCAATGAAGCGGATTATAAGATCCCAGTTAAAGAGATTGAGAATATCGTGGAGCATTCTGTATTTACAGAGGCTTATTCACGTATGAACAGGATGCCTGATAAAGACGACAAGATGAATGTTGACATCCAGAATACATTTGGCGAGATGCGCAATTTCATGATGGGTAGTCCTGGAGACGAGATAGACCTTTCAGTAAATGGTCTTATCAAAACTGGTCAGTTCCCGGCTCCTGCTTATAAGGATATTAAGAAGAGAGTGGACAGACTGGCGACAACACTTCCACAGGCACTGAATACTGTTAAGACTGATATTCCGGTTATTGCTAAGACACTTAGAATTAAGATGTCACAGCAGCTGGATGCAAATATTGAAAAGTATATGAGAGAATATGGTCCATTCGTTACAATGAAGATCATAGGTTGTGCCGGAATTGGCGGATGTGAGCAGGATCAGAATATGATCGAAGAGGCAAAGAACCTTGAGACAATGCTTGCTCAGTATTCACCATCTAACGAGTACGAGGGCATGAAGGATTCTATTCTTGCTATTGTTAAGAAGAGACTTTTTGCTTTCCCATCTGCAAAGAGAGAGACTGAGCAGGGTTATCACGATGCTTGCATTAAGAGTGCTCTTGCACAGGAGAGAAATATGCTGATGGCAGAGCTGAATGCGCAGGATGTATTTGGTGATATCATCAGACAGCTTCGCCAGAGAGCTGAACAGCTGAGCGATACATTCTCACAGTTCAGTCAGGATCTTGTTAATGCTGTTGAGGATCTTGCTATTGAAGGACGCAGAGTTGTGGACTTCACACTTACAGATGCCAAGAGACATGAATTCCTTCCAACAGATTATGTGACAGAGGAAAGAATAGAACAGTTCAGACAGGGTCTCATTAAGATCATGGTCAGCCATGAAGCAGATATTAATGGTGACAGAGTTGTTCCTATCAGCGAGGAAATGGAGCATGTTTATAAGAACTTCTTGCTTGGTCTTGGTGTTTATCCAAATGAGAAGGTTATCGCAGCAGCATTTGCTGACAAGCAGCCAACAATGCAGGATATGAATGCTATGTTCGTTTCCTTCGATAGTGAGGTAAGACGTGGTGTTATGAAGACTGCGGCTCTTGCATTCGTAACAAGTGCTATGGAAAAGACATCAAAGAAAAAACTGTGTATGCTGAAGCCTGGATTTGAGAGCAAGGTTAAGGTTCAGAAGTACATTTCACTTCCTGATTCAATGCCTCACTTCTCATCAGCTATGAAGGAAATCCTTACAGCTGAGCCATACAACGAAGCGCCAGAATCCATTACAACAAATATCGGTGAGCAGGTTATCACAACAGATGACTTCTACTCAGGAGTTCGTATGAACATGCTGGAGTGCTCAACTGAGATGGAGACAGCTTACGGAATGGTTATGGCAAACGGAGCTTATATGGGTCTTCATACATATACTGCATAAAGAACATACATCGGAGTATTGCTTAAATTATAATCGCCAGAAGGGTTTTCCCTTCTGGCATTTTCTGTATAAAGGCCTTACTAAATATTTGTTTTATATATATAAATATGATAAAATTCTAATGTTGCGGTTAAATTTAGAAATTGAGGAAAAATCAGACTATGAAAGGCATGAAGAATATAATAAAAAAATATTATAAAAGTCCTGTTTTATATATATTTGCAGTTATATTTACAACCCTTCAGGGACTCTCTGAAGTCATCCTTCCAAGACTCATGGGTGACATTGTTAATCAGGGAATCATGACGGGTGATTTGGACGTAGTCTACTCTATCGGAATCAAGATGCTTGTCTTTACAGCAATTCTTGGTTTAAGTGGTTACCTCTCATTCATTTTTATAAATATTGCAGTACTTAAGTTCGGTAATGAACTCAGAGTTAAACTTTATGATAAGGTTACGCACCTCAGTTATACAGAGGTTAAGAAGATTGGAAGCGGTTCAGTTATCACCCGTCTTACTGGTGATATCGAGAAGGTTATTTCAATCATCAAGATAACTATCGACCTTGTTTATAAACCACTACTTCTCGCAGTTGGTGGATTCCTGATGATCTTCTATATCAATTTGAAGTTCGGACTCATCTTCCTTGCTTTTATTGTTATTCAGATCATCATCGTTTACATCTTCATCAAAAAGTCTTCACCACTTTTCATGATGGTGCAGAAGAGAATAGATAAGATTAATTCAAAGCTTCAGCAGGTTCTACACAGTATGAGACTTATTAAGTCT
The DNA here is from genome assembly GCA_947168155.1 of uncultured Lachnospiraceae bacterium. Lineage (GTDB taxonomy): Bacteria > Bacillota > Clostridia > Lachnospirales > Lachnospiraceae > Eubacterium_Q. Next base: position 57,563 of record CAMVKW010000012.1, on the reverse strand, counting down.
TCAAATACTGAGAGCTATGAAGAGGATAGCTTTGAGGGAAAGAATACAGATCTCTACAACAAGAACATTCAGGTTCTTACGATCATGAGTTCTCTGAATCCTATAGTAATGTTCATCATGAATATCACTATCGTAGTTATCGTATTCATGATCGGATATCAGAGTCAGGATAATTCCACAACCATAGGAAATGTAATGATGTCCATTACATATTCTGAACAGATACTTATGTCCATAATGATCAGCTCCAACCTGGCTCGTACAGTTTCTGAGATCAAGCCATCACTGGCACGTATTGTTGAGATTGAAGAGGCTGAGATTTACAAGGGAGGAAGCGAGGCTCTTGATTCTATCAACAGTATAAGCGTAAAGAATGTAAGCAAGGCTTATGTGGAAGGCAGATCCGTTCTGAAGAATGTAAGTCTTGATGTTAAGAAGGGCGAGCATATTGCCATTGTAGGAACAACCTCTGGTGGCAAATCAACTCTGGCACTTCTGATGGCTGGACTTGATAAAGCATCTGAGGGAGAGGTTCTCCTGAATGATAAGGATATAAATGAGTACCGCAGCGAGGATTTGAGAAAGAAGATTGCTACTGTTGGTGCTTACAATAATTCGATTTATAGCGGAACCTACATGGATAACCTTACTCTTGGACGAGAGTACATTTCCAAGGAAGATGCTATAAAGGCAGCTAAGACTGCTGAGATAGATGAATTCATTTCATCATCTGATTATGGTTATGATTCACTGGCCTATGCCAGTGGTAATACAGTTTCCGGTGGTCAGAGACAGAGGCTTATGATTGCCCGTGCTCTGGCAGCGAATCCGGATGTACTGATAATAGACGATAGTACTTCATCACTTGATTATGCAACTGAGAAGGCTATCATGCAGAATATTCGTGAGAACTATTCTGAGACAACACTCATCTTCATTACTGAGCGTTCAGGCAGTGCGAAGATTTGTGATAAGTCCTACACCTTGAAGGAAGGAGGGCTTATCTGATGCAGATGGGAATGTCAGGTGGACAGGCGCCACCAATGGAAAAAAGAAGTCCTAAGGATACTCGTAAGATCATCGCAAGGCTTTCGAACTTTGTTTTCAGATGGAAGAAGATATGTGCAGTACTCATTGTCACAATCCTTCTTACCATAGTTTGTAAGCTGGCTGTTCCTATTCTGGTTCAGACCGCTATCAATTGCCTGATATATAGAAACAGCGAAACATTTACGCAGGATATCACCCGCATAATGATTGCACTGATAGTTGTGTTTATTCTTAATTCCGTTATCGAATACATTAAGAATATCAGCGCAATGAAGCTTTCAGAAAATCTGTCTCTGGTTATGAGGCGTGATCTTTTTGAAAGAATAATACATGCACCACTTTCATATCTCGATACTAATAATTATGGAGATATAATGAGCCGTTTAACAAATGACTCTCAGAGAGTTAGTACAGTTGCTCAGGTGCTGGAACAGTTTATATCTAAATTCGTTATGATAATCGGATGCGCTGTGATAATGCTGATGAAAAATTGGCAGCTTGCCCTTATCTCCATCGCAACAGCAATCCTTACCACTATAATCTCAGCTATCATTTCTGGAAAAATGAGAAGCTATTTCATGAGACAGACCATGGCACTTGGTGCTATGAATGGTCATATTGAGGAATCCATGAAGAACTTCAGAACTATGGAAATGGCTGGAACCACTGACTATACCAGTGAGAAGATGGTAGCGAAGAGTGAAGAGTATACAAATGTCTGCATCAAGTCCAGTATGTTCAGCGGAATCATAAATCCTATCATGCTGGTACTTGGAAATGTCAGCTTCATGGTTACAGTAGTTGTAGGCGGACATTATGCTATAGAAGATGTCATCACCATCGGTGTTCTTCAGGCAGTCATCATGTACTCAAAACAGTTTATGGATGCAGTATACAGCCTTGGTAATGTACTCATCCAGGTACAGAGCTTCCTTGCAAGTGCAGAGAGAGTTTTCGAGGTCATCGATATTAAGATCGAGGACAAAGGAACAGCTTCGAGACTTGTTAAGCAGGGTGAAGAAGAAAAGACTGCAGATGTACCTGAAAAGGGAGTTGCATTTAAAGATGTAACTTTCTCATATGATGGAAAGACAAATGTAGTGAAAGATGTTACAATAGAATTTAGTGGCGGAAAAACAGCGGCTCTTGTTGGAGCAACTGGAGCGGGTAAAACAACCCTTACAAATCTGCTTCTTAAATTCTATGATAATTATTCTGGTGACATTTACATTGATGGTAAGAACCTGACTGATTATTCCCTTACAGATACCAGGGATATGATCACGGTAGTTCTTCAGGATTCTAAGCTTATCGAAGGAACCATTATGGATAACATCCTTTATGGAACCAGGGATGTAAGTGAGGAAGATGTTAAGTCTCTTATTGAGAAGATGGAAGTAAGCAGCCTGATCGAAGGCCTTCCAGATGGACTTGATACTGAGACTAATGATGATGATGAAACCATCAGCGAAGGTATGAGACAGATCATAGGTCTTGCCAGAGCAATCATCAAGAAACCAAGAATTCTTATTCTGGACGAAGCACTCAGTGCGGTTGATTCTGAGACTGAGACAAGAGTCCGCAAGAATATATTTAATATTATTAAAGATGCAACGGTTCTTATAATTGCGCACAGACTTAACATGACTGAGGATATAGACCAGATAGTTGTTATGAAAGATGGAAGCGTTGTTGAAACAGGTAATTACACTCAGCTTATTGAAGCAAAGGGTGAATATTATAGACTTATAACTAGTCAAAAAGAAGGAAAGGAAATCTAAGTAGGATGGAAGAAAAAAGTCCAGTAGTACTCAGAGTTGAGGATCAACAGTCACTTATCCACCTTGGAAGTCTGGATTCATTCGATATCACAGAGGGTGGTACAGATGCTGCCAAGGCTATTCTGAGTTATTTTGAAAACGGAAAGAAAAAAGAACTGGAGAAGGCTATTTCTATTTATGAAGAAATAATCCCTAATGAGAACTTCGGTGGTGAGTACACAGCTCTTGAGTGGATGTGTAGATATTTCCTTGCACCTCCAGAAGCACAGAAGGATCTCTTAGCTCAGCCATTTACAAAGGCATTCTATGAGATGATGGCTCAGGATGATTTTTCAAATCTTAAGACCTATCTTCAGTACAAATATCATATTAAGGAGTATGGCCCTGGGGATAACATTGAGATCAAGGCAAGAATGAGATTCCTTGAGGACTTTATCCTGTTCAACAACCCTGACCGTGAGCGTTGGGAGTCTACTCGTGAGAACATGGAAAGGTTTGATCTTAAAGAAGGCATGACAGTTGCTGATGTAGGATCTGGTCCGGGATATTATTCATTCAAGTTCTCTGATGTTGTTGGTGAGAAGGGTAAGGTCTATGCAATCGAAACAAACCCAAGACATCTTGAGTTCCTTCGTAACTATATAGATGAGAATAAGATTGGTAACGTAGAAGTTGTTGAGAGTTCATTCGAAGGTATTGGACTTTCATCAGATATAAGAGTTGATGTAGTTTATGTCTGCTCTCTGTTCCACAATGTTTATGCTGCATTTACAGATGGAGAGAGAGAAGAGTTTATTGGAAGTATCAGAACTGCTCTTAATGACAAGGGTCAGTTGATTGTTGTAGATAATGACCTGGTTACAGGTCAGGAGCTTCCTTATCATGGACCATATATCAGTAAAGACCTGATCATTTCACAGCTTTACTACTATGGGTTCAAGCTTAAGGATGCATTCCAGTTTACTCCTCAGAGATATGCTCTTGTTTTCGACAAGGTTGAGGTTCCTGCAGGAGCACCTGAGAAGCCAGAGCTTGCGGAAAATGAGATTTTCGTAGATTCAAATGTTTCACTTGCAAGATATAGAATCATCGGTACATCTACATCTGGTTACACAGTAAGAGGTAAGAAGCCAGGCCGTAAGATGTATGAAGGTATTATGGAGAACGATGAAACAAAGCTTCGTGAGGCTCGTGCAGAGTTTGAAGATCTTTGGCCAAAGGAGAGAATTGGTGATGACTATACAGCTCTCATGTGGTTCATCGATTACAAGCTGGCAAGTGACGAAGAACGTAAGAAGATGACAGAAGACAGTCTGGTAGAAATGTATGCAGATTTCTTCTGTGGAAATGATTTTGAAAGATTAAAGCAGTATCTGCTTTATAAATTCCATCTTGAGAAACCGGACCCTGTTGATGCTTCATTTGAGGCAAGCTTCGACTATGATGGTAAGGACTTCTCAATCAATACTATCAATGAGTGGAATGAGTACTTGATATTTAATAACCCATACCGTAAGATGTGGGAGAAGACAGATGAGATGTGCAAATTCTTTAATATCAAAGAGGGCGAGCATATTGCCGATATCGGATGTGGTAGTGGATTCTTCACATGGTATTTCTCACAGCAGGTTGGAAACAAGGGTAAGGTTTATGCGACAGAGCTGAATAAGAATGCCCTCAAGTATGTTGATGATCTTATTGAGAGATATGATATCAAGAATATCAAGACTATCATTACAAAGATGAATAAATCCGGACTCAGTGATAACAGCGTTGATACTATTTTCATGTGTTCAATGTATCACGCAGCTTACATCACAGATATTGAGTTTGTTAAGGATTCATTTATTGACACATTACACAAGGCACTTCGTAAGGGCGGACGTATTATCATCGTAGATAATAACGTTACAGCTCCTGGAGTTCCATCTTACTACGGACCTGGTATCAGCCCAGATCTTCTGATCCAGCAGCTGAAGTACTATGGCTTCAATCTTGTAGATAGATTTGAAATGATTCCTCAGAGATTCGCTTTGATTCTTGAAGAGGATCCAGATTACACAGGACCAAAGCACGGAGGAAAGGACGAATATGGAAGAGATAAAGATCACAAGCAGAAATCATCTCGAAGCAGGAAGCGAGGCAGAAGGAAGTCAGAGGATCCTATGCAGCACGAGGGGCAAGAGCCTGATATGTTCTATGATAGAAAAAAGGAGTGATACTAACGGCGAGATAGAAGGCAGAATTGCCGACATTCTTGTTAATAGTTTCACCAGGAGACCTGCCTTACAGGAAGGACCTCTTGTATCTATCTGTAACTTCATGAATAATGCTATATTTGTAAAAAATAAACCTGGAAGCGTTTACAAGTGTGATGCAGCTATAATGATGCTCATTAAATCACATTTTAGATGGATCATTTCCGGAACAAGCCGAGTTCTCTATTTTGTAGACAAGAAACTGGTGAATCAGTCTGAAAAGAAGGAACATACCAGAATAGGTATGGAACCTACTTACACACCAGACATGAGTGAAGTTTATAAAGTAGAAAAAGGGGAGAATGCATTTTTCCTTTGCAGCAAGGCCCTTACCGATAAGATTGGTGAGGATGGAATTGAGAAGGCTCTTCAGGAAGCATCATCCCAGGATGACTGGATGAGAAGAGTTGAGGAAATGGCTGGAGATATAGACTTCGCAGCACAGGCATTAATACTACCAGAACAGAAACGTCCGCCTATCCTTAGTTTCGCAATCATTGGAATTCTTTTGATTGCAGTTATAGTTTTAAGTATTTTATTAGTTATTAAATAAGTATAAACAAGTTTAGAAATAAGTTACAAAAAATAAAAACATAAAAATCATGGGGAGGATTTTTATAATGTTATCTAAAGAAGAAAGAGAGGCGCTGTTTATACACGCTGAAGAGAAGTTTGAGAAGGTCGCTGAGCTTCAGAGACTGGGTCTCATAGTTGATGATGGTGACTTCGTACCAACAGTTCATTATCCACCTATTACAGAGTATCCTGATCAGGGACCGGAATATCTGGATGATTATGTATGGCCAGAGGATGACAGAATGGATATCTACGTTCACATCCCATTTTGCATTCAGCAGTGTACATATTGTCACTATCCAAACAAGGTAGGTCCTTGTGATGATGAGAAAGAAAAGTACATAGGCTATCTAATCAGAGAGATGGACCTTTTCCTTAATAAGTTTGGTAAGGAAAATATTAAACCACGTTCTATTCTTTTAGGAGGTGGAACACCAACTAACCTTAAGCCAGCTCTTCTGGATCATTTCCTTACAGAGTTTGATAAGAGAGTTGATTTTACAAACTGCAAACAGCATAACGTAGACCTTGGACCTAACTCAATCGTTGGACCAGAAGGTAGTGAGAAAATGCAGATCCTTAAGGATCACGGCGTAACACGTCTTACAATCGGTCTTCAGTCACTTAATAACGACGTACTGAAACTGATGAATAGACCACACGATGCTCAGTGGGCTATCGATTCTGTTTACAAGGCACTTGATTATGGATTTGATGTAAATATCGAGTTCATCTTCGGTCACCCAGGTGAGACACTTGAGAACTGGACAGACGTTATGGAGCAGGCAGTTGAGCTTCCAATGAACGAGATTCAGATTTATCGTCTGAAGGTTCAGGCTTACGGTGACAGACAGGGTGTTATCAATCGTCGTAAGAGAGGTTCAGGACTTGATGATATTCCTGACTTCAAGAATACAATGATGATGAAATCTATCGCAGAAGAGATGATGGAGAACTACGGATATCACGAAACACTTCGTAGAGTATTCTCTAAGGATAAGAAAATCTACTCACACTATGCATACAATCAGTGTTGTGCACAGTTTGATCAGGTTGGTTTCGGTCTTTCAGGATTCTCAAGCTATAGAGATAGATTTGACATCAATTCTTACAATTTCGATGAGTACTACAATATGATCGATGAAGGAAAGCTTCCTATCACACGTGCATACAAGCATAGCACAGAAGAGAAGATCAGACAGAAGATCGTTCTTCCACTTAAGAACCAGTTTATAATTAAGAAGAGATTTGAGAAGAACTCTGGTGGATACAAGATTGATGATCTTTTCAAGAAGAAGAGAGCTGCTCTTACAGAGTATGGTCTTATTGAGGATACAGGCAATGACATTCGTCTTACAAATCTTGGACGTTTCGTTGCTGATGAGGTTTGCGAGTGCTTCAACTCAGATGAGCATAAGCCATTCCCAAGAGAAAGATATGCTGAAGGACCTCTTAATCCATATAATGATAATAATATCTTTGATTGATGGATATAAAGAACGATTAAAGAACGCTTTAAGTGTTAGGAAAGCAGGGCTGAAAAGCCCTGTTTTCTTTTTATCTAGTTTGTTTTGGGCTGGTTGAGGGGGTTGACGTTGACATTTTCTTGACATTTTTTTTACAAAAGAAAGTGGGATTTTGTATAAGGATTTGGTTAATATTGGTATTGGTTGAAAAAGACTCGTAAAGATTGGCAATAATAAGTGACAAAAAGAGAGTTTTTAACATAAATAAGGAGGAGAATAATATGTCAGAAGAGAATAGAGAAGATAAGAAGAAAAAGAGTAGTACTGGTAAAATGATCGCAATCATAGCTATCATCCTTGTTATCGGTGGACTTGTAATGTTCTTTGTTATGGGAGCAATTAAGAAATCTCATGAAGGTGGTCCTGGTCAGGGACCTGGACAGGAACCTGGACAAAGAGACAGAGGAGCTATAGAGATCATTTATGATCAGGCTGAGGCAGAAGATTTCTACATTGCAGCATAATAAAAAAGAAAACAATGATTTATTTTTACTAAAGGAGAACTAAAATGTATATATTCAAAAATGCTTTCAAGAATATATCCAGATCTCTAGGCAGAAACATACTGATAGGTATTATAGTAACTGTGATCGCGGCTTCTTCATGCGTGGCACTTTCTATCAGAAAGTCTTCAGAGAATGCCAGACAGAGCAATATGGAGAATCTTAATATTACAGCTCATATCAATGTGGATAGAGCATATGTAATGGAAACGATTCAGAATAGTGGCGTGGATATGACAGACAGATCTGCTATGCAGGAAGTACTGAAAGAGGCATCTGGCCTTTCACTTGATCAGATGCAGGAATATGCAGGTACAGAATATGTAGATAATTTCTATTATACAAATATGCTTATTCTGAATGGTAATGATGATCTTGCACCAATCGATCCAAATGCAGAAGTCAGCTCAGAAACGGATGCTGATGAGGAGGCAACAGAGGAAACAACTGAGGCTAGCACAGAGATGTCTCAGGATCAGATGCAACCTGGTATGGATGGACAGCAGATGCCTGGTGGAGACATGCAGGGCGGTATGCAGGGCCCTGGAATGCAGCAGCAGGATCCTGAAACTATGATGGCAAGCATGGGTGACTTCAAGCTTACAGGTTTCAGTTCAGATGATGCTATGGAAGACTTTAATACTGGTGTTGCAACTATTAAAGAAGGTTCTATGTTTGATGAAGATACAGACGAGATGGTCTGTGTAGTTTCTTCAGAGCTTGCAACATATAACAGCATCAGTGTTGGTGATAAGATAACACTTCAGAATCTTCAGGATGAAGAAGAGACATACGAACTTGAGGTTGTTGGTATCTACAAGAACAGCGATTCTTCAAGCAGCATGTCAACAGGAAATGCAAACGATCCAGCAAATGAGATTCTTACATCTACAAAGGTTGTAGACAGCATAGTTGCTTCTTCAGCTGAGAATCAGGAAGAAGAAGATAAGCAGCTTAATGCTTCAACAACGGGTTCATTCGTATTCAAGGATATGGATAACTATGATGGATTCGAGTCATATCTTAAGGATAAGGAAGGCGACAAGTATGTACTTACATCAAGCGATGTAGCTTCTTATGAAGCTTCACTTGTTCCACTTGAAAATCTTAAAGATTTTGCTACAGCATTCCTTTTAGTTATTCTTGCAATCGGTGCTATCATCCTTGTAGTTCTGAACATGTTCAATATCCGTGAGAGAAAGTACGAGGTTGGTGTACTTACTGCAATCGGTATGCATAAATACAAAGTTGCACTTCAGTTCATGCTTGAAATATTCATCGTGACAATATTTGCAATTCTTATTGGTACAGGTATTGGAGCTGCAGCATCAGTTCCACTTACAAATAAGCTCCTGGAGACACAGGTTGAGCAGCAGGAGTCAAGCCAGAATTCACAGCAGTCTAACTTCGGTAGAAGTGATCAGCAGCAGGGACCTGGCGGACAGCAGCAGGGACCACAGGGTGGTCAGCAGATGAACCAGGGAACATTCACCAAGGGTGGAGATATTGTAGGACCTGTTAATTATATAGATTCAGTTAGTTATGCGGTTGATGGAGTGGTAGTACTTCAGATGGTAGGAATAGGTATTCTTCTTTCAATCATTTCCAGTCTGATAGCCATAATCTTCATAATGAGATATCAGCCGCTGAAGATACTGACAGAGAGAGATTAAGGAGGTGGGTTAAATGAGCGTACTTGAACTTGATAAGATAGCATATACATATGACAAAAAGACCTACGTGCTTAAGGATTTCTCCTGTAAGTTTGAAGCCGGTAAGGTATATGCCATCGTAGGTAAGTCCGGAGCTGGTAAGACAACACTTCTTTCACTCCTGGCAGGACTTGATAAGTTATCAGATGGCAAGATAATTTTCGACGGAAAAGACATAACAGATATTGATAAATATAAATATAGAAGTAATGATGTTGGAGTAGTATTCCAAAGCTATAATCTTCTTCCAAAGTTTACAGCAAGAGAGAATGTTGAACTTTCAATCGACCTGTCAAAGAAGAAGGTTAGCAATAAGAAGCAGCTGGCAATGGACCTCCTGAAGAAGGTTGGACTTTCTGAGGAAGAGGCAAACCGTAGAGTACTTAAGATCTCCGGTGGTCAGCAGCAGAGAGTGGCTATAGCAAGAGCAATTGCTTATGAGCCATCAGTAGTTTTGGCAGATGAGCCAACAGGTAACCTGGACCCAGAAAACCAGGATGCCATCATGGAAATCTTTAAGAAGATTGCTCACGAAGATAATAAGTGCGTTATCATAGTTACACACTCACAGGACGTTGCAAAACAAGCCGACGAAGTGTATGAGTTGAAAGGTAATAAATAAATCCATTGTTTTCATCAGCGGTGGGGCGTTGCATAGCTGTCAGTATGACGGAGGGTGCACGTCCCATCGCTACTTTTATTTGATATTAGTCAATATAATGATATAATAACGCTATAACGCCAACTTCCTGAAAATGATTAATTAATAAAAACCGCTAAAATAGGCGCCTTTACAAAAAAGGGGGGGGTATAAAAATGATTAATATTGCTATATGTGATGATGAAAAAATCTTTGTAAAAAAGCTGCAAAGAATCATTTCTGGATATCTAGAAAAGAATCAGCTTGAATATAAAATAGATTGCTTTTATTCGGGAGAAGAATTAGTTGAGTTAGGAATCAACATGTCCCAGTATAATATCTTGTTTCTAGATATTGAGATAGGCTCATTTAATGGAATTGATATAGCAAAAAGTTTAAGGCGATTTTGCGTTGACAGCTATATTGTTTTAGTTACAGCATTTGCCAAATATAGTATTGATGGATATTACATTGATACTACAAGATATATTTTAAAGAACGATCCTAACTTTATAGGTGCAGTTGAAGAGAGTGTTTCTTCTATTATGAAGAAAATGAGAGTTGATACGGAAATATATTCGTTTGACTTTAAAGAATGTAAAAAAAATATTAATCTAAATAGAATAGTATATATTGAGAGCATGTTGCATAATTTGTATTTCTGTATTTTAGAGGATGACTATATAAGATATTCGCTCAGAGCTCCAATATCAAAGTACGAAGAACTGTTAAAAGATAAAGGATTTATTAGAGTTCAGCAGAGTTTTTTAGTTAATTGGAAATATATTAAAAGAATTAATAGTTATGTTGTCGAATTAAAAAATGGAACAAAGATTATGGCATCAAAGAAGAACTATAAAGAAATAAAGATGAAATATGCAGAGTTAAAAGGAGGTCTTTAATGATATATGTTATTCAAGGTCTCATTATACTTGCAATAGAATCGTACTGTTTAACAATGTTTGTGGATACATTTTGTGTCCTTGGTAATAGCGAGAGTTCATTTAAGAAAATAATTAGATATCTATTACTTTTTATTATTTCTTTTGGATGTAGTTTATATTTTGAAAAATATTTGTATTTAAAGGTGCTAGTGATTCTTGTTGCTTCATCGTTAGTGTTCAGATTTTTTAATTTTCAAGGCTATATTAAAAATATAATAGTTGTTGCTCTATTTTTTGGTATTAATTTCTTGGCAGAATATTTGGCGTTAGCTATATATATTGAGATTGTGCCAAATAATAATGAGATATTAAGTATTATTCAACCTTTAATTGTATTACTTGCAAAAGCTTTTCTTTTTTTTGCTGTGTTGATAATTAATAGGATGGTGGATAAAAAAACTTTATTATTATTTAAAGATTCAGATTGGATAAAACTTATGTTTTTTCCGGTATTTACTATTATTTTGACGGCTTCTTTTATTTATAAATCGGATTATGTAATCGAAAAGCATCTTGAGTTAATCATGTGGATTATAGCATGTGGATTATTAGGCATTGATGTATTTGTTTTGATCATTGTTAGAGATATGGCTGAAAAAGAAAAAATACTAAGAGAGAAAGACATAATAAATAATCAAAATAAAAACCAATTATTATACTATGAAAAAGTAATGAGTGATATTGATAAACAACGTCAAATCTCACATGAATACAATAATAAAATAGAATGTATAAAACAATTGATTAATTCAGATGATATAGAGGAACTGAAGGCTTATATTGAAGAAAGTGATAATAAAGGAACTACAACAGATAATTTAATTGATACTAATAATGCGATTATCAATGCAGTGATTAATACAAAATATCACGAAGCGGTCGAAAAAGGTATTATTTTTCTTTTCAATACCAATAACTTATTAAATGTTAATTTGAATAAAGAAGATATTGTGGTAATATTGGCAAACCTATTAAACAACGCAATAGAAGCATGTGAATCGTGTAACAGAAAGCTCATTGAAATGAAAATAATATATGAAGGCGAGGAACTACTTATATCCGTCAAAAATACATATAATGGATGTTTAAGGGTTGCGAATGGATTGTATGTATCATCGAAGTTTGACCAAAAGAATCGCGGATTTGGGATAAATAATATTATTAGTTCTGTTGAAAAATACGATGGGATATACTCTATAAAATATTCGGAATCTGAATTTGTTTTTACAATAGTAATTCCACAATACACTGTTTAAATGATAGAACGGCGACGTAATGATGCGTCGCTTTTTTAGTTATAATAAGACAAAAATAACACATATATGGAACATGTGTTTATTTTTTTTATATCCCGTGGTAGCTTCTAGAAAAAAGGGGAGAAAAAGTGATTAGTTATATTTCTGAGAAGCTATCGTCAGCTCTGGTAGACAATTATATTATTTCATCAAATGAGAAAGAAGAATACAATTATGCTATTGTGTGTCAAATTGAAAGCTTTTTATCGATTGGTACCATTTTATTATTAGCAGTAATAATGGATAAATTTATTCCTGTATTGTTTTATTTGGTGACCTTTTTGACGATAAGAAAGAGATGTGGTGGATTTCATTGTACAAGTTTTATTATGTGCTATTTTTCTTCTATTGCTCTTGTTTTTTGTGTTATCTGTGTATGTTTGTGTGTTAAGGTTGAACAGGCATATACTATTGTTACAACAATATCATATGCCTGTATATTCTTTATAGGTGCTGTAAATAATAAAAATATGAATCTAACTATCGAAGAATACAAGTCAGCAAAGGAATCAACAAGATTATTAGTTTTGTTGTTTATTATCGTAAATGTTTTCATTGTATTTATAAATCTTTCAATTACACTAATACATTTTTATGAAATGGGTATAATAACATGCGCATTGTTATTAGTTATATCAAAAATAAAAAAGGAGGATACAAGAAATGAACAAAAAGAAAGAATCATTGAAGATGGTTGAAAGAATAGCTAAAATCAAGGTAGACAATAACCGTTTTGGATGGCCACCATTATGTATGGGAATGTTACATCAGCCCAAAAGACCAATGAGTAATGCATTAAAAAATAAAAACTAGTATACGAAGACCCGTCAGCTATGACGGGTCTTTATTATTATGGGGATTTTATGACAAAAACAGGTGGAATATGCCACAGCTCTTTAAATGTATGACTAGAGATGGTAATCTCGCCAAAGGGAGAATGGTGTTATGAATAAGTATAGTCAAAAAATGATTCTGTTTTTGGCGTTAAGTATTTTTGTGATTATTTTTTCCAATATTTCTTCAAGGGCAGATGATTATACATATGATGGTAATGGTAGAGTTTCAAAAGTTGTCCACGACGATGGAAGTGTTACCACGTATGAATATGACAAAAATGGAAATATTATATCTGTAGATACGACATATAGTAAAGCCGATGAGAATGTCGGGGCTAATACATCTCAGAGTTCGACTTCTGGGAACAAGATGGATGAATATACAAATATTGACAAATCAGTTCCAGAAAATAATAATCTAGGTTCAAATAATTCGAATAATGACTTACAGACAAATAAGAATAACTTGGAAAAAGACGAAAAAAATAATAATGCTGATAATACTTCAAATGAGGTGACAAATAATAATAATTCAAAATCGAATAATAACAGTATATTTACTGGTGATAATGCTTATATTATACCAGTTGCGGTTGTACTAATTATATCATTGGCTGGGATTATTATAGTTTTAAAAAAGAGAAATGAAGAACATTAGGGGTAGGTAATGAAAATTCGTAGGGTGTATAAAAAGGTGATTGCTATGACTATGGTGGCGTTAATGCTGCCATGGTCTTCTTTTGTCTATGGGACAAATGTTGAGGCGGCATCAAAAGAGAATGGTGCTATTTTAGAAGAAGATTATAAATCACAAAACAGTATATTAAACGATGAAGAAGCATCTCCAAACGATGCTTCTTCTGTTCAGAAGAGAAGTCTATCCTCTCCTCAGGAAGAAAACATAGAATATGACTCTCTTATCGTTAACAGTTCTTTAACCCTGTCGGAAGATATGGAGGTTTCTGATGTTGAAATTGCCGAGAGCCGTTCTTTAAACCTGAATGGACATAGACTTACTGTTTATGGTGATTTTAAGATGAATAAAAACAGTAATATTTCTTTTAATAATGGAGCTATTTTTATTACTGGAAGTCTAAATGCATATCCAGATAATGGATTTGTAACTATAAATATGAAGGATGCGGCGGATTATCTTTATGTTGAGAAAGATTTTAATTTAAAAAATGGTATTGATAACATATCCAACGGAACAATTGAAGCAAAAGGTGATATAAAGCTTTGTAATCTGTTTAATGCATATAAGAATAATACATTTATTTTCTCTGGCTACAATATGCAAACACTCACAATGACCGGTGGGACATTTAACAAGGTTGTTTTAAGTAATACAAGCGAAGAAGGAATACTTGTAAAGGATTCTTTTAACTATCAGAGTCTAACAAATAATGGATGTAAAATTACAATAGAAAATAATGAGGGTATATTCGGATATACACTTGAAGAAGACGAAGAGTATGATGAACTTCTTATGCTGGGAGCTGGAACTCTTGATTTAAATGGACATACACTTACGGTTAATAGTGACTTTATACATTCTGGTGGTACAGTAAGACTCAGTGGTGGAAGTCTTATAATTAACGGTAGTTATAGAATGCAGAAAAGGGCTGTCGAAGAGGATGAAGTGGTTTATAGTAGGGCAAAATCTACCCTTACAATGAATAATCCTGATGACCTTGTGCAGATACAGGGTGACTTGATAGTTGAGAATTCTACTAGTAATTACTCTTCGGTATCTAATGGTACTATTGTAGTGTCAGGTAATATTCAGTATTTAACCGGGAAAAACACATATGGTCTTAGTACATCAGCTGATAATAAAATGATTCTATCATCTGAATATCCTCAGGTTATTGATGCTAAAAATGGTGGAGTTCATAATATATATCTTGAAAACACTTCGGAAGAAGGCGTTTCTTTTGTTGATACAGTTGGAGTATCTGGAGTCTTTGATCAGGGAGAGTCAGTATTTTCAGGAAATATTAAAGTGGCCGGAGATACAAACTTTATTCAAGGTACATATACAGGCGACTTAACTGTATCAAATAAATCGACTATATCTGGCAATCTAAATCTCATTGGAAATCTGACGGTTAATTCGGAACTCACGATTTCAGATTCTCTTTCCGTATCAGGAAATATTTATCAGAATAATAAAATTAATGCATATGGTGACCTGAGTGTATCAGGGGATATTATATCTGAAAGTGCACTTAATAATATCTATTGTAGTGATTCCAACATTACTATTGGCGGAAACGCTGAAAATGTTGTTTTTGATATGTCCTACGCTGATGCATATGTTTTAGTTAATGGAAACTATACGTCTACCTACGGATACACAAATACTCCTATGAGTAATGGAACCCTTGAAGTAAAGGGTGATATTAATTGTTCGACATTTAAAGCTGGAGGAGACCATAGATTACTTCTTTCAGGGGACAGCCTTCAGACTATATCCAACTCAGAAAAAATGACTCTTGCCACACTTGAACTGGATAATCATTCAGAGGATGGAGTTTTTTTTGAAAAAATTGTTAATAAATCTCAATTAATAAGAAATGGTTGTCGCCTTAGATATGGTGACCTTGAAGGTGAGTTTGGATGGACTCTTGAAGAGGATGAAATATATAATGGAGACCTTGTTATTATAGATGATACGCTGGATTTAAATGGTCACACACTTACTGTTAATGGTGATCTTATTCAAATGTCAGGGAATCTACTGGTTAATGGTGGAACACTTACTGTAAATGGCGATTATCGTATGCAGACAAGATCTTTAGATGAAGATAATTCGGAAGAGTATGTCTATAATACATCGTCATCATCGCTCACGATGAAAAATCAAAATGATATTGTGGATATAAATGGAGATTTCTATATTTATACAACTGCTGATAATAGTCAGAGTATTCTCTCGGGTGCTATTAATTTATCTGGAAATTTATATAAAACATATAACAGTAGCTTTTCATTAAAAAGTGAAGCAAAGCTTGTTTTGGATGGAAATGATGAACAGATAATTGATACTTATAATAATAGTCTTAGTGTTTCTGTTTTAGATATATCGAATGCCAATACTATTAAATCCTCAAATTTTTATGTTACTGGCAAACTGATTTCTGACAAAGATGTAAAAACTGAGGATACAATTATATCTTTAAGTGAATTTGCCAAACTTGAAGGAAATGGTATTAATGGATCTTTAAAAACCTATTTTTTAAGGATAGAGTCTGATTTTGAGGTTGGGGGCGATTTAACTGCTTCGTTAAGTGCAAATATAAAAGGAAAACTAACAGTAAATGGGGATTTATATGTTGGTGGCCAAATTTACCTGTATGATGAACTAGATTTAAAAGGAAAATTGATGCCTGCATCTTCATATTCTACTTCAAAAGTAAATTTATATTTGTATGAAAATGCTAATTGGAATGTTGCCGGTGAGATAAATTCAAGAGTTCTTATTACTCCGTCATTCTACGGTGATAATGCAGAAATGCATGTTAAAGATTTTACGTTTAATAATGGTTCTTACACTAAAGGAACGATATATGTGAGTGGTGACTTTATCAGTTCAAACTTTAAAGCTACAGGAACTAACAAAGTTATTCTGAATGGAGACTCCCTTCAAACAATAGATATAGGCAGTTCTTCCAGATTTGCAACACTCGAATTGGATAACCACAGTGATGAAGGTGTGCTATCAAAGACACTTTTTGAAAAAGATGAATTAATACTTAATGGCTGCAAATTCAGATATGAAGGAATAGACGGAATAGTCGGATATAAGCTTACACAAGATGAAACCATAGAAGGTGATCTTGTAATTCTGGAAGGCGATATGGACCTGAACGGACATACTCTTACTGTGACAGGAGATGTTATCCAGATAGCAGGAGATATGAAGATTAATGGTGGAAAGTTGGTTGTTGGCGGAGACTACCGTCAGCAGACCAGACAGGAAATAGATGGTGAGTATATTTATTCGACCGGTAAATCGTCCCTTACAATGAAAAACAGCAGAGACACTGTTGAGATTGCAGGCAGCTTCATATCTAATACAAATCAGAATAACAGTAAAAAGATAATTAACGGACGCATGACTGTGGGTGGTGACTTTAATGTAACAAACTCTAGTTTTATTCCTGCAGATTCTTTTGTGCTGGAGTTTTCTTCTGGAAAAACTCATAACATCTCCGCTTCAAATAACACAAAAATACCGGTGCTATATGTTGCTGACGGAAGTAAAACCATTCTGAAAGGCGGAAGTCTGAGTGTCACAAAGACCGTCGATATAGGAAATACCTTATCGAATACAGATATAACACTGACTAGTGGCGCAAATCTTATTGGAGATACATTTAGTGGTAATCTCACAATTAATAATTCTTCATTCACCAATAATTTAATTGTAAATGGTAATCTGACTTTATATACCAATGTATCAGGAAATATAACTGTAAACGGAAATGTTTCCGGAAGTCCAACTGTTTCAGGAAATGTAGTAGTAAATGGAAATGCCAGCTTCTCAAGCGTAACTATGAGTGGTGGCAGTCTTGATGTGTCCGGAGACTATAAATCTTCATCTATTACAATGAAAAATTCTGGTGATTTAATAAAGGTTGGAGGGAGCTTTAAGCATACTAATGGTTCATGCAGAATAACGAACGGAACAATTGAAATAGGTGGAGACGTTCTTTTTGAGAGTACAGGTTTTAATGCGAGTGGTGAAAACAAAGTTATTCTTACAGGAGACTCAAAACAGACGCTTTCCTGTGATAATGGCAGCTTTGCAACGCTTGAACTAAGGAACTACAGCACTGACGGTGTATACTCTGAAAATATGCTCATTTATCAAAATCTTATAAAGAATGGATGTAAGCTGACATATGGTTTTGGAGAAGCTATGTCAGGATTTACTCTTGAAGGAGACTACGTTCATAGTGGTGACTTTTATCTTATAGATGATGTTCTTGATCTAAATGGTCATACACTTACTATTGATGGCAATCTTATCCATAGCGGTGGAACTATAAAGATAAATAACGGAAAACTTATCGTAAAGGGAGACCTGAGAGAGCAGAAAACAAATGGAGAAAGCTTCGCAGAAGGTCTTGGCATACTTGATATGTCTGATAAAAATGATGAAGTTACTATTTACGGTGATCTTTATCTTGATTCATCTAAAACTGAAAAGATGATTGGTGGTTCTATCAGATTATACGGTGATCTTCTTAGAACTATAAATGCAAGTAAACTTTCGTTTGGTACTAATATAATTCTTGTGGGCGCAGAGCAGCAGTCTGTAAACAGTAATATTCAGGGTCTAGCATCACTTGAGATTAATAATGAAAGTGGTGTTTCGTTTGGATATAACAAGTTTGAAGTATCAAAGCATCTAAGTAAAACATATGATGGTCCACTCCAGATGATCTATGTATCTGACCTAAATGCTGTTGGTTCATATTATAAGGGTAATATATATCTAAATGGACCATGTTCATTTGAAAAAGATATACAGATAGACGGAATTTTTATATGTGCAAATATGCTGGATTTAAATGATCATTCACTTATCACAAACGATATGACAATCATATATTCTGGATATCTGAAGATGGATTCCAGTAGCGACTATATTTCTGTACAGAATAATCTTGTGATAGATGGTATGGGTAGCAGCTCAGCTGAATCTATTCTGACTGACGGAACTATTGAAGTAAATGGCAATCTTATTTGTAACAGAGATTATTACTTCGAAGCTGAAGGAAATCATAAAGTTATAATCACACCAGCCAGAAGTGCCATCAGTAGTTCTTATCGACAGACTATTTCTTTCAGTGATAATGCGAATAGGACGAGTAAACTAAGTACACTTATCCTACGAGGAAAAGAAGGTGCATTCAATATAGCCAACACTCCTGAAAGTATAGCAGATGAGATTATTTATGAATATCCTGAAGCAGAGGATATGGTTCCAGTAACAAATCTTTCGGCTACAGAAATATCTGAAACAAAAATAACTATAGCTTTTGAAGATCCTAATGTTTCTCCTAAAGCTTCATGCTATGAGGTTTATAGAAATGGTGTTAAGGCTGGAGTTACATCAACACTCAGCTTCAAGGATACTGGTCTCACCCCTAATACTATTTATAGATATACGGTTTATGCTGTAGATAAATACTGGAATCTTACAGATCCTTCCGAAGAACTTGAAGTAAATACAGCTAGTGATGTTACACCTCCAACAGTTCCTGGCAGTCTTGAGATAAGCGCCAGAACAGGAAATAGTATAACTCTTAGGTGGGACGCATCTAAAGATAACATAGATACACCAACATATACTGTTTATAGGAATGACGAAGCTATTGCGACTGGTCTTACTGAGTGTGAATATACTGACACCGATGTAAGTAAGGATGAAATCTATACATATACCGTTACAGCGGTTGATAATTCTGGAAATGAATCTGAGGCCACGGAAGATGTAACTACAACTACCTCTATTCCTATCATAAACAGGGTAGAACCTGATGACATGGAAAGAATTGGTGGCGACAGTGTAGAACTTAAGGTTTACTACAGGAATTATGGTAGAGACAGTATTAATACTGTTGATATAGAGGTTATGCAGGATGGTGAGTGGGTAAAGATTAATAATAGCCCACTTGGTCAGATTACCTATAACAGTTCAGAATACTTATCCAAATATGAATGGAATATTGAAAACTATACATCTGATGTTGCAGTTATAAGATATATACTTACAGATTCATCTGGTGCTCAGGATATATATGAAACAGAGTATGAGATCGACCATACAGCACCTGACGATGTAGAGGATTTAAGAGCTGAAGATAATAACGGCGTTATAGAGCTTTCCTGGAAGATATCCGGAGAAAGCGATTTAGCGTGCTACAAAGTTTATAGATGTGTAGAGGGCGCATCTGAAAACGAAGTTTATAGCAGAGTTACTACTATAGATGACAGGTATAATGTAACATACTCCGATAACACACTTACAAGGGGGCAGACAGCTAAATATATTGTAACTGCAGTTGATGACCTTGGTAATGAAAGTTCGCTTATCAATCCTGTGATCATTACTTCTGGAGAGGATAAATCATCTCCTGAAATGAAGGATATGGAGCCTGTTAATGGAAAACTCTCTGGTGAAGCTAAGATTACAGCATATGCAACTGATAATATCGCATTAGACAGCATATTGTTTTATATAAAGGGAGAAGAGGATTCAGACTGGAGAGATCTGGGAGTATGTACAGATCTGAAAGAAAGCAACGGTATATATACTGGAAGTATAAGTTTTGATACGACCTTATTTAGTGATGGGACTTATTATGTAGGTGCTGTTGCAGTAGATACTAGTGGAAATATAAATGAAGACGATTACTTCCTTAGATATGAAATAGATAATACTGGTACAGATAAAATACTTATCAATAGCACAAAGGTTGGTTCCACATATGTTCAGCTTATGTGGGATGATGTAAGTGATGATGATTTTTCATATTTCCTAGTAGAAAAGAAATCATCGGAAGGCAGCTATAGTGAGATTACAAAGGAGCGTTCACTAACAGGATGTACCATTAAAGGACTTGCTCCAGAAACAGAATATACCTTCAGAGTATGTGGTGTAGATGATGCAGGAAATAAAGGCGAATATTCGGAAGAGGTTACAGTTACAACAAGTAGCGACACAACAAAACCCGTTATTACAGCTCTTTATCCGCAGCAGGGTAGAATTAGGGATTATCTGAATTTGCAGATAACAGCGTCAGATAATGACAGCCTATCCTTAATTTCCTGGAGCATCAGTTTTGATGGAGATCAGTTCACGGAACTACATACAGAAGAGACTGCATCACAAAGTGGTTCTTATTATTATATTCTTGATATTTCTGATACAGAGCAGTATCCGGAAGGTGATATTTATATAAAGTCTGAGGTTTATGATCAATCAGGTAATAAAAATGCTCTTTCTGCAGATGGTTCTGAAATGGTAATGAAGTATACCATTGATAGAACAGCTCCTGCTGCAGTAAGCAATGTATATGCAAAAGCATATGATGGCTACATTGAACTAAACTGGGACGAAGGAACAGAAGAAGATATAGTCAGCTACATGGTTTATAGAGCTGATACAGATAATGGTGTTTATGGTCTTCAGGATGAAGGGGCGTTTCTTAATTATTATGATGCAGATCTGGAGCCAGGTAAAAGCTATGAATACTATGTTATAGCAGTAGATGAGGCTGGAAACAGGTCGGATAAATCTAATATATCTATTGCTACTGCATCTCCAGATGAAACAGCCCCAAGAATTGCGGGTGTATCCCCATCTGATACTCAGATAGGAGCTGAAACAACGTTTTCTATTATAGCTCTTGATAATTCGAAACTTGATAAAATCAGAACTTATTATAGGGCATCAGACACAGATAACTGGATACAGATAGATGAAACCGAAGTAAATGAAAGATCTGAATGGGTTGAATTTAGCTATAATTTCTCTAATGAAAGAGAAGAAGAACTCCAGTTTAAAACAAACTGTATTGATGCAAGCGGTAATGTAAGCGCCGATTATCTTTATAAAAATGATCTGGATAAAACCCCACCTAAGGGTGAATTAACAGTTGTAAATAGTAATTTTGAAATATATCTGGGAATCACCCATGACCTTAGTGAAGCTGATGTATCTTATTACGAGATTTATAAGAGTGAGCTTTCTAAGAGTGGAAATAACACTGCTTTCTTTAAAAATGCAAAGAGTATCCAGAAAATATCTGCTAGAACCGATGAGGTGATAGGTGAGCTGGATAAGCTTGGCGTGTGGTTCGTTGATACAGATGTAAAACCACATACAGCATACCGATACGCTGCCAAGGTTTATGACAGTGTGGGCAATTTCTCCTGGACAAACATATCAAATGGTATCTGTGGAGATACTGATACGGTAGCTCCTACTATTGTTATGCCTGATAAGATAACTGTTATTCAGGGGATGGAAGCAAAGCTTGATGCCGGGGAATGTTATGACAATGTCAGAATAAAGAGCATTAAGTGGGATATGGGTAACGGAGACACAGTATATGGCTCCAGACCAAAGTATAAATATAGTAAAACTGGTAAATATAAAGCAAAACTAATTATTACAGATACATCAAATAACGTTTCCGAAGCAGAGATAGAGATACAGGTAAAGGAACAGTCAAATACAGGAGTTTGTAACCTAACTGTAGTTGACTATAACGGAGTTCCTATACCTTATGCATACGTATATGTAAATTCGGGAAGTGACAGTAATAAATCCTATATGACAGATGCCGAAGGAAAGGTAAGTCTTTGCTATAAAGCAGGAAAATATAAGATTGCTGCATTTAAGGATGGTTACCTACCGGAAGAAAGTGAATATACCATAACCAACATGAAGACCACCGAAGAGATACTGGCTCTTTCGAGTGGCGAAGTAGTAGTTGGTGATTTTGAAGTGCACAGAATGACTATCCAGGAAATAGTAGATGCGGGGGTTGACCTTTCAAGTCCGGCAAATCTGAATACATATACATTTAAAACAACTCTTACATTCCAAAAGACGCCTATTCCTATTGTAGTTGAAGAACTTGAGGGAAAAGTGGATCAGTCACAAAGTGAAGGAACATCAGGCGGCTTTGGTACACCCAACTTTGAAATAGGCTGGGGTGGTAAAGAAGAAAAGAAGGCAACAGGTAATGCTAAACTGATTAATGCATCAGAAGATGTTATGAATGTAGAACCTGTACCAGTACTTGCTGTAATGACAACAACCCAGTCCATTTCATGGCTTAAATCCATGTACTCGGCAACACTTACCATTACAAACATGGCTGACAGTAAGTATGTACTTGAGGATTCTACCGGAACTATAAAGCTTCCAGATGGAGTTTCTCTTGCTGTAATGGATGCATCAAAGACAGGAAGTAAGCATCAGAGTCTTTCTGTAGATATGGGTGATATATCCGGACAGACATCGCAGAGTGCCAGCTGGACTCTTAAGGGTGATAAGACAGGACGCTATGATATAGATGCCACATTCAGCAGTGTGCTGACACCTTTTAATGTTCCTGTCACCAAAACATTCAGAGCAAACACAGATATAGAAGTAGATAATAGCGACATCGAGATAAAAGTAATGCCAGAATCTGCCTTTTATCTGGGTGAAGATTATTATGTGCATTTTTCTATAACAAATAGGGGAGAGGATCTATATAATTTCACAACAAGTATCGGAGATTACAGGGTTCCTAATGAACGAGAAGTTGTATATATAATGGATCCTGATACAGAGGAGATAACAAGTACAGAAGAAACGGGTGGTGGACTTAAATACAAACTTGGTATATCTGAGCAGCTCTACCAGATGCCAGTTCTTTCCGGCTCAGATTCTGTAACCATTCCTACACTTAAGAGTGGAGATACCATTTATGGTACATGGAAATATATGGAAGGTAACTACACAAGTGATGGCTTTAGTGGTGACTTCCAGAAAGAATACTTTAAACTGATAGATTCCATGGTAGAAGTAATAGAGGGAGAGAACCTTGGGGTAAGTGTTGAGGTCACACCTATTTCTTCGCATGTATCCAAGATGATAAAGACCTACTATCAGGAAGAGGATATAAACATAAGTACAGGAGACCCTGTTGATATGACTAGTGGTGCATTTACAGACTCCATAAATGCACTGTCTCTTTCGGGAAAAGATAATTTAGACTATATACTCTCATATGATTCGGTTACAGCAGCCGAGTCCTTAAATAATGCTGACTTTAATGAACAGAATAGTCCGCTTGGAACGGGTTGGGTTGGAAGCTTTAGTTCATATATAAAAGAAGAAAACGGACTTATTAAATACTATTCAAATTCTTATGTTTATTCTGCCTTTATTTCGGAAAACTCTTATAACGGTAAGCTTTATGGAGAAAAGGAATCTGATGGCAGCTTTAGTCTTGGTGATGAGGATAGTAGTGGAGATATAACCTTTGTAAGTGCTACTCACGGTATGGAAGGTTACAAGCTTACAAGACATAGTGACGGGACATATGATCTTGTGTCTCCGGTTGGAGAAGTCCTTTCTTATGATACAGAAGGAAGACTAGCTGAAATAAAAACAGAAGATGGCTCTGTGTCTATAGTCTCATATACAGAGCATCAACAGATTATCACAGAAGAAATATCCGGTAACAGAATAGTAATAACATCAAATGACGACGGAAAAATTATTTCCATAAGTGATGGAGGAGACAAGGTAACAAAAATTACCTATAGCGGCGACGATATAGTATCTATAACAGATGCTATTGGAAGAGTTACTTATTTTGAATATGACGATAGTCACAGAATAATTTCAGAAACTAATAATGCCGGAACTAAGTTTATCCAGAATGAATACGATGACGCAGGTAGAATAGTCGTACAGACAGATTCTCTGGGAAAAGAAATGGCATTTAATTATTCTGAAACAGAGAATAGTGGACTTAAGTGTACAGCCACTACAACTGCAGAAGGATTGGAGCCATTAACAAAAGAAGTAACAACTGACGCCAGGGGAAGAGTTGTTTCAGTTCTTAACGAATCCGGGTCTAAAGAAAGCTATAGTTATGACAAGGATGGAAATATAGAATCAACTGTAGATGGTTACGGTAATATAACTACTCTCACTCATGACTCTGAAGGAAGACTCACTAAATCAAGCGGAATATCCGGTCAGAATTATACGGTTGATTATGATGATAAAGGAAATGTGGCTTCTATCATATCAGATGGTGATACTGCTATTTACAGATATGATGCATCTAACAAACTAATATATTCAAAGGTGTTTGGTGCTGAGACAAACTATACCTATAACGCTGAAAATCTTCTTATAAAAGAGGAAAGAGTTGGTAAGGGAGTAAAGAACTATAACTATGAAAACGGAGTTCTTGTATCTTCAACTGATGAACTGGGTAAAGTAACAGGTTATAAGTTTGATAATGCAGGAAACCTTATAGAACTAACATCTTCTGATGGTTCGAAATTTACATACACTTATAATGCAGTTAATCAGAAGATTTCTGAAACTGACGCTAAAGGAAACACAACTTATTATACCTATAATGACCTAAATCTTCTTTCCGCGATGACTGATGCTTTAGGAAATAAGACATCATATGAATATGATTCCCTTGGAAATCTTACAAAAGAAGTGAGAGCTGATGGCAGTGTTATAGAATATAAGAATGATGTGATGGGTAATCCAGTAGAAGTGATTTATCCTGACGGAGTTACTTATAAATATGAATATGATTCCTGTGGAAATAATACTAAGATCATTTATCCTGATGGAACTACAGAGGAATTTACATATGATTCAAATGGAAATGTAACAACAGCAAAAGACCAGAAGGGTAATATAACTACTTATTCCCAGAATAATGCTGTAGAAAAACTAGGTAACGTAACGGACAGCTACAGCAACAGTATTTCTTATACTTATGATTCGCAGGGAAGAACAGATACAGTATCAATGTCTCAGGGACTTCTTGATACTTACACATATGATACAAGAGGAAACGTTAAAACCTATACAGATTCACTTGGTAACGTAACAAAGTATAGCTATAACGAGTGGGGAGAACTGCTTAGTTTTGAAGACGCAAATGGTAATGAAACTAAGTTTATTTATGATGCAGCCGGAAACTGTATTGAGAAGAAAACTCCTGAAGGGCTGGATATTTTCTATACCTATGATGATAGTTACAATATAACCAGTGTTAAAACCAAGGTTCAGGATAAAGATGTAGAAGAAAAGTATAGTTACGATGCCATGGGTAATGTCCTTACCTATACAGATGCTATGGGCAGAGTCACAACCTATACTT
Source organism: uncultured Lachnospiraceae bacterium (assembly GCA_947168155.1). Lineage (GTDB taxonomy): Bacteria > Bacillota > Clostridia > Lachnospirales > Lachnospiraceae > Eubacterium_Q. The sequence continues at coordinate 31,501 of CAMVKW010000012.1, read as the reverse complement.
ATGACGTGCTTAACCGTCCCGTAACAGAAAAGACACCTGACGGTATTACTACAAGTCTTGAATATGACACTCTTGGAAATATAGTAAAAGAAACAAAGTCAGATGGCTCCAGTATAAATGCTGAATATGACAGTGCCGGACGAGTCATCTCTATAACTCAGAAAGGTAGTATCGATAAGGAAAAGTCAAAGATATATTCCTATAGCTATGACTCTATGGATAGACTTACTTCAAGCATTGATCCAATGCAGGGAGAGACTAGTCAGGCCTACGACGAACTGGGTAATGTGACTGCTGTAACTGATGCTATGGGAGGAACAACTACCTATACTTATGACAAAACATCAAGACTCCTTTCTGAAACAAATGCTATCGGAGCAACTAAGAAGTACACTTATGATGATATAGGAAATATAGCGACTGAGGAGAATGCAAGAGGAGAAAAAACCACTTACGAATATGACGATTTTAATCGTCTGATAAAGATAATTGATAAAGCTGGAACAGTTGTCTATACCTATGATAATAACAGCAACATTACTTCTATTTCTGATGAATCAGGAACCATAACAAAAGAATACGACTTGCTTAACAGAGTGACCAGCGTTACAGATGCCAATGGAAGGACTGTTAAGTATTCTTATGATGAGCTTGGAAACATACTGAGTCTCACCTATCCTGGTGGAGAGATAGTTAGGTACGAGTATTATCCGGATGGTCTTCTTAAGACTGTTACAGATAACGATAATAATAAAACCACTTATGAGTATGACTCCGCAGGAAGACTTATTAAAACCACTAATCCTGACGGTAGCACAGTAGAACAGTCTTATGATAAATCCGGAAATCTTAAGACAAAGATAGATAAAACTTCTTTAGGGGAAGCGATACTCAGCTACGAGTATGGTTATGATGGTTTTGGTAATGTAACATCCATCAAGGATAATATCAGCTTAGAGAATAACGAAGAACTTTCTTACGAAAACTCAGAAATAACTGAACCGTCTAATACTGAGATGGAATACGACGCCGCCAACAGGCTTATTTCTTACAATGGAGAAGAAGTAAAGTACGATAAAGACGGCAACATGATCTACGGTCCTCTTAACGGAGAGATGGTAGAGTTTAAGTATGACTGCAGAAACAGACTCGTTAAGGCTGGAGATACTTCATACAGCTACGATGCCGAAAACTTCAGGATTGCAACTCATTACGAAGACTATACAGAAGAATATGTTCTGGATAGAGTAACCTCTCCAAACAGAACACTTCAGATAATTAGAAAAGATAATAAAGCAGAAACAACTGAAAAGAAAACAAACTACTACTACGGTATAGGAATGATATATGAGAGGTCAGACATAGATACTCTTATATATCACTATGACCATCTGGGTAGTACGAGAAAGATAACAGACGAGACAGGCAAGCTCCGATATGCGTTTAAATATGATACATATGGAGAACTCCTGTCTATTTGGGATGGAGAAGAAGAATCTACAAATATAACAGAAAAGATTAGCCAAATAAACGTAGATAGATCGGTAAGATTCCTATACAATGGACAGCTTGGCGTAATAACTGATAATAATAACCTTTACTATATGCGCCAACGCTTCTATAATTCTACTATTAAGAGATTTATTAATCAGGACATACTAACTGGTTCTATCTCTAACAGTCAGAGTCTTAACCGTTATGCTTATGTACAGGGTAATCCTGTTAACTATACAGATCCGTTTGGTCTTAATCCAGTAAAAATAATAAAATCGTACTCTGGAGTGCTTCATGATGTTCTTAATGTAGCAAGTATAGTTCCAGGCCCTGTTGGCGCAGTAACGGGTATGATAAATGCTGGACTTTATGGCTTAGAAGGTAACTACTCTGCAGCTGCTAAATGTGCAGTTCAGGCAGGACTTACTGCTTTTGTTGGTCCGCTTGCAGGTGCTGCGGTTGGTGGTCTCTGTAAGCTTAGTAAAACAGCCCGGGTTATAACGTCCATTGCCGCAATAGGCGCCGGAATGTACTGTGTAGGAACATCAGCTTATGATCTATATGATAACTCAATGGATCTAGTTGATGCCATAACAAGTGAGAAAGGTGCAAGTGCTTCTGAGATATTCCACTACTTCAGCAATATGATTGTAAGCACTGCCGGCGTTGCTTATGGTGTTAATGGTATAGCCGGCGGTGTTGGTGGATTAAATGGAATCTCATCTACAGGAAATAACAAAAATTGTGATGTTAATGATAGTGTTCCAAAAGAACAGATATTTGATGATAAGAACTTGAATAATGATTTATCAGTCCAACATGTTGTAGATAGTGCCAACAAAGCGCAGAGTGTATTAGATGGTATAGATCCTAAATACTTTAATTCTAATAGCAGATTTGGTGGGGGTTTTTATGTTGGAGATGACGCAGATACGCTGGTTGCGGAATTAGCTGAACATAATTCTACTGCTAGCTATGCTATTCGATATGATATGAATTTAAGTGATCAAAAAGTATTAGATTTAACAGATCCTAATATTGCATCAGAATGGAATTTTGCAAGTGGGTTATCCACAACAAATGCATGTCAAAGAATTAGCGAGGCTGCTAGATTGCAAGGCTATAATGTAATTAAATACAAATCATATCGTGGATCGGGTAATAACTATGTTATTTTTGATAGTTTTGAATCTGTTTTAGCGCCTCAAATGGTAACGCCTGTAGATTAATAATGGGAGGATATTTGGTTGAAAATAAAGGTTAGAAAGGAAACAGTGAACTGTTCTGTATGTAAACAAAGAAACATATTTCTATATTTAATGGATTTTTCGTATGCAGAACGTCTTGCGTTATATGACAATGGACGGAGATATGCATATATAAATTTATTGAATAATAAAACATATGATGATTTTTTAATGTTAGTATCGAGAGTAATGAATAATATCAAAAAAAAAGATGCATTAGATTTTAAACAAGTGTTGGATAATAATTTATTTTCCATAGCCTGTGATAAAATTAACGGTACGGAAGTATTGTTTGATATGAAAAAAAAATGCGAAAAATGTGGTTCTGATTGTTTTGATGATTATCTTTTGATTCCGGAGGAGGTTGAGGAAGTTGATTTACCAATTATAACATATAATAAATGGAATATGTTATCAGACGAAAAAAAAATGGAAATGATATTAAATTCAATAAAATGAGTGGTTTAAATAGATACAACTGAAAAACATCCCTTCTATGTAGTGGATTACGGTTTCAAGTACGCATCAGAGTTACAAATTGGAGACAAGGTACAGTCTCAAAGCGGAGATATATATGAAATATCTAATACTTCAATAGAAAAACTAGACGAGACTATTAAGGTATATAACTTTGAAGTAGAGGATTGGCATACATACTATGTAACTAGTGAAGGAATCCTAGTCCATAATATGTGTAAAACATCTCCAAACGCATCAGATAATTCGTCGGATAAAGCAAGTGATACTGTAAAAGCACAAGAGACTACTGCGGTAGCAACTGCTGAAACGCCTGTAAGCGAGGGTGGAAGTAGCTCGAGAACAGTAGGTAAAAATCAAACAACAGTATATAGAGTTATAAGGAGTGATGAAAATCCAATTAATGGTTTATCAGCAAAAAATCCAACAAGAAATATGAGTGTTGAAGGTCATATTATTTCAGGTTCAAGGAATAAGGGGTCTCAATACATATCTACCACAACAGATATTAATGTAGCTGAATACTATGCTTCAAAAGATGGTTGTAGAATCGTTGAGATTGACTTAAATAAGTTATCATCTGATGTACCAATATATGATTTGAGTACTGATTATGGAAGAAACATGTATCTAAAAGGAATTACTGCTCATAATTTCGCTAAAAGTTCTAGCGAAGTTTTGATTGAAGGTTATATTCCTAGCGAAGCTATAAAACTACATTAATATTTAAAAGGAGAAAATGCAAAATGGTTGATGAATTTTATGAATTAATTTTAGGTGAAAGTGGCTTTGTTGTTGAAGTAAGATGTAATTATTCTTTTAATGATGATAAGTATTCCAGAATAAAGATAATATTAACATCATTAGTTGAAGAGTGGAAACGATATGATAATGTACCCAAGAAGGCTATGTTAGCAATAGTCGAATTAATGATATGTTTAGTGGGGGGAAATCGTTTTTTGAGTGAAGAAGAAATGATGAAATTAGAGGATGCAAGCATAGAGATCAACGGTTTACTTAATTGCTTATACAAAACAATATAGAGAATTTATGAATAAATGTTGAGGAACTATTCTTATAGCTGTTTAAAAGTTTTATGTAAGAAGCACCCCTTATCAAGCGTTAAAAGAGTACTTTATTATATGTTGATGATTGTCATCAATCTGCTTTTAGTGATGGAAAAGATTGATGTGGAAATAAGAATGCAGAGTTTATGATAGACAAGATGCGGATGCTTGTATAACCATAAGTGAAAGACTCTCTGTCAAGACCAGCTATGGAAAGTCAAGTAGTATTTCAGATGGAGATAATATTGCAGATGATGAGAAATTAGTAGAAAGATTTTTGCTGTATCATGAGAAATTGGTTGAAATGTATGCATCAAAAAAGAAGATGACGATGATGCCGGTAAAAATCAACGGAACTGGTTTTCAGTTCTCCGCAGGAAAGCATAATGAATTACAGAAGGCAATTATTGAGGAATTTGCTCCTAGATTTGCGCCAAATGCTGAGTGTCTTTACGTGGGAGACACGATTGCTAAAGATTTATTAAAGAATGTTGATAAGCTCAAAGAACTTGGATTTGAAATCACTTTGCATGATAAGATGCTTGATGTTGTTTTGTATAGAGAAGAAAAGGTTTGGATTTATTTTGTGGAGTCTGTTACTTCTGTTGGACCAATGGATCCAAAGAGAATACTTGAGATTTCAGAAATGACAACTGGCGTTTCAGCAGGAAAGATATTTATGACAGCGTTCTTGGATTTTGCAACATACAAGAAATTTTCAGATTCACTGGCTTGGGAAACTGAAGTATGGATTGCAGATATGCCAGATTACATGATTCATCTTAATGGCGATAGATTTATGGGACCGAGATAGGAGGGCAGTATTAAAACTTTATGAAAAAACTATATGCTGTATATAGCAAATTATCAAAACAGTTTCGCGACAGCTTATATATGTCTATTACAGCTGTAGGAGTCATATCTACGGTTATGTCAATCTTAGGGGTATCGTTAGATGAATGGACAAATTCTGTCTGGCGAAGCATAGGATGCGTTTTGGCAGGAGCGATTATAATATTTGTTTTGACATATATATTGATAGGGCGAATCTTTAAGGATGAAGTGAGATTAACTATAAGAAGAACTCCTGTGAGTATTTCGGTGGGTGATATTTTTGAGACTTCTGGATGGAAAGTTATAGGTTGTGACAATCATTTTGAATTACGAGTTGATGATGTAATAATTTCCAAAAAGTCGCTTCATGGGCAACTTGTTCTAAATCATGCGTCTATAGATGAGTTGACAGCAGTTATCAAATCTGAGGCAGAAAAATTAGAAATACCATGTGATGAGCTGGGGCTTTACACTTTTCCGTTAGGGACGATTGTCCCATATGAGAGTAGTGTAGATGGTGAAAAATATTTGTTATTAGCGATGACGGAGTTAAACAATAGGCATGAAGCGCATACAAATATGGCCCAATATGAACAGATGCTCATGAGAATGTGGAAAGAAGTAGATAGGGTTTATGCGATGAATGATATTGTTTTACCATTGCTGGGTACAGGAATACCAAGATTTGATGATGGGCCGAAAGAAAATAGTTCGCTCTTAAGATGTATGTTATGTACTTTGAACAGTAGTGGGGTAAGCTTGAAAGCAAAGGTAAAAATTGTATTATATGGTGATACTAAAAACTATAAATTATATGAATACAAGGACATGTTTAATGAGACAAATAGGAGGTAGAACTGATGGGATATCGTAACGGTAATTACTGTGCTTTTTATGTAGATGAGCCGTTTAATCAAAACAATTTAGGTGCATCTTCAACGCCAGATTTTGTGACTTATAACTTGTTAAGAGCTTGGAAAGGAGAGGACAGTTCTTTTCCATTTATTGATTCTCATGACAAAAATTATAACGTTCGTGATGGAAGTGATTGGGAAAATACATTAAAGCCTCGACTTAGGGAAAGAATTAGAAACTCAAAGAACATAGTATTGGTATTAAGCGGTATAACAAGAAATAGCATGGCGTTAAGGGAAGAAATTGATTATGGTATTAATGATCAAGGTTTGCCTGTAATAGTGATTTATCCAGATTTTGATAGTAAAGCGGATATAGCAGATTCTAATGGAATAAGAAAGCAAGTGAGGGAACTGTGGGATTTGCTTCCGGTTTTTAGAGATAGTATGCATAAAGTACCTACAATACATGTTCCATATAGGAAAAACATAATCAGAGCGGCTCTCAGTGATGAAGATTTTATGATTAACAGAAAAAGGAATGCTGGGCGTTATTATTATCCATTGTAGATATTTTGGCAAAGAAACAATGCAGTGAAGGGATATTTAATTTCTCAGAAATTTTGCGATAGAGAGAAGATGAAAATACGAGAGGGGTGTAATACTTTTTGAAAATAAAAGCGTTGAAACTTAAAAATTTTAGAGGGTATAAAACTGAAACTGTTGTAAATTTCGAAGATTTGACGGCATTTGTAGGGAAGAATGATGTAGGAAAATCCACAATTTTGGAAGCACTTGATATTTTCTTTAATGAAGGTAAAGGTGTTGTAAAAATCGATAAAGCTGATGTAAATATTTACGCCTCTAGAGAGAATGACCAAGAAACTATTATTGATGTTGTTTTTTCCGAGCTTCCAGATCGTATTGTTATTGATTCAACGGTAGAAACCTCTTTGATAGAAGAATATATGTTGAATGTTGATGGTGATTTTGAGGTAATCAAAAAATATAAAAATGCTGGAAGTCCTAAAGTGTTTATTAGAGCAGAGCATCCAACGTGTTCTGATTGCTGTGACTTGCTTCTTAAGAAGAATGCTGATTTAAAGAGGATTATACAAGCAAACAATATTAATTGTGATAATCAGTCGATTAATTCAGTTATGAGACATGCAATTTGGAGTCATTTCTCTGGAAATTTAGAAATAGCAGAGACTGAAATTGATGCGTCCAAAGAAGATGCGAAAGTAATATGGGATAGAATTTCCTCGTACTTGCCGGTATTTTCTTTGTTTCAGTCAGATCGAAAAAATAGTGATGATGATAGCGAAGTTCAAGATCCGTTAAAAGAAGCGGTAAAACAAATATTGAAAGATGATGAAATACAAGCTTCGTTGGAGGCCGTTGCAAATGAAGTGCATAATAAACTTTTAGAGGTAGCAACAAGGACATTGGAGAAGTTGCAGGAAATGGATCCTAATGTTGCTAGTAGCTTAAATCCAATGATTCCTTCTGTACAAAATTTAAAGTGGCAGGATGTATTTAAGGGGGTATCAATTGCCGGAGACGAAGATATTCCCATAAATAAGCGTGGTAGTGGAGTAAAACGTCTTATATTACTAAACTTTTTTAGGGGAGAAGTTGAACGACGATTTGAGGAAGGAGATAACACTGGAGTAATCTATGCTATAGAAGAACCAGAAACTTCTCAACATAATGATAATCAAATTAAATTAATCGAAGCGCTTAAAACTTTGGCTTCTATGGTTAATGTTCAGGTTATTATTACCACACATAGTAGCGTTATAGTGAAGCAGTTGGAATACTCTAATCTTAAGTTAATAATGGATACAGATAATGGTAAAACGGTTAAAACTGTAGAAATTGGACAATTAAGATATCCGTCATTGAATGAGGTGAATTATTTGGCATTTGAAGAGGCAACAGAAGAGTACCATGATGAATTATATGCTTTCATTGAATATCAGGGATGGAAGAGCATATATAAACAAGAAAAGCCAACAATGTTGTATCACAAACAGCTACAGAATGGCAATACTAGAGATGAGCAGATTATATTGACAGAGTATATACGGCATCAAATTCATCATCCTGAAAACCATTTAAATCATAGGTATACTAAAGAGGAATTAAGACAGTCGATCGACGATATGCGAACATTTATTGTTAATATGATGGGGAATGTATCCGTATTAGAGCCAGATAATTAAGTATACAAATATGCGGCAAATAAGATTGTGGTTGCAATTTGGTTGCAAAAACTTTTAGAAAAAACAAAATTACGTAGAATGAGTGGAATTCTACCACAACATACATCGAGACGCCGGCATTTGCCGGTGTCTCGATGTATTGTAAATACAATATAATAAATCGGGACTATGCCTATGCCATAGTCCCGATGAGCATATGAGGGCGAAACGAAACGGAGTCCTAATGTGTTATTGTCCTATTTTTCTCTTTGATGTCCGTACTTTTGGTTTTATATTTTAATTCGGATTTAACTCGGTTTTAACTCGACAAAAATGCTTTATGGAGTTATAATCGAGTTAAATCTAAATTAAGAAGGGAGTTAAAGATGCGAACAATTCCGTATAAAGAGGATTTGATCACTGAATTTAAAAGTGATTTAAAGAGATATCCGGATAATGACTTAATAGATGAAATTGTTGGTATGGCAAATACCAAAGGTGGAAGTTTATATTTGGGCGTAGAAGACGACGGGCAGATAACAGGGGTAAATAAAATACACAAGGATGCAATAGGCGTAACAGCTCTTGTGGCTAATAATACTGTGCCGTCTGTGTCTGTACGTGCGGAGATAATTACAGAAGAGGAAAAAGATATACTTAAGATCGAAATACCGATTAGCAGGACGGTGGTCTCCACAAGGTCGGGAAAGATGTTAAAACGAAGATTGAAGGCCGATGGAACTCCTGAAGTTATTCCAATGTTTTCGTACGAAATAGTTACAAGATTGTCAGAATTAGCATTACTGGACTTTTCTGCCGGACAGTTGGCAGGAGCTTCTATTAACGATTTTGATCCTAATCAGAGAATCAGATTAAGAAATATTATACAAACAAGGCCTGGAGGAGAAAAAAATCTTCTTGCATTAACAGATGATGAGTTAGATAAGGCACTGCGTTTTACAACAGAAGTAGACGGTAAAGTTTATCCTACAGTTACCGGGATGCTTATTTTAGGTAAAGAAAACCGAATAGCGGAGTTAATGCCTACTGTAAAAGCTTCTTTTCAGGTGTTGGAGGGAACAAAAGTTAGAATTAATACGGAGACATCAGCTCCTCTGCTTGAGGTGTTTGAAAAGTTCGAAACATATGCAGAAGCTTGGAATCCTGAACGGGAAGTTGAATATGGTTTATTTAGGGTTGCTGTGCCGGAATTCGACAAAGCAGCATTTCGTGAGGGATTGATTAATGCTTTTTGTCATAGAGATTATACCATGCTGGGAACTGTGAGGGTGTTGATCGATGATGAGGGAATGACTATAAGCAGTCCTGGTGGTTTTATTGATGGGGTGACATTAGAAAACTTGCTAACTGTCGAACCACATGGTAAAAATCCTGCACTTGCAGATGCATTAAAACGAATTGGACTTGCTGAAAAAACCGGACGCGGTATAGACCGTATATATGAGGGTTCTATTATATACGGAAGACCTTGGCCTGACTATTCTGAAACAACAAGCACGAATGTTAGGTTGTTCATTCAAAGAGCAAAAGCAGATGACACTTTTACAAAATTTATTGCAGATGAGCAAAATAGATTAGGGAAACCATTGTCAATCTATGCTTTGATGATTCTTTCATTATTAAAGAATGAAAAACGACTTACGATAGAGCGCATCGCAGAAATGACTCATTTGGCAGAGGGTAAACTGCTGGGAGCTATAGAAAACTTGATTGAAGATGGACTTGTGGAAGGCGTAGGAAGTGGTAAATCAAGATCCTATATTCTTTCTGTGAAAGTGTATAAAGAAAACAATAGAAGTATTCAGTATGTGAGACAAACAGGTATAGATAGAGTTGCTTATCCTGAAATGATTATTAAGCTTGCAGGGGCGCAGGATGGATTTATTACTAAACAGGACGTGGCAGAACTTTTAAAGATAACTCCGGATCAGGCATATTCTGAAATAAAGAAGCTAGTCAGCAAGGGAAAAATCTACAAGTACTGTGGGGGAAAATATACTAAGTACAAATTGAGGTAATGATTTTATGACGGTAAGGTGGGATCATGGCTCGTCAAATAGTGGAGATGTGAAATATACATGCGAATTAAAATAGGTGAATTTGATTGCACAGAATGTTGGGACGGAGTCTTTTATAAAAAACTTGCAAATTACCCGGCCGTTTCAGAATGGGAAATCCAAAACGTATTGGATTTTGAGCACTATGAAAAAACAAAATGGCAGGGTTTGTTTTATATAGGCTGACCATGACATTTTAAAATCGATTGAAGATTATAAGAGAATATATGAATCTGGTAAATGTGTAAAAATTCCAGAAAAGATAACAGAGTGTATAGATTGTCCTAAATATAAAGGATGTATGACGGATTATGTTTGTCATACTGCACCTGTTGAGAATGCTGTATGTGGTTCGCTTCAAACACCTACAAAATGGAGAGGTATATCTGCTTTAGTGTTAAAAGCAGAAAATAGAAATGCTGCTAATGATTCTGAAGACTATTTTGATTATGTAATGTTTTCTTGGGGGGATTGCCAGGCCGGATACAGATTAGTTATGGAAAGAAAAATGACGCGTTTCCCTACGGAGGCAGATCTAAGTGTAGATTTCACTCCGGGAGTACAGCCAATTGAAGAAATAATAGCATCTGTAAACAGTATTATTGAAAAAAGCTAACAGTGAAATTGCCCTGTATAATCAAAGGATTGCTGATATTAAAGGATCGAAGAGTAAAATCAGGGAAAGATTTTGGCAACTTATTCGTAAAGAGCATAATTCTGTAATTGAGTTATATTCAGCAAATGAAAAGGCTTATGAGCAATCAGTAAAACAATCTCAAAAGGATTTACAAACAAAAATATCTGAAATTGACACCAATACTGCTCTAATAGAGGAAAATAGAAAGAAAACCGTAAATATTGATGAAGCGGTAGAGAATATAAAGAATGGGCTGATAGATATCGGAATTACGGACTTTACTATATAAAAGTATTCCGAGGAGGAAGCATTATATAGATTAAAGTGCGAGGATTCGGATGATGATGTCTTTAAAACCTTGAGCGAAGGCGAAAAAATGGTAATAAGCTTTCTATATTTTGTTGAATTATGCAAAAGGTAATCATCCGCTGAAAAAGCTTCAAACAAGAAGATGGTAGTAATTGATGATCCTATATCCAGCCTGTCTCACATTTATGTTTTCAATATTGGAAGACTAATACATAATGAGTTTTTAAGAACTGATAAATATGATCAACTCTTTATTCTGACTCATAGTCTATATTTCTTTTATGAGCTGACTAATACGAATCAGAAAGAGCGGAAGGAAGCTCAGAAACTCTTTAGGCTTTGTAAGAATACAGAGAGTAGTTATCTCGAAGATATGCATTAAATGTATAGAGATAATATTAGAAACAAAGTATTGTGATATAGATAGAGATTTCAAATTGTTATGAAGAGCGAGGAGGATTATGGACGAATACTATATTGAAAAAGTCGAAGATTATATTAAAGTTGTAAATGAGAATTTTCCTTTATATGCATTATCTAGAGGGCAAACTTCAGATAAACCGCTGTTGCCGTCAGCTTTAAGATTAGATGAGTCGAAGATGAGAATATACTCGGATTCTAAGATAAAGATGTTTATGGAAGATTTTAAAAACAATTCATTGCAATATATTGATGGGTATGGCGTAGGGCTAAAAAATGATTATGAATGGATGGTTTATGCACAACATTTTGGTGTTCCGACTAGATTATTGGATTTTACATATTCACATATGGTTTCTTTAATGTTTGCGGCGGAGAAAGCTTTTAATCCGAATTATTCAAATTCGGCTGTAGTGTGGTTTCTAAATTATGAAAAATTAAATGAGTACTCGCTAAATGATAAAGAGATAGTGAATCTATCAAATGGCGATAAACTAATAAAGAATATGAAATATCCTTGTGTTGTGACAGCTAGAAAAATCAATCCAAGAGTAATTGCTCAAAATGGTCTGTTTGTTTTATTTGATCAGAATTCCGTACCACTAGAAAAAATAGTAATTGCGGAAGAGGTATTAAAAAAGGTAGTAATCCCACATGATGTTATAAAAAGAGTATTATCTGAATTATATGCTATGGGGATGAGGTTTAATAATATGTATCCTGAATTAACTTCTGTCTCTAAGGATATACTATTGAAAAATAATGTTTTGGAATTTTATACTATGGAGGAATAATATGGATAATTCTTTTAAAGTAAAGCCGGTAAATTTGGATCAGACAATAAAAACAATTGTCGAATCAATAGATAAAGGATATAAATTACAGAAAATGGATTCCGAGCAAGTGGATGATGAAATAAGATTAGATTACAGTGATAGTTTAATATTAAAGCCAGAGTATCAAAGAGAAAATAGGTCTTCTATAGAAGATGAAAGTTCGTTGGTAGAATCAATATTAGTAGGTATTCCTATTCCACCAGTTTTTTTGTGTTCTTCAAGATTGAATGGTGTTCAGGTCTTAAATGTTGTTGATGGACAGCATAGATTATATTCGTTTTATAGGTACAGAAAAGGATTGTTTTCTTTGACGGGATTGCAATTATTAGAGGATTATGAGGGTAAAAAATTTGATGATTTACCAATAGAGGCAAGAGAGGAGCTCATTGGACATAAATTACCAGCTTTTGTATTCAGAGATTTTCCTGGTAAAAAATTCGAATTGGAAGTATTTAATAGATATAATAAAGGAACAAAAGCTCTTACTCCACAAGAAATTAGAAATGCAGTGTATGCATCCCCATACAATGATTATATTAATCGATTTGTTGAAAAAATATATATGGATAAAAATAGTAATCTGTCCAAAATATATAATGTCACAAAAGATAGATATCTTAAGAAAAAGGTACATGAAGGTATTTTTACAATATTATATGTGCTGGAATTTGGAATAAATGTTGATTTTAAGGATTCGACGACATATGCAACTAATTATATGAAAATTAAATCAGAGTATTATAATACAAGTTCAGAGAAAGAGGTGTTTGAAGATATTGAAAAAATGAAAAAAACATTTAAAGAGTATAATGATTGGTTGATTAAATGTATGATAATAACAGATTATCCGATTTCAAAAGAAATATATGGGATTTCAAGTAAAAGTTATAAGTTTCAAACATCTATGGCATTAATACTTACTTCGTTATATAAAAAAATATATATTGATAATAGTGATATAAATATAGATTTTGATATGGTAATTGATCGAATTCAAAATGCACTTCGTCAGTCATTTTTGGAACAAAACGAATATACTGCATCGTCAACTAACTCAAAGGAAATAAAGAAGTTAGTTGATGGATTTGATATATAATCTATAAATAAACTTTTCATTGGATATTAATTATGGGAGGATCATAAGTTGGATAAAAATGTTTTTGTAATAATGCCTTTTACAAATGATTGTTTTGAAATGTATGAGCTTCTGAAAATTAAACTGGGAGAATATTTCAATTTTTCAAATGCGGCTGAGGAGGATAATCAGCAGAATATATTGAAGGATATAGTATTACCAATATATAATGCAGATGTAATTATAGCTGATCTCTCGGGTCAGAATTCGAATGTAATGTACGAGTTAGGAGTTGCCCATTCGCTAGGGAAGAAAACGATTGTAATTACCAGAGATGATCTTAGTACACTTCCGTTTGATTTAAAAGTTTATCGTGTAAAGAAATATGATATGACATATAAAATGTTTGATGACTTAATTGAATATTTAAAAAGAAATATAAGTGGAGCGATAGATGGAGGAGTATTATTTGGCAATCCTATAAGTGATATTTTAATGGAAAATGGAATAGATAAGATTAGTATTGAGTCACAAGAGAGTGGCTTAATAATTGAAGAAGGGGAAAAGGGCTTTGTTGATTTCTTAGCTGAAATTGAAAGCAATACTGATAATTTTACTAATACATTAAATGAAATGGTTTCAGATATGGATCATATGAGTGAAGGAATAAACGAATGCACTTCAGAAATTGAACGGGTTAATACTATAGGTGGAAGCGGTACAGCTTCATTTGTTAGAAAGCAAACAAAAAAAGCGGCGAAATATATTGATGAGTTTGGTAAAAAAATTAAAAATCATAATTCTAAACTAGAAATAGCTTGGGATAAAATTGAAAGCAATTCAATTGGATTGTTGGATAATCAGTTTTCAAAAAAAGATGAGAATAGGGATTCTTTGAAAAAGTATTTGGAATCATTAAGGTCTATGAAGGTAAATGCTAAAGATAGTTTAAAATCAATGGAGAGTTTAAAAGGAAAATTAGATGACTTAATGGGATTACAAAGGACAATGACACAATCTATTAAATTTTTGAAGCAGGATCTGGATGATTATATAAGTTTTATAGATAAGCTGACTAAATCGGTGGATTATATAATCATTAAATCAGGATATACATTTGATGATTAATTGTATAGTTAATGATTTATGAAGTAGTAAACTATATAGAATTAATATTTTAGATAAATACTTCCAAACCGCTCCCACTCATATGAATGAAGATTTTTACCATCCGGTACTAAAATGGTACTACGAGCTCAGGTAAAAATATATAATGTGTATAATATGAATAAAAACTAAACAATTATGTTTAGAAATGATATAAAAAGAATTATGAATACATTTGGAATCTGCGAATAGGAATAGTCGGAAAAACTCCAAGAATGCTTATTTTAGGCGCTTCTTGGAGCTTTTTTAATGTGTGTGATACCTATATGATACCTATTTGTTTTGTTTACTGTTATTGTTAATTGCTTGATTACTTGTAATAGGTTTTGGATTAAGGTGAGGAGTTACTATACCATTAATGGTTGTGGATTGTTTAAATGGCTGAGTGGATGTTATGGTATGTGGTCCGCTATTCAGTATTTTTCTTGTATCTGTGTTTGTTAAAAATATTTGCATATTATTCTCTCTCTTTCCATCCTTCTGAATAAGTGGTAGCGTTAAATCCAAGTGTCATATCAGCATTCCTCCAGTATACAACACTATAATTATTTCTTATTTCATATGATATGTTACAACTCTCAATTGTTGCTAATAAGACATCAATTTCTATAGCAACTCTAGATGATATAGGGGTTTGTGATGCTGCATTTTTTATTAACTGATTTGCAACCTCTGGAGGTGTATTTGCAGGTAGGTTAATAATAGGAACAGTATTAAGTTTATCTTTTGCATTTGGATTATTCATTAGTTCATTAATTATATTAAATTCCTTGTCGCTATTCATTTCATTGGAATAATCTTGCCAAATTGACCACATCAATGACTCTTCTTCAGCAGTAGGTATTGTTATAGTTAATCCAATATCTTTTGCTTCTTTGCGGCTAACAGCATAACCATGATGATAAAATGAGGAATTTAACTTTTGAGCTATGCTGGTTGCTGTGTTTTCGTTTGGTAAATGAGTTTCCAACATTTTTTTGCTTAATGAAAGCGAAAGTTGTTGGCTTCGTTTTGCACTTCCAATTGGAATAGCTCCAACTTCGGTTGACAAATTGGCAATAGCTGAAGCAAGATATTCCTGATCTGTTATACCGACATCTTCTTTTAAAAAATCTATATAATTCCTTATGTCTTCAGAACTAAAATGTATATCGGAATTTTGACCAACAATATTAGGTTTTAATATAGTTAACTGTGGATCAACTGGACCGAGATTGGAAAAAGGATGCATTAATATATCGTCGGCTCCTAAGGCTAGTATTGTTGCTGCACTATATGCAACATATGGAACTACTACTGTTATATGCTCAAAACGTTCTCGTAGGATACTAATAATGCGTAAAGAAGTTATGGGATCCCCGCCATTGCTGATAATCATAAAGTCAATGTCTTTAATATCATTAGGTATTAAGTTTATCGTATTTATTATTTCTGTAATTGAGTCACCAGACATATTTATAGACAAATTTGGTCTAATTGAGGTTACATATGTAACTATTGGTCTATTCCTCAGATTGTTCCATTTTTTAAATAATTCTTTTCTTTCAATATAACTCATCTAGTATCTCCATCCTTTCTTGGGTTCATGCTTCCCACAATCATCACAAGTATCTGGACAATTCAGTTTCCATTCCAAATACTCTGCATCTGTGATTTCTTCGTTTCTAAGTTCCTGTTTACGAATCATCCATTCCCGCATAAATTCATCTACAAGTCCGTAATTAAATCACATACCTACCGGTGGTTCGCCCGGCCAGTATTCGGTTACATCATCATAAGAAGCTTTAAAAAGGATTTTTCTATCTTGTTATATTTATAACATAGTATTTTTATTGAATTTCTTAAATCTGCAATCTGTTTTTCTGTTTTTTCATCCATTATCCTCAAGTTATAAAACTCCTGAGCTTCACGACAATATAAGCCGATGAATGGAAGTGTTATTATTGAAATAATCCCTCTATAAGAGCTATTTAATAATAATGTTTTAATAATAATCCCATCATTTGTTATTATTTGTTTTGCTGTTTTCTTAAATTTTGTATTGAAACTATTTTTCATATAA
Organism: uncultured Lachnospiraceae bacterium; assembly: GCA_947168155.1. Lineage (GTDB taxonomy): Bacteria > Bacillota > Clostridia > Lachnospirales > Lachnospiraceae > Eubacterium_Q. The sequence goes on along the minus strand of CAMVKW010000012.1, from coordinate 14,737 downwards.
GCCTCACAAATATAATGTATTTATTTTGTGATTGTTATTCGATTTTATAATAATATTGAACGGAAATCCATATTATATTTCTTCAAAATATGACAAAAATATATTGAATAGGTCGCGTAAATACATATATCTTACATTATATGATACATTTCTTGTATGGAGTTGTATGGTTACGTTACAGGAGGTGTAGATATGTCTGATAGTAATGTTTTGGCGGCACAAGTATATTTAAATGCAATGTTTGGCGGACACCCAAGCTGGGTTAGCTTAGATGAGGATGGCATTACTGGAATTGCCACTTTGCAGGGTATTGTGAGAGCATTTCAAATTAACAATAATGTTGGCGGAGTTACTGGCTCTATTGGACCATTAACAATCGCAAAATTCAAATCTTTACCAACTATTAGTAAAATGAATCCGAATGATCCTAGTAATATAAATGTATGCCTAATTCAATGTGCTCTTTTTTGTAAAGGTTATTCTGCTGGTGGAATTACTGGAATTTATTATAATGCTGGCGAGGCAGCGGTGAAATCATATCAAAGTGATGCAGGTCTAGTTGATACTGGCATAATAGATTGGAAAGTATGGTTAGGGCTTTTATCACTAAATTGGTTTAAAATCAATGTGTTGGGAGATATCAATGTTAGAATAATTCAACAAAATCTTAATAGAGATTATTCCGATGTAATTGGTATTTTACCGTGTGATGGAATAATTGATAGGCAAACTGTTTTGGCGTTGATAGGTGCGCTTCAAGCTGAAGAAGGTGTTACTACCACATTAATTAATGATTTAAATACTGTAAATTTTGGTGATGCTACAACAGCAAATTTTCCTGCCTCACTTAAAATAGATCAGAATGAAGATTATAGGGGGTATAATAGAATTGCACAATATGGATTATATTTTAATGGATATAACCCCGGGAATTTTAATGGCATTTTTAACAGTACAATGCAAACTATGGTTTCTTCTTTTCAGACTTTTTATGCATTGAAGAATATAGGTTTAGTAATTGATGGTGAAATAAATGTATCTGTAATGAAATCATTATTAACAAGCAAAGGGGATACAAGTAGATTGTCTAAAGCTTGCGATTGTGCAACGGTATTAAGTCAGGCGCAGGCGGAAAGTTTAAGTATTGCTGGATACACACATGTAGGAAGGTATTTAACAGGGTATGTTGGGCCAGTGACGCGTAAATTTATGACATTTGATGAATTAGAGAATATTCAAGATTGTGGACTGAATGTTTTTCCTATATATCAAGATGGGGGTTATACTTTGGAATATTTTATGAATCCAAATCAAGGAGTGAGTGATGCGTACTTAGCTATTAATGCAGCTAAAAGGATTGGGGTTCCTAATTATACTACTATTTATTTTGCTGTTGACTTTGACTGTTATAAATATCAGTTGGAGGATTATATTGTTCCTTACTTTAATGATATAAAAACTATATTTGATGATAGTATAAATGATAAGCATTATAATATAGGGGTTTACGGACCTCGATATGTTTGCAAAAAACTGTATGATCTTGAGATAACTACATATTCGTTCGTTGCAGATATGTCGACTGGATTTAGTTGTAATCTTGGATATAGGCTTCCTGAAAATTGGGCATTTGACCAATTTTATGAATTTCAGTTTACTTCGTATCCCTCATTTCCGTTAGATAAGGTAGCATATTCGGGAAGAGATCAAGGAATAAGCTCTTTTGATTCAGTTGTTGAAATGACTCCGCAAGAAATGGAAGAAGATAATTATTCGGTTATCGTGGATAATAGAAAAAGAGAATACGTGTTAAAAACTGCTGAAATTGTTGGATGTAGAAGTCAGTTTATTACTGGTGAATATATTTTTAATCAAGAAAGAACCTTGGCTGAATATGATTTTGGTAATATCAATGTTGAGGTTAAAGGGAAAGTAGAAAATAGAGGTGGTAGTCACCCGGATGGAGAATTATATTTCACGATCGGTATTGATCAAAATGGTAATATATCTACAGCTTGTGAAAATGCTATTTCTGAAATTGAATCTGATATAAATCTATCAGATTATGGTATTAATAGTATGATTGGTGATACTTTACGTGGCTTATCACTTTCATTAAAACAAGGCGATATTTATGTGAAATACACCTTGATATCAAATAAATCTTGTCGTATTGATATTGCTATTGAATCAGGAGATTTATTTCCAGAAAGTTCAGTTATTGATGATGAATTAGTTGTTTATTATGGCTTTATTTTAAGTATAGAAGATACACAAGATACAAATTATAAATTTTCAGTAGTTATAATGACAATAGCTATATTTGCACTTGTAGTTTTACTAATGTCAGTTAATAAAACATATGTAACAGAACAAGAATTAGCGTTTGCAATAGTCCTATTTTTCTTGTTAAGTATGAGTATTATTTATGATGATGAGAATTAGGGGGGACTTATGGAATATAAACAGCATTTGACCTGTGAAGAAATTGATGAAATTGCATTATTTATATGTGATTACTATATGGGCGCTGGCGCAAAAAAAAGAAGGAAAAAAAATCAAAAATATATATGTTGTTATATATCTATTATAATATTTTTATTATTAGTTTTTTTTGCTGATCATACGAAGTTAAATGTGGTTAGTGGTAGTGTTTTTATTGCGATGTTTCATATTCTTGGTATCGAAATGGCAGTATTTTTAAATAATCGTTCTATAATAAATAAGTATAAGATGCTAATAAATGAAGATAATGTATATTCACTATATGATGAGTATCTAGAAGTTTCGAGTATTAAATATAACTTAAATGAAATTAAACAATGTGTTATCACTTCAAAGTTTATTTATCTTTTTATTAATAATTATATTATTTGTTTAAAAAAGAATACTACCACAATAAAATGGTTTATTAATAATATAATCGATAATAATATATAAAGCTCTGTCTTAAATGGGTGTATTTGTTTGATATTACGTATTTTTCTTTTAAATCTCTTAAGGTTCGTAAACGTGGATCGATTCTAAATAAATATTTTTTGTAATCATAGGTATTCATAAGTGCATGAAAATGTTGATCCATACGTGTCTCAAGGTGGTTGGTAACGTTTTCTTGATTGGCCAGAATTAACCACTTGTATTTTTGTAGAATGTATACCTCATGAGATAGGGGAAGCTTTATTGGTCGGTAGTATTCTAATGATTTCTGTTCCTGTAACTCTCTATCCCTTTGTTTATATTTCTTAATAAGTTGTCGTATATAGTTATCTATTTCGCGATTTACCCACTGGACAACGTGAAACGAATCCACAATAGGTACAGCTCGAGGAAAGAACTTATCTATATATCTGAGGTATGGTTTATACATATCTGTTAAGAGATATTTGACTGCATATCTTTCTTCGACAGGGATACTTGTAAAATAAGGTTCAGTTACATTTGTCTTTCTGCTTCTTAAAAGATCGATAGGATCTCCAGTATAGAAATCTTGTATTACAAGTGCATACTTATGTGATGGATCAATGTTTAGGAATACCTCATCGACAGAAATGATGTCAGATAGAGGAAGTCTTTCAAGCTTCACATATTTGAGGACATGAGTGTCAGAAGTGTTATAACGCTCTGCGATAGAAGATGCTGATGCGGATAAATCTTTAAAAGCGTTTATTATTAGTATATCAGCTGCATTTGTATTTCTTCTGTTTTTATCAACAAAGCGGAATTCATCATTTGTTTCGTAAAGACAATCGGGATTGGTGCATCGCCACCTTCTTTGTTTGAGAAGAAGAATAAGTTCGTAACCATCCTGAAGTATAGGATGATTAACTTTTCTAGTTTTAACTCCTCTTGAGTGCATTCTGAAGCCACAGCAAGGACAGTAGTGACTGGTCAAATGAGTTTCTAGGGTCAATGTTTTGACATTATCTTTGATGGAAGTATCAGATATAAATATATCTTCATCTTCTAAGTCTAATAAATCTGTGATACTATTCATATAGCCTCCTTTCGTTTGATTTATCCGCAAGTTAATAATAATGAAAGTTGTCTTGGGAGGGCAATAGTCCTCCCTTTTGTAATACAAAAAGAGCATCCGAATTTAATCGAATGCTCTATGAAAAATATAAACCCTAATGTTAGACCCTAAAACTAGACCCTAAAGTTTGCCCCTACTGAAAAACCCTACTGAATGCCCCTAACGAACACAGCCCCTAAATAAGTTGGTATACCCCAAAAGAGCCAAATGGCTCTTTTTTATATGGAAAATACAGCAAAGTGAGAAAATATCACATTTAGACGTTGATTTCTATGAAAAAATGGATATAATATAGTTAGGAAAGAAGAATGTGAGGACAGGATTATGCTAATACAATTTAATTTTAAAAATTATAAATCATTTAAGGATGAAGCAACTTTGGATCTTTCGGCGACAAAAATGACAGAGTTTTCGGAGAGAGTTGTAACAGTAGGAAGTGAAAAGATTCTTCCGGTTGCAGCCATTTACGGTGCAAATGCCAGCGGTAAATCCAATATATACAACGCATTTGAATATATGTCTGACTATGTTGCGGAATCCTTTAAGTATGGAGATGAAGAGGAAAAGTTTGAGGAATACAGACCCACCCCGTTTTTATTTGATTCCACATCTGCTGATGCGGAATCAAGTTTTGAGGTGTATTTTACCCTGCCGGGAGATAAGGCAGAGAAAACATACAATTATGGTTTTTGTATCAACAAAGAAGGTGTTACAGAAGAATGGCTGAATTCCAAAGCCAAAACTGCAAGAAAATATAGTACGGTATTTTATCGTAACACAGAGGATGAAGAGTTAGATTTGTCAGGATTTCCCAAGAGCAGCAGAGATAATATTCAGGTGGCATTGGAAAAGCAGGTTCTGATTATATCATTGGGAGCCAAACTGAAGGTTGGTAAGTGTAAGGCAATCCGAGACTGGTTCCTTGCAAATGAATTTGCGGATTTTGGAGATCCATTTACCAACTTCTTTATGTCAAGAAGACTACCGAAGGAATTTGTGGAAAACAGGGAAATTCAGCAAAAGGTTGTGGAATATTTTGCATCCTTTGATGAGCATATTAAGGATTTCAGAATTGAAAAGGTTCCACATGAAGGTGAGGCCAAAGAGGAAACTTACAAAATTAATGCACTTCACAAAATGATTGATTCGGATAAAATGGCAGAAATTCCTTTGGGTATGGAATCGGCTGGAACTTTGAAAATGTTCGCATTATATCCGGAATTACAGGAGGTGCTGGAGAAAGGAAGTGTTTTCTTTATTGACGAACTGAATGCGCGCCTGCATCCGTTACTTGTAAGGAATTTTCTTCTCACATTTTTAAATCCGGAAATCAATAAAAACCACGCTCAGCTTGTATTTACAACCCATGACACATGGCAATTGTCTAACCAATTACTACGCCGTGACGAAATATGGTTTGTAGAAAAGGATGCAAATGGCGTATCTACTTTGTACTCTTTGGCTGATTTTGTGTATGAGGATGGTACCCGTATTCGTAAGGATGAAAGTTATGAAAAGAATTATCTGATTGGAAAGTATGGTGCAATTCCTACCTTAAAGAGTATTGATATTTTTAAGGAGGATTGAGTATGGCAAAAAGGATAGAACCGGAAACATAAAAGCACGAGATCAGAGAAAACAATTCAAGGTGCCGGAATTAGGATACTACTTGATTGTTACGGATACAGAAGCTACGGAGCGTTGTTTCTTTACAGGTCTGCATCAGGCTTTGCCTGAGAATGTGAGAAATAAGCTAGTCATAAAGGTGGTAGAAACGAAGACTCGTACCATGATTGATAAATGCCTGGAACTCACCGCCTATGATGCGCAGTATCGTATTCCTTGGATCGTGTTTGATAGGGATCAAGTACAGGGATTTGATGACATCATTGAAGAGGCAGCAGGGAAAGGAATCCAAGTGGGCTGGTCTAATCCATGCTTTGAAATATGGATGTATGCCTACTTTGGATCCATGCCTGCAATACAGGACTCTTGGACCTGCTGTTCCGAATTTGGAAGAGTGTATGAAACGAAGACCGGACAGAAGTATTCCAAGGCTGACGAGCAGATGTACAGTAGAATCTGTAAGGTTGGCGATGAAGAAAAGGCGATTCAGATAGCACAGCAGAAGATGGAGCAGTGTAGAAGAGAAGGTAAAACAAAGCCATCGGAGATGTGCCCGTGTACAACAGTGCATGAGCTGGTGGTGAGATAAAAGGAAAGGTTAAATAAGGTGAATTGATATGGCAAGTTATGTGACATTTTTCCCAGTTGGAAACGGTGATATGACACTTTTAAGTACGGAAGACAAAGTTAATTTTTTAATTGATTGCAATATAAGAAAAGAATCTGAAGATGATGAAAGCGAGATGTATGATTGTAATAAGTACCTTCATGATAATTTAGAAGCTGATGGAAAACAGATATATTTGGATGCTTTTTTCTTGACACATTCAGATCATGATCACTGTCGAGGCATTGAAGAATATTTCAATTTATGTGCTCCGAGTGACTGTGAGATAGATAAAATTAGAATAAATGAGCTATGTGTTCCGGCGAGACTTTTGGTAGATGACAATTTGACAAATGATGACGCGAAAGCATTAAAAGCCGAAGCTGAAAGAAGATTGGATTTATATGGAAAAGATGATTTTGACGTCAATGGCAACAGACTTAAAATTATTGGTTATAGTGAGGATTTAGCAGATTATGTAGATATTATGACCGTTGCAGGAGGAACAATTAGTGAACTTAACGGTGAAAGTGATTTTGGCTGTGAAATTTTTGTGCTGCGTCCAGTAAAGAAGAGTACAGATGACGAAGATATTGGTGTAAATGAATGTACAGCTTCATTTTACATTTCTTTTGCTATGGGAGATAATACCTATTCTGTTATGATTATGGGTGATATTGAATGTGAAAATTGGAAAGAAGTAATTTCATTAAACGAAGATAAAGAATATGATGTTTTATTGGCTCCACATCATTGCTCATGGCATGCGATTAGTATAGAAGATACCGCTACAGGTAGTATTGATGCTTCAATTGAAGAGTATTTGAAGAAATCCAAGGAAAAAGCATATATTATTGCTTCAAGTAAGAAGATAAAGCGGAATGCGGATAATCCACCGAGTTATAGGGCAATGAATGCTTATAAGAATTGCATAAAGAATGATAATAGATTTATTTGTACTGCGGATGAATTATATAATGATGAGCCGATTCCGGTAAAATTAAAGATTACAAAACAAGGAGTAACTAAAGATAGTATAAAAACAGATATAAAGAAACATAGTACATATACACCTAAGTCATATGGGGAGTATTGATATGGAGTTTGAAATTTATAAGCGTTTGGAGTTACAGGAGATAGTACAAAATACAGAAAAATTGGATTTAGTATTGGCAATAGAACAGAATCCGTACATCAGTATTGTACAAATTTTTAATTCCAAGAAATATCCGGGATTATTTCTTATTGCAACTATAGATATTTGTATACCTACAAATGGAGTATACAAAGGTCTTGATATAAGAGATAAAGAGGAGATTGTGTTTTATTTGCCCACAAATTATCCATTATCTGCTCCGAGTGTAATTCCTGCGAGGGATGATTTTCCCACAAACTTGATACCTCATCTGAATACAAGTGTGAGCGGAACAGAAATAAAAGAACTCAATTTATGCCTTTATAGGGGAGATGTAAATGAATGGTTCTTTCAATGTGGAGTTTATGCATTTTGCGATAGAGTTGTTGGGTGGTTTTCAGATTTGGTTAATGGAGAATTAATCCATAACGATGGTTTTGAAAATGTGAGAATAACGGACCCAAGAGATATTCTGTGTATGGATTATAAAGCTATGACGAATTATATTAAATCATCAAAAGATAACCAAGGGTTTGAAATTTTTAATATAAAAAGGGTTGGTTTATATTGGGAATTAACAACCCAGAAATTTGATTATGCACAACGTACAGATAAGAATATTCCTTGTGTTTTTGCTTTTGATAGGATAATGCCTGAAACAGATTATATTGTAAACCAATTTAATACATTTTCGGATGTAGAAATATTTAATAGTGCTGCTCAAGTGAAAAAAGGAATTAGAAGATATCGGGCTCAATCCTTAAGGTATATTCAGAATGCAAAAAAGCTTCCTAAAGAAATAAAGGTAGTTATAGCGATCAAAAGACCTATGCAGGTTCTCGGTACGTTTGACAAGTTTGATTATATTGCATTTTCGCTGGATTTTGATTTTGAAAGTAATCCGGCTGAATTTGGAGATTCTACTGTATATAATTATGCAACCATAGGATTGGTTAATAAGGAGTTGGCAGAGAAAATATCAGGTACTGAATTTGAAAAACCAGATATTTCAATGATTGGAGTCGGAGCGATTGGTTCTAAAGTATCAATGCATTTAGCTAAAATGGGATATGTTAATCAAAAAATCTATGATAATGATTGTTTGCTCCCGCACAACTTAATCAGGCATGAAGAAAAATCTCCGTTTATGATTGGAACTTCCAAGGCATTAGTTGCCCAGGAAAACATAAAAGGATTATTTAGAGAAGATACAAAAAGTAGTATGGAAAAGGTTGATATTTTGGCAGATGATGTGGACTTAGATAATGAAATAATTATTGATGCTACAGCATCAGAGCGTTGTCTAAATTATCTAAGTAGTAAGGAAAAAATCACAGGATGTGTGGTTAGAACGGAAATTTTTACTGGTGGAATTGTAGGAGCAACATTTGTTGAAGGAAGTAACAGGAATCCTGATATTTATGATTTAAGGGTGACTCTTTGGCATAAAGCAATAGAATCGCAAGGAGTTCGTGATTGGTTGTTATCGAATGAGCAAGAGGCAAACAAAGAACTTTATATTGGGATAGGATGTAGTTCGGATACATTTGTTCTAGATGATGCTACAATCAGCAACCATGCGAGTATTGTGCCTCATATTGTAAATAAGTATGTTGGTTGCAATGAGGGAACGATAGTGCTGAATTACTTTGATAAAAACAGTCTTATAGAAAATCATATACAACTTTTTGAAATTGAATCCTTCGAAATATTTGAATTAAAAGATTGGTGTATTCATATTAAGAAGGATGTTTGGGATAATGTAAAGATTTACTTGAATGATTCTATTGAAAATATGGGTATATGGCTAGGAACTATCAATTTATATTTGAAGCGAATTGTAATTACCGATACCCATATTCCGAATGATAATAGGAGAACCTCAGGTGAAGTTATAGCTGGAACTCAAGGTGTTGATGAATTAATTAATGAATACGAAGAAATGACAAATGGATTAATCGGATATGTTGGAGAATGGCATACACATACAGGAGATTCGGCAAGTCCGAGTAGTAAAGATTTAGTTGCATTTTCACAGGTCGAACTCGGAAGAATTACATTAATGACAATACTTGGAAAAAAGGAAGTAAAAAATTTTATTTTGGATAAGAGGTGATAAGCATATGAAGGACATAAAAGATTATCGCGGCAATGAATTGAAATATTTTGTTATTGCAAATATTTTTGCCCTTTTGTATTTAGGGAAAGTTATTAATTTGCAACTGGTAACGTCCGAGGGTACATATTCTAATTTGATTGTAACGGTTATAAATTCAGCATTATTTTCAGGTATTGTTTACATTCTTGTTTTAATATCGGATGCTTTGGTGTCAACAAGAATAAAAAATGCTATAGTGTACTGGATTTTTCCCCTTCCAGGGCAAGTGGTGTTTTCTAACTGGAAACAAAAATGTCAAGATGAAAGAATAAGTCAAAAGGATTTTTTGCAATGTTACAAGAAGGTGTACGAAAACATGCCATCAAAAAAGACCATTCATCAATATGAAAATGTAGAATGGTATAAGCTGTATACAAAATATGAGAAAGAGGATAAAGTGTATTTTTCTCATAGGGATTATCTTATGTTTAGAGATATGACCGTATCTACGATAATCATGCTGATTTTATATATTGCAATCGGAAGTATTGTAGATGTTGTTCCTGTAAGCAAAAATGGTGTTATATATTTGTTAGTAATGTATGTAATTGTAAATATTGCAACACATAGCAGAGGGAAGAGATTTGTTAATAATGTTTTTGTGTGTGATATATACAATAAAGATAAAAAAGTGAATGGCTGTATTTAATTGTAGAATTTGATATGCGAATGTGTATAATGGTGTGGTAATGCAACCCAAAGGATGCACCTGGTTTGATTGGGGACAATAAAAGATATAAAGCCTATTCATGGTATTTGAAAAAATACCGTGGGTAGGTTTTTTTGTCTTTATGTTCCACTAACCGGAAATGTACACGAAAACAAGGGAGGTGCGTTCAAGCCACGATTTTTCGTGATTTTACAACCAAATCCCCCTGAATTTCATTGAATTTTTAAGTTTTTTTTAGTATAATATTTGTGGTAAGAAATTCCAGAATCCCTTATTTTTTCGGTCTGGAACAGCTCTTTCATTAATCACACGATATGAGAGAGATTTTACAACAAAAACTGAATTATTATTTTCTATTCTAAAGCTAGTTTGCTCATATCTTTTCGTTTACTACACTAAAATATGCATTTTAACAATGGAATTGTTGATTTTTGTTTTTTTTCTCAATTATGATAGAATTAACTTCGTGTTTTTAAAACCCAACCTATAAAGAGGCGTTAAATGAATTATAGTATTGTTGTATTAGAAAAAAATGACGATATAAATGATTTTTGTGAATATATAAAGGAATATAATTATCTTGAAAACGGTCTATTTGATCGATTAAAAAGTGTTTTTGAATCTACTGGTTTTCCATGTACCATTGTTTGCGAGTTTGAATATGTGGATAAGTTTTATCGGGATTCTTATTATCATTATTTTGCAGGTAAGCACTTTTATTATGAAAGAAATTGTAAAAGATTATCGATTTTTAAAGGGAAAATAGAAGAAGGTTTATTATTTGATTATTCTGATAAAAACGAAGTTTATTTGAATTCGTGTTTTATTGGAACAATAGTTCTTAAACCAATTAATATTGGTAAAATAGGTAGGTGCTTGCTTGATCCTTGCAAGTTAAACATTAAAAAATCATATTTAAGACTTACAAGTTTTGATATGGTGGTTATAGGTCATATATTTAAAATAAATGCATTTCCGTATTCTTCACAAGATAGTGAGACAATGACATGTGCGGAAACAACGGTTTGGAGTATTCTTGAATACTATGGTAATAGATATAGTGAATACAAGTCTGTATTACCATCTGATATATATAATGAAATATCTAGAATTTCCAATGAGAGGGTATGGCCATCAAAAGGATTAGAATATGAAAAGGTTTCGGATTTATTAAAAACATTTGGTTTTTCTCCACGGCTATATGCTGCTGAATCCTATGGGGTTTCTAGTAAATTTGACTTTACAAATTGTTCTGAATATCATAGAATATTCCATTACTATGTGGAATCAGGAATACCGTTTGCCGTAGGAATCATTGCAAGTGATCCAGAAGATGTAGGTCATTCAATGGTATGCATAGGACATAGTTCTAAAAAGAAAGATCTAGGAGATATAAATTCCTTGGATATAGATGGTGTGCCATATGTAGATTCTGCTGACTATTATACGGATTATATAATGATTGATGATAATAGGGTTCCATATGTAATAGATGATTTTTATGATATCTCAGAATATGGAAATGATACCTATGTTGATGTATTTGCCGTGCCGTTGTACAAAAGAATTATGATGGAAGCATCAGATGCTAGAGCGATAATTAGTCAATTATTACAATATGATGATTATAACTTTAATTATTTTCTAAGAAATTATCCTGATATTATAACTGGAAAAAATAATCCTGTTGTTGTTAGATTATTTTTAACATCTTCAAGAAAATATAAGCATTTTAGAGCAAAGAATTCTGGTTCAAGAGATGAATCAGAGTTTTATGCAAATTGTTTGTTCCCGAAATTCTTATGGGTGGCGGAAATATCTACACATGAAGAATTTGAAAATAATAGAGTTTTAGGGGAAATTGTATTAGATGCTACTTTTTCAATTTCGTGTGAAGATCAGGATTATGAAAACAGTGTGATTTTAATTAGATATTTTTCACATGTTGGATATGCAAAAGATAAGGGTGGATTAAGAAAGTATTTGGATGAAAATGGAGAAGAGGTTGAATATTATATAAATGGCTTTGATATGATTTTGGATGGTTTAGAAGAAGATAATCAATTTAGTGAATCATTTCAGTTGTATGTGAATAATCTTCAAGCTGTGGGGGAAAATTAGAAAGAGGGTGATATATTGATAAAATATACGGAAGAAAAAACAAATAATAAACTTAAAGTTATGACAAAAGATAAAAGAGCAAAACGAGCTAGTGCATTAAAGCAATTTCATAAAGAAGTTGGGAAAAACACTAGAGTAAATGCAAAAAGAGCTGTTCAAAGTTTAGAATATGCAAAACATACAAGAGTAAAATAATATATTTTTTTTCAAAAAAATTTTTATTGAATTCCTGAAAAAGAATTGCGTTTACTTTCAATAAGGACGATTAATGCGGATGTGCTCCGATATACATATTTGGTTTATGAGTAAATCCTGTATATTATATCAAAAAGCATTTGACATAATATAAAAAATTGTTATATTACATATAATAAAAAAGTGACCAAAAGGTCACATGGATTAAACTGAATTATATTAGATTTAAAAAGTCTATTCATGGTATTTGAAAAAATTGTTGAGCAAAAATAATTAGAAACATAATTATTATTTAGGTTTTGCTTATAGCATGTACATATAAAAAATTTACTGGTTGTATTCACATACAACAGAAGAGGTTGTATAATGTATTTGAGAGTATTATAATAATAGATAAAATATATTTCAGAGAGGAGGATGCATATGGAAAAGACTATGTGTGTTGCAAAGGCGTTGTACGATATGTATTATGAGCAGTATGGAGTACATATGGACGAAATGAAAATGCATAAACTCATGTATTTTGCCCAAAGAGAATCGCTTATGTATAATCATGAGCCTTTATTTGATGACACTTTTTATGGTTGGAAGTTTGGCCCCGTATTAAAGGTAGTAAGAAGCGCATATATGTCAGACTCATTATCTTCGAAAGATTATGAGAAAGTCTCTGATGATACTATGAATCTATTAAAGAACGTCCTTATGAGATATGGGTCATTATCATCCTGGAAATTGAGTGGTTTGTCGCATGAGGAATTCTCTTGGAAAAAAGCAAGGAAAGGTTTAAAAGCTTCGGAAGATGGCGATGTCGCGTTAACTCTTCCAGCTATGATGGTGGATGCCACAAGGGAATTAGTTAATAGGAAGAGTGCCATGTCGTAAGGAGGGGTTGATATTAATATTATAGAAAAAAGAGATTATTTTCGAAGATTTAAGTGTGAAGTGTTGACTTCTAAACCAGAAAACAAATACTTGATAAGAGAGTTTGTTTCAAAGAAAGCTGATAATACGCTTGAATCGTACATAAGAGAAGAAAACAAAGCATGGTTTGAAGATTTGGACGGTGAAACGAGAGTATATCTTGTAAAAGACAAATCTGAAAGTATTGCTTTGTTTTTTTCTCTAAAATGTGGACTTTTAGTCGGCGAAAATCTAGAAGAAAAAATATCAGAGGAATATAAGGAGTATGTAGATGCTGTTGTAGAAGTGAAAAAAACAAAGGATAAAAATGGTATACAACAGATGTATGAGGCTGGTATGTCAATGTACGGAGATTATGTTGATGATTTGTTTGAAATTGCGGATCGAAGGCTTGATACCAAAATGGAGTCAATAAAAATAGGCCAATTTGAAAATACATTAAATGTTCCTAATTGTATATCTGCAATTGAGTTGAGACATCTATGTAAAAACGAAAACTATGTGATTCCTGATGGGATGGATATTCCTCTAGGCTTTGGCATTTTTTGGGAGGTAATTGTACCTGTTATTGTTAATGTAGCAAAAAAAGTAGGGTGTAAGTACGTTTATCTTTTCGCTGCAGATAAAACCGAAAATCAAGGAGATGAAAAATTAAATAAATTAATTTCGTATTACAAAAATCATTTTAAGTTTTCTGAGTGTGGAGAGGGGTTAAAATTTGTAAAACCAGAATATGATAACTATTGTTATGGACTGACACAACTTGTGTCAAAGTTGGAGAGCAATCGTGAGGCTATTTGGAATGAGTTTTCAGATGTTTGATTGTATATAATGCCCCTTTATGTTTTTAGTTATTGAAATAGACATATATTGAGATTGTACTCATGTGAGTATGATCTCTTTTTATTATGAATTTATTTAATTGGTATATATATAATATGCCACGATTATAAATAATATGTCATTGTTATTTTTTGATTCAAATCTATGTGTTAGCATCAGAATAAACTATTTTGGAGGACTATCTATTAAAGAAACATATTGGAATTCTAATAAAAGAGGCTAATGTATGAGTTAATCAATGAAAAAAATAGTTAAATTTTCTTGTGTTTTGTGTTTGCTAATCAGATGTCTTGGTACCCCGTATAATTATAAATATATAGATGGTAAAAAAATTATGGTGTTTAAAAAATATGTATTTAGAGAAGACGTGTCATGTAAAAGTCAATATAAAAATGTAGGAAAAATGGAATATAAAAATGTAGGTTTTT
>CAMVKW010000011.1:0-98068 GCA_947168155.1 uncultured Lachnospiraceae bacterium | reverse complement strand
GCGCTATGCAAAGATTATAACCGTTGAACAGGCAATTCAACTTTTGCAAGGTGACGTGGACGTTTAAATCGGAAGTTGTTTACGAAAGAATATAATTATATACCAATCTTATCATAATTCTTTACGAAATCAATGGGATTAGGTATAGTCACTTTTGCAACTATAGTTATATTCTTAACTAGGTTATAGACTTAAATAAAAAGTCTATAGGGGGAAGTGGCTATGATTATCTATGATCCTTTTTGGGAAACCTTGAAGGAGTCTAATGAAACAACGTACACGCTGATAAATAAGCATCACATCTCTAGTGCAACAATCGATAAACTTCGAAAGAATAAGCCGTTAAATACAACGACAATCAATGATCTATGCATGATTCTTAATTGCGATCTATCCCAAATAGCAAAATATATTCCAAGTAAAAGTGATCAGAAATTATAGATATAGTCATTTTAATGACAATATTTTCGCCTCGGCAAATATATTAAACTATCCGTAGGTGTGTGCTGTAAGCACACTTACTACATAATGAATAATCTATTTTATGGGAGGATGGTTTAATGTTAAATTTCTTATCAGCTTTAGCTAGCTATGGCTATGATGATGCTCAACTTGCTGCAACTGGCGGAATGCTTGTTGCTCAGATTATTTTCTACGTAATCATTTATGTAGTTGAAGCTATCGCACTTATGAAAGTTTTTGAGAAGGCTGGCGTTACTTCATGGTACGCTTGGATTCCTTTCCTCAACACATACTGGATCACACAGATCGCTACAGGTAATGGTTGGTTATTCCTTATCATGTTCATCCCTTGTGTAGGAACACTTATTTGGTGCATCCTTCTTGCTGTTAAACTTGCAGCAGCTTTTGGACAGGGTGGCGGAATGATCGCACTTCTTATCCTGTTACCACTTATCGGTTACCTTGTACTTGGTTTTGGTTCAGCACAGTATCAGGGACCACAGTAAATAAAAGAACTTACAAACTATTTGGTTATTAAGTATTTATCATTATGTAGAATGAAGCTCAGAGTCTTATGGCTCTGAGCTTTTTGTATTAAAAATTCTGTTTTTTTTATCAATATAATGCTATACTAAAAATAGCGTTTTTTAACCTAGGAGGTGTTTATGGGAGAATTAGTTTTCAAGCAAAGAAAGAGAAATTGGTGTGGCCTTCCATGGTCATTTACAATTTATAGTTTTGATGAAGAAAGACTCTTCATTGAAAGAGGCGTTTTTACTAAGAGAGAGGATGAGGTTCGTTTGTACCGAATCCTTGATATCTCGCTTCAGAGATCCTTTATCCAGAGAATCTTCAAGATGGGAACTATCACAGTTGATAGCTCTGATAAAACTATGAAGAACTTTGAACTGAAGAATATAAAGAATTCTAAGGAAGTAAAAGAACAGCTTTCACAGCTGGTTGAAGAAGAGCGTCAGCGTAAAAGAATTACAGGACGTGAGTTTATGGGCGATTATGATCATGATGGCTTCGATGATGACAACTACGATCATGACGACCATTACTAGAAAATCTTCATATGGAGGTATGTGTTATGAAGAAGAGGTTGGTGTATGTAATTGCTGTATGCGTACTGTGTCTGGGCGGTCTTACTGCATGTGGTAAGGCAAAGGATCCGGTAATCGAGGAAACTCAGCAGGGTTTACAGCTTGAGGATAAAGCAAGGGAAGTAACTGGTCAGCAGGGTGAACAGGCTGAGGAAGCCGACGACAAACTTGACAGTATTCCTACGGAGTAACTTAAAATAAAAGGAGGTTAAGAAAATGGGATTAGAAGATATTAAAGGAATGGTTGATAAGGCAGAGAAGACAGCTAAGGATCTTGAGGAAAAGGCTAAAAAGGCCGGTGTATCTGATAAGGATATTGATAAGGCGAAGGATAAGGCAATCGATGCTGCAAAAGATCTTATAAAGGGGAAAAAGTAAATGATTCAGTGTCCTAATTGTGGGGGCGGACTTAAGTTTGACATCCAGTCTCAGCAATTAAAATGTGATTCGTGTAATTCGCTCTTTGATCCGTATTCAGTTAAGTCTACAAGTGCGGAAGAAGAGACAGAATACAGCGTAACAGTTTTCAGGTGCCCTCAGTGTGGTGGAGAAATATGCTCCACAGAAGAAACAGCGGCAGCATTCTGCAGCTACTGTGGTTCTTCGAATGTTCTTGAAAGCAGAGTTTCGAAAGAGAAAAAACCGGAACTTATTATACCTTTCAAAAAGACTAAGGCTGAGTGTGAGAACCTTTTTGAAAAGTTTATAAATAAGGCTATTTTTGCTCCGACATCTTATAGAAGAGCCGGAAGGGCGGATTCCTTCAGAGGGATTTACATGCCATACTGGCTGTATGATATGTCGCAGCGAGGAGATGTAAATATTGCATCCTCCACTTCTCATAGAAGCGGTGATTATATAATCACAGACCACTATATGCTTAGGGGTCACCTGGATAATTATTATAACGGCGTTTCTTATGATGCATCATCTACTTTTGCGGATGACATTAGTAGTGATATAGCTCCTTATAACGTAAAGGATATTACTACATTTAACCCTTCATTCCTTGCAGGTTACTATGCAGACCTGGCGGATGTAGGTGTTGATACTTATAAAAATACAGCTATTGGTCTTGCTCAGGAAAGTACTTATAACTATCTGAGAAAGAGCAGTCCTATGGCTGGTCAGGGTTTCGATTCGCCAAAAGAAACGGTAAAAAGTGGAATACATACAAATATAAACGTAACTCGTTCTGCAATGTTCCCTGTATGGTTTATGTCCTATAGGAATAGAGACAGAGTGGCATATGCAACTGTTAATGGTCAGACTGGAAAAGTATCTGCGGATATTCCTATGAGCATTCCTAAATACCTGGCACTTGCGCTGGGTGTTGCCATAGGACTTTTTGCGATTCTTCAAATGCTATTTACTATTACACCTAAAATCCTTCTCGTGATCGTTTCAATTCTTGGTCTCATAAGCGCTCTTTCATATGGAAAAGAAATGAGAAAGATTGCTTCTCTTGAGAATCATGATGACGATCTAGGTATGCTGGATAGAGAGAGAAGAGTCGAAGAAAAGAAGAGGGCGAGAGCTCAGGCCCAAAAGGGTGCCAGCTTCGATGGAATGGATGAGGATGCATATGTCATCACTCAAAATGATATAAAAAGGCAGAAACGCGAAAAACATAAAACGAAAAAGGCGAAGCAAAAGACTGCTGGATCGCTTGTTGGAATCATAACAGTATTCATGTTTGTGCTCGTTGGCTTCAGTATCTTCGGAAATGTTTTGAAGACTCTGGTCGATGGTAATTCTGGTATGGTTACAGGTGTCATTTCGCTCATTCTTCTGATAATAGTTATAATCAGCGCTGTGAATGCAAAGAAAAGCATTAATGATATGTATTCTGTAAATGGGCTTCCGGCGTCTATTGGATCGGTTATAGCGCTTCTATGTATCATGATAGTAAGCTTCTGGAATCCTATTGATGACAGAATATGGTACGCTGCTGCAATCGTTTCGATGGTTGCAATCATTGTAAATATAATAGGTATCATAAGAGGTTATAACCTTCTTTCTATGAGACCATTACCTCAGTTTGAGATGTATCAGGGAGGTGATGATCGTGCATAGAAAGTCCTGGAAAGTAGAATATCTGAAGCGTATCGCACTTGCCGTAATTATTGCAGTCCTTATGATCGCGGCAATCCTCGTCCCTTCAATAACATCTTTGGCTGATCAGAATTATAAAAACTCGGATACCGGTTATCAGGTAATCATTATTGATGAACCAGATGCTCTGACAGATGACGAAGAGACAGAACTTCGCGAAACCATGACGGACATAACGAAATATGGAAATGCTGTCCTCTTTATTGCCAATGAACACGATGGTACGACGAAGGATGCAACCAGAGCGAAATACGACGAGTATTTCGACGCTACAGTTGATAATGGTGTTATTTATACTATCGATTATGGTACTAACGAGCTTTACCTCATGCATTGCGGCGCATTTAGCATGTGGGTTGAGGACGGAACGGGGCAGTCCGTAGTTGATGGTGCTGCTGAAAAGTCATCGGAATCTGATTATGCATCTGCAAATTATGCTTTTGTGGAATATTATAAAGCATTAGAGGCCAGTGACAGAGAGGTGCATTACGAGGCGGACACTGGAGAAGATGAATATGTTATCACCAATGAAGATGGCTCAGAAACAACTGTTGCAGCAGAAGATATAATCGATGATAAATCAGGTGAAGCAACATATATAGACCCTGATACTAAATATGAAGCAGTTATTTTGGATGGCGCTGACCTCCTATCAGATGGAGAGGAGAAAGCTCTTTTGGAGGATATGGCTCCAGTCCTTAAGTATGGAAATGCAATGTTCTATACTACAAATAGAAATCAGGGAACTACCATTAATGTTGGTAGAGATAAGTTCCATGAGAGATATGGTCAGTACGGTGACGGAACATGCTTTATTATAGATATGGCAAACCGACAGCTGTCTGTATGGTGTAGTGATGAGATTTACAAGACAGTTAAGAAGTCTAAGACAGATACAATCGTTTCCAATGTATACAGAATGGCAACTAATGAAAAGTATTATGATTGTGCTAGTGAAGTTTTTAAAGAGGTTGCTATAACTCTTGAGGGTGGTAAGATTGCAGCTCCGATGAAGCTTGCATCTAATATTCTACTGGCGCTCATGTTGGGAATGTTGATTGCTTACTGGGTAGTGAAAGCATTCTCGATTGTTCCAAAACCTTCAGAGAGGGAACTGCTCGCGGCTATACAAACGAAGCAGAACCTGCTCGATTATCATAAAGTATTTACACATCAGACCAGGCGGTATGACCCACCTAGTTCTTCTTCCTCCGGAGGCGGAGGTGGAGGAGGCGGCGGTGGCGGCGGAGGCGGTGGCGGCTCCAGCCACGGTTTCTAGTCAAAAAACTGCTATTTTACAGGACGATTCCTTATTTTGGGAATCGTCCTTTTTTACTTGATAAATTCGGCAAAAAGGTGGTAAAATACTACTACCTATGGCCTTGCGCGTTTTACACTTTTTTAAATCCGCATAATTGGGGGAGATTTTTGGTCATAGAAGGGTTAGGAGAATAAGATGAGAAAAACAAAAGTTATCTGTACTATAGGACCAGCCAGCGACAACGAACAAACGCTTCGTAAGCTGATTGAAGAAGGCATGGCAGTTGCAAGACTGAACTTCTCGCATGGAACACATGAGGAACATAAAAAGAAGTTTGATCTTATAAAAAAAGTCCGAGCTGACTTAAGACAGCCGATTGCTATAATGCTGGATACAAAAGGACCTGAATATAGAATTGGAACATTTGAGAATGGAAGTATAACTCTTGAAGATGGAGATATATTCAGATTCACAACAGAGGATGTAGTTGGTAATCAGGAAAGAGTTTCTGTCAGCTACAAGAATCTGATAGAGAACCTGGAGGTTGGAGACCAGATACTGGTAAATAACGGACTGGTTATTTTCGAGGTATATGAAATTCGCGGCAACGAGGCGATTTGTAAATGTCTTGCTGGTGGAGTTCTTTCTGACAAGAAGTCTATGAACTTCCCTAACAAGGTTCTTGATCAGCCGTTCCTCAGCGAACAGGATAAGAAGGATCTTCTCTTTGGAATACAGAATGGTGCAGACTATGTAGCTGCTTCCTTTGTTTCTTCGAAGAGCGACGTTCAGGAAATGAGAGACTTCCTTGACCAGAATGGTGGTAAGGATGTCGAGATTATTGCAAAGATAGAAAACCGTTCAGGTGTTGAACATATAGAAGAAATATGTGAGCTGTCGGACGGTATAATGATAGCCCGTGGTGACCTAGGTGTTGAGATTCCAGGTGTAGAGGTTCCTTCAGTTCAGAAGTTCCTCATTTCCAAATGCCGTATGCTTGGTGTCCGCGTTATCACTGCCACCGAGATGCTTGAATCCATGATCAAGAATCCTCGCCCGACAAGAGCCGAGATTTCTGACGTGGCAAATGCAGTCTATGACGGAACATCAGCGGTTATGCTCTCTGGCGAAACTGCCTCAGGAGCTCATCCGGTTGAAGCACTTAAGACTATGGTTGAGGCCATAGAGTTTACAGAGACAAAGATAAATTATAAGAAGAGATTCAGAAATGCTGACTTCGAAGTGCGAAGTACTCTCGATGCAGTATCACATACAGTATGTACAATGGCTATCGATGTGGATGCCAAGTGTATAATAGTTAATTCGCTTAGTGGTAGGACTGCCCGAATGGTCAGCCGTTTCCGATGCCCAGTAGATATTATCGGAATGACCACATCTGCCAGAGTTTGGCGTAAGCTTAATCTTTCCTGGGGACTCACTCCTGTAATGTGCGGAATGTACGACAGTATGGAGGAGATGTTCAGGAATTCAGTTCAGGAGGCAACCGCCGCTCTTGGACTTGAAAAGGGAGATAATGTTGTTATCACTGGTGGCATGGTAAATGGAACCAGCGGTAATACAAACCTCATAAAAGTAGAGGAGATTGACCAGGTTTGGTAATCTAAATCCCAATCAGAGAAATTTTTAGATGGGAGGGCAAAGATATGGACGAGAAAATGATAGAGCTTGAAGTTGTAATGGAGCTTCTCGAGAACCGAAAGTTTGCAGAGCTTAGAGAGCTTCTTGACGAGGCGAATCCTATCGACGTAGCCCAACTCCTAGGTGAAGTTCCTGAAGAAAAACTTTTGCTCCTGTACCGTATGCTTCCAAAGGAAGATGCGGCTGATATATTTGCAGAGATGGAGCACGATGAGCAGGAGACACTTATCAAAGCTTTTAACGATCGAGAGATTCGTGAAGTTATAGAAGAGATGAATATCGATGATGCGGTTGACCTCGTGGAGGAAATGCCGGCCATCGTCGTTAATAAAATTCTCCGTCATGCGGATCCTGAAACTCGTAAGGAGATAAATGAACTCTTGAAATATCCTGAGGATAGTGCAGGTTCGGTTATGACTACAGAGTATATGGCTCTGAAGAGCGACATGACTGTAGCAGATTCCTTTGAAAGAATCCGTCGTACCGCTGATGAAAAGGAGGACATCTATACCTGTTACGTTATAGATCCTTCCAGAAAACTTCAGGGTACAGTCAGTCTCAAGGAGATGTTCCTGGTTCCAAAGGATACTCTTATCGGAGACTTGATGGAGACAAATATCATTTCGGCAAACACTCTGGACGACCAGGAGAAGGTTGCTAAGGATATGGCAAAGTACAACCTTACAACCATTCCTATTGTTGATCAGGAAAATCGTCTGGTGGGCATCGTTACAGTCGATGATGCTATCGATGTCATCCAGGAAGAGAACACAGAGGATATCGAAATGATGGCCGCTATCACACCTACAGATAAGCCATATATCAGTACGGGATTTTTTGAAACATATAAGAAAAGAATTCCTTGGCTGCTTCTGCTCATGATATCGGCAACATTTACAGGTGCAATCATCACAAGATACGAAAATGCTTTGGGTAAATATGTAATCCTGACGGCATACATTCCAATGCTTATGGACACAGGCGGAAATGCAGGTTCCCAGGCTTCAGTTTCAATCATCCGTGGTCTGTCTCTTGATGAGATTGAATTCGGAGATATTTTCAGAATTCAGGGTAAAGAGCTTTTGGTTGCGTTCCTGTGCGGCTTTACCCTTGCGGTTGCAAATTTTGTAAAGCTCCTGATCTTTGATAAGGTTGAAGTTGTAATAGCTGCAGTTGTCTGCATGACACTTCTTCTTACAGTTGCAGTTGCAAAATTAGTTGGATGTACACTTCCTATTCTTGCTAAGAGAGTGGGTTTTGACCCGGCCGTTATGGCGAGTCCATTTATTACGACTATTGTAGATGCCATTTCACTTATCATTTACTTCCAGCTGGCATCACATATATTAGGTTTATAAAAATGAAAGGCGACGTTGTGAAAAGTAAGGATACGAAAGAGTTGCTGAAAAACTCTTTAATTGAACTTGCAAAGAAAAAAACAATAGACAAGATTACAATTAAACAGGTATCAGAAAATGCGGGCGTAACATCTCAGACCTTCTACAACCATTTCAGTGATAAATACGATATGGTTCACTGGGCTTACAAGAAGAGAGTAGATGAGATATTCGAGAAATATAAAAATGGAGAGATTGGTTGGAAAGAACTTTTGGATGCATTCCTGTGTGGCTATGAGAAAAACTCGAGATTTATCTTAAATGCATTCAACAATACATATGGTGAGGACTCATATGCTTCCAAAACTGGAAGCTATCTTTGCCAGAGTATTGGTAATGAATTAAAGAGAAGGCTGGGTGTTGATGAGCTTGACGAAGAGCTGAGCGTACTGACAAAGATATATGTAAGCGGGATAATAAATATCATAGCTTATTGGCTGAATGAGGGCAGGGATATAGACAAAGATAAGCTCATTGATTATATTGATGAATCGATGCCTGGAAAAATAAGAGAAATAATATATTAGGACTCGTTTTTTTGGCTCAAAAATGCTAAAATAGTGATGTTTGGTTATTTTAGGTTGTGAGTGAGTGTAATGGATAAAAGGAAGTTTGTAAAAAAGTTAGAGAAGAACCTGGGGATGAATAAAATCAGGACACAAATTAGAGCTATAAGCTTTATGTTCGTGTTCCTGGTTATAGGTGCTGTATTTGCTATTTATATGAACCATTCGGGAGTATGGCTTTCCTATGGTATCGTGATAGCGGCAATATCGATGCTCATCCTTGCTATGTTTCTTTCATATAGGCTTAAGCTGCAGGCTCGTCTCAATAATATGAAGCTGGATTACAGGGAGAGAGTTGTTACTCCTTATGCCAGAGAGTATTTTGAAGATGGTGATTTCCTTAAGAAGGGAAGTCTTACTGAAAGAGAACTGATCAGCACAAAAATGTTCTCAGATACAGCGGATTATAGGTATACATCTAATAATGAACTAAGAGGAATTCATAAATCAATCAAGTTTGTTAATGCAGATGTTTACGAAGATAACAATCCACTTGAGTATCATGTAAAGGGAAGGTTCATTGCTTTCAATATAACAACACCAAATATCAATCCGGTTGTGCTGACAACATCGACAGCACCTATTCTGGATTTCCAGGATGACAGAGTGCATTTGATAAAACCAAAGAATGATGTCATTGGAAGAATGTTCAGGGTGTATGCATTTGATGAAAAAGAAGCAAACGAACTTCTTACAGATAATATGGTCTATAAGCTGAGACAGATTATTGGTCTCCAGCTTGGAAAGATAGTTAAGATAGGATTCCACAACGATAAGATTTATGTTTTCTTCACAACAGAGGAATCCACTTACGCGGAAAACTTTACAAAGAAAAATTCTGTCATCACAGAGCTTAGAAAAATTCGAGAAAAGTTCAATGTGGTCGGCAAGATAATAGATATTTTATAGGAAAGAGGAAAAAGACGTGGAACAGAATTACGGAGATGGCAAGGTATACGGAGTGCCAGCAGAAAAGCCAGATGTATCTACTCTTAATGTGGATGAAGATGGTATCATAGAATATGTCACCCCAGACATGATAATCGGCGATATCATTACATGGTATCCAGATGTATCACTGGTTCTTATGAAGTGCGGAATGCATTGTATTAGCTGTGGAGTATCACAGTTTGAATCGTTGGAGCAGGCATGTGCAGTGCACGGACTGTATGTCGACGATGTAGCCAAGGTCGTTAATGATTACCTCACACAGACATTAGGCGGCGCAGGCGAAAAGAAGGAGGAAGAATAGATGTACGATAAGGTATCAACCAAGCTTAACTTCGTGGAGAGCGAAGATAAGGTTTTAAAATTCTGGAAAGACGAGAAGATCTTTGAGAAGAGTATAGATGAGAAGAAGGATCTTCCAACTTATACATTTTACGATGGACCTCCAACAGCAAACGGTAAGCCACATATCGGTCACGTACTTACTCGTGTTATCAAGGATATGGTGCCACGTTACCAGACAATGAAGGGCCATAAGATCATTCGTAAGGCTGGATGGGATACACACGGACTTCCTGTTGAGCTTGAGGTTGAGAAGGAAATCGGAATAGATGGCAAAGAGCAGATTGAAGAGTACGGAATTGAGCCATTTATAGGTAAGTGTAAAGAATCAGTTTGGAAATATAAAGGTATGTGGGAAGAGTTTTCTGGAAAGGTTGGCTTCTGGGCTGACATGGATGACCCTTATGTAACATACCATAATGATTATATTGAGTCAGAGTGGTGGGCTCTTAAGAAGATCTGGGATATGGGTCTTCTCTACAAAGGTTTCAAGGTAGTTCCTTATTGTCCTAGATGTGGAACTCCGCTTTCATCCCATGAGGTTGCTCAGGGATATAAGTCAGTTAAGGAAAGATCTGCAGTAGTTCGTTTCAAGGCTAAGGTAGCTGAGGGCGAGGAGCAGTATTACTTCCTTGCATGGACAACAACTCCATGGACACTTCCATCAAACCTTGCACTCTGCGTTAACCCAGAGGAAACATATTGCAAGGTTAAGGCTTGCGATGGCTATACATATGTAATGGCTGAGGCACTTCTTGATACAGTTCTTGGACCTCTTGCAGAAGAGAAGGTTAAGAATGACGATGGAGAGATGGTACTTAAGTACAGCACAGATGCTACTGATGGAAAAGCATATGTTAAATTAGAATCCTACAAGGGTACAGACCTTGAAGGACTTGAGTATGAGCCACTTTATGAGGCGGCTGAAACAGCTGCTGCAAAGCAGCATAAGAAGGCACATTTCATCGTAGTTGATGATTATGTAACAATGTCAGATGGTACTGGTATAGTTCACATTGCTCCTGCATTTGGTGAGGACGATGGTAGAGTTGGTCGTAAGTATGACCTTCCATTTGTACAGTTTGTTACTGCTGAAGGAAATATGTCTGACGAAACTCCATTTGCTGGACTTTTCGTTAAGGATGCTGATCCAAAGGTACTTGTTGACTTGGATAGCAGAAACCTTCTTTTCTCAGCACCAAAGTTTGAACATGATTATCCATTCTGCTGGAGATGTGACACACCACTTATCTACTACGCAAGAGAATCATGGTTCATCAAGATGACAGAAGTTAGTGACCGTATGGTTGCTAATAACAATACAGTAAACTGGATTCCAGAAGGAATTGGTAAGGGACGTTTTGGTGAGTGGCTTAAGAACGTTCAGGACTGGGGACTCAGCCGTGATCGTTATTGGGGAACACCACTTAACGTTTGGGAGTGCGAGGACTGTGGCAAGAGAGATGCTATTGGTTCTATCGCAGAGCTTCGTGAAAGAGGAAAGATGGAAGATGGTTCAGAGGTTCCAGAGGATATTGAGCTTCACAGACCATTTGTTGACGGAGTTGTTCTTACATGTCCAGATTGTGGTAAGCCAATGAAGAGAGTTCCAGAGGTTATTGACTGCTGGTTCGACTCAGGAGCAATGCCTTTCGCACAGTGGCATTATCCATTTGAGAACGAGGACATTTTCAATGAGAACTTCCCTGCAGATTTCATCTCAGAGGCTGTTGATCAGACACGTGGATGGTTCTATTCATTGATGGCTATCTCAACACTTCTCTTTGATAAGGCTCCATATAAGAATGTAATCGTGCTTGGTCACGTACAGGATAAGGACGGACAGAAGATGTCCAAGTCCAAGGGAAATGCAGTCGACCCAATGGAAGCTCTGAATAAGTACGGAGCAGATTCCATTAGATGGTATTTCTACACAAATTCACAGCCATGGCTGCCTAACAGATTCCACGAGGATGCAGTTCTCGAGGGACAGCGTAAGTTCATGGGAACACTTTGGAATACCTATGCATTCTACATACTGTATGCAGAAATCGACCAGTTCGATCCTACAAAGTATACACTTGATAAGGCATCACTTTCAGTAATGGATAAGTGGCTCCTTTCAAAACTTAATACAGCAGTTAAGGTATTTGATGAGAATATGAGTGCTTACAAGATTCCTGAATCTGCAGCAGTTCTTACAGACTTCGTTGATGATCTGAGTAACTGGTATGTAAGAAGATGCCGTGAGAGATATTGGGCAAAGGGTATGGAGCAGGATAAGATTAATGCTTACATGACTCTTTATACAGCACTTGTTACTATCTGTAAGGTAGCTGCACCAATGGTACCATTCCTTACAGAAAGCATTTATCAGAACTTAGTTAGAAATGTGGACAAGGATGCTCCAATCAGTATCCACCTCTGTGATTATCCTGAGGTAGATGAGTCCATGATCGATACAGAGCTCGAGAAGAACATGGGTGAGGTTCTTACTATCAAGACATTTGGTAGTGCTGCTCGTAATACAGCTAACATTAAGAACCGTCAGCCAATTGCAAATATGTACATCAAGGCTGATACAGAGCTTAGTGAGTTCTATACAGATATCATCAAGGATGAGCTGAACATTAAGAACATCGAGTTTAAGGATGATCTTTCATCCTTCTCAACATATACATTCAAGCCACAGCTTAAGACAGTTGGTCCTAAGTATGGAAAGCTTCTGAATGGTATCAGAGAATACCTCACAAATATTGAGGATGGAAATGCTGCATATGCAAGTCTTAAGAATGAAGGCGCACTTAAGTTTGAAGTAAACGGTGAGCCAGTTGAACTTGCTGAAGAGGATCTTCTCATAGATATAGCAGAAAGTGGCGACTATGTAACATTCGGTGATAACAATGTTACTGTAGTTATAGATACAAAGCTTACGCCAGAACTTATTGAGGAAGGTTTCGTAAGAGAGATTGTTTCCAAGATTCAGTCAATGCGTAAGGAGGCAGGCTTCGAGGTTACAGACAGAATTAACTTCTATTTAGATAAGAACGAGAAGCTGTCAGAGATTGTCATTAATAATGATGACAAGATTAAGTCTGCTGTACTGGCCGATCATATCTTCATTGGTAAGATGGCCGGTTTCACCAAGGAATGGAATATTAATGGAGAAACAGTTATTCTTGGTGTTTCAAAATAAATGACTCTTAGCTTATGGGTGAGTGCAGAGTTCGAAGGAGGTTAACCCTATGAAAAAAATTGCAAAATTTGACAAAGAGGGCTTCAAAAAAGAAGTAGCTTCTAATGTGAAGATGCTTTATCGTAAGCCACTCGATGAGGCAACACCACAGGAGATTTATCAGGCTGTCAGCTATGCTGTTAAGGATGATATTATCGACAGATGGATTGCGACTCATAAGGTTTACAAGGAGAAGAATGTTAAGAAAGTTTACTACCTGTCAATGGAATTCCTGATGGGTCGTGCACTTGGTAATAACCTGATTAACTTAGGCTATTACGATGATATCAAGAAGGCTCTTGATGAGATGGGTCTGGATATCAATTTCATCGAAGATCAGGAAAGAGATCCTGCTCTTGGAAATGGTGGTCTTGGTAGACTTGCTGCATGCTTCCTTGATTCACTTTCAACTCTTGGATATCCTGCATACGGCTGCGGAATCAGATATCACTATGGTATGTTCAAGCAGGCAATTGTTGATGGATATCAGTTAGAGGAGCCAGATGACTGGTTAAGAAATGGATTCCCATTTGAGATAAAGAGAAATGAATATGCTACTGAAGTAAAGTTTGGTGGATATGTACGAGTAGAAAACAGGAATGGAAGAAATCATTTCATTCAGGAAGGCTATACTTCAGTTCGTGCTGTACCTTATGATATGCCTATTGTAGGATATGGTAACAATGTTGTTAACACACTTCGTATGTGGGATGCAGAAGCAACTCAGGAGTTTAATCTGAACTCATTTGATAGAGGAGAATATGAGAAGGCTGTTGAAGAGCAGAACCTTGCAAAAACTATATCAGAGGTTCTCTATCCAAATGATAATCACTATTCAGGTAAGGAGCTTCGTCTGAAGCAGCAGTACTTCTTCGTGTCTGCATCACTTCAGACTGCTATAAGGAAGTTTAAAGAGAACAACAAGAAGATTCAGGATCTTCCAAAGAAAGTAACATTCCAGATGAATGATACACATCCAACTCTGACAGTTCCAGAGCTTATGCG
This sequence comes from uncultured Lachnospiraceae bacterium, assembly GCA_947168155.1. Taxonomy (GTDB): domain Bacteria; phylum Bacillota; class Clostridia; order Lachnospirales; family Lachnospiraceae; genus Eubacterium_Q. The sequence goes on along the minus strand of CAMVKW010000011.1, from coordinate 83,972 downwards.
TATCCTTATGGATGAAGAAGGACTTGAGTGGGATGAGGCATGGGATATCACAACAAAGACATGTGCTTATACAAACCACACTATCATGTCCGAGGCTCTTGAGAAATGGCCTATTGAGCTTTTCTCCAGACTCCTTCCACGTATATATCAGATCGTTGAAGAGATAAATAGAAGATTTGTTCTTAAGATACAGGAGTTATATCCTGGAAATCAGGATAAGGTTAAGGCTATGGCTATCCTTTATGATGGACAGGTTAAGATGGCACACCTTGCAATCGCTGGTTCATATTCAGTAAACGGTGTTGCAAGACTCCATACAGAAATTCTCAAGAAGAGAGAGCTTAAAGACTTCTATGAGATGAATCCAAAACAGTTCAACAACAAGACTAATGGTGTAACTCAAAGAAGATTCCTTGCTCATGGTAATCCTCTACTGGCAGAGTGGCTCAACCGCAAGATTGGAGAAGAATGGATTACAGACCTTTCACAGATTAGTAAGCTTAAAACTTATGTTGATGACAAAAAGTATCAGCAGGAGTTTATGAATATCAAATATCAGAACAAACTTCGCCTTGCTAAGTATATTAAAGAGCATAATGGTATCGATGTTGATCCTAACTCTATCTTTGATGTTCAGGTAAAGAGACTACATGAGTATAAGAGACAGTTGCTCAACATACTTCATGTTATGCACCTGTACAGCGAGCTTAAGGAAAATCCTGAGTTTGATATGTATCCAAGAACATTTATCTTTGGTGCAAAGGCTGCCGCAGGATATAAGAGAGCTAAGCTTACAATCAAGCTCATCAATTCTGTAGCCGATGTTATAAACAACGATGCATCAATCAAGGATAAGATCAAGGTTGTATTCATTGAGGACTACCGTGTATCAAATGGTGAGATCATCTTTGCAGCTGCTGATGTTTCAGAACAGATTTCAACAGCTTCTCGTGAGGCATCTGGTACAGGTAATATGAAGTTCATGATCAACGGTGCTCCAACACTTGGTACAATGGACGGTGCTAACGTAGAAATCGTAGAAGAAGTTGGTGCTGAGAATGCATTTATCTTCGGTCTTTCAGCTGATGAGGTTATGAGATACGAGCGCGAGGGTGGATACAATCCTTGGGATATCTACAACAACAATCAGAATGTTCGTAGAGTTCTTACACAGCTCATCAATGGTACTTATAATGAGGATACAGAGCTCTTCAGAGATCTTTATGATTCTCTTACAAAAGAAGATGTTTACTTTATTCTTAAGGACTTCGATTCATATGTAGAGGCACAGCAGAGAGTTGATGCTGCATACAGAGATAAGGCTGGTTGGGCTCGTATGGCTATGATGAATACAGCTTGCTCAGGTAAGTTCTCATCTGATAGAACAATTGAGCAGTATGTAAAGGATATCTGGAAGCTTAAAAAAGTTGAGGTAACCGTCTAGTAAAAATATCTATAAAACGTCCGAGTTACTTGAGTTATTGAGACGGGTTATAGATAAACTTAGAGAATATAGCATATCTATTGAGATGAGTATAAATTATGATTTTGTGTGTGACACCATTGAGTATATGGAAATGTCTGTAATAACTATTATGTGGTGTGAATATGCCAGCGGGTTTGATGATATGATGAATTCGCAGAGTGATGGTTTTCTATCATCTTGATACAATAGAGGATATGTGTTATATTGTTTTAGGTTTTATATTTAAACATTTAAAATATTAAAGATTGTAGATAGGAGAAAAGTTATGGAAAGAATTAAGACTCTTGAGACTAGAGATCTTTGCGAGAGCGCTAAAACAGGTGGATGTGGCGAGTGCCAGACATCTTGCCAGAGTGCTTGCAAGACTAGTTGTGGTGTTGCTAATCAGAAGTGTGAGAATACAGACGCTGAGTAGTAAAATCGCTTAAAGGTTATAATGCGCCGCCTGAAAATGGCGGCGTGTTTTTTGTTAAAGAGAAATTGAGTATGCTCTTTCATTTATATGGTGTTTATCACGTTAGCGATTTTCTAAATATTTCGAGAAATCTTCTATAAACTGCTTATCGCTCGGCTTTAACTTAAAAATGCAGTTTATGAAGTTTTCTCTTCATATTTAACGAAAATCGAACTATCGATAAATACCTATATAGATGATATAGCATACATATACACTTTCAAAATAATATATATGCCGCCGTTTTTAGGCGGCTTAGAGGTGGAGTGGAATGGTTCATCAGTACAAATTGAATGGTTATAATATTGTGTTGGATACTTGCTCGGGTTCGGTGCATAGTGTGGATGATGTGGCGTATGATATCATCGAGATGTATGGGGATAAGAGTGAGGATGAGATAGTGAGTGTCATCATGGAGAGGTATGGTGACAGGGAGGATGTGACTGAGGAGGAGGTGCGTCTCTGTATAGGGGATGTAAAGAGTCTGGTTGAGGCACATAAACTCTATACTCCGGATACGTATGAACCACTGGCGGGCGAATTTAAGAAGAGAAGCGGAGATGTGATAAAGGCTCTTTGTCTTCATGTTTCACATACCTGTAATCTTAATTGTGAGTATTGCTTTGCTGCGCAGGGTAAGTATAATGGCGAGCGCGCTCTTATGAGTCTTGAGGTTGGTAAGAGGGCTATTGATTTTCTGATTGAGAATTCAGGAACAAGGCATAATCTCGAGGTGGATTTCTTTGGTGGAGAGCCACTTATGAACTGGGATGTTTGTAAGGATATAGTTCGTTATGCTCGCTCAATAGAAAAAGAGGCTGGAAAGAATTTCCGTTTTACTCTTACAACGAATGGAATGCTTATTGATGATGACGTTATAGATTTTTGTAATAAAGAGATGAGTAATGTTGTTCTTAGTCTTGATGGCCGTAAGGAGGTTCATGACAGAACTCGTAAGGACTACAATGGTAATGGAAGCTTTGACAAGATAATTCCGAAGTTCCAGAAACTGGTTGAGGCCAGAGGTGGAAAGAATTATTACATGCGTGGTACCTTCACTCATCTTAATACTGATTTTACTGAAGATATATTTACTATGGCTGATCTTGGGTTTAAGGAGCTTTCAATGGAGCCAGTTGTTAGTAAGCCAGGTGATCCGCTAGCGTTGACAGAAGAGGATCTTCCAATCTTAAAGGATCAGTATGAGAAGCTTGCTAAGGAAATGTTAAAGAGAGATATAGAAGGGAATGGATTTACATTCTATCATTATATGGTGGATTTAAAATCTGGTCCTTGTATTTATAAGAGAATATCTGGTTGTGGTTCAGGAACTGAGTACATGGCAGTTACTCCTTGGGGCGACCTTTATCCTTGCCATCAGTTTGTTGGCGATGAGGGTTACAAGCTTGGTGATATTTGGAATGGAGTAACTAATAAGGATAGACAGGAAGAGTTCCGTGTTTGTAATGCATATGCTCGTCCGGACTGTCGTAATTGCTGGGCAATGCATTATTGCTCAGGTGGATGCGCTGCGAATGCATATCATGCTACTGGAGATGTAAAGGGAATTTATGAATATGGTTGTGAGCTGTTCAGAAAGAGAATGGAATGTGCAATCATGATTCAGGTTGCGCATGATGCTCTGGGACTTGAGCCGGTTAGTGGGGCAACAGCTGGAAGTGAGAGAGTTGGAAATGTAATTGATGTTAATGAGGATTGCTCAACTTGTGGTGAGTGCGACTAGAGAATAGCAGTCTAGTTGGAGTGAAGAAGCTTATTTAGGATATGGATAATAAGAAGAACGACAATTACATACTATACCCCGTAAAGAAATTCATCGAGATGTACAAGGATTCGAAGAAAGTTCGTCTTCATATGCCAGGTCACAAGGGGGCTTTCGGATATGAAGATGATATAACCGAGGTTCATGGAGCGGATAGTCTTTATGAAGCTAGTGGAATCATAGCTGAGAGCGAAAAAAAGACGGCAGAACTATTTGGTGCGGCGAGTACATTCTACAGCACTGAGGGGTCATCTCAGGTTATTAAAGCTATGTGTTTTCTTGCTATGCAGAGGTGGTATGCGACTCATAAAGGGAAACCGGTTATCCTTGCAACAAGAAATGCTCATAAATCTTTCATCTATGCGGATATGTTACTTGGTTTCGACATCAAGTGGATGTATCCGAAAAGGGAAGAATATTCTCTTTGCAAGTGTGAACTGACTCCAGAGGAGTTGGATGGTTATATTAAGAACAATGATCAGGGAAGTATAGCAGCAGTGTATGTGACATCGCCAGACTATCTTGGGAATATACTTGATATAGAAGGGCTTGCAAAAGTTGCTCATAAGTATGATATTCCGTTGCTGGTCGATAATGCACATGGAGCGTACCTTAAGTTTATTGAAAATAATAATCAAAATTCTTTGAAAAAGGATTTGCATCCGATAACTCTTGGGGCTGATATGACAGCTGACTCTGCTCATAAAACATTGCCTGTTCTGACGGGTGGAGCGTATTTACATATATCTAAAGATTCGTTATTTTTTAGAAAGCATTTTGATGACAGAGGTGGCGCTCAGTCTTCTCAGGAATTTGAGCAGGAAGTGCGTAGGGCTCTTCTAATGTTCGGATCTACTAGTCCTTCATATATGATAATGGAATCATTGGATGAGGCGATAAAAAGAATTAAGCCAGAGGATTATGCGGAAACCGAGAAAAGAGTTGCTGAGTTAGAAAATAAACTTACCAGCATTGGATATAAACTGTTAAATGATAATGAACCACTTAAGATTGTCGTTGATTTAAGAGGACTATCAATTAGCGGAAATGAATTATCTGATAAGCTCAGAAAAAAGGGGATAGAGTGCGAATACGCTGATCCGGATTTCTTAGTAACCATGTGGTCCCCATTCAATGAGTATCCTAAGGACTATGAAAAGTTTAAGGATGCTATGTCTGAATTGTGGGATGAATTAGATTGTTCGGCAGAAGAAAGAGCTGGAAGTGGTTTTGATGGAATTGTAATAATGGACTACAAGCTCCCTGAGGTTAAATATCAACCATACGAGGTTAAATTCCTTCCTCATAAAAAGGTGAAGCTTGATGATAGTCTGGTTGGAAAGATTGTGGCGGACACATCCGTTTCCTGCCCACCTGCTGTATCACCGATTGTCGCAGGTGAAATTATAGATAAAAATATTTTATCGATATTAGAATATTATGGTATAGATATAATAGATATACTTGTGATATAATCAATTGTGTGGCGTAAAGATGGAGGCATTAAAGAAAACTGTCCCAAATGGACGGTTTTCTTTGGTGCCTTTTTTGATGCACTTGATTTATACACAATTATTGTGTATTATAAAGAAAGGAGAAGTATGAAGAGAAGGGAAGAGGATTATGACATTAATATATCCAGTTATTTTTACAGTAACTCATGATAGAAAAGATACTTATCTGATTGAGATTCCTGATATTAAGGGCATGACAGAAGGTCATGGATTAGAGGATGCATATCGTATGGCGCGAGATTATATTGGATGTGCTCTCTATGATAAACCAGATAATCTTATTCCTGAAGCGAGTGTTTTATCAGATATTGATGTAAAGAAAGGCGAGTTCGCGTGTGAGGGTGATTCATTTATTTCTTTGGTTGATTTAAATCTGGATGTTTTCAGGAGAAAGATGAATAATAAATCGGTTAGAAGAAATGTGAGTATTCCGGCATGGCTTAATCAGGCTGCTGATGAGGCGCATATAAATGTATCGAGAGTTTTGCAGGAAGCATTAATGGAAAAACTTGGTGTATTGTAGATATGCAAACTTTCCTTTATAATATAGCAAGACACGTTTAATCCTAGGTTATTAAGATAGGAGAATAGGTATGAATGAGAATATAGTTAAGAGAAATAAACTTCTGGCCCAGAAGGTTATTAAGGGTCTGGAATCTAGAAATATGACAGGTTACTATGCTGCTTCTAAAGAGGAGGCGGTTAAGAAGGCTCTCGAACTTATCCCCGAGGGTTCATCGGTTACTATGGGTGGTGCCATGAGTGCTCACGAAGTAGGCCTTGTAGATGTGCTTAAAAATGGTAACTATAATTTTATAGATAGAGATGCATACGATGACAAGCGTGCTGCCATGCTGATGGCATATGACGCAGATGTATTTTTGGCAAGTGCAAATGCCATGACAGAGGATGGAGTTATCGTTAATATTGATGGTAATTCAAATCGTGTGTCCGCCATTGCTCAGGGACCTAAGAAGGTTGTTTTTATAGTTGGTATGAATAAAATTTGTGATGATGTGGATGGTGCTATGAAGAGAGCCCGCAACGTGGCTGCTCCTATTAATGCACAGAGGTTTGGTCTTTCCACACCGTGTTCCAAAACAGGTTCATGTATGAATTGCAAATCTCCTGACACAATTTGCTGTCAGATACTCATAACAAGATTTTCAAGACATGAAGGACGCATCCACGTAATTCTTGTAAATGATAATCTAGGATTTTAATACAATGCTCGGTTTCAGAAAATCGAGCGTGGAGGGAAAAATGGTTGTTAGAGAAGAAGTAAGAAAAATGAAGACAGTTGCACCACTTGTTGCAGCAACAAGCAACGAAGCAAGGTGCAAAGCTCTTAAGATAGTAGCAGAGAGATTAGTTGAAAAGAAAGATGAAATCTTTGCGGAAAATAAAAAGGATTTGGACTACGCTGCTGAAAATGGAGTAGCAGCTCCTATTGTAAAAAGACTTAAGTTTGACGAAGGAAAGCTTAGAGATGTAGTTGCGGGAATTGAGCAGCTTATAACTCTGGAGGATCCTATCGGAAAAGTTACTCTTGATAGAGAACTGGATGAAGGCCTGAGACTTACCCGTATAACATGCCCTATCGGTGTTATCGGAGTTATCTTCGAGGCAAGACCAGATGCACTGGTTCAGATTTCATCACTATGTATTCGAAGTGGTAACTGTCCAGTTCTTAAAGGTGGAAAAGAAACTACATATACAAATAGAATTCTTTTCGGAATTATCTATGACGCAGTTATTGAGGCGGGTTTCCCTTCAGGGTGCATGCTCCAAGTGGAACAGCATAATGAGATAGACGAGCTTCTTACATGCGATGGCCTCGTGGATCTTCTCATCCCACGTGGTTCCAATGCATTCGTAAGATACATAATGGACAATACCCACATTCCAGTAATGGGACACGCAGATGGCATTTGTCACATATATGTTGATAAGTATGCGGATTTCGAGAAGGCTATTTCAGTAATCGTTGATGCTAAGATTCAGTATACAGCTGCCTGCAATGCAGTTGAGACATTGCTCGTTCATAGGGATATAGCGAAGGAATTCCTTCCAAAGCTGGCAAAGGCTCTTGAAGAAAACAAGGTTAAGCTGAGAGGAACAAAAGAGGTTACAGATATCCTTGATTCGAGTTTCACATCTTCGGATGCAGAGACAGTTTATGAAACAATTGATGAATCTGAGTTCAAAGAGTATCTGGCACTTATCGTTTCAGCTAAATTAGTGGGCGGAGTTGATGAGGCTATTGATCATATAAACCTTCATGGCTCGCATCATACAGATGCCATCATAACAGAAGATAGTGATACGGCAGACAGATTCCTTCAGCTGGTAGATAGTGCGGGAGTTTATCAGAATTGCTCGACTAGATTTGCGGATGGTTTCAGATACGGCTTCGGTGCCGAGGTAGGAATCAGCACCAGTAAAATCCACGCGAGAGGACCTGTAGGACTTGAAGGACTTGTGACATATAAATATAAGCTGGTGGGTCATGGACAGATAGTTGGAGATTATGCTTCAGGAAAGAGTCAGTTCCATTTTAAGGAGTTGTAATATGAGTGATTATGTTCCTTTGTTCTCATTTGGTGATATGATGGGACTTATCATAACCATATGGGGGAATGTATTTCTCTTAGTTATGATATTTTCGTTATATGTCAGTAAGAAAAATGACGACTACAGTAAATCGGCTAGAAATATTTCAATACCGTATACTGAGGATATACTCAGATTTTTTATAATGATCTTTTTTTACAATCTTTTTTATATATTCATTATACTGACAGATTATTCTGAATCGGAAAAAGGACCTCAATACTATCTTACATCGGTATTTTTATATTACATCGTTGCGGCGGTGCTAGTACTTTTCTTCTTGTTTTTTATAAAGAAATATATAGTCGACCAATTTGAGGACAAGTGGATTGATACTTTGGTGAAAGTATTTATCGGTATTCAATTGGTATTATTAGTAGGCCTAATCGTTAATATATTTACAGGTTTTATCTACTATTATGATGAGTCATTAGGATATCAGCATTCTTGGGGATATTATATATGGCAGAGTTTCAACATCTTAGTATTCTTGCTTATTTGTATCTCTATGTTTAGGTATTTTAAGAAGATAGATGATTTTCTGAAATATATAGTGGTAATAGTTGTTGCATCTGCAATAATTGCTGTTATTCTGGATATGTCGATCTCATATAGTAATTTTAATAATACATTTCTCATAATTGCATCTATCCTTATATATATGCAGTATGAAAACTATATGGCTATATACGCGGTTGATTTAGTAGTTGAGATGGAAGATGCGCAACGTAAGCTGATGATGGATCAGATTAAACCGCATTTCCTACATAACTCGTTGAACTCGATCATCTACTATATAGATAAGGATCCGGTTAAAGCTAAGGAGTCGCTGGTCAACTTCTCGAAATATCTGAGGACAAATCTTGACTCGGTAAATACCGAGGACGTAATCCCGTTTAAGGAAGAACTCGAACATACGAAAGTGTATCTATCACTTGAAAAGCTGAGATTCGAGGATAAGCTGAATATCGAATACGACATACAGGACACAGATTTTGAGGTTCCAACACTTAGCTTGCAACCGATGGTAGAAAATGCAGTCAAACACGGTATCAGAAAGAGTGAGAGTGGAAGCGGAACAGTCAAGATATCTACTTTCGAATCCGAGACACATCATATCATTCAGGTTGAGGATGACGGAGTGGGATTCAACACAGATACGCTTGCAACTATCGATGATTCGCATATAGGTGTCAAGAGCGTTATGCGTCGACTCGTGATAGAGTGTAAAGGTACTCTGGAGTTCGACAGTGAAGAAGGAAAGGGTACGGTTTGTACTATCCGTATTCCTAAGTGATCTGATAATCGAGTTAAGCAAATTATATAAGAGAGAAAGATTAGGTGTTTATTAGTGAAGATAATTGCGATAGATGACGAGAGACCGGCTCTCGAACTTATGATGGAAACATTGAAACGGTTGTGCCCGGATGATGAGATAATTAGTTTCAACGAAGTTCGCGCCCTACGTGAATATGAAGAAAAATCAGATATAGATGTTGCATTTATGGATATAGAACTCGGTAATGTAACAGGTATAGAGCTGGCAATAGAACTTAAGAAGTCGGCTCCGAGATGTAATGTTATCTTTGTCACCAGCTATTCCAAGTACGGAACTGACAGTTTTAAGGCAAGACCAAGTGGTTATGTTACGAAACCATATACTGATGAAGAGATAAAAAGAGAACTGGATAACCTCAGATATCCTGTGACGGAAATAACCACCTCCGAAAACAAAAATGTGGGGGCGAGCAAACTGAAATGCTCAACCTTCGGCAGCTTTATAGTATATAGAAAAGACGGAAGTTCGATGACATTTTCCAGAACCAAGTCGAAGGAGCTTCTGGCATATCTGATCGACTGTGCAGGCTTCCCTATCACGTCAAACGAGATAGCAGAAGACTTGTATGAAACCACCCTGGACAGACAGATGTCTAAAAATATCTCAAAGATTATTATCGGCTTGATGGACGACCTGAAACACGAGGGCTACGAAGGTGTTGTCGTCAAACAAAATCGCCAGCTATACGTCAATAAGGATAGAATCAGCTGTGACATTTACGATGCAATAGATGGCGATGTCGATGCACTAAACTCCTACCACGGTGAATATCTGATCGAATACTCCTGGGCTGAGATAAGCGATATGGTTAGAAAAATACGAAAATGATAATGTGACAGCAAGGTCAGGCCTTGCTGTCACATTTTTTGTGTATGGAGAACTAAAGAGAACTCTCTCCTTTACAATAATAATATCTATTTTTGACGTGAATATACTAACGAAAGGAGAGAAAGTATATGGAAAAAACAAGAAAGGAAAACAGCTTATTTGTTAGACGGACGTGGCAGCGTGTGATGGCAATCATTCTGTCAGTTTTTATGGCGCTTAGTTTCACGCCTGCACCTGCTGTACATGCAGCGTCTAATAATATGGTAACGCAGGATATACTTACATTTGGTACAGCGAAAACAGCTTCGTTTACCACTGATGAGTATACGGATGATTATGCGTCGTATAATATAGTCCATATCTACAAAGATAATGTTTTGATGGATAATTATTTTGACAGCATAGTATTGGAAAGACAGGATATACAGATTGCGAATATATATATAAAAACAAAATCTGATACTCCTGCAGGTAAATACTCTTTTAAGTTCTATAAAAAATCGAATGAGAGTGAGGAAGTATGTAATTACTTTATTGGTAGTTTCACCATAGATCCTATGCCGGTGTCTATTTCCTTAAAAGAAGGCGTAGAAAAAATCACTAAGGAATATAGTGATGAGATGACTTCAGCTCAGTATAAGTCAAATCTTAATTTTACATATACAGCTGATTCAGAATTCACTACTGCTCTTGAAAACCTTGAGTTTACTTCAGGTGCTTTTGCTACAAATGCGGCTCCTAGTGATGCGGCTTATGCAGTAACAAAATCTAACAGTGAAAACAATTCAAACTATTTGATAACGAACGATATTCCGAGTGTTACTGTAGTTAAGAAACCTCTTTCAAATCTTACATTTACAGTAGCTGATGTTGAATATAATGGTGAAGCCTTTACTGAAGATCAGATTACTAAGACTTGGAAAAAAGGCGATACTGTCATAACTGATACTTTAAATACTAACGTGGATTATTCTTTTGAAACTGGAGTTACTGTTAAGGATGTTCTTCCTGAATCGGGAACATACAATATAACTGCTACAGCTAAGACTGATTCATATTATACAGGTAGTAAATCGGCTACATTTAAGGTTACACCTAGACCGATTACTTCTGCTGAGATAACTGTTGCAGTTTCAGAAAATAATAAGACATATAATAAAGGACCACAGTCCCCTACAGTTGTTGTAAAAGACGGAAATAATACTCTGACTAAAGATACTGATTATACAATAACTAATTATGTTCAGACAAATGCAAATACATATGCACTGACAGTAAACGGTATTGGTAATTATAGTTCTTCAAGTGTTCTAACTGATGAATTTGTTATTAGTAAGGCCGATATCGTTGATGTAACAATGAATTCTGTTGGTAATTGGACATATGGCGATAAAACAGAAGCTATTACTCCTTCAGTTACTAGATGGAATACGACCGATTATCCGGGAACAAGTATTACTTACAAATATAAGAAGATTAAAAACAGTGATGGAAATGAAATAGATAATCCGACGACAGTAGATATCGTAGGAACAATTCCTAAAAATCTAGCTGCCGGAACATATCAGTTATGGGCAGAAATAGATGATGCAACTGATAGTGGAAATGATAACTATAATAAAGCGACGCTTGATCCTGTTACATTCGTTATTAGTGCTAAACCTGTAAATATTACACTAGGAAATATCGAGAAGTTTTATGGCGATAGCATCACTTCAACTGATTATACTTTCACTATAAATACACCTTCATATAATGACGCTCCTGCTTTTGCAGGTTTAGATGCTACTGGTATAAAAGCTACAGATAACGATTATGGCGGCGATGTTGTTATCAATGATCAGGTTCAATCTCATGCATTCGTTGGTCAGTATAGTGAAGATGGAAACTATGTAATAAGCGGTATTACAAATGGAACTGTTACGAGAAATCCTATTGCTTTTGCTGATGATACAACAAGAGCAACAATTACATTAAGCGCAAGCTCTTTTGAATATAATGGAGAAGAACAAAAACCAACAGTTACTTTCATAGTTAAAAAATATGGTTCTGATGATCCTCTCACGTTAGGTACAGATTATGAGGTTGGAATCTATAATTCTCAGGATGCTACAGAAACTGTTACACCTATCAATGCCGGAACTTACTATGTTAAAGTTTCCGCTAAAGCTAATAGTGGAAAGATAACGGGTGAGAAGTGGCTCCAGTTTAATATCACAAAGGCAACATTAACACTTACTTATGCTGGTATTGATAGTACATATAATCCGAATACTACTCTATATAATATGAATGATAAAGTTCCGAATGGTCCTACTGTTACAGTATCAACTGGACAAGTTCCAACGTTTGCAAGCCTCTTGGCAGAAGGAAAAGTTGTTTATGCACAGGCAACATCAGCAGATGTTGGAAATCAAGCTTTGACATTTGGTTATTTAGGGGATGATGGAAGCTTTGTTGCATATAGTTCAACGAATAATGCTTTATTCAATGAAGCAACAAACAACAACTATACAATAGAATTTGCGGCGTCAAATGTATCAATTAGTAAAGCAAATGTCAGTATAGAAGTTACTAATATGCCAACATCATGGCAGTATTTAGATGACTTCACACTTCCGACAATAAATGTATATGTTGGTAGTGGAACTGAAAAGGCGAGCGTAAATGATCAGGTGACTCTTAATTGCTTCTACCAAAAGAAGACTGGTGAAAATACATGGTCTGAGTGGAGTCCAGCTACTCTGGCTGAAATAAAAGCACTTGGAGTTGGTGATTATAAACTAAAGATAACCACTACTGATAAGACAACCGATAATATAAATAACTTGATAGATGGAACAACAACAACCCTTCCTGATGGAACAACAGAACTTCAATTTTCGGTATTGTCAAAACAGATTGATATTCGTATTCAGAATTCAACCAAGAAATATCTCAATAGAGATGAGCTTACATACAAGGCATTTAAGAAAGTTATAGGTGGTGCTTCTTCAGAAGATTCATGGGTTGAAATGACACCGGCTGAACTAGAGAAGTACTTTGTTGATGGGAAAATCCTTCTGGGACGTTCAGATGAGAATGATGCCACAGGCGAGGATGTGGGAACACATACAATAGATCTCTATTCTGTAACATGGCAGGATAAAGCTAAGAATAATGTAACTGTTACACTGGAAAATGGAACACTTACAATAGAACCTTTAGATCTGGCGGCAGAAGGCGAAGGAGCTAAGCTTCTTATAAATGTTGAGCCGGAAAATAATGATAATTGGGTTATGGATTCCAAAGGCCGTATGATGTATCTGTACGATGGACAGAAGCATAGGCCACAGATGGAAGAGAGAGATCTTCAGGTTTCATGGAAGAATTCACAGAAACAGAAAGGCGTTCTTGGATACTATACTAAGGGAGCAAGTGGAGCATATCATTATGTTCTTGTTCCTGAAAAGGATTATATTATTTCGTTCACTGACGAGGCAGGTAATCAAGTTAGTAATCCGACAAATGCCGGAAAGTATTTTATAACTATTACAAATAGTAATGGATCAAATAACATCATCAACTCATATCTGGTGCAGGAATTCGAAATCCTTCCGATAGTTTACTACGTTGATTATCAGAATGAAGGTTCGGCAGATGTAATTAAAAAGACATATGACGGAACTACTACATTTGGTGAGTTTACTGTTAAATCAGCTAAATATGGAAATGAAGACATTATTGAAGCTGCTAATGATCCTACTAAATATGATTACACAGAAGTAACAAGTGGAACAACTGATTGGAATTTACTTCCAACAACAGGTACATCTGCAAGTGCAAATGTAGGAACATATCGATATGATGCAGTAGATGCAGATAAGAAGATGAACATCGATACATCTGCATTTGAAGAAGTATATGGAAAGAAGAACTTCAAGATTGAAGTTGAAGATAGCTTCACAATTACAAAAGCAGATGCAACTGTAACTCCTGATGATGCAACTAAGACATATGGCGATGATGATCCTGGTGAGTTCACTTATAAAGCAACAGGATTGGTTGATGGAGAAGAACTTGAGGATATCGTTGTAACTCGTGTTGCGGGTGAAGATGTAGGATATTATAGTATTACAGCTTCAAACACTGACGGAAAGAATACAAACTATAATATTACTTGTGATCCAGGTGAATTTACAATCACTCCAAAGGCTATCACAGTAACAGCAAACAATGCTAGCAAGTCATATGGCGCAGCTGATCCTGCACTTTCATATACGGCAGATGGTCTTGTTGGAAGAGATGTATTAAAAAATATAACAGTTAAGCGTGATGCGGGTGAAAATGCCGGAACATATGCTATTAATGTAAGTGGTGATGCAAAGGATAATCCAAATTACGATATAACCTACAAGAAGGGAACATTTACAATCAATAAGGCGGCTGCTTCTACAACACCTAGCGCAGCTAATATTAAAACAACTAAGGCCACGGGTTCATCTAAAGATGCATCTATAAGTGGTGTTAACAGTAGTATGGAATACAGTACAGATGGAGGAAAGACTTGGACTTCAGTTCCTGCAGGAGCAACAAGCATATCAGGTCTTGGCGCCGGAACAGTGCTCGTTCGTACAAAGGGTGATGCAAATCATAATCCAAGTAATGCGACAAGTGTTACTATAGAGAAGAAAGCATCACAGAGTGCTCCGAGCCCGACAGCCATCAAAGCAAATGCAGCATCAATCGGATCATCAAACGGAACTATAACAGGCGTTAATGATACTATGGAATATAGTACTGACGGTGGAAAGACTTGGAAGTCAGTTCCTAAGGGAGCTACAAGCATAACCGGACTTAGCGCAGGCATAGTTCAGATCAGAAAGAAAGCAACTGCAAATAGTGCTGCAAGTGCTGCAACAACAGTGGTTATTAATAGTTACTCTTCTAAGTATAAGAATGAGTGGAGAAGCGGACAGTGGTATGACAGTAATGGTTCTACAAGCTACAAGCCAAAGGGAACATGGAAGAAGAATTCCACAGGTTGGTGGTATGAAGATTCTTCGGGTTGGTATCCAAAGGCACAGTGGCAGAAGATAGACGGACAGTGGTACTACTTCAACGCTTCAGGATATATGGCATCAAGTGAGTGGGTAGACGGATACTGGTTAGACAGTGATGGTGCTTGGAGATATTCACCTCGCGGATCATGGAAACATGATGGCACAGGTTGGTGGTATCAGGATTCATCAGGATGGTATGCACATTCACAGTGGCAGAAGATAGATGCTACATGGTACTACTTCGATGCTGATGGTCATATTATCTAATGACATATTTAAACTAACTTTCTCTCTTGGGGTGGGTCAGATTATATCTGGCCTGCCCCATTTTATTAGCAAGATAATATATTGACTAATTCTTCTGGTGTTTCTGCGAAGGTGGTTGCGCCTTCTTTAATAAGGAATTCTTTGTCGCGGAAGCCCCATAGAACTGAGATGCAAGGAAGCTCCGAGTTGCGAGCAGTCTGAAGATCTACTTCAGAGTCTCCGATGTAGATGGCATTTTCCTTTGTGCTGCCAAGTTCTATTAAAGCCTGTTCCACCATATCCGGAGCGGGCTTTCTTTTTATGCCGTCTCGTTCGCCTATAGCTACATCTACATATTTGCTGAAGAATCTTTCATTCAATTCTTTGACAGCGGAGTCGATCTTGTTGGAAACGATGGCCATTTTGTAGCCTAAGCCTTTTAGTTTCTTCATCGCGTCGACTATGCCATCATAAGGGCATGTATTATCGAGACAATGAGCATCGTAATGCTCTTTGAAGATAGGAAGCATCTCGTCTATAGTTTCGGAAGAGGTTCCTTCTGTGACGGCACATTCAAGTGCGTATCTGATACCGCTTCCGAAGAATTGACGGTACTCCTCTATAGTGTGTTCTGGCATATTGTATTTTCGTAGGACATAATTTACGGAGTCCCTTAAATCAATAAGAGTGTTTAATACAGTTCCGTCCATATCCCAAACTATTGTAGTTATCATTTGAAAACATCCTTTTCTGTGTATTTGTCTCAATAAATATTATACTTATTGCGATTTTTTGTAAATCATTATTCTCATCTTACAAGATATAATATGTTTGATAATAAAAAATTATTATATTATACTTGTCCTTTGGGAAAATGTGATAGAAATTAGAGAGTTGTTGTTATGGAAAAGTTAGATGAAACAAAGTTTTCGGATGAAAAGTTTATAGATGATGAGGAAGTTGCAAGGGATAATAAGATGGGTACCCTGCCTGTCAAGAAGCTGATAGTTTCTATGTCACTTCCTATGATGGTTTCGATGCTGGTACAGGCGCTGTATAACATCGTTGATAGTATTTTCGTTTCATGGCTAAGCGAGGATGCGCTGACAGCTGTTACGCTTGCATTTCCTTTGCAGATGATGATCATCTCTGTGGGAAGTGGTACGGGAGTAGGTATAAATGCCCTCCTCTCTAAAGCTCTTGGTGAAAAGAAACAGAAGCGTGCCAACAAGGCGGCTAATAATGGTCTGCTTCTTACACTCCTTAGTTTTATAGTTTTTGTGGCTGTGGGACTTTTTGTAGCTGAGCCTTTTATCAAGTCTCAGACAGACAGTATTAATATTGCAAATATGGGTACAGTTTATCTGTTTACTTGCTGTACCTTGTCACTAGGTGTGTTCTTCCAGATGACATTTGAAAGGCTCCTGCAGTCTACGGGCAGAACGCATCTTAGCATGATTTCACAGATGACTGGAGCTATCATTAACATCATTTTCGATCCGATTTTTATTTTTGGATATTTCGGAATCGAATCAATGGGCGTTATTGGTGCGGCGTTTGCGACGGTGCTCGGACAGTCAGTTGCGGCAATAGTGGGACTTATTCTGAATATCAAATATAATCCGGATATTAAGATTTCGTTTAGACGTATGTTCAAGCCGTCATGGAAGACAATCGGACGTATTTATGCAGTTGGCGTACCTTCTATATTTATGATGGCCATAGGTTCGGTTATGTCATATTGCATGAACCAGATTCTGGGTATTTTCTCCAGTACTGCGGTTGCAGTTTTCGGAGCGTACTTCAAACTCCAGAGTTTTATATTCATGCCGATTTTTGGACTGAATAATGGACTGATTCCGGTTCTTGCTTATAACTACGGTGCTAAAAGCAGAGAAAGAATTAAAGAAGCGGTTAGTTTCAGTATGAAGCTTGCTCTCTCGATAATGGTTTGTGGAACTATTGTTTTCTGGGTTATTCCAGAGGTGCTGCTTAGTTTCTTCAAAGCCTCGGGCTACATGCTGAGTATTGGTGTGCCGGCACTTCGTATAATCAGCCTGTCATTCCCTATCGCTGCTTTATGTATTGCGATGGGCTCAATGTTCCAGGCATTTTCAAAGAGTAAATACTCACTTATCGTTTCAGTTGGAAGACAGCTGGTTGTACTTATTCCTGTTGCATGGCTTCTTGCCCAGACTGGAAAAGTGCAGAATGTCTGGTGGGCATTTCCAATCGCGGAAATTATGTCATTAATTTTGTCGGTATATTTCTATAGAAGAATTAATAAAAATATAGTTATGAAACTTTGATTTAAGGTTAGGGTATGGCAAGTAAGAAGAAAAAACAAAAGGAAAGAGAAAAGAAGTATAGTGGGTTTGATATTGCGAGGTTTGTGATTCTTAGTATTGCCCTTGTGATAGAAGGCATTCTTTTTGTTGTTTTTTTGGGTTATACAAGGTATCTGATTGATACCTATGAAAAATATTATCAGATGGGTTATGAGATTGGTGTTGCAGGCATTGTTATCTCGGCCCTTTTTATAGCTGCAACAATCACTGGACTTGTTATGACCAAGCTGAAGAAGCATGGAGTTCTATTTACGGAGCTTCTTCTTAAGATTGGTCTTTTTTGTATTTTCATTGCGGTGGTTGTTAGTGGCGAGGATACGGGGCATTCGCCTAGGAATGCATTTATCATCATAGGTGCACTTTCTATTCTCTTTGCTGTTTGGGCCTTCAGTATTAGTTTTAGAAATGTCAAAAATCAAGTTGTTACTACTAAAGGTCCGTTTAGATATTTTGATAAGTTTGATATAGATCAGCTCTATAAAAAGGCGGAGGAAGAATATCTTTATCTTTACGAAAAGAATAAGGAAGACCTTGTTGAAGAGGATAAGATTCGCATTTATGACAATGCCGCGAATGAGATTACATATTTCATAACCTGGCTCATAAGGAGAGGGTTAATAGTGGATAGGCTTCGCAGAAAGCTCGGCGAGGAGACGATAGAGGCTTTTAAAAATAAGACTGTGAATCCAACTCTTTTAGTACGTAATGAACTTGATTTTTCACTTGCCCGGGAAGATATTAATCAAAATATTCTTTTCTTTATAGATAGCTATTTAGGAAAGCCAAAACAGAAGACACATGTTTTCTCACATAAGGACCGTGCAAAATATTTTTTCGATTATTATATGTACGTTGTTCCTAAGAATGAGAAGGGGCAGCCACTTAGGTATACCTTTGATTTTTCTTGGGAGACTTATGAGAAACTTGAGAAGGTTATAAATGAGAGGTATGAGGATGCTCTCCTCATTGAAAGTGAGGGAAGGAGTAGTACCAGCCACGACAAGGGAAGCATTTATTCAAATGTATTCAATACGGAAATCAAGGTCAAATCTATAGGAAATGTAACCGACGAATATACTGAGAGATGCAAGGCTGCGTTTGATGATTATTCTTCAAAGCTAAGTGACGAGCTTTTGAAGGAGGCATTCAAGGTTGTAAAGAAAGACGTTCCTATCGAGAAGGATTATCTTCGTGAAAATCTTAATCCTACTTTTATGAATGTTTTCGAACCAAAGAATTCAGAGGAGATTGCATTTTCTGTATTCGCTATGGTGATGGATAGAGATAATACGTTACTGAATGCATTTAATGAGAAAAAAATATCAAAGGGAGAAGAACCTACTACAATGCTCCAGGTTTTTATTGGATGGATAATCCGTAATGAGGTTTTGGTGGCTGTTTATCCGATTGATAAAGAATGCAATCCATGGGATTTTGAAAGAGATCTTTCGTATAGAAAGAAGATTGCCGGACAGTTCGAGATGGTTGAGAAGCAGTTGACTGTTGAGGGTATGATTGATCCGAAGACTGAGGAAATAACAGTACCATCCTGTATGGTGGATTTGATAGATTATTATATTTCTATGATGGAAGCTATGATAGCTGAAGGCTTAGCAGACTCCTACAAAGTAAGGTCAGAATGCAAACCAATGTCAGATGATCCATACAAATTAGTTTTCGAGGCGCGTAAAAAAGATGCATATAACAGGATAGTATTCAAAGATGAACTGACTTACAGTTTGCGACAGAATAGTTGCAATTCGCGACATATAAAAAAATAATTTGAAGATTTAAGGTAATCTTAAGGAAAAGTTTAATATTATGTAATAGTATTCATATATTATAATCAAGTAACATTTAGACGAAGGTGAAAGGAAAGAGGAAATGGAAAACACAGAGCCAAAGAAGAAAATGGACTGGAATGAGAAGTATGGTAAAAAGAACAAGAAGAAGATGGGCAAGAAGGGCGTTATCATTATCGTGGCGATAATTCTTGTAGTTCTTGGACTTGCTACCTATGGATTCTTCAAGGTGAAAGGTGCTTATAATCAGGCCATGGATTCCCTGGGAGATGGAACAATCGTTGAAGAGTATGGTAAGAAGGATATGTCAACATACATCGACGTAACTGGCGAGGTTGAAAGCCAGAATGTTGAGAATATCACAACAACTCTTCAGTACCCTGTTAAAGAGATTAGAGTTAAGGTGGGTGACCATGTTAAGAAGGGTGATGTTGTTTGTGTCATCGATTCTTCAGATATAGATGATCAGATTTCTGATCTTGAGGCACAGGCTTCCGATGAGGATAAGCTGAATGCTAAGGAAATCGAATCTGCCAGCCACACACTCAGCACAACAGCTGCTACAAACGAGAGAACTCTTGATGATGCAAATGTGTCCGTGAGCGAAGCGAAGAAAGCATTTGACGATGCTGATGCTGATTATTATGAGAAGCTGGATGCATACAACAATGCAGTTAATTCAGGTGCGAGCGAGGAAGAGATTGCAGAAAAGAAGGCGGCTCTTGATACGGCTAATTCAACCTGGTATGAGAAGCAGTATGCTTATGATCAGGCAACAAGTGCTTACAATGATACGGTTGAGAAAAATTCAGAAACTTATCAGTCTGCAAAGGATACAGCAGACATTACATATATTAGTAATACAAAATCTTATTCTGCTACAGCAACATCACTTGCTAAGTATTACAAGATGAAAGCTAAAACAGAAATCATTGCTGAGACAAGCGGTGTTGTTACATCTATCTCTGCAGTTGAAGGAGTTATTCCAAGTGGTGCAATCATGACTATTGAGGATGATAAAAACCTCGAGTTAAATGTAGGTATCAAGGAGAAAGATTACTTCGCTGTTAAAGAGGGCATGTCAGTTGAGCTTACAAATAGTTCTCTTGATAATGTTAAAGGTTCAGGTAAAGTAGCGAGCATAAATAATTTCTCATCTGCTGATACAACTTCAGTAGCAGCAGCTGCAGGAGCTGCACAGGGTGCGGTAGCTGATAATACATTCAAGGCAAAGATCACTATTACAGATTTTACTGATATGTTGATTGGTATGAAGGTTAAAGCTCGTATTGCTACAGGCGAGGAGATGACAACAGAGGCAGTTCCTTATACAGCAATAATATCAGATGCATATGGCGACTATGTTTATGTTGCTGAGCCTGCTGGAAGTGGTATGTACACAGTTGCTAAGAAAGAAGTCACAAAGGGTATGAGTGGAGATTATTACACTCAGGTCGAAAGTGACGAGCTTGAAGAGGGCGACCTTGTTATTGCTTATCCAAGTACAGTTAAGGAAAATGACATCATAACAATCAATGAAGGTGACAAAGATTCCGATACTGGTAAGAATGAAACAAAGGACGAGAGTAAAGACGATAAGAAGGACGAGAAAAAAGATAAAGAATAAGAGGATGTGTGCATAATGGATAAAGTAATCGAAATGCAGCACATCAATAAGAAATACTATGAAGGTATGGAAAATGAGCTGCATATACTTCATGATATAGATCTTACGGTGCACGATGGTGAATTTGTTGCCCTGGTCGGAGAATCCGGTTCTGGTAAGTCAACTATGATGAATATCATCGGTGCGCTGGACAGACCTACTTCAGGTCAGTATTTTCTCGCTGGAGAGGACATTTCCACTTTGGATGATGACCGTCTCAGTGAGATAAGAAACAAAGAAATAGGTTTCGTGTTTCAGAGTGCATACATGATTCCTCGTATTTCTGCGGTGGAAAATGTAGAGGTTCCTCTTATGTATGCTGGAATGTCAAGAGGCGAAAGACGAGATAAGGCGATGTACCTCCTGGAAATGGTTGGTATGGGAGAAAGATACAAGCATAAGGCTAATGAGCTTTCTGGTGGTCAGAATCAGAGAGTTGCCATTGCGAGAGCTTTGGCATGCGACCCTTCAATCATACTTGCCGATGAGCCTACCGGTGCTCTTGATTCAAAGACCGGTCACCTTATCATGGATATATTCCATAAGCTTCACGACGAGCAGAAGAAAACTATCGTGCTGATTACGCATAGTAAGGAACTGGCTGCTGAGACACAGAGAATAGTTACTATTAGTGATGGTTTTATTATAAAAGACGAAGAGAATAAGCTCTTCCAGATGAGAAGGGATGCCAGAAAGATGGACCCCAATGCGGACGAGATGAGCTATGCAACAGAGGAAGGGGGTAACAAATAATGACATTTTACGAAAACCTCCGACTTGCGTGGTCATGCGTAAAGTCCAATAAGATGCGTTCTATACTTACAATGCTCGGTATCATCATCGGTATCAGTGCAGTTATAACGATCTCGACTCTGGGATCTTCTCTAAAAGAAACTATTGGTAGTACTTATAGCGATATGATGAGTACAAATCAGCTTGCATTTATGTGGGTAGCCACCTCTGATGAGGCTGAAGAACAGGAGCCACCTGTGGTATTCGACTTAGAGAATACTTATGAATTTAAGCAGGCATTTGCCGGACAGATTTCTTCGGTTAATCTTATGACCGGAGTTGGTACTGGTGATTATCATTATGGTGATGATATTAAGACGGTAAACATTTTGGGTTATTCAGAGGGTTTTTGCGAGTCCAATAATTACGAAGTAATAATGGGACGAGATCTAGAATACCAGGATAGCTTCGACAACAGAAAGGTTTGCGTGGTATCTGCAAACTTTGTTAAATACGCTCTGGGTGGCATGAAGAATCCTATAGGTGAGAAGATAGAAGTTGAAACTTCTGATGGCACTATCGTGACAGCTTATATTATTGGTGTTTACGATATGACCAAGAAACAGTCATCTATTACAGGAACAGCAGAAAAATCTGATAAAGATAAAGTTACTGATATGATCATTCCTGTTTCTTATGCCTGGGATTTGACAGATACTCCTGAAAGCAAAAGGAATAATGAAGTTCTTTATATAAATGGTGCTCCGGGAGTAGATGGAACTACACTTAAGGAAAATATCACAAATTATTTTGAGTCAAAGAGAGAGGCTGGAAGCGAATACTATCTTCTGATTCAGAGCTTGGAAGAACAGCTTAAGATGATAAGTAAGGTTATGGATGTCATTACAATCATCATTTCCGTAATTGCGGCTATTTCTCTCCTAGTTGGTGGTATCGGCGTTATGAATATTATGCTGGTATCCGTTGTAGAGCGTACAAAAGAAATTGGTATAAGAAAAGCACTTGGTGCTAAGAATAAAGTTATAGAGGCACAGTTCCTGGTTGAGTCAGTTCTTATCTGTGCGATAGGTGGTGTAGTAGGAATACTCCTGGGACTCCTAAATGGTGGTTTGATAGCAGTAATAGCCAAGGCTGTCGTTTCTCAATCTGAGGATTATTCATTCCTTACCATAAACGTAAGCCCACCAGTTATGATGATTATTATATCCTTCCTTTTCTCAACATTTGTTGGAATTGTCTTTGGACTCTATCCTGCAAGAAGAGCTGCAAGACTTTCACCAATTGATGCACTTCGTTATGAATAAAGACAAAATAAGTCACGGGGCTCGGCGTGTCCATACCGTGACTTATTTTTTTATTGACATAGAGAGAGTGGTATTGTATTTTTAGGTTGAATACAGGGTAATGTATTCCAAGAAGTGTTAAAAGGAGAAGGAGTTATGATATTTGACAAACTTGCAGAAATAATGATGGATCAGTTATCTATTCAACCACAGGACATTACAATTGATACATCTTTTAAAGATGATCTAGCGCTGGATTCGCTAGATATATATGATTTAGTGATGGCGCTTGAGGATGAATTCAATATTGAAATGCCAACTGACAGGCAGGATGAAATTCAGACAATTGAGGATTTAATCCGTATATTGAAAGAGCTCGGAGTTGAAGAGTAAGAAGAAAGAAGGGTAAACCCCTTCTTTTTTTTTTGTTGCGCATTTGTTATGCTTTAGGGTGTATACTATTGTGTATAAATAATAAGGAGTTCTTGATATGAAGGATTATGATTTTTCCCAGATGGAACAGCAGTTCCAGTCAATATACAATTCAATGACTTTTGATAATGATCTACCAGATGAGAGAGAAGAGGAAGAAGAAAGAAAGAAAAAAGAAGAACTTGATGGTCAGGCATTTATCCATATGAAAGAAAAAGCAGAGGAATATGCACAGCAGCCATTTGGTCCTGATATTAAACTGGATGATGCAAAATCAATCTTCCGACCTACCACTGTATATAATTATGTTGAGGTGGATTTAGATAATGATATCAATGCTGAATTCGCTAAGGATTCCATTGGTATTACTATCGCGGGCGGAAATCTAACTCCTGCTGGACGAGAGAGAGCTGCTGATATGCAAGGTAATCTTACGAGGGATGAACAGATTATCTGTAGCAGTCTTACTATGATAGATACATTTTCAGATAGAGCAAAGACGCTTGCGAGATTTAAGGAACAGCTCCTTGCTACACAGAAAGACCCTAAGGCTAATACTCCAGGTGGAGGTAAAGAGGGACCGGAGGATTATAGAAAGCTCCTTTCAGCGATAGATCAGTATATTGCTCTTGATGCAAAGAAGATGAATGGAGATGTTTCTCTGGATCAGTTATCAAAGAAGTTTTCTGAAGTTAATACTTTAGGAACTAAATATCTTATTAGTCATAAGCCTAATATTGTAGGGCATAAAAGTGCGCAGACAGAAGAACGTTATAATATAATTGGTAATCTTGTGGATGACGGAAGAGTTAAAAGGGATGTTATCCATAAAAATATAGTTAGTATTAACAAGAATATGAAAAACTCTGAAAAGGGTCTTGCTTTCGATAATCTGGGTGCTGTGAAGGTTGCTGAGCTTGCGCCTAGAGTTTATCAGAATTATAAATCTGATACGGGTAGAAATATGGAGGACTATATTGTAATGTCCAAGTACAATAAGGACTTCCAGACAATGTCCGGTAGGTCGAGAATGTACAGATCAGATGTGCTTAATAATCTTAGAAGGGCTACTAGAACTAACTCCGCAATAAGTATAGATGATTATGCATATAATAATAAACCTATAATGAAGCCTGGAAAGTATAGTTCTTATGACTATGCTCAGGCCTATTTAGCTAAGAAGCATATTGATGCGCTGAATAAAAACGGAGTGACATATAGTGACGCAAAGGAGATTAGAAGACAGACTGACCCGGCTGAATTTAATAGACAGGTTAGAGAGCTCTCAGCAAAGCCAGCATTTCAGGCACTAAAGGGGTTCAGACCTAGCACTGTCTTTAATGACTGGGGATTGGTAGAAGCACACGCAGATAAAAAATGGCGTGAATACCACAATAACTATATGAAGTTACATAGTGGTTCGATGGATAAGACAATAGCTGCATTAAAGCAGGAACACAGTGTTATGGATCAGCAGCTTATTCTGCAGCTGGCTTATACCTCTATTATGGCTGATTCAAATAATAAAGAGCTGATTGAGACTCTTTATACATTAAATGGACTTGGATTTAAAAGCGACGCAAAAATTGTTGATAGACAGATTAATAATGCAATCCTAAAACAGCTGAGGCAGTCAGGAATAATGGACGAACTGCTTAACCAGCCAATTGAAGATTTACCAAAGTTGCTTGAAAAATTAAATGATCCAAAGATACATAAGGCATTATCAAAGGCAACTAAGAGTGCCGCTCAAAATAGTTTTAAGAAGAGTGTTAATAGGAATAGAGAGGCACAGAAAAAAAATTCAAGAGTTAGGAATAATCATACACGTGTTGAAAGACAGACTCCACAGGCACGTGGACCTCACATGTAATTATTCAGAAGGACATAATTTATGAAGGAAGTAGAAGAAAAGAAGGAACCGCTTAAAGGCGAACAACAAAAACAGAATATAGCTAATCAGCCAAAACAACCGGTGAAATCTGATCGGCAAATCCTTGATGAGCGTAATCAAAAGCTTACTCTTCATAATAGGCTGAGTAAGGAGGATCTGGATTGGTTTAACAAAGAATGTACCAGATGCTTTGATACCTATCTGTATCAGCTGAATCGCCGTAGATCTGGAGATAATGCGGTTAAGGCTATGCTTATAGCTGACTATAACATGCCACCTGATAAGGTTATGACTGCAATGTCTGATATGACAGGCGAACAGTTTAAGGCTTATTTCCAGGACTTCCTTAATAGGTATGCTAATCCTAATAAGACTCCCGAGGAAAATATTAGAGAATTAGGTAAGATGAAAGCTCGTATGTATAAAAACATAGGTGAGCTTTCTTTGCCTGTTTTTAAAGAGCCTATAACAATTGAACAAGTTGAAAAGTATCAGGAGACTTTTGATGCTTTTAAGCTGTTTGAAATAGATATGGAACAGGACTACGAGTATCTTGATTCAAAAGATAGGTACCCAATTCAGTCAAATGCTTACTTTGAGGGTACAGCTTCGTCAGAGACTTATACTCAGGATAAAGCAAAGTACATGCTTTATGCTCAGAATATGGTTAATACTCTTTCGGAACTGTATAATCCTGAGTACTCGCAGCAAATGAAAGCTGAATTTTTATATACTGTTAAACCATTCTTTATGAAATATAACGGCAAAAAGCTTAAGGATATTTCACCAAAAGAATTTACAAACGGAATAACTATTTTCAGCGCGTTGGGTGCCAAGAGGAAACCGCGTGAAAAGGATGATAAAGGAAACTTTATCAGGGCTAAAGAAGATCCGGAATTTGATGAGTATTTACAGGGTAAAAGGCCAAACATATCTACAGAAAAAAGCCTGGATGAAAATCAAATTACTTTTGAAGCTGGTTTAAGAGATTTAAGTAAAGATAGCATTCTGGGTGAAGCGGGTAAATTCCTTAAGGAGGGTATTACTGGGTATGATAATCTGTTTACTCATGAAGTACTTCATACCGAGAATGTGCTGACTCTTTCTCAGGATACTAAAAATGAGATTATCAAGGCGTATTACAACACCTTACGTGGTATTAATAAAGGGCTTGTTCCTATGCAGCTTTCTCCTGTTGTGAGGGATGAGTTTGATCTTTTTAGAATACCTGGTGGTCTGACTATAAGACAATATGTAGAACAGCATTATGCAGGAAAAACACCTGAAGAAAAACGTCAGGCCATGGTAATTGAGTCTATGCGCAATGTATTCGATGGTGGCCTGGAAGTTGACTACTTTGAGATAGATAAAGACTATAATTTCACTCGTCAGATGGGTGTAAAGATAAAGGCTGAGAGTGAGCTTGCAAAAGATGAAACTGAGTTTAGCGATTTTCAGAGCAGACTGGACGAAACTCAGAAAGATAGAGAAGAACTGTTTCTGGATGGAGATGGCAAAGCCATAACTGATGTTCAGAAAATGAGTGAAGAGGAAATTGAATCTGCAGTTCGTCTTTATGATGAGATTGTTGGACCTATGGTTACAAGGGATGCCTATCAGTTTTATAAGGGCACTCATCCTTCGTGGTCTGAGTTTGACCAGTTTAAGATTGGAGACCGAACACTCAGAGAAGCAATGGGCAAGGAAAAGTATGATCAAATTCTTGCGCAGGAAAATGGCAAGGATCTCATTAAGGCGGAGATTATCCGTCTAAGTGCAGACCCGGCTGTGCCTTTCTCATTTACTGCCATTAGATACGATCAGATAAAAAAGAAGTTTTCTAATACAGATCCTTTCGAGATCATTAGTGGTGCTATTAAAGCGAAGGTTCTCGTTGAGAAACCATATCTTGAGTCAATGGATACTTACAAGAAATGGTTTGCAAAGGAATCATCAATAAATACAAAATCATTCACGAAGGAAGACTGGCAGGATCTTTATAGGGGAGAACTGCGTTCATCTGCGAATTCTGGATTTATTGATTCAGAAAGAATTATTTCTCAGAATGATCTGAGAGGAAAAGTTGATGAAGATATTAAGGCCGAGATGGGCCTTCAGTATGTATATAGTACATTTGGCTCTGAACCTAAGTTCATTCAGCAGTTTGCTGGAGATGCTAATGGTGAGGGAGCTGTTTATAGTGCGGATCAGTTTAAACAATATCTTTATCCGGTAGACTCTGGAAGCTTTACAAATGATGAATTTGCATTGATGGCATTTCTTGTTTCAACTACTCCAGAGGCTATGGAAGGTGATGTCTACCCAGAGGTAGGAAAACATCTTACCAATGAAGAAAAGGTTGAATTAAAGTCCGGTGAGTGGACTAATGACCTTAGAAATGGCGATAAAAATATTGGAAAGTATTTGGGAACTGCAATCAATCCGGCTAGAAAATACACCTCTGAATTGATTGAAATTAATGACCAGGGCAATTCACAGGAACTTGCTTCGGCTGTAGCAAAGGGTATAAGCAAAGTGCTGCAGTCCGTAAAGGCGGCTAGAGACCTTGATAAGCCGGATGGTATTTTTGCATTCAATGGTCATATTCTTAAAGAAACTTTTAACCTTTTGGATGCACATCCTGATCTTGCTGCAGATGTTGGAGTTTTGCTTCCGGATGGAGATATGGAGTTTGCGAAGGCTACTGTTAAGCTTGTGGAGATGCAAGATGAGTGTTTTATTGCTCAGAATTTCATCGAGAATAATAATTATTTTAGACAAGCAATGGATCCGGATGAACTTCAGGAGAACGTTGAGAAGATTGCAACCTTCGAACACTTTGCGTCAAGGTGGAATAAGAGTATAGAAGAATCGCTTGAAGCAACACATAAATCTAAAGATTATAAGAATTATGAGAAAAAGGTTAAAGAGGCTTCAAAAATTGAGGGGCTGACTGCGGAAGAACAGCTTGCTTATAAAGAGTCCTATAATCTTAAGATGAAGATGGAAGAGTCCAACAATTTAAATGTGGATTCTGAACTTGTTGAGGAATTAAATTCTGAAAATCCAACCTATGGAAATGCAGAACGTGCAGCGAGCGATATTGAAGCAATAAGAACCATTCTGAATGGCCATGTTACGAAGTACAATGAATCCAGAAAGGTTTTTGATAGAGAACAGAGGTGGGTTTATCCGGAGGATATCACCCCTGAAATAAGTGCCGAAAATAGATACATTCATGCGAATGAAGAGTTTTATATTCATAGCATACTGAAAAAAATAGCTCCTCGTTTTAGTAAGGAAAGTGAAAAGCGTCTTTTAGATAATTATAAAATGATGGCTGAAACCAAGGAGGACTGGAAAGCACGAACTAGTCTGGATGATATGACTGGTGGCCCTTCGACAAACAATAAACCTGAAGCGATTGAATATGCTGTGAAAATTATTATGGATGAACTTCAGCTTCATCCATATGGAGATCCTTCTCTCGAGGATTTAAGAGAAGAAATAGAGAGTATTAAGTCTCCTCTTGAGAGTGATCTGGAAGATATTATTGAATATCCTCACGAGAAAGAGATAAATGAGCTGAAAGCCACGGTAAAAAGTGATGCTAGTAAAGAGCTTCTTGATAGGGTTAATAGAAATCTCGCAAGACGAACTAATGACGCTTATTCGGTTATCTCAAGCGGTCTGAGTACTGAGAGACCAGCCGTAATTGTTGTGGCAGCAGGCGGATCCACAGTTGAAAAGTATCACAATGGTGAATTTAAGAATTATTCAACTGAGGGGTTTGAGAATAAAGAAATTAAAGGTCCGGATTTAAACTACGCTATTGAAAAGAAGCCTGAGCTTATACAGGTACTGAAGGATAATCCTCCTAAGATGACGCCGGAGGATAAAGCTAAGGTCTGTGAAATGGTCAGAATGATCAAGGCAGCAGGCTTTGTAAATAAAAATGCTCCAATAGAGCAGGGTACCAAGGTTTATGTACATGAAAAGCTTTTGAATGCTAAACATGCTTTGGAAGATGCTTTGCAGACTGGCGACATGAAAAAAATCCGTAAGGCAAATGTTGCTTACGAAGCTGAACATCAGAAGATGACTCAGATCTTCGAAAAAACAGAGGAGCTTTTCCCAAATACCAAGCTTGCTCCAGGAAACGTAGATACAATTCGTAATGGTGATGTGCCACCTGAATTTAGTACGAAACTCACTACAGAAAGCATAGTAAATGGATTCTACCAGCTTGCTAATATGTGTGAAAATCTTGGCATTTCTCCTGAGGAATTTATTGATAATCCTGGAAAGCATATTATCGATTATGTGCAGAAGAGTTCTAAAGAAAAAGGTTTCGGAGTTTCAAACAAGATTCCTGGTAAATCCGGATTTATGGCTTCATACAGAGCTTTATATGAAAAGGGTATAAAGTATTCTAACAAAGAAAGTCTGGATAAGGATATGAACTTCCTGGGACCTGATCTTGTGGTTGATAGATGCATTAATGCCTATGCTCTCAGAGAAAGTGACGTTGAAAAACGTAATGATATGGAGAGATATCAGTCAATATTACAGAATCAGGTAATTAATATTATCGGAAGAGAAGAGGCCTACGTTAAGGTTCTATTTGAAATTCATGATAATATGGAAAGTGTTCCAGCGGATTTAAAGCAGGAATTAAAGAATGGGCTTAAGCATGCATTCGTAGAATGCGGAAATATTGAGAAGTATCATCTTCCAATGGACTACCTGGGTGCAAACGGGGAGCTTCTGGAAAAGCCAGATTATAATAAAGCGTTAAGAGCAAAGAATAAATACAATAAGATAATTGACAATTATAAAAAGACTCTCAGTGAGTTGGCAGAAATTAATAAGATCAATGATGCTAATGCCGATAACGAAGAAATCAAGGATGTTGATACAGATTTTGCGACTGCTGCAGTTGAAGAGTCGATGTTTGATTATCTGATGGCGCATCCTGAAGATGCTATGAAGCAGGAATACAAGGACCTGGAAAAAGTAGCTATGGGGGCTCATAAGCAGCTTGGTCTTTCAGGTAAAAGTAATCTTGTTACTCAGTATAAAGAGTGGAAGCATAACTACAATAAAGAGCTTGGGGATCTTCAGAGGGATGCAAGAAATAAAGACCTGGCGCTCAATAAAAACCTAAAATCCATGAATGCAAAACTAAGGAATCTTGCAGGTTTAGGTGACGACAATAGTGAGGCGATGCATGAATTCCTTCGCGAGCAATATAGATATAATCAGGCGATTGAAAATAGGATAAAGGAACTGACTGAGGATTATAAAGCGAACAGAGTTACTGAAAACTATTTTACAAACAGGGTTGAGCATTTGCTGGATCTTAAGAGTAATCTTAGTACAGATGTTAAGGAACCACCGACATTCTTTGATACTAAAAATCCGGATGCTTTCGAACGAGATGCTCAGATAATAAATAACAGAGTCAGGGTAAAGAGTAAAAAACGTCTTAGTAGTCTTGAAGGCTATAAGGAATGGAAATTAAAACAGTCTGACATGAAGGGGAAGCTTGAGGAAAGTGATCTGACGGCGGAAGACTGGAAAATGCTTTATGAAGCCGAGATGCAAGCAGCTGGTCTTAAAGTAAATGATCTTCCTGAAGGCTATAAAGAATTAGAAAATGGAATGGTTATAAACGAAAAGGATGTCAGGGAAGATATTAATCTTTCTGATTATCTGGGAGGAAAGTTTACTCCGAAGAAGAGAGTTTCTTATGAAGACAGAAAGCAAACTTTGATGGATGATTTTTCTAATAAGCCAAATAGCCTTGCAAGTGTAGCTGCGGATAAGAAGCGTAGTAAGCCTGAAAGAGAAGCTGCTGAAAAAGAAATAATGCAGCATATTGCTGAAGCGATAGCGGCAAAAACCTTTGAAGAGAATAAGGGCAACATCCCTGGTGGAGTCAGTGAGGGGACTTTTGTCAGAAGAATGGTGAATGAACAAAGCTATAAAACTGTGACTAGTCCACTTATCAATACTGTTGTTGCTTCTGTAGCTCGTGTTGGACAAAAAGGCGGTGCAGCTAAACATAAGGCTTTGGTAGATACCGTGGTTGATATGATAGAGGATAATTCAATTATCAAAGCATGTGATAAGGATCAGAAGTATCTGAAGGATTTGGAAAACAATCCATCTTTGGTCAACAGGGCTTCTCCTGGAATGGATTATACAAGAAAGAGGATGTCCAAGGGAGTTAATGATCATTTAGGCATAAAAACTCCAAAACAGGTTCAAAGAAATAACCAGCCAAAGACTTTGTAACAGAGTCCGGATTATTCCGGACTCTGTTTTTGTTTTGAGTAGTTGAAAAATGACCGAGTTTTCATTTTTTGCACAAAAATAAAATGATAGAAAAATGAAATTTCGTGAAAAACAAACAACAAAATTGACGAAATTATGGAAGTTATTATGATTGAATGTGATTGAATTTGATTATATAATAATATTATTGATGTACATAGGAGGTGGAACATGGTTTATACCGTAACTTTTAACCCTTCTCTGGATTATATCGTGACTGTTGAAGATTTTAAGCTTGGCCTTACTAACAGAACATCATCTGAGTTGATGCTGCCAGGTGGTAAGGGAATTAATGTATCCATAGTTCTCAGTAATCTTGGAATTGAGAATTCGGCTATTTATTTTTCAGCTGGTTTTGTAGGTGACGAGATTACAAGGAGGATTAAAGAAAGCGGAATTAGTTCGGAAGAGATTCGACTGAATAACGGCTGTTCGAGGATAAATCTTAAGTTAAAATCCATCGATGGAACCGAGATAAATGGGATGGGACCTGATATCTCTGATGATGACATTAAAGAACTGTATAAAAAACTGGATAAGATTAAAGAGGGGGATACACTGGTGCTTGCTGGTAGTATTCCATCCACCATGCCGGAGACAATATACAGTGATATCATGGAATATCTGGAAGGAAGAGGAATAAGGATTGTAGTTGATGCGACAAAGGACCTTCTGATGAATGTTCTCAAATACAAACCTTTCCTGATCAAACCAAATAACCATGAACTGGGAGAGATATTTGGGGTGACACTTGAGACCCGGGAGAGTGTTGTGCCTTATGCACAGAAACTGCTTGAACAGGGGGCTCAGAATGTTATCGTTTCTATGGCTGGCGAAGGAGCGGTTTTTGTGGCTGGAAATGGTGAGGTTCACCTGAGAGAAGCCCCTAAGGGCAAATTGGTAAACGGAGTGGGAGCCGGTGATTCTATGGTTGCTGGTTTCATAGCGGGATATCTGACAGAAGGTAATCTTCTCCATGCATTTAAGATGGGGCTGAGCGCTGGATCTGCTAGTGCATTTTCAGAATATCTGGCTACTAAAGAAGAGGTCATGAGGGTTTATGAAACAGTAGAATAAAGCCTTACAGACCAGTGTTATTTTTGTTATAAAAGGAGGGTAAAAAATGAGGATTACAGAACTTCTGGATAAGAAGAGTATAAGTCTTGATGCAGCGCCGAAATCTAAAAACGAATGCCTGGATATGGCAGTCGACCTTATGGCAGCCAGCGGTAAGCTAAAGGATAAGGAAGCTTACAAAAAACTGGTATATGCTCGTGAAGAAGAGAGTACCACAGGAGTTGGTGAGGGGATAGCCATCCCTCATGGAAAAGGTGATTGTGTAAGTGAGCCTGGACTTGCTGCAATGGTAATCAAGGATGGAGTGGAATACGAAGCTCTGGATGATGAGCCTGTAAATATTCTTTTCCTTATTGCTGCACCTGATACAGAAGATAATGTTCATCTTGATGTATTGTCAAAGCTTTCGATGATGCTCATGGATGAGGATTTCAGAAATAACCTCATAAATGCTAAAGATGCTGATGAATTCCTCAGTATCATTGATAAGGCTGATGAGGAAAGAGGCAGTGTTGATGAGAGTCTCGCAGAGACATCTATAGCAGATGATGATTCAGACGGCCTTAAGGTTGTGGCTGTTACATCATGTCCTACTGGTATAGCTCATACATATATGGCTGCTGAAGGTCTTGAGAAGGCTGCAAATAAAGCAGGTATTAAGATCAAGATTGAAACAAGAGGATCATCGGGTGCAAAGAATGTGCTCAGTGACGCAGATATAGAAGCTGCAGACTGTGTAGTTGTTACAGCAGATTCAAAGGTTCCTATGGACCGTTTCAAGGGTAAGAAGCTTATTCAGAGAAAGGTTGCTGATGGAATAAACAAAGCTGATGAGATTATGGGTATTGTCAAGGAAGGAAGTGCTCCTATTTATTCAGGAGGAGGTTCAGAGGAAGTTGCTGAATCATCTGAGGATAAGGGCGGTACTGGACACAAGATATACACCTGGCTTATGAATGGTGTTTCACACATGCTGCCATTCGTTATTGGTGGTGGTATCCTGGTAGCCATTGCTTTCCTTATTGATACTATAGCGGGCTATGGTGCATCTGGTGGTGGTGACTTTGGTAGTATCACTCCACTTGCAGCACTCCTGAAGTATATTGGTGGACTTGCGATGGGACTTATGGTTCCTGTTCTTGCTGGATATATAGCTTATGCTATAGCTGACAGACCTGGTCTTGCAGTTGGTTTTGTTGGTGGTATGCTTGCCTCAAGTGGTAATGCTTTACTTTCAGGTTATACCTTTGCAGAGGGAACTCTTGTAGATGGAAAGGCTCTTGGAGGATTCGGTGAATTCCTTTCAAAGTTTGCTTTCCAGCAGCCAAATGGTGGTAACACAGTTTCAGGTTTCCTGGGTGGTATCATTGCTGGATTCCTTGCAGGTTTCCTTGTACTTGGTCTTCAGAAGTTATGTGCAAATCTGCCACAGGCATTAGATGGAATTAAGCCAACACTTATTTATCCGCTTGTTGGTATTTTCCTTGAAGGCATTATTATGTGCTTCATTCTTAACCCACTTATCGGACTTGCAAATACAGGACTTTCAAATATGCTTACAGCTATTTCAGATGCAGGTATGCTTACAGTACTTGGACTCATACTTGGAGCTATGATGGCTATAGATATGGGAGGCCCTATTAACAAGGCTGCATATGTATTCGGTGTAGGTATGCTTACTCAGGCTGCTGATTATCTTAATTCAGGTATGTCAGCAGATGATCCTAAGGTTGTTGCATGTTACGTATCAATGGCAGCGATTATGGTTGGTGGAATGGTTCCTCCAGTGGGCATTGCACTTGCATGCTGGATATTCCCTAAGAAGTTTACAAAGGCAGAGAGAGGCTCTGCAGTATCAAACGTAGTTATGGGCGCTTCATTTATTACAGAGGGTGCTATTCCTTTTGCAGCTGCAGATCCGCTTCATGTTATTCCATGTACAATGGTTGGAGCAGGAGTGGCTGGATTCCTTGCAGCACTTTTCAAATGTACACTTATGGCTCCTCACGGCGGAGTTTTCGTATTCGCGACTGTAGGAAATCCATTTATGTACATAGTATCCTGGCTGATAGGTTCAATTGTTACATGCGTAATGCTTGGATTTATTAAGAGGCCAGTTGAACAGTAAAACTTAAGTCTCCATCTGAGGATGGAAGGTAAAATATAAAACAGGAGGTTACAACAAAATGGTAAGTTTTGAGTACACAATCAAGGACGTGCATGGTATCCATGCAAGACCAGCAACGGATCTTTTCAAAATGACAAAACAGTATGAGTCAGTTGTAAAAGTTGCAAAGGGAGATAAGGAAGTTCCTTTTAAGGGAGTTATGGGTGTTATGTCTCTGGGTGCAAAGCAGGGCGATACAGTTAAATTCTCTTTTGAAGGTCCTGATGAAGAAGCAGAGATGGCTGCGGTTAAAGAATTCGTAGAAGCAAATCTGTAAAACAGTGAGTAAATCAGCCCATCCTTATTTCTTTATCAAAAGGAGATAAGGGTGGGTGTCTGCTGTTGGAGGGTATGATATGAGAGATTTAGATTATCTGACTCTTCTTAGTCATGAATTTCCAACTGAAAGAAGCTGCGCGGCAGAGATAATAAATCTGAAAGCTATCATGGGATTGCCGAAGGGAAATGAGTATTTCTTTTCAGATATTCATGGTGAGTATGAAAGCTTTATACATCTTATGAGAAGTGCCTCCGGTGTGGTCAGATCCAAGATTGAAGAAACCTTTGGTCAGCTTATGGCTGAGGAGGAACAAAAGAATCTGGCAAGGCTTATTTACTATCCAGGAGAGGTGCTTCCGGATATGAAGCGCAGGGGTGAACTGAGTGATGAATGGTATGGAAAGACCATTCATAATCTCATTATGCTTTGCCGTGAGGTTGCATCAAAATACACCAGATCAAAGGTGAGAAAAAAGCTTCCTCATGAATTTGGCTATGCCATCGATGAACTTATACATACAGATGAATCCGAACCTGATAAAAGGCTTTATTATCAGGAAATAATAAATGCCATTATAGAGGTTGAGGCGGGAGATGAGTTTATAATAGCTCTTTCCGATCTTATCCAGTCGCTTCTGATCGACAGACTGCATATTATTGGTGATATCTTTGATAGAGGTCCAAGATCAGACTATGTAATGGATGAACTTATCAGCTTTGGAAATGTGGATATTGAGTGGGGAAATCACGATGTAAGCTGGATGGGTGCGGCTGCCGGAAATACAGCCTGCATTGCAACGGTTCTCAGGATTGCCACAAACTATAACAGCTTTGATGTACTTGAGGATGGCTATGGGATAAACCTGAGACCACTCTCTATGTTTGCAGCGTCTGTTTATAAGAATGATGAATGCTTGTCTTTTAGACCGCATCTTCTTGATGATAACAAGTATGATTCTGTTGATCCTGAACTGGCAGCAAAAATGTGCAAGGCCATTACGGTTATAGAATTAAAGCTTGAAGGTCAGCTTATAAAAAGACATCCGGAATATGATATGTCAGACAGGCTTATGCTGGACAGGATAAACTACTCTAAAGGAACGGTTGAAATAGATGGTAAGGAATATGAAATGAATGATAAGCATTTTCCTACTATCGATCCGGCAGATCCTTACGCTCTTACTATGGAAGAGCAGGAGTTGATAGAAACGCTTAAATATTCATTCCTTCACAGTCGTCGATTGCAGAAGCATATAAGATTTCTTTATTCACATGGAAGCTTATACAGGATATATAATAACAACCTTCTTTTCCATGGGTGCATTCCGATGGATGAAAAAGGAGACTTTGTTGTTCTATCAACAAGCGAAGGAAGATATTCCGGACAGGATATGATGGATTACTTCCAGGAAAAAATAACAGATGCATATTTTTTGGATATGGATGATGAACCGGAGAAAAAGCAGGATGCAGTGGACCTGATGTGGTATTTATGGGCAGGACCTTTGTCGCCGCTCTTCGGAAAAGACAGAATGGCTACGTTTGAACATATTTTCATTTCGGATAAGGCCATGTCTGTGGAGCATTATAATCCATATTATGAATATTCAAAGCAGGCTGAGTACTGCGACAAGATATTTGAAGAATTCGAAATGAATCCTGAAGGGGCGCATATCATAAATGGTCATGTGCCTGTAAAGGTTACAAAGGGCGAGAAGCCCGTTAAAGCAGATGGAAAGCTTTATGTAATAGATGGAGGCCTTTCTAAGGCATATCACGGAACTACCGGAATAGCTGGTTACACATTGATCTTTAATTCTCATCATCTGGCTCTGGCCGAGCATAGGGAGTTTGACAGGGATGGGGACAATACACCAGAGATGTTTATTACGGAGACTATGAGACACAGAATACTCGTTCGGGATACGGATATCGGAAAGGAACTTGGAAAACAGATATTCGATCTTGAGGAGCTTCTGGAATGCTATAAGATTGGCTTGATAAAGGAAAGAAAAAACTGAGAGGAGGTATGTGCTTAGATGATTATTTTAGAAGGGAAAGCTGTATTTGAGGGCGTTGCAATAGGCAGACTTTCCATTTACAAAAAAACTGAGCAGTCAGTTAAGAGAGAAAAGGTAGAGGATACCGATGCTGAAATAAAGAGATATGAAGCGGCCAGAGAAATGGCTACTGAGCAGCTGCAGGTACTTTACGACAAAGCTGTAAAGGAAGTTGGCGAGGCAAGTGCGGAGATATTTGAAGCTCATCAGCTTATGGTGGAAGATGGGGATTACATCGATTCCGTTGAAAATATCATTTCTAGTCAGGGGGTTAATGCTGAATATGCAGTAGCTGAAACAGGAGATAACTTCCAGAAGATGTTTTTGGATATGGAAGATGAATACTTCAGAGGACGTGCTGCAGATGTAAAGGATATAACTGAAAGAATTATAAATTGTCTTTCAGGTGCAGGCGGTGGCGGAATTGTGACAGATGAACCTGTTATAGTTGTGGCAGATGATCTGGCTCCATCAGAGACAGTTCAGATGGATAAGGATAAAATCCTTTCATTTGTTACCGTTCACGGTTCGGCTAACTCTCATACTTCAATCCTTGCAAAGACAATGAACATTCCGGCTATTATAGGCTGCGACATTCCTCTTACAGACGAAATGGATGGAAGAGATGCAATAGTAGATGGATTTGAGGGTAAGGTTTATATTGATCCAGATCCGGATGTCCTTGCTGAAAAGAAGCAGATAGTTCTTCGGGAACAGGAGAAGAAGGCACTGCTTGAACAGTTAAAGGGTAAGGATAATGTTACTCTGGATGGCCAGCATATAAATCTCTATGCCAATATAGGAAATACAAAGGATCTGGCGCTTGTTCTTAAAAATGACGCCGGCGGTATTGGGCTTTTCCGATCAGAGTTTATTTACCTTGGTTCAGATGATTATCCTACAGAGGATGAACAGTTTGCTATCTATAAGCAGGTTGCTGAAACCATGGCAGGAAAGAAGGTTATCATACGTACTCTTGATATAGGTGCTGATAAACAGGCGGATTATTTCCAGCTTCCTCAGGAGGAAAATCCTGCTCTGGGACTCCGTGCTATAAGAATATGCCTTACAAGACCTGAGATATTTAAGACACAGCTTCGAGCAATACTCAGGGCTTCTGCATTTGGAAAAATTTCTATCATGTTCCCAATGATCATTTCGGTTGACGAAGTTAAAAAGATTAAAGAGATAGTAGCCGAAGTTAAGAAGGAACTCGATGATGCAGGAATCAAGTATGACAAGGATATTGAGCTTGGCATAATGATAGAAACACCAGCTGCAGTAATGATGGCAGAGGAATTGGCTGAAGAAGTTGATTTCTTCTCAATCGGTACTAATGACCTTACTCAGTATACACTGGCAATAGACCGCCAGAATCAGAGCCTGGATGAATTCTACGATCCACACCATCCTGGACTTTTAAAGATGCTTAAGATGGTAGTGGATGGTGCTCATAAGGGTGGAGCATGGGCTGGTATTTGTGGAGAGCTTGGTTCAGATCTTTCACTTACAAAGGAATTCCTGGCTATGGGATTTGATGAGCTTTCGGTATCACCAGGAAGGATTCTTCCTCTTAGAAAGACAGTTCTTGAGACAAACGTATCTGAGTATAAAAAAGAGAAGGGATACGTTTAAATCTGTACGTTATAAATAGCTTTACACAGTTTATATAATGTGGAGAGAAATATATGCTTACAAAAGAACGAAAATCGCTTATATTAAAAGAATTAGATGAGAAAAACACGGTAACAGTTCAGGAGCTCAAGGAAAAATTCAATGTATCGGAATCGACTATTCGTAGAGATATAACATTTCTGAGTCGGGAAGGAAAGCTTGTGAAAGTTTTCGGAGGTGCTGTGGCACTGGAGGGAATTAATCGTAATGATGAATTATCGATGCTTGAAAAAGAAACTATCAATAAGGATGAAAAACTTGAGATAGCGGAATATGCAGCTTCTCTTGTTTTACCTGATGATTATGTGTATTTAGACTCTGGGTCGACCACTGGAAAAATCATAAGATATATATCTGAGAAAAGAGCGACCTATGTTACCAATTCAATAACGCATGCCAGAGATCTGGTGCGCCGAGGATTAAAGGTTTTCCTGATAGGAGGAGAACTAAAAGAAAATACTGAAGCCATAGTTGGAGCGGATGCTATTCTTCATATTCAGAAATACCATTTTTCAAAAGGATTTTTTGGGGCTAATGGAATTGATATGAAGCTGGGACTTACAACCACTGATGTGAGAGAGGCGCTTATTAAAAGAGTTGCCATTGAGAACACTCAGGCAGGTTCCAGGTTTATCCTGGCTGATCATGATAAATTTGGACTTTCCTCTGCGGTTACCTTTTCTGATTTTAGTGGTGTTGTGGTTATAACCGACAGGAACCCGGGTGATGTCTACAGAACAGCTATGGAAATCAGGGTAGTTTAAACTGAATATTGTAAAAGGATGATTTTGAAAAATCAGTAAAAACACTCCCGAAAAGATTTTTAAAAAATTTTTTCGGGAGTGTTGCTCTTTTGTTATGCTTTGTGGAATATAATGTACTCAAATAAAGAAAAAAAATGAAAGGAGTAAACATTATGAAGCTCACAAATATTGATTTTTCAAATATTAAAAATAAGCTTGAAGGCATCTGGAATGCACTTGAAAGTTTTGCAATAGCACATAAAGAAATTCTGATAAACATTTTTATTATCGTCTGTGTTGTAACTGCAGCGATTATGATCTTTAAGAAGCTGATGACAATGGGAGTTAACATGCTGATGGGAATCCTCACGATAGCATTTCTCATAATTGTTACTCCTAAGCTTAGCAACTTTCTCATTAACAAGTTTGAGAAGTATGATTATCTTGAACAGAGAATTAGCGAAGTTGTTGATGAAGATATGACTATCAAAGTTAAATGCGAATATAAAAGAGAGACTGGCCAGGAACTTACTGATCCAACCCTCCTAGATCAGCTTAAGACCGAGAAGTATCAGGTTGATCCAGAACTCAGTGATGATATGAATGTGTTGCTGAACGCTGGATTCCCTGAGGGAGTTAACAATACAATCCGCATGAACGTATCGGATTATGGTGATTCTCAAATTCAGGCTAACTGCTTCTCAGATTATGTAGCAAAGTACTACATTCTCAGAATGACAGAAGGTATAGCTCTCTTTGTAGCATTCTGTGTAGCAACTAAGATTTTTAGAACAGAAAAAGATTATTGCTACGCATATAGATAAAGGTATTTGTGTGACCTAGATAGTAATGTTATAATTAGACGTGACAGGGTGCAGTAGACACCTTGTCACGTTTCTACGTTATCCAGAATTAAGGAAGAGTTTATTTAAACGTAAGGATTTATTTTATGCACGAATTTACTTCAACAATTGTGGAATACTACAACAAGATTCATGATATACCGCTTCTTTACTGTATTATCCTTGCGGTTGTGATACCGTTCTTGGTTATTGTTGTAGGTTATTTTATAAATCTTATCGGTGAGGCTTTGGGGCAGATAATTGCCATGGCTACTGCTCCTGTAGTGGCAAATGCAATCGTAAATTTTGCATTTTTCCCAGGTGTTATGATCCACGAGTTGGCGCATGCATTCTTGGCGGTAATAACCGGAGCGAAGATTACAGAGGTTGCTCTCTTCAAGGTTGAGGATGGCTCTCTGGGACATGTTAATTTTAGAAACCGAGGCAATATTATCATTGTTGCTCTGCAGAATGTATTTGTCTCATCGGCGCCTATGTTTGTGGGAGCGGCTGTCTGTATAGGCTGTGGCCTTTGGCTGTCAGTTCTTCCTGCGGGTTACATTTGGCTGAAGGTAATCATATGGTATCTTATGATATCTATGTTTTTCCATATGACTATGAGTCCGGCGGATATTAAGGTATATATCAAAGGAGTTCCTCTTTTTATTATTATTCTTTTTATCGTATTTGTACCTCTCCGCCTGACTGGGGTCATTTAAGGAGTACTTTATTTTATTAAAAAAAAATGCGATGTTTTATCGCATTAAAGCGTTGACGCGCTACAAAATATGGAGTATTATTAGGAAAGTGGTTTTCGGACCACTTTCTTTGTCTTTATGAAAAGTTTTTATTCGTTTAATTAAGGAGGATAGGGAAATGCCTATTACTGAGCTTCTGGAGCGTAATGCCAGAGAGTATGCTAATGATGTAGCCCTTGTTGAGGTTAATCCGGCAATTACTGAGGTTAGAAGGGTTACTTGGAGAGAATATGAACTTATGGAGCCAAATCCAAAGGCACCTTATAGAAGAGAGATTACATGGAGCGTTTTCAATGAGAAGGCAAACCGTTTTGCAAATCTTCTTCTTAGCCGTGGAATCAAGAAGGATGACAAGGTTGGAATTCTTCTTATGAACTGTCTTGAGTGGCTTCCAATTTATTTCGGAATCCTTAAGACTGGAGCTCTTGCGGTTCCTCTTAATTTCCGTTATGACGCAGACGAGATAGAATACTGCGTGGACCTTGCAGATGTAGATATCCTTGTTTTCGGACCAGAGTTCATTGGCCGTATCGAGGAGATTGCAGATAAGATTTCCAGAAACAGACTTCTGTTCTACGTTGGTGAGAACTGTCCTTCATTTGCTGAGGACTACAACGAGATGGTTGCAAACTCAAGTTCTGCATCACCTGACATTGAGATTACAGATGAGGACTATGGTGCAATTTACTTCTCATCAGGAACTACAGGATTCCCTAAAGCTATCCTTCACAAACATCAGTCACTTATGCACAGCGCGAAGGTTGAACAGGCACATCATGGTCAGACAAGGGATGATGTATTCCTTTGCATTCCACCTCTTTATCATACAGGTGCGAAGATGCATTGGTTTGGTTCACTTATTTCAGGAAGCAAGGCTGTACTTCTTAAGGGTACAAAGCCAGAATACATATTAGATGCAGTCAGCAGTGAGAAGTGTACAATAGTATGGCTTCTTGTTCCATGGGCACAGGATCTTCTGATCGCTCTTGAGAGTGGCAAGCTGAACAAGGATGATTATGATCTTGATCAGTGGAGGCTCATGCACATTGGTGCTCAGCCTGTTCCTGCAAGTCTTATCACAAGATGGAAGACTATGTTCCCTAAGCATGACTACGATACAAACTATGGTCTTTCAGAATCCATTGGACCTGGTTGTGTTCACCTTGGTGTTGAAAATATTGATCATGTTGGTGCAATCGGCGTTCCTGGATACGGATGGGAGTGTAAGATCGTCACCGAAGAGGGTAAAGTTGTTGAACAGTCTGACAGCGAATCAGTTGGTGAGCTTTGTGTTAAAGGTCCTGGTGTGATGACATGCTACTACAAGAACGAAGAAGCTACTAATGAGTGCATTAAGGATGGATGGCTCTATACTGGTGATATGGCTAAGTACGATGAAGAAGGATTCATCTGGCTGGTTGATAGAAAGAAGGATGTTATCATCAGCGGTGGTGAGAACATTTATCCTGTTCAGATTGAAAGCTTCATCATGAAGAACCAGAAGGTTCAGGATGTAGCGGTTATTGGTGTTGGTGATGAAAGACTTGGTGAGATTTCATGTGCCATCATCCAGCTGAAGGAAGGCGAGACTTGTACAGAAGAAGAAATGAATAATTTCTGCCTTGAACTTCCACGTTACAAGAGACCTCGTCAGATCATCTTTGCTGAGGTTCCTCGTAATGCTACAGGTAAGATTGAGAAGCCAAAACTTCGTGAAATCTATGGTGCAACAAACCTTGTAGACAAGGAGAATCGTAAATAATCTCATTTCAAAATTTGTATAAAAGAATATATGTTTGTGCAACTTTAAAAATCATGCCCTGCAAAGCCACTGTTTTGCGGGGCTATTTTTATTTTCTTTGTGAAAATGTACCAAAATTTATGTATATTGCACAAAAACGCTTTTCGGAATTGTGAAAATATGCTAATATACTTACAGATAAAACCAATGAAATGCTAGTCTAGCTAGCAAAACTTAGAAGGTATTTGGGTGTGCCTAAATGGATCGGCTTTGAAAGAGTCTGTCAGACCAGATTGGGGTAGATGGTCTGACAGGCTCTTTCTCTTTTTGACTCCAAGATCTGTCCCCACTGACTTATTTGGCTAGTTATGGTATAATGATGAAGTTATGTTAGTGGCGAAAGAATTAGTAAAAAGTTTCTTTAGAACTAAAGAGAAGGGGAAGAGAGAGGAGTTCAACGCGGTTGATGGAATTTCTCTTGAGGTTCGCCCTGGTGAGATAGTGGGAATACTTGGACCGAATGGTGCGGGCAAGACCACTCTTCTTCGCATGCTCGCAACTCTCCTGAAGCCAACTTCTGGTGAGGTTTTTATTCTTGATAAAAACCATGCTGGCAAGGGGGATGAAAACACCACTAAAGTAAAGGTGGATAAGGCAATTGATATTAAGAACAGGATAGGTTACCTCTCTGGAAATACAAAGCTTTACGGCAGGCTTTCTGTTCGTGAGATGATGACAATGTTCGCAGGAATTTATGGAATTCCTGAGGATGAGATTCCAAACAGGGTTGATGAAGTCAGAGAACTTCTGGACCTTGATGAATTCATAGATAACAGGATTGAAAAGCTTTCTACAGGACAGACTCAGCGTGCTTCGATTGCCCGCTGCATAATCCACAATCCGGAGATTTATATATTTGATGAGCCAACTCTGGGACTGGATATTCTCAGTAGCACAGCCATCATTGAGTTTATGAAGAAGGAAAAGGAACGCGGCAAGACGGTCATTTATTCCACTCATTACATGGAAGAGGCGGAGTATCTCTGCGACCGTATTGTTATGATCAACAAGGGCCGTGCCATTACAAATGCCAGCCCGACTGAGCTTATGTCTGAGACGAGTGCAGCAAATATGCGTGAGGCATTTTATAAGGTTATAGAATCGGAGGGTATGAAGAATGAGGAGTAAGGTTGTTAAGCTGCTCCTCAAAAAGGAGCTGCTAGATGTTTTCCGAGACCGTAAGGCGGTCATCATGCTGGTGCTGGTCCCAATTCTTATCTACCCGCTGATCTTCTTTGGTGCATTTGCAGTAATGACCATGATCCAGTCCAACATGGAGCAGGGTGAATACAAGATAATGCTGGATGTAGACGATGACGGTGAGCTTGCCAGCCGGTTGGAAGCCTACGGTGAAAAAGAGTCTGAAAAATCTTCATCTACAGATGCCAGCAAGACAGAAAAGCTGAGTGTAGTAACCTATGACGATTACATTTCCAGTGAGAAGATAGATACTACCGGCAAGAGCCAGGATGATATGGTAAATGAATTCCTCCAGAAAGAGGAGATAGATGTTTACGTTGCTACAGAGACTGGCAGTAATGGAAAGCTGACCTACAAGTCGAAGTATGTATCTTCCATAACG
This sequence comes from uncultured Lachnospiraceae bacterium, assembly GCA_947168155.1. Lineage (GTDB taxonomy): Bacteria > Bacillota > Clostridia > Lachnospirales > Lachnospiraceae > Eubacterium_Q. The sequence goes on along the minus strand of CAMVKW010000011.1, from coordinate 39,167 downwards.
GACTCGAATTATGGCGAAACTGTAGTAAATAAGGTTTTGGATCAGATGTCAGCCGACCAAATGAAGGCCACTATTGAAGAGGCTGGACTGGATGCAGAAGATGTTACCCATCCGTTCAAAATAGATAGAAAAGACATTGCCAGCAAGGAGCAGTCGGCCGGAAGCCTTCTCGGAATGATACTTCCATTCATGCTGATAGTAAGTCTTCTGATGGGCACAATGTACCCTGCGATCGACACAACTGCAGGAGAGAAGGAACGCGGAACTCTCGAGACTCTGCTGACTCTCCCTGTCAGAAATACTGAGATAATAATCGCAAAATTCCTGACGGTAGCATTTATGGGAATCATATCAGCGTTGCTGAATATTATTTCCATGGCAGTAATGATCATTTATGTTTTGAAATTGATGCAGTCGAAGATGGCCAGCAGCATGGGCCTTGATATTTCCAACTTCCATGTTTCGACCTTCGTTCCAGCAATGATAGTTACAGTGCTGGCGGTGCTGGCATTTTCGCTTTTCATCTCGGCTATCACTATGTGCGTTTCAGCATTTGCAAAGTCTTACAAGGAAGCAAATAACTACATAACTCCGCTGACTCTGATAGTTATGCTGACGGGTTATATTGGGTTCATTCCAAATATCAATCTGACAAACAAGATGGCCATGGTGCCGGTTGCGAATATCTGCCTTCTTGTAAAGGAGATGCTTCTCTTTAAAGCAGATATGAGTGTGGTTGCGATCGTTCTTCTGACAAATGTCCTCTACGCCGGAATTGCTATTATGTTCCTTGGCAAGATCTATAACAGTGAAAGCGTGCTCTTCGATGAGGGCAGGTCCAATCTGCAGCTTTTCGAAAAGCGTTCCAATATGGTGAAGGGCGGAGTTCCAACAAGTGGCGATGCCTGGTTCCTGGTATTCTTTGGAATGATCGCTTACCTCTATGTAGGAAGCATGTTCCAGATGAACTATGGTATAATGGGAATACTTTACTCCCAGCTGCTGATTCTGGCGCTGCCACTGGTATATGTCATCTATACGAAAAAGAGTATAAGAAAGACATATAGCCTTAATGGTTTCAGACCGCTTAAATTCCTGGGTGCACTCATATTCTTTATCGGTGTATTCCTGGCAGAGAATATTTTTACTTCACTTATGTATGAACTGTTCCCAGAGCAGCTGGATAGTATGAACCAGGGAATGGCGGAAACTTTGATGGGGGATAACTTCCTTGTTTCAATCTTGATTGTAGCCCTTGCGCCAGCTATTTGCGAAGAGATGATGTTCAGAGGATTTATATTCTCTGGATTCAGAAGCAGATACAAGATTGTGGCATCTATTATCATGGTGTCGCTGATCTTTGGTATATATCATACAAGCTTAATAAGACTTGTTCCGACAGCTATGCTTGGAGCGGGATTTGCTGTGATAGTTTACTATACAGGAAGCATTTTCCCTTCAATGGTAATGCACTTCCTGAACAATTCCCTAGCGGTGATAGCAATGTATTATCCTGGCGTTTTGGAGGATACCTTCCCGCTGATCTTCTCAGAGGATATGACCATTTTGGGAAGTCTTATAGTCGGTACAATCAGTGTGATCATGATTGCCGGCGGAGTAACAATAATGAGGAAGCTTAAGTAATTAGGAAATATTATGAAAAACAACGTAAACCCAGAATTTCAAATGAAGATAGATGCTCTCATGGAGGATGATTACGACGATGACTTCTATGGTGATGAGACCGGCGGAAGTGACACCTCTGGGGGAGGTACCGTTCTCTCCGAAGAAGAAGAGAGAATTCTCCGTGGCGGTGCGAGACCGCAGGATACAAGGCCTCAATCCAAGAAGCGTAGATCCAAAAATCCGCAACCTAATCCACAAGCTTCCCAGAAACAGCAGAGACCAAGAAGAAAAATCAGGGACCTGAGCATTAATGATTACAAGCGAAAGGTTGTTATATATCGATTTATAGCTCTGGCGCTTGTAGCTATCATCATTATCCTTCTTGGAAGAACTGTTATTCGAAAGATGAATCAGGGAATGCCTGTAGATACAACTGAGATGTTCGATGAAACAATAGCTTTCAAAGTCGATAACAATATTGAGGGGCTTTCTGAAGAACTGCCTACAATAAAAGCCCTTATCGAAGATAATTATCTGAAGTATCTGAACAAAGCTTATGTCCTTATCGGAACATATCCTGAGTGTGAATACTATAAGATAAGTGCCAATGTAACTCGTAATGAATTCGACTGGTCCAAAGATTTCTATGTAAATGATAAAGGTCTTTATTACACCTATTACAAAGATGGTGTAGACAGTGGCCGGGTTGCCATCGACGTTTCTGAATTTCAGAAAACCATCGAATGGGACAAGGTTAAAGCTGCCGGGATAGATATTGCGATAATCCGAGCTGGTTATCGTGGTTATGGAACTGGTGAAATCCATGGCGACGCAATGGCTTCTACTAATCTTTCTGGTGCTGCTGAGGCTGGACTCGAGACAGGAGTTTACTTCTTCTCAGCTGCCATCAATCGTGACGAAGGCGTGGCTGAGGCTCAGTACTGTCTGGACCTGGTAAAAGACTATGATATTAAACAGCCAATTGTTATAGATACAGAGATGGTTTTCGAGGATGACAGTGCTCGTTCCAACAACATAACCGTGGAAGACAGAACTGCTGCGGTTGTGGGCTTCTGTGAGACTATTGAAGCGGCAGGCTACACTCCTATGATCTATGCCAGCCGCGATCAGTTCATTAAATACTTAGATATTGACGCCATTGGTAAGTGGGAGTTCTGGCTGGCAGCTTACGATACTCCAGTTTTCCCATATCATACTGAGGGCTACCAATATACACCATACGGCTATGTGGATGGAATTCCAACCCAGGTGGATCTGGACGTATGGATGCGATAATTAATTATGCCTCGTAAAGAGAAGAAACAAGGAGGTACTTGAAATGTGGTACGAAGAATCGGTGTTTTATCAGATATATCCATTAGGATTCTGTGGAGCACCATTTGAAAATGACGGAATAGAAGAATCAAGAATACTGAAGGTGATCGATTGGATTCCTCACATTGAAAAACTGGGGGCAAATGCAATCTATTTCTCGCCTGTATTCGAATCAGATACACATGGTTACAACACTCGTGACTATGGTCTTATCGACAAGAGACTTGGAACAAATGAGGATTTTAAAAAGGTTGTAGATGAACTCCACAAGGCTGGAATTAAAGTGGTTTTGGATGGCGTTTTCAACCATGTTGGCCGTGGCTTCTGGGCTTTTAAGGATGTTCAGGAAAAGAAATGGGACAGCCCATACAAAGACTGGTTCCATATTTCATTCGATGGAAATTCAAACTACAATGATGGCTTCTGGTATGAGGGTTGGGAAGGAAACTTCGACCTGGTCAAGCTTAATCTTCAGAACCCTGCCGTTGTAGATCACATTTTCGATAAGGTTAAATATTGGGTTGATTATTTTGATATAGATGGACTGAGACTGGACGTTGCTTATTGTCTTGATAAAGGCTTCATCCACAATCTGAAGGAGTTCACAGTTGGTCTTAAGGATGAGTTCCTACTTCTTGGAGAACTTCTTCACGGGGATTATGCTCAGTTTGTTGGACCAGGAATGCTGGATAGCTGTACAAACTATGCCTGCTACAAGGGACTTTTCTCAAGCTTCAATTCTATGAATATGTTTGAAATCATTCATTCCCTGATGCAGCAGTTTGGACCAGAGGATTGGTGCCGCTACAAGAATATGCATCTTATGAGCTTTGTAGATAATCATGATGTTACTCGTATTGCAAGTAATCTTACAAATAAGGCGCATCTTCCTCTAATTTACACTCTCTGCTTTGGAATGCCTGGTTTCCCGTGTGTATATTACGGAAGTGAATGGGGAACGGAGGCTCGCAAGGAAGAAGGCGATCCTGCTCTCAGAGTTAGCTTTGATGAGCCGCAGTGGAATGAACTTACAGATTTTATTGCAAAACTTGCCGAGATTAAGAAAACACACGAGGCGCTGAACTACGGAAGTTTCAGAAGTGTAGTTCTGACGAATCATCAGTGCATTTTCGAACGTAAAACTGATAACGAGAGAATTCTTGTTGCAATCAATGCATCTGACCAGCCATTCACCGCCCATTTCGATGCTGGATGCGGTCAGGCTGAGGAGCTCATTTCTGGAACGCTCCATGATTTCGGAGGCGGATCTGAGTTAAAACCATATTCTGCTGAAATTTGGAAGATGGAAAGGTAGAGAATTTCTCATTATAAGACAAATAGACCTTTGAGAAGTGGCTAAAATAGGTTATAATAAAAGGTGAAACTGTTGGGGGCAAAAAGAAATAGGGGTTTATATGGAGAAGGAAAATAATAATAGTAATAGTAATAACAACCCTATAACTTTTGGGGAAATAGCACTTGCTCTAGCAGGCGACTATGAAAGCATTTATGTTATTGATGCCGAAGATGATAGCTATGTAGAATATCTTGCGTTGGGGGATAATAAAGACCTTGTAGTAAGAGATTCTGGCGAAAAGTTTTTCGAGGCTGTTATTTATAATGCTCACAAACAGCTTTATCCAGATGATCAGGAGTATTTTATAGATGCTTTTAATAGGGAAAGAGTTTTTGATATTCTAAAGACCGGTAAATCATTTTCTCTTAATTATCGTTTGATGGTAGATGGAAAACCGCTTTATTATTATCTAAAAACCATCAGGGGTTTTGGACAAAAAGTTATTATTGGTGTAAAGAATGTTGATGAGCAGAGAAGAAGTGAGTTAGAAGCAAAAGAACAGATACTTACATATAGCCATATAGCCGGTGCTCTTGCCAGTCGCTATGAGGTTATTTATTACATCAATCTTGAAACGAATGAATACACGCAATATAGTTCCAGTGATGAATATGCAAAGTTGGGAACAACTAATGAGGGATCCGACTTCTTTGAGGATGCAAGAAACGATGTAAAAAAATATATCCATCCCGAAGATCAGGAACTGGTGCTTTCTGAAATTGATAAGGAACGTATGTTAAAGCATCTTCAGGATACAGGTTCTCTTGCACTTACATACAGACAGGTTCTTGGAGATGGCATTCGATATGTATCCATGAATGTTATCCATCCTAAAAATGATAAGAACCATGTCATCATGGGTGTTATGGATATTGATGCTCAGATTCGCCGTGAACAGATTATGACGGCGGAGAATGAGGTCTTTAATGAGATTGCTCTTGCTCTTGCATCCAGATACGAGGTTATTTATTACGTAAATATTATTAATGATGAGTATTCAGAATATAGTGCCAGTGATAAGTATACGAGACTTGATATTGGTGCTAAGGGGCGTAACTTCTTTGAGGATACTCAGAAAAATATGAAACGTGAAATTTATCCGGATGACTATCCTATGATGGCTAAGGCGATGGAAAAGCAGTTCCTACTAAAGAATCTGGAGGAGTCTGGCAAGATCTTTATGAACTACAGGCTTATGCTGGATGATCGTCCTCAGTACGTTACTCTTTTGGCGGTTCGTCCTCAGGAGGATTCGGAGCACATTATCGTTGCTGTAGCAAACGTAGATGCATCAAAACGTAAGGAAATTGAGTTTGAAAAGGCTATAGATACAGCTATGGATATGGCGAACAGGGATGCGCTAACGGGAGTAAAGAATCTGCATGCTTATTCTTCGATGACTTCCAGTATGGATAAAATAATCAAAGAAGGAAAAGAAGAAGAGGCGTTTGCTATTGTTGTATTTGATATAAATGGTCTGAAAGAAGTTAATGATAAACAGGGACACAGCGCTGGTGATGAATTTATAAGGAGTGCCTGCAGTATTATTTGCAAGAACTATAAGCATAGTCCTGTTTTCCGCATTGGTGGTGATGAATTTGTTGTCATACTTAAGAGCGGAGATTACAACAAGCGAGAAGAACTTCTTATAAACTTTAAAAATAAAATGATAGATAACAGGAATAAAGGCCTTGTTACTCTTGCTTATGGTATGTCGGATTATATACCTGATAAGGATACCCGCGTTCAGGATGTCTTTAAGAGAGCTGATGGTTTTATGTATGAAAACAAGAAGCTCATGAAAGAAATGCCGATTGATGAAGTTATACAGACCAGTTATCCGGAAACCAGAAGGGCGAAGCTGGATAAACTGTACGATGCATTCTCCCTCATATCATCTGGAACCTATGTTTATATCTGCGATATGCGTTACGATATGTCCAGATGGTCAAAGTATGCGGTAGAAGTTTTTGATCTTCCAGATGAATATATGTTCAATGCAGGAGGCATTTGGGAGCAGAGAATTCATCCGGATGATATAGGTGTTTATCACTCGGAAATTGATAATATTTTTTCTGGTAGAGCTGATGGACACGATATGCAGTACAGAGCTCGCAAGAGAGACGGGGAATATGTAATCTGTACATGTAAGGGAATAGTCCTTTATGATGAGGACAGTGAGGCTGAGTATTTTGTAGGTAATATCAGAGATCATTCGAGTCAGACTCACATTGATTCGCTCACTGGTCTTAGTAATCAATATGGATTCCTTGAAAATATCAAAACCAGCATGCTCGAGCAAAAGAGAATGGAAATCATTCTTTTGGGTATCGGAAGATTTGCTGAATATAATGATGTTTATGGATACCGTTTTGGTAATAAGATACTTCAGAGATTTGCAAGACTTCTCTATGAGTATGTTGGAAATACTGGATCGGTTTATCGTCTTGATGGAACTAAATTCGCAATAATCAGTAATATTCTGGAGAATCAGGAAATTCATGACAGATACGAACTCCTTCGTCATTATTGCAGAACGCGGTTTAAGGTAGAAGAGAAGAATATAATTCTCGATCTTAATGCGGGTCACATTTCCGTTAATAGCTTTGATGTTGATTCGCAGACAATATATGCATGCCTCAGCTATGTTTATAGCGAGAGTAAGCTTCATAGACAGGGAGATATGGTTGACTTCCTGAATGAGCTAAGTTCAAAGAATACGGAAAGAATTGAGAGACTTCACTTTATCCGTGGTTCTATCATGAAGAACTATGAAGGTTTTTATCTGCTGTATCAGCCTGTAGTTGATTCTCAGACAGAGCAGCTGATCGGAGCGGAAGCACTTATTCGTTGGAAGAATGAAAAATATGGAACTGTTCGTCCTGATTATTTCATTCCGCTTCTGGAAAAGGATCCTCTTTTCCCACAGCTGGGTGAGTGGATACTTGAGACGGCACTTAAAGATGCAAAGCGTATTATGAACATTTTGCCGGATTTCACTGTGAACGTAAACCTTTCATATACACAGCTTGAAAAAGGTGGCTTTGTGGATATGGTGCTTAACAAGCTTAAAGAACAGGACTTCCCACCAGATCATTTATGCCTCGAAATAACGGAGCGATGCAGACTCCTGGATATGGATATTCTGCGAAATGTAGTCGATCATCTTAGAAGCTACGGCGTAAAGATTGCACTTGATGATTTCGGTACAGGTTTCTCGTCAATTGGACTTGTAAAGAGCCTGCCTCTGGATACGATAAAGATTGATCGTAGTTTCATCCTCAAGATAGAAGAGGACGACAAGGAAAAGAAACTGGTAGAAAGCTTTGTAAATGTAGCATCTACATTTGGAGCTAAGGTATGTGTAGAAGGAATAGAAACTTCTGGTATGAAGGAAATTCTTCAGAAATATCATGTTCAGAGCTTCCAGGGTTACTACTACGCTAAACCTCTTTCAATCGACGATCTGGAAAAGATGGTAAGTAAATAAATTAGTGCAAAAATATGTGGCAAAATGCGTAACAGAAAACGAAACGCATTTTGTCACATTTTTGTTGTATTTAAGATTTGAAAATGGTAAAATTACTAGCGTCTGTGGGCTTTACCCCAAAATTAAGAGGCCTTAAGAAGAAAATGAGTTAATAATAGGAAAAAGGAGCATATAGAAATGGCACAGAAGATTAGTTTTAATTTCGATAATACTAAGTTCAAAGCTAGCGACGCTGAAGTTGCTGCAATCAAGCCTAGAATCGAAGCTGCTAAGAAAACTCTTGTAGAGAAAACAGGTGAAGGAAATGATTTCCTTGGATGGATTGACCTTCCTGTAAATTACGATAAGGTTGAGTTCGGCCGTATTAAAGAAGCAGCTGCAAAGATCCAGAGTGATTCAGACGTACTTCTTGTAATTGGTATCGGTGGATCATACCTTGGAGCAAGAGCTGCAATCGAAGCACTTCGTCATGGATTCTACAATTCAGTATCAAAGGAAATTCGCAAGACTCCAGAAATTTACTATTGTGGAAATAACCTTAGCTCAACATATATTTCAGAACTCGTTGAAGTTATTGGCGACAGAGATTTCTCAGTAAATGTAATCTCAAAGTCAGGTACAACAACAGAGTGCTCAGTTGCATTCCGTCTCTTCAAGGAAATGCTTGAAAAGAAATATGGAAAGGCTGAGGCTGCTAAGAGAATCTACGCTACAACAGATAAGGCTCGTGGAGCTCTTAAGACTCTTGCAGATGCAGAGGGTTATGAGACATATGTTGTACCAGATGATGTTGGTGGACGTTTTTCAGTTCTTACAGCAGTTGGTCTTCTTCCAATCGCTGCAAGTGGCGCTGATATAGATAAGCTTATGGAAGGTGCTGCAAATGCTCGTGAGTATTGCCTTTCAAAAGACTTCGATGACAGCGATGTTATGAAGTATGCGGCAGTAAGAAATGTAATGTATGAGAAGGGACTTGGAATGGAAATTCTTGGTAACTTCGAGCCGGCGCTTCACTACATCACAGAGTGGTGGAAACAGCTTTACGGAGAGAGTGAAGGAAAAGACGGCAAAGGTATTTTCCCAGCAGGTGTTGATTTCACAACAGATCTTCACTCACTTGGACAGTTTATCCAGGATGGAACAAAGAATCACTTCGAGACATTTATCAATGTTGAGAATCCTCGTAAGTCAGTTGTAATGCAGAAGGAAGCTGAGGATCTTGATGGTCTTAACTATCTTGCTGGTAAGGAAGTAGATTTCATTAATAAGTGCGCTATGGAAGGAACAATCCTTGCACACGTTGATGGTGGAGTACCTAACATCCGTATAGACATGACAGAAATCGATGAGCTTGCAATTGGAGAGCTCTTCTACAAGTTCGAGTTTGCATGTGGCGTAAGCGGATATACACTTGGTGTTAATCCTTTCAATCAGCCAGGTGTTGAGAGCTATAAGAAGAATATGTTCGCTCTTCTTGGAAAGCCAGGATTTGAGGAGATGACAAAAGAGCTTCGTGCAAGACTTGGTAAATAATTAAGTGTCGTTATAAAAGATAAGTATTATGCCGATGGAAATTCCATCGGCATTTTTTATTTGTTGGACATTTGTTGGACAAAATGATGTATAATTAATTAACTATGGACTTTTGAACATTGACGAAAAGTAGAATGTGTTTATATAAACAGGAGGAGCGTAGCATGATCCCTAAGAAAGTAAGAAAGGTTCTATCAATCTTGATAGCCGTAACGATGGTTCTTTTCATCGTACCAGCAGTAGTTTTTGCTGATGAAGAAAATGGACTCTTCGGGGATAGTCAGGAGGATGAGTCATGGGTTATCAGCGAAGATGATGATGAGTATGTTGATACATCTCTCGGAATTGAGGACGAGGATCTGTCCAATGCTACATCTACAGATGCTGATATAGATGAGCCGACAGTCGAACCTGCAGGAACTGATGAAACTGCAGACGCTGGGGAAACTGATCCAGTAGATGATCAGACAGATGCTCCTGTAGAGGACATTTATCCAGATGGTCCTGTTGCACCTTCTGATGAGGCATATGATTCTGATCCAGAACCACTTTTCGTGCCGGAAGCTGGAGAGACATTCCCTACAAGAGATCAGGGAAGCTATTATGACGATGATACGGATTATTCAGAAGATGATCAGGATGCACTTCCAACTTCAGTTGAACCTGAGGAAGAGGAAGAATCAATTTGGGAAGATGCTACATATGAGTGGGCAGAGGATAAGAGTACAGTAACTGCTACTCATGTACTTATAGAAGATGAAAGCGTTGTTGAGTCAGAAACTGTTGAAACAACAGCTGAGATTACACAGCAGCCAACAGATGAAGAACCTGGACTCATGTATTTCACAGCTGTATTTAGTAATACTGATTTTGTAACACAGCATGATATAGAGGAAATTCCATCCATTTCTGAAAACGTTACATATAGTGGTGATGCAAGTAATCCTACATGGACTAAGGGAAGCACAAATACACTCAATATCAAATTTACACGTAGTACAGATGTAAATAACGCAAGAGCACATTTTAGTGGAATAACAATCGATGGTAATGGAGTAATGTCTAAGTATTATACTAAAGAAGGAAGCATTACTATTAAGCTTAAGCCATCTTATCTAGAGGGATTATCAGTTGGTAGTCACTCAATAGTCGTATATTTTGATGATGGACAGTCTTCAGCTTCATTCGAGGTTAATCAGGCTGGAACAAGTTCAGATGAAGAAGCAGCAGCAAGTGGCTCAACACCAGATAATTCAGTTAATAACACGGCTAATAACGAAAGAACATCTGGCGATATAAATACAAGTACATCGAATGCTACATCTACAGATGCAAGCACTTCAGGTACAGCAAGGACTGGAGATTCAAGTCCACTTATGCCATGTATATCACTTATGCTCTTCTCAGCATTTGGCATTGCACTAACTATTAAGAAGAAATTTAGTTAATAGGAAATATATAAGAAAAGAAAAAACAGCAGACAAAGTGTTTTCTAAAAAATATAGGAGGGAAACGCATGATTCCTAAAAAAGTACGAAAAATATTATCGATAATGATAGCGGTTGCACTCGTAATGGCTGTTATTCCCGCGGTGGCATTTGCTGATGAAGTAAATACACTCTTTGGAAATGGCGATGAAACAGTAGCTTCAACTGGTGATGCTACTGAGAATGAAGAGGGCGAGCAGGAGGCTGCTGCGATTGGTCAGGATGAAAATGCTCCACAGAGCGATGAGACAATTGCAACAGATGAAACTGGCGCTGAGAATGTGGCGAACACACAGCCGGAAGATGCAGCTCAGACAGATACAACTGTTGAATTAGCAAAAATCCGCAGTAATGGTGGTAATTTAGATTCCTTGACTGGACTTGATGCGGGCGATTCAGAAAATAATTCTACTGGCCTTGAGATAGATACTAGTAATAAAGATGGAGTTGCACGTGTTGATGACGTATATAATGCTCCAGCATACATTATTGCCGAAAGTGGTTCTGTGCAAAAATTGCCGATTGTAAAATACAATGGTGAAGTATTGTCTGGAAAATCTGGAACAACTTCGGATGAAAAAACTTATAGTATCAACTATCGTTCGAAAAGTGATGCGGGAGAACCGGAAACAGACCCTAATCATGTTGGTGAGTACAAAATGCAGGTAAGTGTTGGTGTCTATGGCGAGTCCGGTTATCAAGATGTTACGATTTATTTTGGTATAGTTAATAAGACAGAAGTTCCTCTTGGGGTTGCATTTTATAAAAATGATGGAACAGAAGAATGTAAGAGCATTACTGTTTATCCTGGTGATTCTATACCAAATGATGCAAGGAATCCTTATTCGGAAGCTGATTCGTGCGATATAGTTGAAGGCTGGTATACAGAACCAGAATGCCAAAACTCTTTTGATTTAAATACTCCAATAACATATTCAATAATTAATGATACTACTTTTAAACGCCTGAAATTATATGCAAAATGGGGAACTAGTCATAAGGGAACGCTTACTCATCATGATGAAGTTCCAGCAACTTGTGTAGCTACTGGTACAAAAGAATATTGGGAGTGTAGTGCATGTGGCAGATATTATGAGGATGAAGCAGGAACTAAAGAAATTACTAACATTAGTATAGCTAAAGATTCTGATGCACATGATTGGGGAGAACCTACATATACTTGGTCAGATGACTATACTAAATTAACTGGTGTAAGAATATGTAAAAATGATTCTAGCCACAAGACAGAAACATGGACTAAGGATATAAGTTCCGAAGTAACAGAACCTACCTGCACTAAGGAAGGAAAAACTGTATATACTGCGATTTTTACAGATAAAGATTTTACTGATCAGACTATAGAAGTTCCAATTGCGGCAACTGGCCATGACTGGGGAGATGCAACTTATAAGTGGTCTGATGACTTGAGCAAAGTTACTGCGACACGTAAGTGTAAAAAGGATGCTAACCATGTTGAAACTGAAACTGTAAATAGTACAAAGGTTGTCACAAAGGATGCGACAGAAACTGAGCCAGGAGATGCTATTTATACAGCAGAGTTCACTAATGCTGCATTTGCAAAACAAACAATGTATGGTGAGATTCCGGCAAAGGGTAAATCTGAAACCTCTAAGGATGATGAAAAAGATGATGATGCATTCTACATAAACGCATCAGGGGCTAAGATTACCTGGACGGCTGGTAGCAAGGATACTCTGAACATCAAGTTCGAGCGTTCAGAAGATAATGCAAGTACAAGTAAGCATTTCCTTGGTATAGAGGTTGATGGCAAGGCTACATCAAAGGATCTCTATGATACAGAGGATGGAAGTATTATCATCAAGCTAAAACCTGCACTTCTTGAAAGCTTAGGCGAGGGTGAGCATACACTTACAGCTCTCTTTGATGATGGTAGTGCTTCAGCTAAGTTTACAATTATCAAAGCTACTAAAGAGGTCAAGAACGAGAAGAAGACAACTTCTAAGAATGCTAAGACAGGGGACGCAAGTCCAATTAAGTTAGTAATCATTATTATGATCGTATCTGCTTTAGCATGTGTTGGAGTTCTGGTTATTAAAAAGAAAAGACGGTAATTGATATCACTAAAAATAAGTGAGTTAACGAGCTGCTTGATTAATCAGGCGGCTCGTTTTATTTTGTTAACTTTTCGATGAAAAAAGCATAGGAAAATGCTATAATATATATTGGTTTATTATGACATTATGAGTCCCGCACAGGGACTAAAGAAAGAGACTTTATGGAAGAAAGATTTGAACTCATTGCCCCTTGTCATTTTGGCCTTGAGGCAGTGTTAAAAAGAGAGGTGCAGAACCTTGGTTATGAGATAGTTGAGGTGGAAGACGGAAGGGTAACCTTCGCAGGCCCTGCATCAGCTATAGCCAGAGCGAATATAAATATCAGAACCAGTGAACGCATACTTCTCAAATGCGGTCAGTTTAAAGCGACTACTTTTGACGAGCTTTATGAAGGCGTGAAGCACATTCCATGGGCAAGGATTATTCCTCGTGATGGAAGGTTCTGGGTAACCAAAGCCACAACTAATAAGTCCAAGCTTTTCAGCGAGACTTCAATCCAGAGTATTGCGAAGAAAGCTATGGTTGAAAGCATGTCGAATACATATCACATTAGTCAGTTTGCTGAGGATGGCGATGATTATCCGGTAAGGATTTTCATCAAGAAAGATATTGTGACGGTTGGTCTTGATACCACTGGAGTTTCGCTTCATAAACGTGGCTATAGACAGCTGGTTGGTAAGGCTCCTATTTCTGAAACACTTGCAGCGGCACTTATTATGCTTACACCTTGGCGTGCTGACAGACTTCTTGTGGATCCGTTCTGCGGAAGTGGAACCTTCCCAATTGAGGCGGCAATGATCGGTGCAAATATTGCACCTGGTGTGAACCGAGACTTTACTTCTTCAACCTGGGAAAAGCTGATTGATAAGAAGACATGGTACGCGGCGTACGATGAGGCGCGTTCACTAGAGAAAACTGATGTCGAAATGCATATTCAGGGTTATGACCTTGATTCTCAAATAGTTAAATGTGCTATGCAAAATGCGGAAGATGCCGGCGTGGCGGATTACATTCATTTTCAGGCTCGTGCTGTGAAAGATCTTAGTAGTCCAAAGCCTTATGGCTTCATTATTACAAATCCACCTTATGGTGAAAGACTGGAAGAAAAAGAAGCTCTGCCAGCGCTTTATAGAACCATTGGTGAAAGATATGCGGCGCTTGATAATTGGTCAATGTTCCTTATCACGTCTTACGAGGACGCGGAGCGTGATATAGGTCGAAAGGCGGATAAGAACCGCAAGATATATAACGGTATGATAAAATCCTACTTTTATCAATTTATGGGAGCTAAGCCTCCTAAAAAATAACTATATGCTGAGAGTTAACCTTTGCATATGAAAGAACAAGGAAGATGAAGAAAATAATTTTAGTCCTACTTCTTCTCGTTGGTGGTGTGGCTGGTTTGTTTTATGCCTCGGGTGAGAAGCAGGGTAAGATTCAGAAAAGTGAAAATTACGAGGTTGCAGTTGGAGATCTCATCTCAACTAAGCTGAAGTACATCGGTGAGCACGGTGTGGATGTGCGAGTTGAAGGAAAGAGCCTGAGTAAATTTGGCTACAAGCTTCTTATCGATGACGAGGCGAGCGTCTATGCTTCTGAACTATTTATGGAAGATATCATGTGCTGTTCGGTGAATATTTATCCGGATGGACATGTAACCGTAGACAGGGGAGATGCGTCTCTGGAGTTTAAGGCTGCTGAAACCAAAACCCAGGATGACGAGGTTTATATTCCTATCGGAGACCATATTGATGAGCTGGGCTATAGGCTGGAATTCTCCTTTGTGGATGATATGGTGAATTTCATAAATACCGACGGTGGAATGTATTTGCCAGAGGCTTATGATATGCGCGAACACGACAGAGTAACGCCTGTCAGAGATCAGGGTAACGAGGGAACCTGTTGGGCATTTGCTTCTTTGGGAGCCCTTGAGACAACAACACTTCCTGAGGAAGAAGAGATTTATTCTGTAGATCACATGTCCAAGAATAATGGCTTCAGTCTCGACCTCAGTGAAGGTGGAGAACATACCATGAGTATCGCCTATATGGCGGCCTGGCGTGGACCTGTCCTTGAGAAGGATGATGAGTACGGCGATGGTGAAACTGATGAATCGCTTACTGCCGTAAAACATCTGAAGGAAGCTATCATAATAAATGACAGAGATGATAATAAAATAAAGAGTGCCATCTACAAGTATGGCGGCGTTGAGACTTCTATTTATCTGGAAATGCCATACGGCGTGGATGATTCGAAATATTATAACAGCGAGACCTATAGTTATTTCTATAACGGTTTCGAGGAGCCAAATCATGACCTGGTTGTGGTTGGCTGGGATGACAACTATCCGAAAGAAAAATTCGCTATTGAGCCTTCATCTAATGGTGCATTTATTTGTAAAAACAGCTGGGGTGAAGAGTTCGGTGATAAGGGATATTTTTATATATCCTATGACGATGTGAATATTTGTCAGAAGTCAATTATCTATACAAAGCTGGATGATCCGGATGACTACGACAATATATATCAGACAGATGTCCTCGGCTGGGTTGGACAGATGGGCTTTAGTGAGGAATCGGCATATTTTGCAAATGTATATGAGGCAAAGGGGGATGAGACCTTGAAGGCGGTTTCCTTCTATGCCACAGGCCCTGATACAAAATTCTCGGTGTTTGTTGTAACGGACTATGATGATATGTTGTCCCTGAATAGCAACAGGCAGCAGGTTGGTAAAGGTGAGACGAGATATGCTGGGTACTACACTGTGGATCTGACTCAGGAGATAAATCTTGATAAGGGACAGAAGTATGCCATTATTGTGAGCATTACTACCCCTGGCAGCGAGAGGCCTATCGCTATTGAATGTGATGCGGGCGATAGAACGGCAAATCTTGACCTTGAAGATGGCGAGGGCTATATGAGTCTTTATGGCGAATCCTGGCACAATGCTGAGGAGGAGAGTGCAAACATTTGTCTAAAGGCCTTCACGGTGGACAGAAAATAAGGAGAAATTAAAATGATAAAACTTGTATTTGCAACAGGCAACATGAATAAGTTACGTGAGATTAAGGAGATTTTATCTGGCGTTGATGTGGAGATTCTCTCCATGAAAGAGGCGGGAGTTGATATTGATATAGTTGAAGATGGAAAAACTTTTGAGGAGAATGCTTTGATAAAGGCTCGTGCAGTTTGCAAGGCTTCAGGTCATCTTGCTCTTGCTGATGATTCTGGACTTGAGGTAGATGCACTGAATAAAGAACCTGGAATTTATTCTGCAAGATATATGGGTGAGGATACATCTTACGATATAAAGAATCAGAATATTATAGACAGGCTGGAGGGTGTTCCAGATGAAGAGAGAACAGCTCGTTTCGTTTGTGCTATGGCTGCTGTTTTCCCTGATGGAACAGAGAAGACTTTTGTCAGAACAATGGAAGGAAGAATAGGCTATGAAATAGCTGGAGCAAATGGTTTTGGATATGACCCAATTTTCTTCCTGCCAGAATATGGTAAGACTTCTGCTGAAATCTCACCTGAAGAGAAAAATGCAATCAGCCATCGTGGCAAGGCGCTTCGTGCACTTGCTGAATATTTGAAAGAACGTGGAACAGAATGATCAAAAAAGTATTGATAGTTAGCGATTCTCATGGAAAGAGCAAGAATGTAAAGGAAGCCATTGGAAAAGAAAAACCGGATATGCTGATCCATCTGGGAGATATAGAGGATGATCCGGAAAAGCTTCGAAGATGGCTGGATGAGAGAGCAAAAAAATCTATTCCTGCAATTTTCATTCAGGGGAATTGCGACAGATATATGAGTAGTGATGTGAACTCGGTTTTGAAGCAGGTTGCAATGTTTGAACTAAATGACCATAAATTCTTCTGCTGTCATGGACATGTTCAGGGAGTGAACTATGGTCTGGAGAATCTGATGTATACAGCCATTGAGAATGGCTGCGACATAGCAATGTATGGCCATACACATACCCCGTTTAATGATGTGTTTGATGGGTTTGGAGATGCTGGCGAAAGTGTGCATATTCTTAATCCGGGAAGCATTTCGCTTCCTCGAGGGGGTAACCCAAAGAGTTATATGATAATGAAATTTGATGATAATAATGATTATGAGGTGGAACTTAAATCATTATAATTGGGAGAACAACTAGGTGAAAAAGGGCGATATTGTAGAAGGTAAAATTGAAAGCTATAGTTTCCCTAATCGTGGGAGCTTTCTGCATATAGAGGAAAATGAACAGGCACCAGATGGAAAGATAGAGCGTGTTATCACTGTTAAGGGCGCGCTTCCAGGACAGACTGTTAAGGCTCGCATAAAGAAGAAAAAAGAGGGCAAGGCAGATGGCATTCTGCTTGATGTGGTTAAGAAGTCTCCACAGGAAACTAAGAAGCCGATGTGCAACCACTTCTATAGCTGTGGTGGATGTACTTATCAGACCTTCGCTTATACAAATCAGCTGAAACTGAAGGAGCAGATGGTGAAGGAGCTGCTGAGTGAGGTTATTCCTTCATTGGGCGCTGAAAAAGATGACGAAAAGAGCTTTAAGTGGGAGGGCGTTCTTGCTTCTCCTGACCAGTTCAGATACCGCAACAAGATGGAATTTACCTTTGGTGATGCGGAGAAGGATGGTCCACTTACTCTTGGACTTCATCGTAGAAATTCTACACATGATATCATCAGTATCGACTCCTGTGCGCTGGTCAGTCCCGCATGGAATGAGATACTTAAATATACTCAGAAGTTCTACCGTGACAAAGGAGTGCCTCATTATAACAAGCGCAGTCATACGGGAGTTCTGAGGAATCTTGTGATAAGAGAATCTGCCACTGATGGCGGAATAATCGTGAATCTTGTTACAACAACTCATCACTCCATTGATGAATATACTCGCGATATTCCATGGAATGAAAAGAGAAGCGAGACAGTTGATGAACTTTGTCTTCCGGAATATGTAGCAGGTCTTCTTTCTCTTGGGGATACATCACCAATAGGTATGGATGGTTATAGTTCTCACGGTTATGATTCGAATTCTGGAAAATATGGACATAAAAAGAATAAGGTTGTCAGAGATAAAAATGGTATTTTCCGTAATGCCTATCTGGCTGAGGAAGAGAAGGGTGGCTCCGGAGAATTCGAATCTCTTACAAGGTATAACCGTATAGTTGGTGTTCTCTATACGGAGTGCGATACACTGGCAGATGCAATCATACCGGATACTGTAACCCTGCTTTATGGACAGGATTACATTATGGAAGAGGTGCTTGGACTTAAGTTTAAGATTTCTCCATTTTCATTCTTCCAGACAAATACAAAGGGTAGTGAGGTTCTCTACTCAAAAGCCAGAGAATATGCTCTTGAGGCTCTGAACATTAATCGGGATGAATCGACTGACAGCAAAAATAAAGTTGGAACTATTTATGACCTCTACAGTGGAACAGGCACCATTGCCCAAATGATGTCTCCAGTTGCCGAAAAGGTCTATGGCATAGAAATAGTTGAGGAAGCTGTTGAGGCAGCAAAGGAAAATGCAAAGCTTAACAAACTTAAAAATTGTGAGTTCATTGCTGGAGATGTACTTAAGAAACTAGATGAGCTGGAGGAAAAACCAGATCTTATAATTCTGGATCCGCCACGTGATGGGGTGAATCCAAAAGCGCTTCAGAAAATACTTTCCTATGGAGTTGAAAATCTTATCTACATTAGTTGTAAACCTACATCTTTGGTCCGTGACCTTAAGGTTTTTGAGGAAAATGGTTACGTCCCTGTAAAGGGGTGTTGTATAGATCAATTTCCAAACACTCAACATATAGAGACTATCGTAAAAATTAGCCGTGCTGATTCATAAACAAGGGGGTTTTTATGAATAAGAAAAAGAAAAATGAATACCGTCTGTGGCGCATGTTTATTATGTGCGTTGTGGGTATTGGTATTAACTTAATTGGCTCTGTGGTTGCTGCGAAAACGGGAACACCACTTTACCTGGATACAAATGGAACAGTTCTTATTGCGGCAATGGGTGGATATCTTCCAGGCATCATAGTAGGACTTTTCTCCAACCTTATCAGAGGTCTTTGGGAAGCGGATGTAATTTATTATTCTGTAATAAATGTATTCATCGCCATAATCACCCATTTGTTTGTCAAAAAGAAATTTATTAAAAACCCTGTTGGTATTATCCTGCTCATAATTATCATGGCAGTAATCGGTGGCGGACATGGTGCTGTTTTATCATGGATACTTAATTTTGCTTCGAATGAGAAAGCTAATTTTTCTGCTCATATTAAAACTGACATTCTTTGGGATATAGTTGATAAGTCTATCGCCATTGTACTTCTTGTTATTTTGATGAAGGTTCTTCCAAAGAAGCTTCAGGATGATATGAGGATAGAGGGTTGGCAACAGGCTCCGCTTTCTGATGGGGAGATTAAGGAAGCTAAGAAGGGGCATAACCGTAAGATTTCCCTTAGAACAAAAATTCTGCTTCTTCTCTTTATGGCATGTATAGCCATTGGAGCGGCAGCGATGATCATCAGTATTTACCTTTACAGAACTTACACAATTCAGCAGCATTGCAAGCTGGCGGATGGAACAGCAAATCTTGTGGCAAGTGAAATTGATCCTGAGATGGTGGATGAATACATAAAGTATGGAGAGGATGTTTCGGGTTATCTGGACACAGAGGAACAGCTGAAGAAGATAAAAGAAAGCTCTCCTGATATTGAGTATGTTTATGTATATAAGATACAGGAAGATGGATGCTACGTTGTATTTGATTTAGACACAGAGGATTTGGAAGGCGCAGATCCGGGAACTATCATCCCATTTGATGAGTCCTTCGATGAGTATATTCCAACTCTGCTTAAGGGTGGCAAGATAGATCCTATTATTTCAAATGATACATATGGTTATCTCATAACAGCATATTCTCCGGTTTACAATGAAGCAGGTGAATGTGTTTGCTATGCAGCGACCGATATTTCGATGGACATTATCAAGAATTATGAGATGACATTTATCGCGAAGCTTCTTTCTCTCTTTGTTGGATTCTTCGTATTTGTTATTGCCGTAGGTCTTTGGGTTTCCGAATACAATATTGTTTTGCCTGTGAATACAATGGCTATCAGCGCAAGTTCGTTTGCTTACGATAACGAAGCTGCACTTGAGGAAAACCTGAAGCATATCAAACAGCTGAAAATTCATACTGGCGACGAGATTGAGAACATGTACCAGGCTTTCTCACGTACTACCGAGAAGAGTATGAATTATGTGCACGATCTCAACAGTAAAACAGAGACTATTTCTCAAATGCAAAATGCACTCATCATCGTCATGGCTGATATGGTTGAGAACCGAGATGAGAATACTGGAGATCACATTAAGAAGACTGCTGAATATACAAAGATCATCATGGATAAGATGAAGGAGCTGGGTTATTACAAGGGTCAGCTTACAACAAGATTTATGAACGATGTTGTTAATTCAGCGCCACTTCATGATATTGGTAAGATACATGTTTCTGACATGATACTTAATAAACCTGGAAAGCTGACAGACGAAGAGTTCGAGATTATGAAATCTCATACAACAGCAGGTGCTGATATTCTTGACCAGGTTATTGCAAAGGTTCCGGATTCGGGTTATCTGAAAGAGGCTAAGAACCTGGCTGAGTTCCATCATGAGAAGTGGAATGGCAAGGGCTATCCTAAGGGACTTGCTGGAGAGGAAATTCCTCTTTCTGCACGAATCATGGCAGTTGCAGATGTATTCGATGCCCTTGTATCAGATAGATGCTACAAGAAAGCATTTCCTTTTGAAAAGGCTATGAGCATTATTAAGGAAGATGCTGGTACTCACTTCGATCCATTGGTTGCGGATGCTTTTATCCAGGCTGAGGACGAGGTTAGAAAGGTAGCTGAGAAGCATTCTAAGTAGTATTTTCAGACGTAGTTTTCATTACTAGCTTTTCTAAGAAGTAGTGTTTGTGTTATCATATTTGATGTTGCTAAAAAAGAACAAAAAGGAGTAATTACTATAATGAAAAATAAGGCATATCCATATTATAATCCACCTCAGATCACAAACCTGAAAAATATGATAAACAGGAGAGCGACAGAGAGTGCAAACGAGACAGCATTTGTTTATCCATGCGAGACAGGAGAGATGAAGAAAACTTTCCTTGATCTTAAGGAAGATGTGGATGCATTTGGTGCTTGGATGTATAACAAGAAGATTAAAGATAAGCACGTTGCTATTGTTGGTGAGAATTCATATGAGTGGCTGGTTGCATACTTCGCATGTGTTAACGGCGGAAATGTGGCTGTAGCTATTGATAAAGGTCTTCCTGATGAAGAGATTGAAGCTCTTGCTAAGACAGGCGATGTGGAAGTGGGATTTGCTACTGATACATATTATGAGAAGGTTAATAAAAGAATCGGTAAGAAGGTTTACAACCTTAAGGACTTTGATGATATCCTTTCTGAAGGTCGTGGACTTATCAGAGAAGGTGCAAATGACTTCCTTAACTATGAAATAGATGCTGATAAAACTGCAACAATCCTCTTTACTTCTGGTACATCTGGAGTAAGTAAGGGTGTTGAGCTTACAAATAGAAATATTGCTTTTGAGATTGTTCATACAAGTATGCTCTTTGAACCAAAGGGCGGAGTGCTTGCAGTACTTCCTTTCCATCATGCTTTTGGACTTGTAGTTGGTATTCTGATGGTTGTCAATTATGGACAGCCTATTTATATTAATAAGAGTCTTAAGTATGTTAAGAAGAACATGGTTGATTTCAAACCTCAGACAATGTTCCTCGTTCCTATGTTTGTAGAGTTCTTCCACAAGCAGATTTGGGCAGAGGTTGCAAAGAAGGGTAAAACTCAGGCGTTTAAGGGTCTTATGAAATCTACAGACCTTCTTCTTAAGACAGGCGTGGATGTAAGAAAGAAAACATATGGTTCTATCCAGAAGGTATTTGGTGGAAACCTTGAGTATATTATATGTGGTGGAGCTGCTCTTGATCCAATGTATGTAAAAGAGTTCCGTACATGGGGAATTGAGATTCTTAATGGATATGGTGCTACAGAGTGTTCACCTTGTACAGCAGTTAACAGAGCTGGACATAAGAAAGATGGAAGTGTTGGACTTCTTGTTCCAGGAATTGAAGTAAAGGCTACAGAAGAAGGAGAGATAGCTTTCAAGGGTGATCTTGTTATGAAGGGTTATTACAAGAATCCGGAAGCTACAGCTGAAGCTCTTATTGATGGCTGGTATCATACAGGAGATTTGGGTTATGTGGATGATGAGAATTTCATCTTCCTTACTGGCCGTAAGAAGAACCTGATCATTCTCAGTAATGGTGAGAATATTTCTCCTGAGGAACTTGAGCAGGATATTGCAAGAGATTCCGCTGTAAATGAAGTGCTTGTTTATGATGAGGGTGGAAAGATCACAGCTGAGATTTTCCCAGATGAAGAACATATTGGTGATACAGCTTATTTTGAGAAATTAAAGAATAAGGTTAATAAGGGTAGACCTATGTACAAGCAGATCTTCAAGGTTAAGCTTCGTGAAGAAGAGTTCATTAAGAATGCCAGCATGAAGATTGTAAGATACAAGAATATCCCTGGAGCTCAGGCACCAGCCTCAGCACCAGAAGACTAAAAAAATACTAAGGATCCTGAGCTCAGCTCAGGATCTTTTTTTAAGGAATTCTCGCATTCTTTGTATATGTGTGCTAAAATATATGTTTGAGTCGTCAAAAGTTCGAAAATGAAAAAATAATTATATCAGGGGATTAATTATGGATATCATTAGCATACTACAACTTTTCGGAGGAATAGGTCTTTTCCTGTTCGGAATGAGCCAGATGAGTTCATCTTTGGAGAAACTTACTGGTTCGGGTTTAGAGAAGTTATTAGAGACAGTGACAACCAGTAAAAAGAAGGGCGTAGGAGCTGTAAAGGGCTGGGCCTTTGGTATGGGTGTTACAGGTATTATACAGAGTTCGGCTGCTACAACTATCATGCTTGTTGGTTTCGCAAATGCCGGGATAATGAAAGTTGCTCAGGCTATGCCGGTTGTATTTGGTTCAAATGTCGGTAGCACAGTAACTGCTCAGATTCTTCGTCTTGGTGATATAAAAAACGATACAGTGATCCTGCAGTTATTTAGGCAGTCATCTTTTGCTCCAATCCTTGTAGGAATTGGTGCATTTGTAATTCTTTTTACAAAGAGTAAGAGAGCAAAAAATATAGCTGGCATTTTTGTAGGTTTGGGCATGCTATTCTATGGTATGACACTCATGGAGGATGTTTTTGCTCCGCTTAAGGAGAATGAGAATTTTCAGTCTCTTTTTACATCGTTTGAAAATCCATTGCTTGGAATTCTTATAGGTATTGCAATTACAATAATTTTGCAGAGTTCAAATGCTTCTGTGGGTATTCTTCAGGCTCTTTCAGCAACAGGAGTTGTTTCCTATGCTGTGGCCATTCCTATCATAATTGGAGAGAACCTTGGAAAGTGTTCTACAACAATTATTGGCGGTATCGGAGCTAATAAAAAAGCCAAGCGTCTTGTTGTGGGATATCTTTTCTTCAATATCTTCGGAGCATTAGTTTTTGGAATAATTATTTATCTTCTGAATGCAGCGATAGGACTTCCATTTATGACGAAGCTGGTTAACAGAGGTGATATAGCTACACTTCACTTCCTCTTTAATTTCCTGACAAGTCTTATATTGCTTCCATTTTCCAAGCAGGTTTCTGAGTTCACCGAGAAGGTTATTGGCAGAGATGAGGAAAAAGCAGAAGATATTGAGCTTTCAAAGTTGGACGATATGCTTCTGAATACACCAACCATCGCATTGGAGCAGTGTAAAACAGTTATTCATAAGATGGGCGAAGCAATCTTGGAAAACTATGAACTGGCGACAAGTATGATCTACCAGTATGATGATACCAAGCTTCCTCGTATGGAAGAAAATGAGGCCTTAATCGATAAATGTGAAACTGCACTTTCTGCATATATTGTTCGAATTAATAGAAATCGTCTGACAAGCGAAGATAAGCTTACAGCTTATGAAATCCTGAATTCAATTGGAGACTTTGAACGAATGGGTGATTATTGTATGAACATCGCATTCGTTGCTCAGGATAAGAATGAACAGGATATTCACTTCTCGCCTGCAGGACATAGAGAGGCAGAGGATATAATCGCAGCTGTTAAGTATACTATTGAGACTGCATTTACTGCTTTCAGAGAAGACGATCTTTCAATGGCCGTGAGAGTTGAACCTCTTTCGGAAACAATAGATGAACTTAAAGAAATAATAAAGTCTCATCACGTTGACAGACTTCAGGAAGGCACTTGTAGTATTGCGGGTGGAGTTCTTCTGTTTGATCTGGTAAACAGTTTTGAGAGGATTGCATCTCACGCAGCAAACGTTTCTCTCCATGTGATCAAGAAGATCAGAGGAGATGAAGAATTCGATGAGATGCATGGTCACGCAAATGATAATCATAGTGAAGAGTATAAAGCACTCTATCATTACTATGAGTCACAATATATTGAGCCTATCCTAAAGAAAAATCATATGGACGAGAAGGCGCCTAAGGTTATTGACAAGGATGTCATTAAGTCCGAAAAGGCTGGTAAGGAAAAAGCAAAAGAGAAAGAGAAAGCCAAGGAGAAGGAAAAGGCTAACAAAAAGAAACAGACAAAAGAAGAGGATAAGAAGAAATCCAAGAATAAGAGTGATAGTGAGGAGAAGAAGTAATGGATAATTTTAATCAGAAAGCGGCAATCTCTCAGGAAGAGTTTAACTACGCACAGGATGTTATAAAGAAACTGTCCAGCTATTATGATAGCAAGGTGGTAGGACAGCAGAATCTGAAGTTTGCCTTGGTTGCATCTATCATCGCAGATGGACATGTGCTGATCGAATCAGTACCTGGTCTTGCTAAGACAACTGCAGCAAAAACTATTTCAGATGCGGTTGATGGAAAGTTTTCACGTATTCAGTGTACACCTGACCTTCTTCCAAGTGATATTATTGGTACTCAGGTTTATAACCAGTCAACAGGTGAGTTCGATACAACCCTCGGACCTGTATTCGCAAACTTTGTTCTTCTGGACGAGATTAACCGTTCAAGTGCAAAGACACAGAGTGCCATGCTTGAGGCCATGCAGGAAAGACAGGTTACTATTGGTGGTCAGTCCTATAAAATGCCAGGCGATGTATTCATAGTTATCGCTACACAGAACCCTATCGAACAGGAAGGTACTTATCTTCTTAGTGAGGCACAGACAGACCGTTTCATAATTAAAGAGAAGATTACATATCCAAAGCCTGAGGAAGAGGCTGAGATTCTTAATAGAATTGAATCTGGTGTGATAAGAAAAACACCTGCAGTTCTTTCTATCCAGGACGTTGATAATCTTCAGACAATCGCAGAAAAGGTTTATGTAGATGCATCTATTAAGAAATATATTTCTTATATTGTTGATGCAACCAGACATACAGAAACTGTACTTCCACAGGAGCTGAGCCGTTATGTAAGAATGGGTGCCAGCCCAAGAGCTTCTATTGCATTCATGAAGATTGCAAAGGCTGTTGCTCTCATCTACGGACGTACTTATGTAATTCCAGATGATGTTAAGCTTCTTCGTCATCAGGTACTCCGTCACAGAGTTGAGCTTAATTATGCAGCTATCGCTGATAATGTTTCAGTAGAAACAATCATCGACAGATTAGTAGGAGCTATTCAGACTCCATAGTTTAATTAAGGAATAGCGGAGGTTCTTAGAAGGAAGTTAGTATGGATTACGATTATCTTGCACGTATTAAAGCGTCTATTCAATTGTATACGCACAAGAAAACTTCAAATATTCTTGATGGTGAGTTCAGTTCTATTTATAGAGGACGGAGCTTTGATTTTGATGACCTTAGAGAATATGTTTATGGCGATAGCGTGAGAGATATCGACTGGAAATCTTCTTCAAAAACTGGAAGAGTTCTTATTCGTAGATACATCGCAGATAAAAAGCATAACATTCTTTTCGTTGGTGATGCCGGCGGAAAGTTCAAGGGTGATACAGATGCGGGAGAGTCAAAGAGCACCATCGCTTTAAATGTTCTGGGTACCATCAGTTATCTGGTAAATGACCATAGCGATGACTATGCACTTCTTACCAGTACAGACCAGGGATATGATTTCAGCTTTTTCAAATCTGGAAAGCAACATCTTGAGAATCTGCTTATAAGATATGAAAAGTGCCTGAATAATGAGGAATCCAAGCCTCTGGGAGAAACTCTTGATTATATAGCGGAGAATATTCATCGAAAGATGATCATATTTATAATCACAGATATGGATGGCATTGCCAGCCTGAATGATAATCTTCTGAAGAAGCTTACAGTTATGAATGATGTGATGATCATAAATATTGAAGATGCATTCCTCACAGGTGATCATCTGTATGATCTTTCTACAAAGAATTATGAAAAAGACTATATGCTGCATGATAGAAAGCTTCATGCGGCTGAGGTTAATGATAGAAATGTCCGCAGAGCTAATGCAGAGGAGTTGTTTAAAAAGCATCGTATCAGTGCTGTTAATGTCAGCCGTGAAAACGATGTTGTAGATAAAGTAGTAGAGCTTTTTGAAAGGCACAAGAATGAAAACATCAGTTGAGTTACAGGATCCGTTTTCATATATGATCATTTGGATCATCCTTGCTGTTCTCTTTATTGCAGCTGTTATTTTTGCACAGCTTTATTTTAGAAAAGTGCTGGGCGATAGGCTGAAGAAACCTCGTACACCAAAGCTTAAGAAGGTTCCGCCTGCTACGCTGGATAACATTAAGAGAAAGTATCTGGGTGAGCTGACATATATTGAATCAGACCTAGTAAATAATAGAATAACTATCAGAGAAGCTTATCATAAGCTTAGTAAGAATATCAGAATGTTTGTTTTTGAAGTAACCGGAATTAAGGTTCAGAAGTACACTCTGACTGAGATCAGAAGGGTGAACATTCCACCTCTTACTAATCTTGTGAGAGAATATTATGAGCCTGAATTTGCGAGAGAAACTCGCGCAGATGTAAGGTCTTCAATTTATAAAACTCGAGAACTCATACAGAGTTGGAGGAGATAGTATGCATTACATACACCCCATGGTGCTTAAGGTGGGACTGCCTGTACTGGCTGTACTTGTAATAGTGCTTCACCTTATCAAGAAGAAAATTAAATATCGTGGTGGTATAAAAGCAGCTAATACTTACTTTGTTAAGGATTTGGATATATACAGAAACCGTAGACGTTGGTATACGTTTGTTACCATTGTTATGGAAGCCTGCATTATTACCAGCCTTGTTGCCTGTCTTGTGCTTGCAGCCAGACCTGCTAAAAAGGAGACGGTTAATAACGGTACAAAGAAGAGAGATATCTTCCTTTGCATGGATGTTTCTTATTCTATTTACGAACTGAATGCAGACCTTGTAGAAAGTCTTCAGGAGGTTGTTGCCGGACTTGATGGTGATAGATTTGGAGTAAGTATTTATAACACATCTACAATTCTTTATGTTCCTATGACTGATGATTATGATTTCATTAATCAGAAGCTGGAGGACCTGAAGGTATATTTCCAACTTCAGAAGGAATACATGGATAAGTATTACAACGAAGAGACAGGTTATTTGGAGTATAACCACTCGGAATATGATGAGTTTGCTGAATATCAGGAAAAGCTTGAATACTATGATTCGGGTACTCTTATAAATAATTATTCAAAGGGTAGTTCACTTATTGGTGAGGGACTTGCATCTTGTATGTACAGCTTCCCAAGACTGGATGATGAGGATAGAACACGTATTATCATCATGTCTACAGATAATGCTCAGGAGGCGATTTCGAAGCCACTTGTAGAACTGGACGAGGCGGCTGATCTTTGTAAGAAGAATGATATTAAGGTATTTGGTATTTTCCCTAACAGAGATAACTGGAGCGGAATGAACACAACTGATTATGATACAGACGAATCCGAGCTGAAACTGAATGTAGAAAAGACTGGCGGTAAATTCTATAAGCAGAGCGAAAGTCTGTCGGTAAATGATATCGTCGCTGATATAGAAAGAGAAGAGGCTCTGGAGGTTGAAGAGGTTACAATCACCAAGGTGGTTGACCAGCCTGCAGTTCCTATTATTGTTCTTATTTGTGCTCTTTCAACTATGCTTGTTATAGGACTAGGTATAAGACTATGATAACTAAACCTGTAATACCATTGGTGATAATAGTGCCAATCCTTGTGGTTGTGCTTGTTTGCTATATCATCAGTGTATTAAGAAGAAAATCGAATATAGGCCTTAAAGTACTTGCAATACTTCGTATCAGTATCATGGTTTTGCTGGCGTTTCTTACAAACCTCAGAATCATGGATAAGAAGTATGATGCTAAGGTTGAGATGAAGAATCTGGATGTGCTTTTTGTTGTAGATACTACCATCAGTATGTGGGCTGAGGACTATAAGGGTTCAAAGACCAGAATGAGGGGCGTCCTTCACGATACAGAGTATATCATCGATGAGCTTTCGGGAAGTAACTTTGGACTCATCAGATTCGATAACAGATCTCAGATACTTGCACCTTTTACTCAGGATCATGAAACAGTTAAGGACGCATTTACCACTATAAAAGAGCCGGATATTTATTATGCTCGTGGTAGCTCGCTGAATGTTTCTTATGATGATATGGAATCATTGCTTCTTTCCTCCAATCAGAAGGATGAAAGAATGACCATTCTTTTCTATATAACAGATGGTGAGATTACTGATGAGTCGGAGCTCCGGTCTTTTAAGGAACTTGAGCAGTATGTGGATGCTGGCGCTGTTCTGGGTTATGGAACTACCAAGGGCGGCAAAATGAAATACGGCGATTATGGCAATTATGTTCAGGACCCCGAAAAAGGGAAGGATGCCATCTCCTCCATAGATGAGAATAACCTTAAGAAGGTTGCGTCAGATCTTGATATTGAATACATCCATATGACAGATACATCTAAAGTGGCTTATCTTCTGGAGTCCATTAAGAATGGAAGTTCTCTCACAATGGAAAAGTCAGATTCTGTAAGTTACGAGGATACTTATTTTTATTATGTTATACCACTCTTGATAATGCTTGTTCTGGAGTTGGTGCTCTTTGTAAGAAAAGGTAGATTATAGATATTATGAGCGATAAGAAAGACGCAAAAAAACTTAATAAACAAGAGAAGCGTCTTGAGAAGAAGAAGCTTAAGGCTCTGGACAAGGCTCGTATAGCCGAGGAAAAGAGACAGGATAGAGAAGCAAGGTTTATGTATGAGGACCCGATTGGATTTATGAGGGTTGTAAATGTCATAAGCGTAGTGCTTCTGATTTTTGCGTTCTTCTTTGGAACTAAGTATATAATCAATGGCATTTTCCTTATTAATTATAATCATGGAAATTACTCCTATAGAACTGAGGAGTTTCTTCAGAAAATCAATATTCCAGAGGGATATGTTCCTTACTACAATGCGGGAAATGCATACTACAAGCTTGAGGATTATGACAATGCTATCCTAAGTTATAAGTCCGCATTAGAAGCTCATCCAACAGAGAAGAAGGAGTGTGACATCCGAGTTAACCTTGCGCTTGCTATGCTCCACAAGATAGATTTCGATAACATCAATACTGAGAAGCAGAAGGCAAATGCCATCAGGCAGCTTCAGTCAGCCAGAAATATTCTGACAGAAAAGGGATGTGCGGATCCTTATGGAACAAATGGTCACGACCCTGAAGCGGAGCAGCTGAAGCAGGATATTGATAAGATGCTTGAAGAACTGGATGCAGAACCAGAACCACCAGATCAGAATGAAGACGAAGAGAATCAGGGGGGTGGTGGAAGCGATTCCAAGGATAAAGAAAAGACCAACCGTGAAGAGCAGCTGGAGAAAGACCTGAATAACCAGAAGCAGGATGCTATGGAAGAGATGCAGCAAACCCAGCAGTCTCAGGATCAGAAGAATGATAAAGAATCAGCCGGTGGCGGCGGCGGAAGTGATTTCGACGGCAAGACCTGGTAGGAATGGACATAGACGATGGCAAAGAAAAGAGACAAAAATCTTAAGTGGGATAAGCTGGACAATACTGCCCAGCTTTTTCCCGTTATTGCAAGAGAGGGCATGAGTAATGTCTATCGTGTTGCAGTAGTGCTTAAAGAGGATATTGATGAAACTGCGCTTCAGTTAGCCCTCGAAAAAGTACTGCCTCATTTTGATGTGTTCAAAACCACACTGAAAAAAGGAATATTCTGGTACTACTTTGAGGAGAATGAGCGCCCTGTTCCAAAGGTTACTGAAGAAGCTGATTATCCTTGTCTATTTATTAATCCGCACGCAAATAATAATTATCTCTTCAGACTGACTTACTATAAGAATAGAATTAACTTAGAGGTTTTCCATGCTCTTACTGATGGAAATGGAGCTCTTAGTTTTTTGAAGGAGATTACATATCAATATCTCAGACTTAAGAAGCCGGAGCTGAAGGGTAAGGTTAAGAATTCTCTTGCAAGTGAAACTTCTTTGGATTCTGAGGACAGCTATCTTCAGAATTATAAAAAGAAAGAAAAGAAAACTTATACTACAAGAAGAGCTGTAATAATCAAGGGTGAAAAGCTTGAGCCAAATCAGCTCTCGGTAATTCACGGAATCATGCCAGTGGTTGATATTAAAGACGTGGCAAAGAAATACGGTGTTACCATTAATCAATATATAGTTAGTGCTTATACATGGGCTATTTATAAGAGTTATCTGAAGGGTGGTAAATCAGATAAACCTATTGCTATAAGTGTGCCTGTTAATCTAAGACCATACTTTGGGTCGGATACTAATAAAAACTTTTTCGTTGTGGTTACATCTATCTTTGAACCAAAGGAAGAAAACTATGCTTTCGAAGAGGTTCTAAAGATTGTAACAAAGAGTCTTGAGGATCAGATAAATAAAGAAAATCTTGAGAAGCTGTTCTCTTATAATGTTTCTAATGAGGTGAACTTAGTGCTGAGAGCCATCCCTCTTTTCCTTAAGAGGATTGCTATAAGACAGGTTTTCAATGCCTCTGCTAAGGCAAATACAACCACAGTAACAAACCTTGGAATCTTAAAGACTACAGATCCTTATACTGATTACATTGAAAGGTTCCAGGCTACACTTGCTATGTCAAAGGGACAGAATATCAAGATGACAGTTATTTCGTTTAGAGATACTCTGACGCTGACATTTAGCTCGTGCGTAGTTGATAGTGGAATTCAGAAAGCATTTTTCAGAAAGCTTACTGAAGATGGAATTAATGTAACTGTAGAAACTAATGGAGTTAGTTATGAGTGATGTAGGAACTCTTAGAAGATGTCCACGTTGCAATCTTAATTTGGTGGACGATACAATTGAATGTCCATTATGCCATGGTGTGGTTGAACTGGAGGGCGATGAAGACGGAGACCGTATGTCCCAGGAATCTAAGTCAGTAACCTATCCGGATGTTCTTCATAAGCTGAAGGCTATCAAGCTTATCATCCGTATAGTTCTGTTTGCAGCTATTGTTACGGGAGTAATAGTTTTGCTTGTAAACTATCTGACATTTAATGGTGTTTACTGGTCACTGATAGTATGCATTGGTCTTGTTTATGGATGTGCTACACTTCTTTATTCTGTAAGGAAGAGGAGAAGTATTCAGAGGATTATTCAGGCACAGATGTGGTTCAGTATTATTCTGGTAGTTGGACTTGACTATCTGATAGGCTACAAGGGATGGTCATTTTCTTATGCTATTCCGATTGCATTTGTAGCCCTGGCTATAGGAATGGTTGTTCTGATGATCATCGGAATAGATGGATGGCAGAATTATATAATGACTGAGATAGTTGTTTTTGTTCTCAGTGTTATCCTTATGATCCTGTGGATTTTGGGCAAGATTCCGGGTTCGATTTTTATTCTTATTTCTCTTGTTACCACAGGTCTTATTTTGCTGGGTACGGTGATGTTTGGTCAGAAGAGAGTTATGAATGAGATTAAGAGAAGATTTATGATATAGGTCGGGGATATGGCGGAAGAACTGAGTCGTAGAAGTAAACTAATAAAAATGCTTGTTGCCGAATTTAATAGTAAGAGAATTTTTCAGGATAGATTTTCTCCAGAGTCGTTTAATAAAAGCGAGATGGATGTGGAATACAATTATCCGGAGCATCTTGTTGCCGAAAGAATATCCATGGAGAACTTTGAGATGGAGAAGCTTACCTGGAAGGATTCGACCAGTAAATGGGTAATCCTTCAGCTTCATGGCGGTGGCTATGTAGGTGCTATGCGTAGACACTATAAGCAGATGGCTGGTCTATACTCTGAGGTTGGTGGTGGTGCTACAGTTGTAACAGTTGATTACAGAGTTGCACCGGAACATCCATTTCCAGCTGCTTTGGAAGATGCACTCGAAGCTTATGAGTGGCTTTTGGAGCAGGGTTATAAAAATGATCAGATTATCCTCGCTGGAGATTCTGCCGGTGGCGGACTTGCGATGGCTCTTTGTCATACGCTTAAGGCCAGATGGCGAGGAACACCTGCGGGAATAGTTGCCATGTCACCTTGGACAGACTTAACTCTCAGTGGAAGTTCATATAAGGATAATTACGATATAGATCCTGTTTTTGGAAATGAGAGATCGGAACTGATCTTTGAAAATCCGTATGTAGGTGATGCTGATCCGAAGGATCCGAGAATCTCTCCACTATTCGGAGATTTTTATGGCTTTCCGCCAATGCTTATTCAGGTGGGAACGGATGAGATGCTGCTAAGTGATTCAATATCGGTTGCAGAGAAAGCTAAGTCGGCAGGAGTAAAGGTCAGGCTTTCGGTATATCCTGGAATGTTCCATGTATTCCAGATGGCAGGAACCATAATGGATGAATCAAGACAGGCATGGGCAGAATTGAAACGCTTCTTTGAAGAAATATAAAACTTGAGTCTATAGGAGATATTAATTATGCAGAAGTTCTATTTGGAAAATATGTATCTTAGAATTACGATCAATCAGCAGGGCGCAGAGCTCTCTAGAATCCTTTCAAAGGAAAATGGTCATGAGTATCTGTGGAATGCAGATGAGAGATATTGGAAGAGAAGTGCACCGGTGCTTTTCCCTATCGTTGGCAGCCTTAAGAATGGAAAGGTTACTGTTGATGGACAGGACTACTATATGTCACAGCATGGCTTTGCCAGAG
Source organism: uncultured Lachnospiraceae bacterium (assembly GCA_947168155.1). Classification (GTDB taxonomy): domain Bacteria; phylum Bacillota; class Clostridia; order Lachnospirales; family Lachnospiraceae; genus Eubacterium_Q. The sequence continues at coordinate 5,950 of CAMVKW010000011.1, read as the reverse complement.
ATGTAGAGTTCCAAATGGTAAAGCAGTCTGATGGAAAGAGAATTATCTTTAGATTAGAATCTGATGAGGATACACTGGTTCGTTATCCATACAAGTTTGCACTCGAGATAGAATACAGACTTGATGGCTATAAGCTTACAACAATCTGGAGAGTAACAAATACGGATGATAAGGAAATGCATTTCCAGATAGGTGGACATCCTGCGTTCATGTGTCCATTAGATAAGAAATATAAGCAGACAGATTATTTCCTGAACTTTGATACTGATAAGGATCTGAAGTATTCACTGCTTAATGAGAATGGTCTTGTAGCTTCTGAAGATAACATCTTAAAGAATGATGGAAGCATGGTGAAGATAGATGAGCATATGTTTGATAATGACGCTCTGATCTTTGAGGGACAGGGAGTTAATAAGGTTAGTCTTTGTACACCGGATGGTATGGATTATATTTCGGTTATTTTCGATGCACCTTTATTTGGACTTTGGTCACCAGCTGGTAAAAATGCTCCTTTCGTATGCATTGAACCATGGTTCGGAAGAGCAGACAAGGCAGACTTCGAAGGAGATATTTCTGAGAGGGATTTTGACCAGAAAATCGCCCCAAATGAGACCTTTTCAGCGGAATATACTATAGAAATTGGTAACTAGTTTACCATAATGGTTTACATATTACGATATATGACAAAATTATTACGAAAATGCTAATAAAACCTTGACTTTTGTAGCATAAAACGTATAATTTAATAGAGCGTTTTAGTTCACACATATGGGGCTAGAATAGCAAATTTTTATAAGTATTTTTTAGGAGGATTTCTAACATGAACAAGACAGAACTTGTAGCAGCAATTGCTGAGAAGACAGATCTTTCAAAGGCTGATTCAGAGAGAGCACTTAAGGCTTTCATCGAGACAGTTGAGAAGGCACTTAAGAAGGGTGACAAGGTTCAGCTTGTTGGATTCGGTACATTTGAAGTGAAGAAGACAGCTGCTAGAACAGGCCATAACCCAAGAACAGGCGAGAAGCTTAAGATTAAGGCTTCTAAGACACCTAAGTTCAAAGCTGGTAAGGCTTTCAAGGATGCTCTTAACTAATAAGTTAGATATATAGAGTAGTATCAACTGCCACGACTTGTTCGTGGCAGTTTGTATTATAGGGAGAAGTTATGAGATTAGATAAGTATTTAAAGGTTTCTAGACTTATTAAGCGTCGTACTATTGCAAACGAAGCTTGTGATGCAGGAAGAGTTTCGGTGAATGGAAAGGTAGCCAGAGCATCTTACGACGTGAAGGTTGGAGATGAACTGGAGATAGTATTCGGAAATAAAACAGTGAAGGCCAGAGTTCTTAAGGTTGCAGAGACTGTAAAGAAGGATGAAGCTGGCGAAATGTTCGAGCTTATATAGACTTTTTGCTATATAATTAGTGGTTTTTCTAAGAAAAGACTTGCACATTATGTTAACATAATATATACTATAAAAGTGGTTTTCTCTCTAATAGGGAAATATTATTTTTATGAGGGTATTATAAAAGATGCAGGAGACTAGGGTTAGAAAAACGAATAAGCAGTCTAACTTTGGACTGATACTTGTTTTTATAGTTGTTATTACTATTATAATTGCAAGTACTGTTAGAAGTATTTCTCTGCATCAGAAGAGCGAAGAGCTTTCAGTTACTCAGGCTCAGCTTGAACAGCAGCTTGAAGAGGAGAATAACAAATCCGCTGAACTGGAAGAACGCGAGAAATACATGAAGACCAAGAAATATATTGAGGACGAGGCGAAGAATAAACTCGGACTTGTTAATGAAGATGAGATATTGATAAAACCAAAAGAGAAGGATGATTAGTAGCAGTTGATAGAAATATCTGTCGACTGCTATTCTTTTATGAGTATGAAAAAGGATTTTCTTAAAGAGGTAACTTCATATATTAATGAGCATTCCATGATCTCACCAGGGGACAGTGCAGTACTTGGCGTTTCTGGTGGGGCAGATTCTGTGTGCCTTCTAAGAGTTATGGTTGATTACGGAGTGAAGGTGAAAGTTGTTCATATAAATCACATGATACGAGGCGAAGAGGCAGATAGAGATGAACAGTTTGTAACTGATCTCTGTGAGAAGCTCGGAGTGGAATGTAAGGTTTATAGAGAAGATATTCCAAAGATGGCCCGCGAGCAGCATTTTACTGAGGAAGAGGCAGGAAGAATATTTAGATATAGATGCTTTGAAAAGGAGGCAGATGCTCCTGAAACAAAGATTGCCATAGCTCATAATAAGGATGATCTGGCCGAAACAGTTCTCTATAATTTGATCAGGGGAAGTTCTCTTCTCGGACTTGCTGGAATAAAGCCGGTGAGAGGCCGAATTATCAGACCACTTCTTACGACTTCAAGGTCCGATATTGAAGAGTACCTGAATGAAATTGGACAGGATTATATGACGGATTCGACCAATCTGGAGCCAGAATATGCCAGAAACAAAATAAGGCTTTCCGTTATGCCGCTGCTTAAAGAAATAAATGAGAGGGCAGCAGATCATCTGGTGGAAATTGCTAAGGACGCATTTAAGCTTGGTGATGAGATTAAGAAAGAGGCTGGAAGCGATAATAAGGATAAGGAAGATGCAAACGATAATGAAATAAAAATAGTTTCTTTAAAGTCCCTTACAACGCTGGCTCAGGGTGAACTGGTTCTTTCAACTTTGGAAAATGTTTGCGGTAGAAGGAAGGACATAACTCGTGATCACATTCAGCTGGTTCTTGGGCTTGTGGATATGGAGACTGGCAAGAGTGTCAACCTGCCTTATGGTATGACAGCGCAGCGTTCTTATGACAAGATAGTGGTAACGAGAGGTGATGAAAAGGAACCTGAAGATGGTGAGCCGATAAAGGTGAAAGGTTCTATAGAGACTAGCATTTATCCTTATGATAAGAATGTTTCAATCAGTAAAAAAGAATATACTAAAATGATTGATTATGATAAAATAAACTCTGCGCTTGTGCTGAGAACACCTGGACCTGATGACTTTATCGTGGTTGATGGCAGAGGTGGAACAAAGAAATTATCACGTTATTTCACACATGCTAAGGTAGAAAGAAACGAGAGACTTTCATTTCCTGTTGTGGCAGATGGAGACGAGATAGTTTGGATTGTTGGACTTAGACTTAGCGAGAGATATAAGGTGGAGGATTCTACCAAAAGAGTTATGGAGATACGTTACGTATCTGAAGATATAAAGGAGATTTAAATATTGGACAAGAAAAGAAGACCGGGTATGGGCAATCTGCTCATTGCATATCTATTGATTGCATTTATGCTTTTCGGTGTATATGTGCTTCTGTATAAACCGGTAGACGTGGATAAGACTTATACAGATTATCAATTAAAACAGGATATTAAAGCTAATAAGGTGGTTTCAGTTGAGGTTTCACAGAATAAGGAAATTCCTACGGGAACAATAAATGTAAAGCTTCAGGATAAATCAATCGAATACTATACCCCAGATGTAAATGAAACCATGAAGATCCTTGAAGGTAAAGATATAAAGTATTCTCTCAATGATGTAAGCAGAGCAAAACTGGTTGAGAGAATGATGCCATATATCTTTGTTTCTGTTCTCTTTGCCATCTATATGATGGGACTCACTACTCAAATTAATTCTGCCAGTGGTGTTGGCGGAAGTGCAGGTCTTTCGGACTTTGGAAAGAGCAGGGCAAGGAAAGATAAGAAAACAGGTATTACATTTGATGATGTGGCTGGACTGGAAGAAGAAAAGGAAGAGCTTAGTGAGATAGTTGACTTCCTGAAGGATCCGGCTAAGTATACTGAGATTGGTGCCAGAATACCAAAGGGTATCATTCTAGAGGGCCCTCCGGGAACTGGTAAAACTCTTCTGGCTAAGGCTATTTCTGGTGAGGCAGATGTGCCATTCTTCTCAATATCAGGTTCTGATTTTGTGGAGATGTTCGTTGGTGTCGGTGCTGCCAGAGTAAGGGACCTCTTTGCAGATGCTAAAGAGAATAGTCCTTGTATAGTATTTATTGATGAGATAGATGCTGTTGCAAGACGTAGAGGTACAGGTCTTGGCGGCGGTCATGACGAGAGAGAGCAGACACTTAACCAGCTGCTGGTTGAGATGGATGGCTTTGGTGAGAACGAGGGCATTATAGTTCTTGCTGCTACAAACCGTGTTGATATTCTTGATCCTGCTATTCTAAGACCAGGAAGATTTGATAGAAGAGTTATGGTTGGTCGCCCTGATGTTAAGGGTAGAGAGGCTATCCTTAAGGTTCATACTAAGAAGAAACCTCTCGGGGACGATGTGGATCTTCACGAGATTGCCAGAACTACAGCAGGTTTCTCAGGTGCTGATCTGGAAAACCTGGTTAATGAAGCTGCTATTAAGACGGCTAAGGAAGAAAGAAAATACATTACAAAGAAAGACCTTGATGATGCATTCATTAAGTTGGGTATAGGAACTGAAAAAAAATCCCGTGTGGTTTCTGAGAAGGAAAAGAAGATTGCAGCTTACCATGAGTCAGGTCACGCTATCTTGTTCCACTTACTTGACGAGATGGAAGAGGTTTATACTATTTCGATTATTCCAAATGGTTCAGGTGCAGGTGGTTATACAATGCCACTTCCTGATCAGGATGAGATGTTCTGGTCAAAAACCAGAATGCTTCAGAACATTCAGGTTTCAATGGGTGGTCGTATTGCAGAGTCCCTGATCTTTGATGACATTACCACTGGAGCTTCTCAGGATATCAAGCAGGCTTCGAGCGTTGCAAGAAGCATGATCACAAAATATGGCTTCTCAGAAAATCTTGGATTCCTTAGCTATGAGGCTGGCGAGGGCGAGGAAGTGTTCATAGGACGCGAGATCGGCCATCAGAAGCCTTACAGTGAGGCTGTAGCGGCCCAGATAGATGAAGAGGTAAAGAAGATAATAGATTATTGCTACAGCGAAGCAGAACGTATTCTCAAAGAGAATATTGACATTTTGCACAAGTCAGCAGAATTACTTCTTGAAAAAGAAAAAGTTACTGGTGCTGAATTCCTGGAATTATTTGATGAGAACAAATAATATTGGTAAATGTGTACAACCGAAATGCTTAAAATGAGATATAATGCATAACTCATTGTGAGTGTTGCATAAAACTTGGTTATAATATACAAAAAAATATTTAAATAAATTTCTTTTTTGTGAACACTTTTTAAGGGATATGGGTATAATAATACTTGTAACCCCCCAATACATTATATAGTTTTTTGCTACACCCCATAAGTAACAAAATACCTTCTCCAAAAGAGCGTGTCTACCCCGACACGCTCTTTTACTTTCCCAGTGTTTGTGCCATATCTGCCAATGGCAGATATGAAAGGCTTTTCTTCGCAAAGCCTTTGCTACACTGCGTGTAGCGCATCCTTCGCTTCGCTACGGAGCAACGATTTCTTTCAGAAATTGTTACCTGATATGCGGGTTCCCAGACTTCTCACCATTTTTATCCCATTTTTAATTTAGTTTACATAATGCCGAAATTTGAGTAATTTGTACCAAATTTGTACCAAAATGCGACAAAAGTGCGAAGTAAAAATCTATTAAAAAACGATTTGTACCAATTTGTACCAAAAAATCGCGTCTTTTTGCGTCTAAAAATCGAATTTAATTAGATTTTTGTTACTTATCCTTACTCGACTTTTTTCGTTAATTTCTGTCTTTTTCAATAATTCGACCACTATATGTAGTGGTTGTTCTATTTCAATAAAAGCCCTGATTATATCAATATCATCATATAAATCATGTTGGTTCAGTCTGTATTTTGTTACATCGTTATGATATATTAGAGCAGTAACAGATAAATAATTATCTTCCAGGATAATGAAATAAGCAAATCGGGATTTGTGAGGAAAAAGTTTTAAGCGGAGGAAAACTAAAGTGGCTAAGAAAGAA
>CAMVKW010000010.1:0-98639 GCA_947168155.1 uncultured Lachnospiraceae bacterium | reverse complement strand
GCGCAGCCGGGGAGATAGCGGTGCCCTGTACCTGCAATCCGCTATAGCAGGGGTGATGACCAGTCTCGGATTGATTCTTGCGAGGCTGTTCTTGGTAAGTGACGTTGAAATCTAGGTCTTACGCGACAGGAATCTGCGAACCGTGTCAGGTTGGGAACAAAGCAGCACTAAGTAGAACCTCTCTGTGCGCCGTGAGGCTACCTGGGTTGAGTTAACTGCTTAAGGTACGCTCGTTGGGGCTTTACAAAGCTGGTCGCGCGGTTTTAAAAAAATGTAGAAATATTTAAGTGAAAGTGTTATTATTATATAAGTGTTTCTAGACTATATAGTGGTGTAGTTTACTAAACAAAAGTGTTAGGGGTTAGCATAGGATGGATTACTCAGAAGTAATTGAATTTGTTAAGAAAACAGCTTCTGAAAATAGGGCGACTGAACAGTATCCCTTCAGAAATATATATGATCACACTATGCGTGTGTATAGATGGGCTATAAGATTACAGGCGAAGCTTGGCGGTGACCTTGATGTCATTGTTCTTGCTGCGCTTCTTCATGATATTGGATGGGAACAGGACAGACCAAGCAGCGAGGTTAGTGCTGAGGTGGCTGTTGAGTATCTGGATAGCATTGGAGTAAGTCCTGAGCTTATAGTAAAAGTAGGCGAGATCATAATGGCCTGCGAAGAGTTAGATACAGACAAGGATCTGTCTCTGGAATGCAAGATTGTCATGGATTCGGTTCTGCTGGATGAGGTTGGTGCAGTTGGCATTATGCGTGACTGTATGGTTACAGCTGATGAAGAAGATGCGACATATAAAAAAGCTTATTATCGTATCAAGGAATTCTATCGTCAGAATAAACCTCTTATCAGATGCTGCAAAACAGAAGCGGCAAGAACAGAGTATTCAAAAAGAATGCAGCTTATTGAAGGTTATATTTATCAATTAGAGAAAGAAATCTTCTAAGCAGTTAAAAAATAATGTTTTATCCAAAGGAGAAATGGTTATGGGAAACAAAATAGCGAGAATAATTCTTGGTATTGTTATTGCGGTTGCTGTTATAGCAGGTGTTTACTTCATACTTCCAGGACAGTACAAGAATCCTATCACACAGACAATCCAGATGAAGACTAATTCAAATTATAATGAAATAGTTGATGTTCTTAAGAAGACAACTATTCCAAAGAATAAGGAAAAAGAATTTGGTGCTGTATTTGAAGCAGCTGTTGGAAATCCAGCATGGACTATCAAGGAGATTTCTGTAGATGATGCAGGTAATGGTGCATATGATGTTTATGCTGATGGATATAAGACTACTATTTCAGTCGAAAATGAAGATAATAGTGATGGTATGGTAACACATACAAATGCTCATGTAAGACTTATCTTCCACATCACAAAGAATGGTAAAGAGATTAAGATTGGTGATGATGTACTCGAGCCAGGAAAGTCTGCATATCCTGCAACAATCGAAGTTGATGAGACAACATATAATGAGTCTGATGAATCAACATATTATCAGAAGACACTTGATTGCCTCGTTGAGCTTGGTGGCTGATAAAAAATAATAGACAAAAATCAAGGCTTCCGGATTTCCGGAAGCCTTTTTTATGTCTTTATTCTGTTTGCTGATTATCGTCATTATTTCTTTAATACAGATTCTATTATCTCAGTTATGGTATTAATGGAATCTGCAAGTTCGCTCTTATTCATTGCGTCTATGTATTTATCACTTCTATCATAAACTTCGTTTATTGCACTCATGAGTGTCTGATTATCAACATCCTCTTCCTTAAGAACATAGCTGTAACCACTGTTTGCAAAAGACTCAGCATTCAGTATCTGGTCGCCTCTGCTGGCAGTAAGTGGAAGTGGTATCAGAATATTAGGCTTTCTAAGTGCAAGCAATTCGCAGATAGCATTTGCGCCAGCTCTTGAAACTACCACATCTGCAAGAGCGAAAAGATCTTTCAACTCGTCTTTAATATATTCGTACTGGGCATATCCCTTTTTGTCGATTAAGGACTTGTTTACATTATCCTTTCCACAGAGATGTACAACATTGAACTTCTTTAATAATTCATCCAGACAACTCCAGATAGCTTTATTGATTGCGGCGCTGCCTGTGCTTCCACCAATTATAAGGATGGTAGGTTTTTGTTCTGCGAATCCACAGAATTCAAAAGCTTTTTTGCTATCGCCCTGGAATAGCTCCTGTCTGATAGGAGTACCTGTAACTGTAGCTCTGTCAGAAAACAGCTCTTTTGTTTCTGGGAAGTTGCAGCATATTTTAGTCGCATGTGGAAGTGCAAGTTTGTTTGCAAGTCCAGGAGTCATATCTGATTCGTGAATAACGATAGGTACTCTGTGTATATGTGCTGCAAGAACAACTGGAACAGTTACATATCCGCCCTTTGAGAATATGACATCCGGCTTCAGCTTTCTCATCAGCAGGTTGGCTTCGTCGAACCCTCTGAATACTTTGAATGGATCAGTAAAATTCTTGATGTCATGGTAACGTCTCAGCTTTCCGGATGATATTCCATAATATGGGATACCGAGTTCTTCAATGAGCTTTTTTTCGATTCCCTTTTTAGAACCGATATATTCGATTTCATACCCCAGCTCTTTAAGCTTTGGCATAAGAGCTATGTTTGGGGTTACATGTCCGGCTGTTCCACCGCCGGTAAGTATTATTTTCTTCATTTTCCTCACCTTTTATGTTGCTTAGTTAAGGTTTCGATATGATATGATAACACAATTTTAAAATATGTAAAATAAAAAACAAAAAAACGGTAAAATAAAGCAATATTTGATAGCCATAATACTATAAATAATGGTATAATAAGACCACCTATGTGGATAAAGAAAAAAAGACATAATAAAAGAAGTTTAGGGAGGCATTAAAAGAATGAGTAATTATATGGATGCTTATAAAGCATGGCTTGAAAATCCTTATTTTGACGAGGAGACAACAGCTGAGCTTGAGGCAATCAAGGGTGATGAAAAAGAGATAGAGGATAGATTTTATAGAAGTCTTGAATTTGGTACTGGTGGTCTTCGTGGTGTAAGAGGCGCTGGAACAAACCGTATGAATATTTATACAGTAAGACAGGCTACACAGGGTCTTGCAAATTATATTCTTATGCATAATGGACAGGATAAGGGTGTTGCAATTGCACATGATTCAAGAATCATGTCTCCTGAGTTTGCACGTGAAGCTGCAAAATGTCTGAATGCTAATGGTATTAAGACTTATTTATTTGAATCCCTTCGTCCAACACCAGAGCTTTCATTTGCAGTTAGAGAACTGGGATGTATAGCTGGTATTGTTGTGACAGCAAGTCATAACCCAAGAGAGTATAACGGATACAAGGTTTATTGGGAGGATGGAGCTCAGGTTACACCTCCTCATGATACAGGTATCATGGCAGAGGTTGCCAAGGTTACAGATTTTGCCCAGGTTAAGACAATGGATGAGGATGATGCAAGAGCACTTGGTCTCTTCAATATCATTGGAACTGACTTTGATGAAAAGTTCATTGCTAATGTAAAGGCACAGAGTATTCATCCAGAAGTAATTCCAGAGATGGCTAAAGATATTAAGATCGTTTATACACCACTTCATGGTACAGGAAATGTGCCTGTAAGAAGAGTTCTTAAGGATCTTGGATTTACACAGGTTTATGTAGAGCCACAGCAGAAGATTCCTGATGGCTCATTTCCAACTGTTTCATATCCTAATCCAGAGGATCCAAAGGCTTGGGAGCTTGCACTTAAGCTTGCTAAGGATGTGGATGCAGATATAGTTCTTGCAACTGATCCTGATGCAGACAGACTTGGTGTTTATGCTAAGGATACTAAGACAGGTGAGTATATGAGCTTCACTGGAAATATGTCCGGAATGCTCATTGCAGAATATATCTTCAGAGAGCGCCAGGCTACAGGTACAATGCCTGAGAATCCAGCTCTTGTTACTACAATCGTAACAACAGATCTTGCTAAGGCAATTGCGGCAGCTTACAATGCACGCTGCATCGAGGTACTTACAGGATTTAAGTATATTGGAGAGCAGATTAAGATCTTTGAACAGACAGGCTGCAATAATTATGTATTTGGTCTTGAGGAATCCTATGGATGTCTTACAGGAACTTATGCAAGAGACAAGGATTCTATTGTGGCAGTAATGATGCTCTGCGAGGTAGCTGCATTCTATAAGAAGCAGGGTAAAACACTTTGCGACGCTATGCAGGATCTTTATGAAAAATATGGATATTATAAAGAAGGCCTTGCAACACTCGAGCTCAAGGGTGTTGACGGAGCAGCTGAGATTCAGAAGAAGATGGAGAACTTCCGTTCTAATCCTCCAAAGGAGTTAGGTGGATTTAAGGTTCTTGCTTCTAGAGATTATAAGGCTGATGAAAGAGTTGATCTTGTTACAGGGGAAAAGACAAGTACAGGTCTTCCATCATCAAATGTTCTCTATTATGAATTAGAGGATAATGCGTGGTGCTGCGTTCGTCCTTCAGGTACAGAACCAAAGATTAAATTCTATTTCGGTGTTAAGGGTGAAAGTATTACAGATGCAGAAGAGAAGCTCGCTGGGCTTAGAGAGGATATGTTAAATAATCAGTAATAGGGGGCTTATTATTTATCGACTTTGAGAGGGTATGAATTTTTTCAAAAGACTAAGTATTAGCAGATATTACAAATATAAAGATGAAGTTGAATTGAGAAACTATATTAACATTCAGGCTTTCCTCCTGATCGCGCTTCTCGTTGCTTCTATCAATGTATTATCTAATGTTGGAATAAAAGAGACGAATGGATTTATTCTGAGTGTTTTTATTCTGGTATATTTTCTTGTTGTAACAATTATTAGATATTACTTTGTAAGGGATAAGGTTCAGAGAAGTACTTTGATATTTTATTTGATACAGACTCCGATGATTATATACGGTATTCTCATGGGTACTGTATGGGATCCTAGTACTCCAACCGTTACCTTTTTCCTTATGATTGTTTGCATGCCGGTATTTATACTGGATAATCCATTCAGACATACACTTTATATCTTCGCAATGATGGCAATCTATTTTGCTTTGGGATGGTATACCAAAAATCCGGAAGTATTCAAGATTGATGTAGTGCATGCCATAAGCTTCCTTATGGGTTCGGTGTTTCTTAATCTCTTTGTTTTGGCTGAGAGGTTTGATAACCTTGAAAATTATGTGCTTTCTGAACGTAGAGCCAGACATGATGAGATTTCAGGACTTAAAAACAGATATGCGCTTAGGGTGGATTCTGATGACTTCCAGGGTGAAAATGTATTCTTTGGTCTTATTGAAATAGGCTACTATAAATTCCTCAATGATGTTTATGGTCATGTTTTTGGTGAAGAGGTTGTTGCTTATCTTGGTAAGCTGGTCCGTGAAGCTTTTGGCGAGGAATCATGTTTCCGTTTTGAAAGTGAGAAAGTCCTTGTTATCGCAAAAGATATCTCAGAAAAGGATTTTAAGGAGAAGCTTGCAAAAGTAAAAGAAGATTTCACAGAGATAACTGTGGATAGCAAAATAATTCATCCAACATGTATTATTGTTTATGTTTATGGAAATCCTGATTCTCGTGAGATGATCGGAGATATTGTTAGACATGCTGATGTAAGACTTTCAGAAGTACAGAGACAAAAACAAGCTGACGTTATTGATGGATTCGCTTATGATGACAGCTTCAAGAGACAGACAGATATTCTTTCAGAGGTTGTTACCGATCCGAGTGTTAACAGTATAGACGCTGTAACAGGTTTGCCTAACATGCAGTTCTTCCGTGTAAGAGCAGATGAACTTATCAGCAATGTTCTTGATATGGAAAAAGAACCTGTTGTAGTTTATTACAATATTGGTAATTTCAAAGGCTATAATGAAGAATATGGCTTTAGAAAGGGAGATGAACTCCTTAGAAATATTTCTGCAGTTCTGAAGGATCAGTTTGAGGGTAAACTTGTTTCAAGATTTGCCGAGGACCATTTTGTGGTGCTTACATATAAGGATGCTGCGTTAGAAAGTCTTGAAACTGTTAAAACAAAAATCGAACCGCTTTTCGGAAATGTGCAGATGAACATTAAGACAGGAATTGCGGTATGTGAACCTGGAGAATATGTAGGTGCAATCTGTGATAAGGCAAAGCTTGCCTGTGATAGTATAAAATATGATGTGACAAAGTTTTATGCAATTTATGACGAGAAACTTGAAACTAAGAACAGATTATCGCAATATGTTATCTCTCATATAGATGAAGCTGTAGAAAATGGTTATCTCAAGGTATTCTACCAACCTGTTGTGGATATTAATTCTGGAAAGATTACTGAACTTGAGGCTCTTGCAAGATGGATTGATCCTATTCATGGTTTCCTTTCGCCAGGAGATTTCATTCCAGTACTTGAGGAATCAAAGCTTATTCATAAGATTGATATGTTTATTGCAAGACAGGTTTGCAAGGATCAAAAGGAACTTCAAAAAAAGGCTGGACAGGTTGTTCCTGTATCGATAAATCTTTCAAGGCTGGACTTCATGCTTACGGATATTGTTGAATTTATTATAAATGAGGTGAAGTCATCAAATGTAGATCCTAAGAACCTTCATATAGAAGTGACAGAAAGTGCTTTGGAAAATAATAGCGATGATCTTATTGAGAAGATTAATCTCCTTAAGGCTAATGGCTTTGAAGTATGGCTGGATGACTTCGGAAGTGGTTATTCATCACTTAATTCCCTTCAGGAGTTCAACTTTGATGTTATCAAGGTAGATATGAAGTTTATGAGAACCCTGGAATCAAATCCTCAGACGGGCATTATCGTAACAGCTATTGTTCAGATGACAAAGAATCTGGGACTCAGATCTCTTGTTGAGGGTGTTGAGACTGATACTCAGTATGATTTCATAAAGAATGCTGGTGTAAATATGGCTCAGGGCTTCCTGTTTAGCAGACCAGTGCCACTTGAAGAACTGGATTTCAGTGCATAAAATTAATATAATCTTAAAGTATCTGTTATTGAAAAAAATTTACAAAAAGCGTAAACTGTAAAGCTGGAGCGTTTAAGCTTCAGCTTTATGGCTTTTATTTGTCAATATTAACCCCCAAACGGAGAAAATTATGATATCAAAATTTAGTGTAAAAAGGCCATATACGGTTTTCGTAGGTGTTATAGCTGTTATAGTTATAGGTATAGTTGCCTTAATGAGAATGACAGCTGACCTGCTTCCAAATATGAACCTGCCTTACGTAATGATCATTACAACAGATATGGGTGCTAGTCCGGAATCAGTTGAGAAGGATGTCACAGCGCCAATTGAGGCGGCTCTGGCCACAACCTCAAATCTAAAAAACATCCAGTCTATGTCTTACAACAGTTATTCAACTGTAATTCTCGAGTATGAACAAAGTTCAAATATGGATGCGACTCTTATAGAAATACAGCAGAGTCTAGATCAGATAACAGGTACCTTTGATGATTCCATTGGTACCCCTATTGTAATGCAGCTTGATCCGGATATGCTTCCAGTAATGGTTGCTGCTGTCAGCGTTGAAGATATGGATAACATTGAGCTTAGTGATTATCTGGAAACGGACCTTCAGCCAAAGCTTGAAAGTATAGAAGGTGTTGCTTCAGTTACAACAACTGGAGGAGTAACAGAGACTGTTCAGGTCACAATGAACCAGGACAAGATAGATAAGCTGAATGACAAGATCATGAAGGAGATAGATGATCAGTTCCAGGATACAAAGGATGATCTTCAGTCTTCAAAGGAAGAGGTGGAATCTGGTCAGGATGCGGTTGAATCCGGAAAGAAAACTCTTGCAAATACAGTCAGTGAAAATTTGGCAACACTTGAATCCACACAGATAGAGCTTTATCAGACAGGTGAGGATCTGGAGGATCAGAAGGAAAACTACCAGGATTCATATGACACTCTGGGTGATACTATTGATACCTTAAATACTACATATGACAGTGCAAAGTCACTGGGAGATGCTATCACCAGTCTTGATTCTGTAATAGCTCTTTATGATCAGGGACTCCTGGACGATACTACATTCCAGGCATCCGCTGGAATGGACATAGTAACTGCAAAAACCCAGCAGGCTACACTTACTGCTCAGCTTGATGCGGTTAATGCGCAGATTAAGGAGAATACATCTGCTTTAGCTGAGTATGGAATTACTGTAAATACATATGAAGATATTCCTACAGCAGTTGGAAAGCTGGAGGAAACAAGAGTTGAGATAAGTACAGGAATTGAAACTCTTGAATCTGCAATAGAAGAAGTTGAAGATGGAAAAACAACTACAAGTGAGGCTCTTGAAACACTTAATAAAACAGAGATAGAGCAGAGTATTTCGCTTGCTGAAACATCTGCTACACTTGCCAGTGCTCTTTCTGAGATTGAGAGTGCGGAGGAAACTGTAGAAAGTACCCTTGAAAGTACAAAGGATTCTGCAGACCTGAATTCTGTTCTGTCTATTGATACATTAAATAATCTTCTTGTTGCACAGAATTTTGAAATGCCTGCAGGATATGCAAATGGTAAGGATGGTCAGTATCTTGTAAAGGTAGGAGATGACATTCAGGATGCTGAAGCTCTTGCTGATACAGTTCTTATAGATCTTAATATGGATAATGTGGGAGTTATCAAGCTCTCTGATGTAGCTGATGTTGAGACAGTAGATGATTCCAGTGAAGTATATGCAAAGCTTAACGGCGAGCCTGGTATTCTTCTTTCCTTTGAAAAGCAGACAGGTTATGCAACAGGTGATGTAACAGATACTATCCTTGAGAAGTTTGAGAGTCTGGAGAAGACAGAAGGAAACGGCGTTAGTTTCTCTGTACTTATGAACCAGGGTGTTTATATTGATCTTATTGTTAAGTCAATTCTCCAGAACATGATAGTTGGTGCGCTCCTCGCTATAATAGTACTTATTATTTTCCTGAGAGACATCAGACCTACTATCATAATTGCCTGCGCAATTCCACTTTCGGTTATTTTCGCCGTAGTGCTTATGTACTTTACAAAGATTACACTTAATATCATTTCCATGTCGGGACTCACGCTGGGTATTGGTATGCTGGTGGACAATTCCATCGTTGTAATTGAAAATATATATCGTCTCAGAAAAGAAGGAGAAGATATAAAGAAGGCTGCGGTTTATGGAGCCAGTCAGGTGGCGGGAGCAATCACAGCTTCAACCCTTACTACTATGTGTGTATTCCTTCCTATCGTATTTACAGAAGGACTTACAAGACAGCTGTTTGTAGATATGGGTCTTACGATTGCATATACACTTTCTGCATCTCTTATTGTTGCTCTTACTCTTGTTCCGGCAATGGCTCAGGGACTTCTTCGTAAATCAAAGGAGAAGGAAAACAAGGGTGATAATAAGCTTATGAGAGGCTATGAAAAGTTCCTGCGTGGAGCTATAAAAGTTAAGCCTCTTGTATTCATAGTAATGATACTTCTTTTTGCAGCAAGTATTTCTCTTGCACTTAGTCGTGGTACAGAGTTCATTCCTGAAATGCAGAGTGATCAGGTTACAGTAAATATGGTTGCTCCTGATGATGAGGAAAGAACCTTTGAACAGATGACAGAATATGCTGATCAGCTGACTGAAAGACTGGTTGAGATAGATGACATTGAGACTATCGGAGCCATGGTTGGAAATGGCTCAACTCTAGGTGCACTTTCTTCAAGCGGTGGAACATCAGTTTCGATTTATATTCTTTTAAAAGAAGATACGAAGCTTACAAATAAGGAAATTACAGATAAGATAAATGCGGCTGCCGAGGGAATTGATTGTAAGGTAGAAGTAAGCACCGCAATCATGGATATGAGCATGCTTACGGGAAGCGGCGTTTCTGTAATGATAAAGGGCCGTGACATGCAGACTCTTCAGAATCTGGCTACACAGGTTGCAGATGCAATCGAAACCACAGATGGTATTGAAGAGGTTGATAATGGTCTTGATAACATGACGAAGACATTTGTAATTTCTGTAGATAAGGAAAAAGCTGCTGATTATGGAATGACAGTAGCACAGGTATTTACCATAGTGTCAGCCAAGCTTGCATCTACAAAATCCACAACAGCCATCGAGACAGATGTTAAAGATTATGATGTTTTTGTAGAAACAGATGAGCAGGCAGAGATTACCATCGATGACCTGAAGAAGATGAAATTTGAATATACAGATAAGACTAACAATGAGACAAAGGAAATTCCTTTATCAAAGATTGTTACTTTCTCAGAACAGGAAGAGCTTTCAACTGTTCTAAGAGATAGTCAAGATAGATATATAAATGTATCTGGTACTCTTACGGGAGACAGAAATATAGGACTTGTGGGAAATGATATTCAGGATAAGCTGGATGACATTTCCGTACCGGAAGGTTATTCAATAACCATGAAGGGTGAAAATGAGTCTATAAATGATGCCATGCGTCAGGTCCTACTTATGATGCTGCTGGCAGTAATCCTCATTTATCTCATAATGGTAGCTCAGTTCCAGAGTCTTAAGTCGCCATTCATTATAATGTTTACTATACCGCTTGCATTTACCGGTGGTTTCCTTTCACTCTTTATGTCAGGAAAGGCAGTTTCAGTTATAGCCATGGTCGGATTCGTAATGCTGGCTGGTATCATAGTTAATAACGGTATTGTGCTGGTAGATTATATTAATCAGCTTAGACGTGAGGGAATGGAGAAGAAAGAGGCGATAATCAATTCGGCTAAAACCCGTCTTCGTCCAGTTCTTATGACCGCACTCACAACAATCATTTCCATGTCTACAATGGCTATCGGAATGGGACGAGGAGTTGAAATGTCCCAGCCTATGGCAATCGTTGTGGTAGGTGGACTTGTTTACGGAACTATACTTACACTTGTACTTGTTCCATGTTTGTATGATGCATTTAATAAAGAGAGGGATATGAAAGAGGAGGAGTTATAATTACTCCTCCCTCTTTGGTATTGGCGCTATTCTATTTGTCTTTTGCATATATTCTTTATAATCTTGTCCGAATCTTCTTCGGAGAATAACTTCCTCAGTATTGATAAGCATATAGGTGAGCAGGAACCAATAGATAATTGGGAGTACATACATAAATGCATTTCCTGATATAAAGAGGATTCCTGTACATCCGAATATCACTCCTGAGTAGATAGGATTTCTTGTCTTGCTGTAAACTCCGGTTGTAACAAGCTTTCCCATTTGAATGTTTTCGTATATGTGAGCCTCGGCGATGGCATTTACTATCAGTAGAAGTGCTAGTACAGCCAGCAGGCATCCGAATCCAATGTAGATGTATCTTATGGTGCTGTTTGAAGGGATTCCCATATTAATTGGTGGAATGTGTCCCAGAATAACAGCCAGAAGAGTAGTTCCACATGCTATTGGAACAAAAGCAAAACATTTTCCATATTTTGGAAGAGGCTCCTTAGCAGTAATACTGATGGTCTCATTGTAGGAGCTCTCAAGATCTTCATCTGCAATCGTATCTGCAACCGTTTCTTCGGCTGTTTCCTTTGCTGTTTCTACAGCATCGTCAACAACTTCTTCAGCTTCCTCTTTTGGAACTTCAATTCCGTAGGTTTGTTTTATTTCATTCAGGAGCGCTTCCTTTTCGGCAGCGAGCTTTTCATCCTGAACTTCCGTTTCTTTTGAATTCTTTTCGAAAGCCATAATAAACCTCTCAAAAATCTTTAATTTACTACAACTTCTATAGTATAACACCCCAGGATTATAAACGCTAGTATAAACCTTTAGTTAACCCCAGTTTAACTTGTAGAAAGAACATTATCATTGTATAATGTATGGAGTATTTTGAGAGGAATTATTATGTCTTATTTAGCGCTGTATAGAAAGTTCCGCCCTAATAGTTTTGACGAAGTAAAGGGTCAGGAACACGTTGTTACAACATTAAAAAATCAAATAGCACATAATAGAGTTGGACACGCTTATCTCCTCTGTGGAACCAGAGGAACTGGTAAGACTACAGTTGCCAAGCTTATAGCAAAGACAATGAACTGCGAGCATCCTACAGAGAATGGTCCCTGTGGAGAATGCGAAAGCTGTAAGGCGATTGCAGATGGCAGTTCATTAAATGTTATCGAGATAGATGCGGCTTCTAATAATGGTGTGGATAACATCCGTCAGATAAATGAGGCAGTGCAATATGCACCGGCTCAGGGTAAGTACCTTGTTTATATTATTGACGAGGCACACCAATTATCTAAAGGGGCTTATAATGCTCTTCTGAAGACTCTGGAAGAACCGCCGGAATATGTTATCTTCATTCTGGCTACTACAGATGATTTTTCACTTCCGGTTACTATTAAATCCAGATGTCAGAGGTTTGATTTCCATAGAATATCTATAGAAACAATTGCTGATAGAATGCAGGAGATTCTGGACAAGGAAGGAGAGAAGGCTTCGCGAGATGCGCTTCTCTATATTGCGCGTCTGGCAGATGGTTCCATGAGAGATGCGCTTTCAATTCTGGATGAATGCATTTCCGCAAACATTGGCAAAGAACTGGATAGAGACAGCGTACTGAAAACAGTTGGTGCTGTTTCTGTAGATGTTTATATTAGAATGTTCCAGGCTATAGCCCAGAAGGATCCGGAGAAGGCTCTGGATATAATCAACGAGACTATTTGGGATGGAAAGGACCTGACCAAGTTTTCAGATGATCTGACCTGGTTTATGAGAAATCTTTTGTTCTTAAAGATATCTCCTGATCTGAGTGAGGAACTGGATCTGACAAAAGAAAATGTTGAAGAGATGCTTTCAATCGGAGCTGATTATGATGTGGAAGATATAGCTGGCTATCTGAATAATCTTCAGATACTTTGTGCAGATATCAGAAAGTCATCAGTAAAGAGAGTTACCCTCGAACTTGCAGTCATTAAGATGATGTACAAGACTACACCTCAGGTTGCTACGGAAACCGTAAAGGTTCCTGATGTTTCGCTAAATGCCATCAACACCAGAGAAATAGAAGCACTTATAGATGCCAAGGTGGACAGGGAACTGGACAGAAGAATATCCGAGGCAATCAGAGATGTTCAGGTGCTTACTGAGGAAAATGCGAAAAGAGAAGTTACGTACGATCCAACGCAGCAGAGCGAGGCGGTTGTAAATAATATTAAGAGTACATATCCTCCTGCTACTCAGGAAGATATAATGAATCTTGCTAACAACTGGAACAAGATAATCAGACAGCTGAATCCACTCCATTTTGGTTATGTAAATGGAACGGATGTAGAGCCTGCCAAGGACTATTCTCCGGAAGGACCGGCAAAGCTGGTGATCGTTCTCTATACAGAGGAAGAGGATTCTCTTAAAAATATTTACTTATCCAAACCAAGGAACAGAGAGATTCTTGCAGAGAAATTATCTGAGAAACTGGAAAAAACAGTAGAACTTGATGTAAGATATATAAATGGTCGAGGAGGAAAAATGGATAAATCCTCCTTCGCATTAAATAGGATAAAATACGACGTTAAAATAGTAGAAAGCGAGGAAGAAAGACATGGCTAAAAGAGGTGGATATCCTGGAGGAATGATGCCGGGTAATATGAATAACCTTATGAAGCAGGCTCAGAGAATGCAGAAGCAGATGGAGCAGACACAGGCAGAACTTGAAGAGAAGGAATACGAATCATCTGCAGGTGGTGGAGTTGTAAAAGTTAAGATCAATGGACAGAAGGAGATTACATCTATCACTATTGATCAGGAAGTTGTAGATCCTGATGATGTTGAAATGCTCCAGGATCTTATTATGGCAGCTGTGAATGAGGCCATCAGAATGCAGGCTGATGATGAGAAAGAGCAGCTTGGTAAGATTACCGGTGGTATGGGTGGAGGCCTTGGAGGTCTATTCTAATGGATTTATACGGTGGTGAAGTAAGCAGACTTATTGAAGAGCTTAGCCACCTGCCTGGTGTAGGTGCAAGAAGTGCTCAGAGGCTGGCATTTTATATTATCGGTATGCCGGAGGACAGAGCAGAGGCTCTTTCAAATGCCATTATTAGTGCAAAGAAAAATATAGAATATTGCAAAGAATGTTATACTATAACAGATAAAGAAGTCTGTCCTGTATGCGCGGCAGCTAACAGAGACCATAAGACCATCATGGTGGTTGAATCACCAAGAGATATGGCGGCTTATGAAAGAACCGGAAAATATGATGGGGTTTATCATGTTCTCCACGGAGTCATAAATCCTAGTCAGGGCATAGGCCCTCAGGAGATAAGGCTCAAGGAATTAATGGTCCGTCTGAGAGAAGATGTAGATGAGCTGATCATTGCTACTAACTCAAGTGTTGAGGGCGAAGCTACAGCGATGTACATTTCGAAGATGGTTAAGCCAGCCGGCATAAAGGTTTCACGTATAGCAAGTGGAGTTCCTGTAGGTGGGGACCTGGAGGTTACTGATGAGGTTACACTGATGCGTGCGCTGGAAGGCAGAGTTGAATTATAAAACTTATAGGAGGGGTTGCTAAATGAAGAAGATAGGTATATTAACTAGTGGTGGAGATTGTCAGGCACTTAATCCAACAATGCGTGGAGTTGTTAAGGGACTTGAAAATCTTTTTGGAGATGTTGAGATATATGGTTTCCTGGAGGGATATAAGGGACTGATATATGGAAATTACAAGAAGATGGAGCCAATGGAATTCTCCGGACTTCTCGCAAAGGGTGGTACAGTTCTTGGTACTTCCAGAGTTCCTTTCAAATATCTTGATGAGCCAACAGAGGATGGAGTTGAGAAGGTTCCTGCAATGATCAAGACATATAAGAAGCTTGGTCTGGATGGACTCTTTGTTCTCGGTGGAAATGGTTCTCAGAAGACAGCTCACAGGTTATATACAGAAGGTCTGAATGTTATCGGACTTCCAAAGACAATTGATAATGATATCTGGGGAACAGATGTTACATTTGGTTTCCAGAGCGCTATAGATGTTGCAACAAATGCAATCGACTGCATCTACACAACAGCTGAGTCACATAACCGTGTATTCGTTATCGAGACAATGGGACATAAGGTAGGATGGATTACACTTTACGCCGGTGTTGCTGGTGGAGCGGATGTTATTCTTCTTCCAGAAATCCCTTACGATATGAAGAAGGTTTATAAGACTATCGAGAAGAGAAGAAAGATGGGCAAGAAGTTTGCTATTATCGTTGTTGCTGAGGGTGCTATTTCTAAGGAGGTTGCAAAGCTTCCTAAGAAGGAAAGAAAGAAGGTTATCGCTGAGAGACCTTATCCTTCAATTGCATATGAAGTTGCAAAAGAAATCCAGGAGAAGTATCCATCTTCTGAAGTCAGAGTTGCAGTTCCTGGACACACACAGAGAGGTGGAAATCCTGATGCTTATGATAGAGTACTTTCAAGCCGCTTTGGTGCAAAGGGTGCTGAGCTCTTTAAGGAAAAGGATTTCGGAAAGCTTGTAGTATTTAAGAACAACGAAGTTACTGCTATTCCTATGGAAGAGAGTGCTGGAAAGCTTAAGTACGTTGATCCTGATAATCAGCTTATTCAGGAAGCTAAGACTCTGGGTATTTCATTCGGAGATTAAACTTGAGGTAAGAACATAAAGTGATAAAACGTGTATTGTTTGGGTCGCTCCTATTTATAGTTATATTTATAGGAGCGGCTCTATCCTTTAACTTCATACAGAACAGAAAGCATAATACCAGACCTGTGGAAGGCTACAATCCTACCATGGGTAAGGCCTATATTCTTTATGATGGAACCAAGATAAATAGTATGCAGGGTTACACTACCCCTATTGAAACCGGGCTATACAGGGATTCCATCTTCCCAGTAAGTGATGATAAGGTTGTTGATATTGTGCTTGCTGATAAAGTTGGTAATGGGGCTGATATTAAATATGAGCTCCGTTCTTTTGATGGTTCAAATCTGGTTGAAGATGGGGACTTTAGATTTGTTTCTTCAGATAAAGGATTAACACAGTATACCGCAAAGCTAAGAATGGACCTGAAGGTTGGAACAGAGTATAGCTTTGTTATAAAGGTCGATAAAAAAGAACCTATAAGATATTACACAAGAGTTGTAAGACTCGAAACATCGCGTCTTTCCGACTTTATTGCATATGCCCAGAACTTTAGTGATGCAGCCTTTGAAGGAAATGCTGCAGAAACTGCAATTGCAAGTTCTACAGATGCGGTAACAACATATAATGTTTCGGGTACTGTAGCGGACATAAAGAATGATGAATCAGCGGACATTGCTACAAGTACAGATGCTATGCAGGGTGTTAATATAGCAGATATATCCAGTATCTTCGGTAGTGCTGATGCGCTGAGTGCTCAGTATGATGCACTTACAGCAACAGAAGTAACATCCGATGGTAATCCTGGATATGTAACTCTGAATTCCTCTTACGAAGATGTTATCTACAGTGGAATGAAGATAGAGAGGATTAGTGATCCAATTCCAAAGATTAAAGAGATAACAACAGATAGTGCAGTTATCGAACTGGTTTATAAGGCTATATCAGAAGAGGAAAATTCTGCGAATACATTTGCTATTTCTGAGTATTTAACAATGGAGTACAACAACGGAAATGCTTCCATAGATGTTCATGATTATAGAAGAAGTGTTGATCAGGACTTTGATGCTTCGGGATTTGATGCTGTAACTAATAGCATCAGCCTGGGAATTACTTCAGACAGAAGTCCAAAGTATATTGCAAGTGAGGATTCCAAGACTATAGCTTTTGTGGCAGATAACAGTCTCTGGGTTTATAACAATAAAACAGGTACTTACTCAAATGCCTACGGTACATCTACCGAAGAGGCAGAGAAGGAGAGAATCCCTCAGGAGGGATACGATATGAGGCTCCTTCTTCTAGAGGACAATGCTATCGATTTTGTTGTTTATGGAAGAATAAATGAGGGTCCGCGAGAAGGACAGAACGGTATAGCACTTTATGAATATAATATCGAAACAGCCACTCTTCGAGAACTTAGTTTCATCAGCACAAAGATGAGCTTTGATGCAATGAAACTCTCTGTTGGTAGATTCTGTTATTTTGATAAAAAGAATAGACATTTCTATACACTCATAGGAGATAACCTGATAGATACTGATATCTTCTCAGGTCAGAAGGATATTTTGGTTTCTGGCATTCCTGCCAGTCAGATTATGATTTCTGATGGTATGAATGTAGTGGCTTATCCTGACAAGGATGATCAGACGAATGTCTCAACAATAACACTTATTAACTTCGACACTGGAAAGACAACTCAGAAAAAAGAAGCTGGGCATGTTATGGCTATGATGGGCTTTGTGGGAGAGGATTTCCTCTATGGCGTATCAGAGCCGGAATATGTAAGCCGTGATGTGGATGGTACTCCGGTATTCTTGTTTGATAAGCTTTATATCACCCGTTCAGATGGAAGCGTTGTAAAGAAGTACGAGCGTGAGGGTGTTTTAATATCAGGAATAAAATTTGAAGATAGTACCATCTATCTGGACAGAGTTACAGTTAATGCTGAAACAGGAGAGAGAGAAAAGGCAGAGGCAGATTACATTTCCTATAAGACCGATAAGGATTCCGGCGGAATAAGGACTGTGATCGCAGAAAATGAAGCTGGAAATGATGTTGTAAGGCTTAAGCTGCCAGATAACATCTATGTAAATTCTGAAAATGAAGAACTCTTTGCCAAGGTTGCCTTCAACGAAAATGAAGCTGAAATTGTTGATGAGGATTCCAAGATAGATGAGAAGTCAATTTATATCTATGCGCCAACTGGAATAACAGGTTCATCCTACAGCGTAGGAAAAGCGGTGCAGGAGGTTTATGAAGAAGGCGGATTTGTAGTAGATGCATATGGCTCTACCTTGTATAAGGAAAAACAATCCAGACCTTATCTTACTGTAGCGGGAACCTTTGATTATAAGGCGGTTGATAGAGACGAAGATACATTGGCTGCCTGCTGCTATATGTGTACTCTGGCGGCAGACCTTCCATCAAACTATGATGAGGTTCGGGCCATGGACAACTGGATGGAAAGCTTTGAAATGTATGGCACGGATGTTAAGGGTATAAATATCTCGGGTGTTAAGCTGGATACAGCTATAGGATATCTGAGTGATGGTTATCCATTTGCTGCCAGACTTTCGGATAGATACGTACTGGTTGTAAGTTATAATGATGACTTTATAAGATATTATGATCCGATAGAGGATCAGGAAGTTCGTCTTCAGAGATATCTGTTCCAGATAAAATGCGAAGATGAAGGGAATGAATTTTATACGTTTTATAAATAAAATACCAAAGGGAGCTGCTTGGCGACAGCTCCCTAGTATGAAAAAATGTGGGGGAAGGTATAGAATCCTTCTTGGAACAATTACAATATATCAACCTTTTATGAAGACAATTAGTTTATATTGTGAAAAGATTGTGAACTTTTTCTTTATTTTTTATTAAGTTGTAAGAATTGATGTAGGAATGCTCTTATCCCAGGTTTTATTTGCGAAAACCATATCCATATTTGAGACAATACTATTATCAATTTCTCCCTTAATTACCATGTCTCTCATTATTCTCATAGCCTCTTCATGAGAATAACCAGCTTTATAAGCTCTTTCTTCTGTAAGAGCCTGATAAATATCGCAACATGTCATAAGTCGCTCTTCCATAGAGAGCTGTTCTTCTCTAAGTCCAAATGGATAGCCTTCTCCATTTAGTTTCTCATGGTGATGAGAAGCCCATATGGTAATATCATCCATCTTCTTTATATGCTTCAGAATGTCATATGTATAATATGCATGCTGCTTCATTATTTCGTACTCTGCATCATCAAGTCTTGCAGGCTTCTGAAGTATAGAATTTGGTATCATAAGCTTACCAACATCATGAAGCGCTCCGGCAAGATAATATTTTGTCAGCTTTTCTGGTGGGAATTTGTAGAACTGTGCCATACGTCTACAGTTTACAGCAACACCTGAAGAATGCTTGCAGGTATAATGTGACTTAAAGTCAATGATCATAGCAAGCAGTGTAGCAAGATTGAAAACTTCCTGCTGTGAATACTCATCATTGAAATGCTTAGTAGCTTTTCTCAGATAATTATCAATATTAGAAACAGTTAAATTGTTAAGATGTTTATGTTTAAAAGATTTACAAAATGCATCGGTAATCTCTCTTGAGAAAAGTATTCCTGCATTTGATTTTACAAAATAAATAATGGCTCCGTAATTATCTCTTGAAGTAGCAGTAAGATCGAAGTTATTATCAAGAGTATCAGCCAGATGAATAATCTGAGCTTTGATAGGAGTTCTGTCATAGGTACGTCCCTGAGGTCCTGAACCATCAGCGTTCTCATGATGCAAAAGAATAACATCACGGTTATTAGTTCTGAATGGCATGTACCTTGTATTACTCTCTCCGATAGTACAACGTCTTACGTTAAAATCATGCTGAGAAAATCCTACGCCATTGTTATATTTTTTATATTCAAGTTCTTCTCTGTTTACTTGTGTGAGAGCATTATCATGAAGAATAGAAAAAGCGGCCAGGTCAATTAATTCATCGGGGGTTAACCCCATTGTTTTACCTAGCGTAATAGATAAAGCAGCTATTCTTTTGCAATGGCCCTTACGCACACCTAAAAGCTCCTGCTCAACTGAGTCAAGACCTGCGGAAACTGCGTATAATACTTCGTTCAGATCAATTTTCAAAGTAGCTTACCCTCTCGTTGTATTCTTCATCTCTCAACACTATATATTACAGCAAAATGATGCTCTACGCAAGGTAGTATTGGATATATTTTGTGGGTTGCATTTATAGAAATATGTAGTATCATTATAGCTAGCACTCGTTTAGCGTAAGTGCTAACAGATGAAGAAGGAGGGCTTTATGCTTACTATACCTATATATGATACGATTCTCCTCCCTGAAGTAACATTTTATTTTAAAAAAGAAGTAATAGATGGCTGGGATATAGGAGATTTTAAAGCTGGAAAAATCCTTGCTTTTGCAATGCTTAAAGAAGATATAGATATTTCTGATGTGACTATGGAGGACATCTATCCAGTGGGTGTTTCTGCCAAGGTAGAATCTATAGATCCAGATGGAAATGTAAAAGTCAGAACCATTGAAAGAGTCAGGATCAGCGGTCTAATAAGAGAGAAGGATGGAACAACAGATTCCGAGGTAGAAAGCCTGCCTGAGTTCCATGATATGGATGAGGATGAGAAGAAGGACAGGTTCGAAAGACTCCGCTCCAAATTCCTCAAATTTGTCCAGAATTATCAATGGGGTCTCTGGGCCCGTGGCTTCATCCTTCAGTGGAAAAATATAAACGAACTTGCTTGTTCAATGACAGGCTATTTCAGCATTACATGGGAAGAAAAATATGCCATGGTTGAGACCAACAGTGAAACCGAAAGGTTTGAACTGGTGGAACATGCCTGCTATGCCTTTATGGAGCTGGCAGATGTAGCTGAAAATGCAGAGCTTGAGCAGCAGGCCAGAAATGAAAGCATCTACCGTGAAGATGCCATTAAGAAGCAGATTGAAATTCTTCAGAGAGAACTGGATGAAATGCATCCTGAAAACATCTCTGATGTAAGACGTTTCGAAATGGCAATCACAGAATCCGGAATGAACGAAACTGCCGAGAAGGAAGCTAGAAAAGTTCTGAACCGTATGAAACAGGAGGGACAGGATGGACACGAGTATGGAATGCTCTATGACTACCTTGATTTCGTTACAAGCCTTTCCTGGAAGAATGAAGAATTTGTTCCTATAGATCTTCAGAAGGCAGAAGATGTTCTAGATAAAGATCATTATGGACTTAAGAAAGTTAAGACCCGTATTATTCAGCAGCTGGCTGTTATGGCACTGAATAAAAAACAGTCAGGCTCTATTCTTCTTTTCGTAGGAGCGCCTGGTACAGGTAAAACAAGTATAGGACAGAGCATTGCAGATGCTCTCGGAAGAAAATATGTCCGCATTTCCCTTGGTGGTGTAAGAGACGAGGCTGAGATAAGAGGACATAGAAGAACTTATATTGGGGCTATGCCAGGACGCATTATGGAAGGAATGAAACGAAGTGGTGCATCTAATCCTGTTATGGTTCTGGATGAGGTTGATAAGTTGGTTCGTGATTATGGCGGAGACCCATCATCAGCCCTCCTCGAAGTTCTTGACCCAGAGCAGAATAGTACATTTACAGACCACTACATGAACGTTCCTTATGATCTTTCAAATGTACTCTTCGTATGTACTGCAAATTCAACAGATACAATTCCTGAGCCACTCCTTAACCGTATGGAAATAATAGAGTTCCCAGGATATACTGCAACTGAAAAATTCCAGATAGCAAAGAAACACCTTATTCCTAAGGCTATGAAGGCCACAGGAATCAAGCGCAAGAATATGACAGTTACAGATGCTGCAGTCAGAAAGATAATCTCTGACTACACCATGGAATCAGGAGTGCGCGGACTTAAAAAACAGATTGAAACTATAATGAGATATGGTGCAGTTCAGCTTGTCAAAGGTAACGACGAGAAGATTTCTGTGAAGCCGGATAATCTTCGTGAATACATAGGACACAGAGGTATTTCCCATGACATCATAGATAAGAAGTCAGTGCCAGGTGTTGTAACAGGACTTGCCTGGACCATGGCCGGGGGAGAAATCCTCTTCATAGAAACAAAAACTGTTCATGGATCTGGTAAAGTTACCATCACAGGACAGCTGGGTGATGTAATGAAAGAATCTGTGGAGATTGCCATCAGTCTCGTGAAGGATATGTATCCTGTAGAGACTAGAAATCTTTCAAAGTACGACCTTCATATACACGTGCCAGAGGGTGCTGTTCCAAAGGATGGGCCTTCGGCTGGTATAACAATCGTGACAGCGCTTACATCACTATTCACAGGTAAAGCTGTGAATCCAAAGATTGCTATGACAGGAGAAATCTCGCTCCGCGGTAACGTAATGCCTATCGGAGGACTTCCAGAGAAGCTTATGGCTGCTGTCCGCGCAGGAGTGAAGACAGTCTTCATCCCAGAGAAGAACGTAGAAGACCTGGAAGATGTTGCCGAAGAAGTAAAGAAGGACCTGAACATCATCCCAGTTAAAAAAATCACAGATGTAATTGAACAGGTGTTCTGATAAAGTAAATTTCCACGCGATGCACATGTGAGTACAGCAGTATACTCTCAAGACATCGCTTCCGCTCGGCGCGGGCTAGCCCCTAGCGGACGCCGGCTTCCTTTCTTCGAAAAGAAGCTTCGGCTTGCTAAGCTCTCACTTCGTTCTCCGAACTCGTGAATCGCTAAGCACCGAGACCCGCGACGGTCTTGCGAGCATACTCTGTACTCGCATGTGCCTTCCGCGGCTAAACATATTGTTATAAATAAGGAGAATATCATGGCGAGGAGTAGAAAACTTTCATTTACATATAATGCGCCGGTGACACTCACGTTTGCGTTGATTTCATTTGGCGTTTTAGTAGCCGGCTGGATTACAGGCGGAAAGAGCACGCAGCTCTTTTTCGAGGTTTATAGAAGTAAGATTTCTGTGGCCTGGTTCGTTCGTCTGTTCGGACATGTGCTCGGTCACTCATCCCTTTCGCATTACGCAAGTAACATGACTCTGTTCCTTCTTTTGGGACCGGTTCTTGAGGATAAGTATGGCGGCGCGACTATGGTGGAGGCCTTCGGTCTTGTAGCAATTATTTCAGGTCTGGTGAATATTATATTCTTCCCTGGAACAGCACTGCTTGGAGCAAGTGGCCTTGTGTTCATGATGATAATCCTGGTTTCTGCTTCAGATTTGAGAGCAGGAGAGATTCCTATAACCATGATTTTGATCATGATAATCTATCTGGGATCAGAACTGTGGAGTATGGTGACGACTCACGATAACATCTCCCAGTTGACACATATAATCGGTGGTCTCTGTGGCGCAATATTTGGAGGACTTCTGAACTCCAGGAGCGGTGATTAAAAAATGACGGAAAATAGTGGCCAAAGATAATAAAAAATTGGCATTTTCACGGGCTTTGATACATGGAATAATTCTTGTATCAAAGCCTGAATTGTTTTATAATGAGGGTTGGTTTTATTTTAGGAAAATAGGAGGAAAGGAGTATAAGGTTTTGGACAAAGGAAAAAGAACCAGATTTCTTGTAGTAATGTCTATAATTCTGGTACTGCTCCTGGTCAGCATTATTATTACATATAAGGGAGATACACATCACGAGACAGTTAAAGAGGCCATGAGGGATGCTGTTCTTCATGGAGAAAACAGAATAAACTTCTTTGGTCTGTCTGTTAATCCTTCTCTTATATCGGCATATCTTGTTACGGCCATATTACTGGTTATGGCATTGATAATAAGAATATTCTTCATTCCACGTTTTGGACTTGTTCCTGGAAAGTTCCAGGCTCTGATAGAAATGTGGGTGGGATACTTTGATAATCTGGCAAAAACAAGCAGTCCACATTTAAATAGCGTTCTTGGGGCGTATGTATTTACTGCAGGATCATATATTTTCTTAGGAACGATATTTGAATTATTTGGTATTCAAGGAATAACAACAGAAGGATATTCAATATCACTCCCGGCTCCGCTTGCAGATATAAATGGAGCGATTGCAATGGGTGTATTCTCATATACATTTATCCTTTCGGGTGGTGTATGGGCTAACAAGCTGAAGGGTGTTGGACTTACTCTTAAGGAGTTCTCACTTCCGATTTCAATGAGCTTCCGTCTTTATGGAGCGCTCCTGTCTGGAATGCTTGTTACAGAACTTGTTTACTACTTCATAACACTGAGCTTTGGTGTTCCAGTAATTGTAGGTGTTCTGTTTACACTTGTTCATGCAGTTGTTCAGGCATACGTACTTACTATGCTGACATCTTTCTATTATGGAGAGGTCTCAGAGGTTCACGAGAAAAAGCCTAAGGAAAAGAAACATAAAAAGGCTAAGGCAGTGGCTGAAGTATAGTAGTGTGACGTTTTTAATTTAGTGATAATCAACATTTTATATAAAGAAAGAGGTATCAAAATGAAACTTGTAAAGAAAGCAGTTTTATCTATAGCAGTATTTTTTGCATTATTTGCACTTTTTTCACTAGCAGCTCCAGCAGCTACAACTTATGCAGCT
This sequence comes from uncultured Lachnospiraceae bacterium, assembly GCA_947168155.1. GTDB lineage: Bacteria > Bacillota > Clostridia > Lachnospirales > Lachnospiraceae > Eubacterium_Q. Next base: position 74,431 of record CAMVKW010000010.1, on the reverse strand, counting down.
GATGAGACAACTGCAACAGAAGCTGAGGAAGAAGAAGGCAGCTCAACAGGTGCTAAGGCTTTAGCAGCAGCTCTTGCTATCGGACTTGCGGCTGGTGCCGGAACAGTAGCTATGGGATTCCTTGCTGGTAAGTCAACTGAAGGTATTGCTCGTCAGCCTGAGGCAGAGGGTAAAATTAGAACTACAATGATCCTTGGTATCGTATTTATCGAGACAGCTGTTCTTTATGCACTTATGATCTCGATACTGATCATATTCGTCCTATAGTAAAAGAAATTTGCTTATAAGAATTAAGCTTAATTATTGAGAGGTAATATTATGCCATTAGGAATAGATTTAACACAGATTTTACTGCATATGTTTAATGTGGTTCTTCTTTTCACTGGTCTTTATGTAATTCTTTACTCTCCTGTTAAAAAGATAATGAAGCAGAGAGAAGAACATTACAAAGAGATGGATGAGGCTGCAAAGAAGAATCTAGCTGAAGCAGAAGAAAAGAATGCTGAGGCAGACACACGTCTTAAGGAACTTGATGCAGAGATTTCACAGCAGAAGAGAAAAGCATCACTGGATATTGGTACTATGAGATCAAATGCAGAAGCAGAGGCTAAGGCTACAGCAAATAAGATCATAGATGATGCCAAGAAGGATGCTGAGAATCAGAAACAGGCAATTTTGGAGTCAGCTAAGAAGGATATTACTGAGATGGTTGAGAATGCAACTCGTAAGGTTGTTCTCTCCGGAAATACCAGTGAAGCATATGATATGTTTCTTGATAATGCTGAAAGGAGCGATAGTTAAGTGGCGGTAGAAAAGATAATTAAAGCCCTGATTTATGCTCCATCAGAACCTGATGAAAAACAGACCCAAAGGTTTAGAGATTTCGTTACTAAGAATTATGGTGAAGAAGTTCCTCTTGAATGGGTTCAGAATAAATCCATTACATCCGGTTTCAAGCTTGTAGTCGGTGAAGAGGTTTATGACTGGACCAATGAAGGAAGGCTTCATCAGTTAGAAGAAATGCTGAGAGGACTGCAGGAAGAAAAGGTTTCTACCGGGCCAGAACTCATCTCTCTTATGAAGAGCAGTATTTCTGAGTGGCAGCCTCAGGTTGTGGCTGAAGAAGAGGGTCATGTAGAGACTGTCGGAGACGGAATTGTTTTCGTAAATGGACTTAAATCAGCGATGTACGGCGAGATAGTCGTATTTGAATCAGGCGTCAGAGGAATGGTTCAGGAACTCAGACCAGATGATATTGGTGTAATTCTTTTTGGAGATGATACTGATGTTATGGAAGGCGGCAGGGTTATGAGAACCGGAAAAACAGCCGGTATACCTGTTGGCGAGCAGTTCCTTGGAAGAGTAGTAGATCCTCTGGGCAATCCAATTGATGGTGAGGGACCTATTGATTCAGAAAGCTATAGAGCAGTAGAATCACCAGCCCCTGGTATCATAGAGAGACAGTCGGTAGATACACCTATGAATACGGGTATTCTTTCTATCGATTCTATGTTCCCTATTGGTAGAGGCCAGCGTGAGCTCATAATCGGAGATAGACAGACAGGAAAAACAGCAATAGCTCTGGATACAATCCTTAATCAGAAGGATAATGGAGTTATTTGTGTATATGTTGCTATTGGACAGAAGGCCAGTAGTGTGGCACAGCTTGTTGGAACACTTAAGAAGCACGGTGCTATGGACTACACAATTGTTGTTGCGGCAAATGCGTCCGAGACAGCGCCTATCCAGTATATTGCACCATATTCTGGTACTGCACTGGCAGAGTATTTTATGCACAAGGGTAAGGATGTACTCATTGTTTATGATGATCTGTCAAAGCATGCGATTGCATATAGAGCGCTTTCACTTCTTCTGGAAAGATCACCAGGACGTGAGGCGTATCCTGGAGATGTATTCTATCTTCATTCAAGACTATTGGAGAGATCCGCACATCTTTCTGAAGAAATGGGTGGAGGAAGCATAACAGCTCTTCCTATCGTAGAAACACAGGCTGGAGATGTATCAGCATACATCCCAACAAATATAATTTCCATTACTGATGGACAGATATTCCTGGAGAGTGAACTGTTCTTTGCCGGACAGAGACCTGCGGTTAACGTTGGTCTTTCCGTATCCCGTGTAGGTGGTGCGGCTCAGACAAAGGCTATGAAAAAAGCAGCCGGAACTCTTCGTCTGGATCTGGCACAGTATCGTGAAATGGAGATATTCACACAGTTCTCCAGTGATCTGGATGAAACAACTAAGAAACAGCTGCAGTATGGTCAGGGACTTATGTACCTTCTGAGACAGCCTCAGAATCATCCTTTCAAGCTTCATGAGCAGGTTATCATTCTGGTAGCTGCAACTGCTCATGTTATGCAGGAAATACATACTGATAATATGGCTGATTTCCGTGCAAAGCTTCTGGATTACTTCCATGAGGAAGAGGGCACTCTGTGTAAGCAGATTGACTCCACAGGACAGCTCTCGGATGATGATAAACAGCAGATCATTGATGCTGCAAATAAATTCCGTGAGACATATGTTGTAGAAGAATAGAAATCTATCCTGAGTGACACGAAGGATTTAAAAAATGCCAAATACTAAAGAGATAAAAAACAGAATAGGTAGTGTTCAGAATACTCAGAAGATCACTAATGCCATGTATCTTATTTCTTCAACAAAAATGCGAAAAGCGAAGGAAGAGCTGGAAAGAACCAGACCTTACTTTGAGATGCAGGAACATGAGATTCGACGCATTTTCCAGACAGAGATAGATATAACCAGTCACTACTTCTATCCTAAGACAGGACGTAAGCCTGCTGAGACTTATGCTTATCTTGTTATTACGGCGGATAAGGGTCTGGCTGGAGCATATAACCATAATGTTATAAAGCTTGCTGAAGAAGAAATGGCTAAACATAAACATATAAAGCTTTATGTGGTCGGTGAGTATGGTCGTAGATACTTCAAAAAGAAGGACTATGCCATGGAGCAGACATTTCTCTATACTGCCCAGAATCCTAGTTTCTCAAGAGCCAGAGAGATAAGTTCTATTCTTCTTGAGGAATATGATAACCGAGGCATAGACGAGATAAGAGTTATCTACAGTGATATGGAAAGTGAATTCCTTACCACAGTTAAGATGATGCGTCTTCTGCCATTCGATAGAAAAGAATTCTGGACTAAGCAGTCTGAGAAAAATGAAAAGGATATTCATTATGAATTTTCACCTTCTGTTAATGAAGTGCTGAACCATGTTATTCCGGGATATCTTGCCGGATGTATATTTGGTGCTTTGGTTGACAGTTTCTCTGCTGAGCAGAATGCACGTATGACTGCAATGAATTCTGCAAATAAAAATGCTGAGGCTCTTCTGGATGAGCTTAGAATTGAATACAACAGGGTAAGACAGGCTGCCATTACTCAGGAGATAACTGAGGTTGCGGCGGGAGCAAAAGCACAGAAGAAGAAACGTAAAAAAGAAGAATCATAGAAAAGTATTAATTAAGGAGGCCACATATTTTGAATAGTGGAATCTTAGCTAACGGAAAAATAATACAGGTTTCAGGACCTGTTGTAGATGTTAAGTTTGAAACTGGACACCTGCCAAAACTTAGAGATGCTTTAAAGGTAAAGGTGAATAAAAACGAACTTACTATGGAAGTAGCTCAGATGCTGGGAGACGGTGTAGTTAGATGTATAGTCCTTGGATCCAGCGATGGACTGTCCAGAAACATGGAAGTTACACCTACTGGTGCTGGTATCAGTGTTCCAGTTGGAGATGCTACTATCGGACGTATGTTTAATGTTCTTGGTGATCCTATTGACGGTGGTGAAGCCATTCCTGAATCTCAGGAAAGATGGAACATAAACAGACCTGCTCCAAAATTCGAAGAGCAGAATGTTGCGGTAGAAATTCTTGAGACAGGTATTAAGGTTATTGACCTTCTTGAGCCTTATGCAAAGGGTGGTAAGATTGGTCTATTTGGTGGTGCCGGAGTTGGTAAGACAGTTCTTATTCAGGAGCTTATTCATAACGTTGCCATGCAGCATGGTGGCTACTCAATCTTTACAGGAGTTGGAGAGCGTAGCCGTGAGGGTAATGACCTTTGGAACGAAATGAAGGAAAGTGGAACCATAGATAAAACGGCCATGGTATTCGGACAGATGAACGAATCCCCTGGTGTTCGTATGAGGGTTGCTCTTACTGGACTTACTATGGCGGAGTACTTCAGAGATGTACAGCATAGAGATGTGCTTCTCTTTATTGATAATATATTCAGATTTGTACAGGCTGGTTCAGAGGTTTCAACACTTCTTGGACGTATGCCTTCTGCCGTAGGTTATCAGCCTACACTTGCACAGGAGATGGGTTCTCTTCAGGAGAGGATTACATCTACATCCAGTGGATCTGTTACATCAGTACAGGCCGTTTATGTTCCTGCCGATGACCTTACAGACCCAGCTCCTGCAACTACGTTCACTCACCTGGATGCAACAACGGTTCTTAGTCGTAAGATTGCTGAGCAGGGTATTTACCCAGCGGTTGATCCTCTGGAATCTACATCCCGTATTCTTGAAGCAGATGTAGTAGGTGAGGAGCATTACAGAGTTGCTCGTGAGGTTCAGGAGTATCTTCAGAAGTATAATGATCTTCAGGATATTATTGCTATCCTGGGTATGGATGAGCTTTCAGATAGAGATAAAGATGTAGTTAACAGAGCTCGTAAGATTCAGAGATTCCTGGCGCAGCCTATGTTCGTCGCTGAGAAGTTCACTGGTATGGACGGAGTTTATGTTCCGGTAACTGAAACAGTAAGAGGATTCGCTGCTATTATCTCAGGAGAATATGATGACCTTCCTGAGGCTGCTTTCTATAACGTTGGAACACTTGAAGATGCTATCAGGAAAGCAGAAACATTAAAGGCATAAAGATGGAGTAATAGATGAAACCATTTAAAGTAAGAATAATTGAAGCGGATAATACGTTTTATGATGGTGAGATGACATCTCTTGTTGTTCCTGCAGTTGATGGGGAATACGGAGTGCTTGCTGACCATCAGAATCTTGCTATTGCCATTGTTCCAGGTATGATAAGGTTTCATGATGAGGAAGATGCTGAAATGATGGCTTTTGTTTCGGATGGCATGATGCGTGTTGAAGATGGAGAGGTTCTTCTTCTTGTAGACTCTGCTGAGTGGCCTGATGAAATTGATGCTGAAAGGGTTAAGGCTAAGGAAGCTGCAGCCAGAGAGGCTATGCTTCAGAAGAAGAGTGCCAGAGAGTATACTCTTGCAGAGGCCAGCCTGAAACGAGCTATCTCAAGAATGAGAGTAGTTAATCACAATGATCTAGGTATGTAAAATGTCTGTAGGCGTAAAAAAAACAATTAGGGATGTGCTTATTATTGGAGCCTGCGGGATAGTTTATTATCTTATAACCAGGTTTACACCATTTAAAATGAAATGCACTCTTCATGAGTTAACCGGGCTTCAGTGCCCATCATGTGGTGCCACCAGAATGGTGACATCCATAACTAAACTGGATTTTAAGACTGCTTTCAGTTACAATAGATTTATATTCTTGACATTTCCATATATGATATATGAAGCGGTGTATCTGATATACGTTAATGAATCAAAAGCACCCTTCAGAAAGTCAAATAAAATAGTTCTTTTTATCTGGCTTGGTTTATTTGTCTTATATGGAATTTTAAGAAATATAATACCAATTTAAATGTATTACAAAGGAGGTTATTATGGGAAGTATGAAGAAGTTTATTGCTGAGTTTATTGGTACTTTCACACTTGTATTTATAGGTTGTGGGACTGCTATGTTGGTAGGATGTGATGCTGTAAATGGATGTGGATATATCCTTACTGCTTTTGCATTTGGACTTGCTATCATAGCTCTTGCTTATGGCGTTGGCAATATTTCAGGGGGACATGTTAACCCTGCTGTATCACTGGGAGTTCTCATCAGTGGGGGAATGACAGTTTCAGATTTCTGCGGTTATGTTGTAGCTCAGTGCCTTGGCGCTCTTGCTGGTTCAGGTCTTTTAGCTGGAATATTTGCTATGGGCGGTATTGAGGATAAGACAGGCGGATATGGAACAAATGGCCTCGCTGGAGTAGGTGGAAGTGCTGGAGCTGGAATGCTCGTTGAGATAGTACTTACATTCCTGTTTGTAATTCTTATTCTTGGTGTTACATCAAAGAATCAGAATCATGGCTCCTTTGGTGGACTTATAATAGGTCTTACACTTGTAGGTATCCATATTATCGGTATTGGACTTACAGGTACAAGCGTAAACCCTGCAAGAAGTCTTGGACCAGCTATCGTAGCTGCTATAGACGGAAACTCAGAACCTATCGGTGTAGTCTGGGTATTCATAATAGCTCCACTTATCGGTGGCGCTCTTGCAGCGTTTGTATATAAATTCCTTGAGAGTAATAAAGAGGAAGCAAAAGAAGATTAATTTTTTGGAGGTTTTTTAATGGACGATAATCAGATGAACCCATACGGTTCAGAGCCAACTAATCCATACGGCACAGAACCACAGGGTCCAAGTGATCCATATTCAGGAACAGAGCCACAGGGTCCAAGTGATCCATATTCAGGAACAGAACCACAGGGACCAACTAATCCATATGCTGGCGAGCCACAGGCTCCAGCTAACCCTTATGCAAGTGAACCACAGGATATGGGAAGTCAGCCAACTCAGGGCGTTGATGATCCATACGGACAGCCTGCACAGGATCCATATGGACAGCCAATTGGACCTAGTCAGGATCCATACGGACAGCCTGCCGGACCAGGACCTGCTCAGAACTCATATGGACAACCAGGACCAACACCATATGGACAGCCACAGTCTGGACCAAAGCCATACGGTCAGAATAATAGTTCATATAATTCTGGTTCACCTTATGGTAATCCAACAGTAAATCAGTATGGGGGAAATGCTTACAGCATGCCACCTCAGAAGTCTACTCCTGGCGAAGGAAAGGCTATCGGTGGTATTATCTGTTCAGTTCTGTCTATTCTTTTCTGTTCACTTTGTTTCGGAGTTATTCTTGCACCAGTAGGAATGGTTCTTTCAAAGGGTGCAATGAATGAAGGATATGAAGGTGGACTGGCAAAAGCTGGATGGATAGTTGGAATTGTAGGACTTGTCCTGAATATTCTTGTAATCATATTCTGGATTGCTATGTTTGCTTTAGGAATGTCAGAGTATTAAATCAGGTAGGAGGTAGATGTACCTTGCCTGTTTCATCAATCGCCTCTTCGTAGCCCTTAAGGGCTGCGAATGGGGCGAATATTTTTGCTCTGTTTTCAAGAGACATCTTAGGATGACGTGCTTCAAACTCGTCCCCATCATGCTGCGGACGTTCTTTATCGATTATATCGTTATACTTATCTGTTGTATTCATATTATCACCTTGGTTTACATAAAATATCAGGATTTATGACCGCCAATCTGAGAATTACGTTCTCTTGTGGTGGCTCCATCTAAATAATTTGTTCCTTTAAGAATGGCGTTCTTTCCATATTTTTCCTGGATTTCAAGAAGCGCTTTCTGGAGATTCTTTTCCTGCTCCTGTTTTTTTACATTTGTAAAGATATCCAGCTGCTGATAATTGTCAGCAGCTTTTTTTAAATTGTTGGCAGAAATTGTAACTCTTCGTACGGTTATATCTGGATTGATTATCTCATCAAACAGCTCCAGGATGCATTTCATTATTTTGCTGGTGGAACTGGTATGTTCGCCGAAGTTTGCGGTTCCGTGTGCAGGAACGGGAACCACACGTCCATAATAATCTATTGCCACATCTCCCTGATAGGTGTCGTTATCTACGGATTCTCTGTCGTAATTAATTGTGAGGGTAAAGGAATCTGAAACAACTTCCTTTTTTACCATATCAAGTACCAGAAGGTCTGTCATTTCTGCAACGATAATGCGGGCCTTATCAACTGGATAAGGCTCCTGAAGAACCTGACCTGATGAAAGGGAATTGACAGATGGCTTGTAGCTCTTGATATCCTTCATGATGGTAGGTTCAATTCCCCAGGCATGATCAATCAGAATCTCCGCATCTATACCGAAGATTTTATAAAGATATTCTTCGTTGTAAAGACTTTCTCTTGCCAGGTCGCCCATTGTATAGATATTCAGATTCCTAAGGCGCCTCGCGGTTCCAGGACCGATCCTCCAGAAATCTGTAAGGGGCTTGTGGTTCCATAGCAGTCTCCTAAAGGACATCTCATCCAGTTCTGCAATTCTAACTCCGTCCTTGTCAGCTTCCATATGCTTGGCAACTATGTCCATGGCAATCTTGGCCAGGTACATATTAGTTCCAATACCGGCAGTAGCAGTAATTCTTGTTTTACCTAGAACATCCCTGATGATAGTAATAGCCAGCTCGTGGGCAGTCATCTTGTAGTTCTTAAGATAGCTGGTCACGTCCATAAAAACTTCATCTATACTGTAAACGTGGATATCATCTTGTGAAATGTAATCCAGATAAATATTGTAGATTTCTGTGGAATACTTTATGTATTTAGCCATTTGCGGAGGGGCGATTATATATTCGACTTTATTTCCTGTTCGCTTCTCCACATCGCTGAGTACCTTTTTAACCTCAAATAATCTGGCTCTGCCGGAGATACCGTAGGCCTTAAGAGAAGGTGATACGGCAAGACAGATGGTTTTATCTGTTCTTGATTCATCTGCGACAACCAGATTTGTGGTCAGAGGATCAAGTCCTCTTTCGTTACATTCAACGGAAGCGTAAAAGGACTTTAGATCAATGGCTATATATTGTTTTTGTTTGATTTCTTGATTTTCCATGTTTCTATGAATTGTTACTAAAATAATTTGTGCACCCTGCACAAAAAAACCGAGATTTTTCTAGTGAATACCCCGATTTCTTGCTATTCAAGAAGATTTTTTGTGTGTTATAATTATTTGGGGGTGTGCACGATTATGAAAGGGAGGAGGAAAAACGATGTCAACCATTCAGGTACAACTTTGCGGTTTGGTATTTGATTTGTTGCTTATTTATTTTGTTTTAAAGCACGAAAGCGTTGGTCTATTCAGTGAAAAGATTTTTAAGCAATGCGTTGTTGTTTATACAGCCTGTATAACACTTGATATCTTGTCCTGTATAGCAATCGTTAATTCCGATAAAATCCCTGCATCCGTTGTAATAGCTTCCTGTAAGACTTATCTTATAAGTCTTGAGCTTTCAACATACTGTGCATTCCTCTACACATACCATGATATTAAACATTTGCGAGAGGATAGTAACTTTGGTTATTCCATTCTTATAACAGTTCTTGTCGGAGCTCTTATTACAGCTCTTTTACCTGTTAGTTATTATTATGATGGTACAGAACTTTATAGCTACGGTCCTGCAACAAAAGCTACTTATATAATAGCACCTGCATTTATTATCGCAACCCTTCTAATTACATTTTTACAGGGAAAGCAGATGAATGCACACAGGAAAAATGCTGTCAGATATTGGATGCTGATAGAGATTGTGGCTGCAACCATACAGTTTATTTTCCCAGGGGTCCTTTTGGTGGGCTTTGGTTCTTCTATAGGAATTTATATTCTTTATTCTCAGCTTGAGAATCCGGATATATATCTGGACAGGACTACTGGATGTTTTTCAATGGAAACCTTCAGTCTTTATATCAGACAGGAATATGAGCTTGTAAAAAATTTCTCTGCAATCATAGTTTGTAACGACAGAGAATGGAAAATGGGAGATGAGGAAACAAAGCGGACACTCTTAGAGATGACAAATTTTCTGAATTCCTTTGGGGACTCAAAACTCTTCAGACTTTCGGGAAATGACTTCGTTCTTATATATGATAAGAAAGAAAAAGATATGAACGAAATTGAGAGTGCTGTTAACCTGGATGTTATAAGAGAGCGCTTTAAGGATTCATGGCCAAACATTAATAATACAAAGTTCTTATATGTTCCTGATGGACACATTGCTTCAACTACAGAAGAGTTTGTTGCTGTATATCAGCGAAACAGAGATAAGTTTGAAATTGGTGCTGACTCCAGAACGTTGGAATTTGACAGCGTTGAGAGAATTCGTGAATACAATGGAATGATAATAGAAATAAATGATGCTCTTAATCAGGACAGAATTGAAGTTTATTATCAGCCTATTTACTCCATCGATGCGGATAAGTTTGTATCTGCAGAAGCTCTTGCAAGAATCAAAACTAAGGATGGACAGATTATGATGCCTGGCAAGTTCATACCGGTTGCAGAAGAATCCGGACTTATCGAACAGCTGGGTCAGAGAGTTTTCGAAAAAACATGTAAATGTATTAAAGAATGTGGGCTGAAAGAGAAAGGTATTGAATACCTTGAGGTAAACCTTTCAGTTGCACAATGTGAAAATCCAATGCTTTCCACAAAGTATCAGGATATCATGAGAGAAATTGAGATTACGCCAGATGATATTAATCTTGAGATCACAGAGAGTTCAACTCTGAATCAGAGAAATGTACTCCTAAAGAATATGAATGATCTTATGAATCTGGGCTGTAACTTCTCACTTGATGATTTTGGTACAGGTGAATCCAACCTGAACTATATAGTTGATATGCCTGTGAAGATAGTTAAGTTTGATAGAAGTATGGTGCTTGACTATTTTAAGAGTGAGAGAGCAAAGGTTGTTATGAAAGCTACTGTAAATATGGTCAAAGAATTAGGTCTGAAGATGGTAGCTGAAGGTGTTGAGACTGAAGAACAAATGCAGGGAATCAAGGATCTTGGGATTGATTACATTCAAGGATTTTACTATTCCAAGCCTCTGCCGCAGGATGAGTTCTTAAGATTCCTTGAGGTGAGGAATTAGCCAAACTTCATATTGTTCAAGTCTGAAAGGGTGGTCCAGAGATGGATTGCCCTTTCTATTTTTATATTTTGATGTGCGTTATGCTACTAAAATTTGTGCTTATAGGTGATTTATTATATAATTTTTATAATGAGTTTTAAATGTATCAAATGAAGAAAATAAATCCTTGGAGGGATATATGAATAAGCAAGAATCAAAATACAAGAAGGCTTTATGGAATGCCACTATTGCGTTGCAGGATGAAAAACAGATGGAGAATGGACTTGCTTCCTGTCTGAATATTCTTGTGGAAACAGTTGGATGCGAGAATGGCTTTGTCTGGATCTATGATGAAAGAGATAGCAGGCTTTATATTGTTGCGTGTACAGGAAAGATTGATGTTACCGGAGTCAGTGTAGATTCACATCAGGGTATCCTTGGCTATACTTTCAATAATCAGGAATATGTTGTCATCCATGATGCAACTACAGATGTAAGGTTCTCCACTAATGAAGATGAAGAAACAGGATACAAAACCAAGACCATGCTGGCGGTTCCTCTTAAAACCCCAACAGGCGTTTATGGATGTATTCAACTTATAAATAAAATTGATGGAAGGTTCTATCCGGAAGATCTGAAGATAAGTAAAAATATTGCTGCTCTTTCCGCTATGGATATTGAGGATAAGGGATATATTGTCAATATCATGACGAAGGATAAGCCTATTATTTCCCTTAAGAATGTTACAAAAGAATATAAATCGGGTGAATCGACTGTTCAGGTTCTGAAGGGAATCGACCTGGATATTTATGAAGGAGAATTCCTGGTAATACTTGGTGAAAGTGGATGTGGAAAAACAACGATGCTAAATATCATCGGTGGAATGGATTCACTCACCGAGGGTTCACTTGAAATAGATGGAAAAGATTTTTCTCATCCAAGTGATGCTCAACTGACAGATTACAGAAAAGATTATATTGGATTTATATTCCAGTCTTATAATCTCATGCCTAACCTTTCAGCCATAGAAAATGTTGAGTTTATAGCAGAAAACAGTAAGGAACCTTTAAAATCTATAGATGCCATTAGGTTGGTAGGTCTGGAGGAAAGAGCTGATAACTTCCCTTCTCAGATGTCAGGTGGTCAGCAGCAGAGAGTTTCTATTGCGAGAGCTCTCGTAAAGAATCCAAGAGTAATCCTGGCGGATGAGCCAACAGCTGCATTGGATTATCAGACTAGTATAGAGGTTCTTCAGGTTGTTGAAGATATTGTTCGTAATAAAAAGAAAACAGTGTGCATGATCACACATAATCCGGAAATCGCTAAGATGGCAGATCGTGTTGTGAAGCTAAGGGCCGGTCTTGTATCAAGTGTAAGAGTAAACATGGAACCAGTTAAAGCAGTAGAACTGTCGTGGTAAGCAGATGAAAAAAACTAGAATAAAAGACGCATTACGTAATATTTGGAAAAAGAAAGCAATTGCCCTTTCAATTGCTGTTATTGTCATGCTTTCTGTAGGAGTCTTCCTTGGGACTTATTACTATATAGGAGCATTATCAAAAGACGGTAGTGACTTTTATAGATCACAGAATTTCAAAGACTTTGATATTATTTCTTCGGCAGGAATAACAGAAGAAGATATAAGCAGAATCAAGAAAGTAAATGGAGTAGATGATGCTGAAGGTATTTACAAGATTACCGCGAAAACCACTATAGATGGCAAGACAGATAAATTTGATATCATTAATCTTACAGATCGTATCAGCGTACCAAAGGTTATAGAAGGAAAGCTTCCTGAAAAGGAAGATGAGTGCGCAATTCTTTATGGATATGCCAAAAGTAAAGGAATAAAAATCGGGGATAGTATTAGTTTCTCCATCTCAAAATCTAAAAAGAAATATATAAAGAATGATTCATTCAAAGTAACAGGATTTGTTAATCATCCAGATTATACAAGAAATGCTAAAGAGAAGTTTATCGTCGTTGATGACTGTGCCTTCAGCGAAGAAAGCTTTATGGGATACTATGTTTCGGCTGTAGTAAAGGTTAGTTATCCTTCTCAGGCGTCTATTTTCTCGCAGAATTACTTTGATCATGTAGATGAAATTAAAGAGAGAATATATGAAGAGCTTGCTATCATTGGCGAAGAAGAATACGAAGAAGTAAAGGCAAATGCTGAAACGGAGCTTGAGCAAAATAAAGAGGAATATTATGGTCAGATTGATGATGCTCAGGATGAAATAGATAAGAACCAGTCTATTTATGATGAAAAGGTAGAGAGTGCATCTGAAGCACTTGTCGATGCAAAGAAGAAGATCAGTTATTACGAGGGAAGTATAGACAGAGCTCAGGAAGATCTGGATTTGCTTAACGATTTTTACACTGGTACTTTTGCTTCGTATAAATCAAAAGCAGAAGAGATGGACAATCAGGTGGATTCAATAACTGAGGTTTCATCCACATTAACAGAGAAAACTCTTCAGTTGCAGGAAAGCGCTGAAAAAATGTCTGAAATGATGGATGACTCCAGTGAAGCTGTTCAGGATTTTAAAGAAAAGAATGCAGAATTTACTGAATATACTTCTGGGATAAAACAGTCTTTAAGGGGGCCTCAGGATTCCCAGGCTAATCTGGAAAATGCTGATAAAGATGATCTTCCTATAACTAATGGTAAAAGAGGTTCTACGTCAAAGGATGAAGCAGATGAAACTGCTTCAACAGACGACTCGAGCACCTCGTCAGATCCTGTGGAGCCGTCAACTGTTTTTACAGATGAATATAATGCCATGGATGAGAAACTGAGTGGCATAATTAATTCATCTCAGGCTTCCATTAATTCTGGAAAAACTGAACTGGAAAGCTATAAGGCTGAGCTTGAAGAAAAAGAAGCTGAATACGAGGAATCAAAAGCAGAGGGCGCCAAGGAACTGGAGGATGCCCAGACGGAACTTGATACAAAGAAAGAAGAGGTTGATGCTGAAGTTGCTAAAGCTGAAAGTAACATAGAGAAGTTATCTGAAACCAATTATGTTATTTTAGACAGAAAAACTAACAGTGGCTTCAGACAGCTTTACAATAGTATTACTTCAGTTAGATTAATGTCGCTTGTTTTTGCCGTTGGATTCATTTTAATAAGCGTGTTAGTATGTTTTTCTTCAATCTATATTATTGTTGATGAACAGAGAACTCTTGTAGGTACAGAGAAATCTTTTGGTTTTAAGGATAATCTTATTATGTCCAAATATTTAATGTTTGGATTAGTTTCTGTAGTTTTAGGTATTTTACTTGGCTTTGGTATTGAAATTATACTTCAAAAGATTTTGGGAAATAGTATTGGTGGTACTTATATATTTGGAGTGCCTGATATTTATTTCTCAGTACTCCCAGCGATTATTATTGTTGCGGCAAATATACTTACTGTAGTTATTGCTACAATGCTTGCATGTTATAAGCTATTTAAGCAGCCTGCAATAAAACTTCTAAGTGGAGAAAAGACTACTAAGAAACATAGAAAACTTAGTATAGGCTTACCTCATGGAAGTCTTTATACAAGACTTATTTTCCGTAATATGGGGTCTGAAAAAGCCAGAGTTGTTATTTCTATTGTTATCATTGCAGGAAGCTGTCTTCTTATAGGAATAAGCTTAACATTAAAAAATGCAATGACAGAAGTGTTTGATGAACAGCTATATGGGGTTCAGAGGTATACTCTTTCATTCACTTATAATGATAAGGATGAGGAAGAAGTTGAAGCGATTGAGAAGTACCTTGATGATAGCGGCATAGAACATGCAAGGATTGCATCTATTTCAACTATATCAAATGTAAGAGACGAACGTAACTTTACTAATGTAGTTGTGGCTGATACAAGTGTACTGGGTGATTATTACCAGGTGGACGACTTTAAGACAGGTAAGGAAATAGAGGTGCCTGAGGATGGAGTTGTAGTATATTCCAGATTTTATGAACTGAATCATATAAAGGATAAGGATATTATAATTTTACTTGATTCGGATTATAATCCGCATACTGTACAAGTGAATGGCATTTATACTAACTATTTTGGCAGGAAAATGCTCATGACCCGTAATTCGTACAGAGATACATTTGGAAAAGAAGCGAAAAATAATACAGTTCTTATTAAGGCAGATATGGATGATATTAATGCTATTAAGGATAAGGTAAAAGAAATTGTTCCAAATGCAAATGTGACCGTGCCTAGTGATACTGTTAATAATTATAAAACAACGCTGGTTATCTTTGATATTACCGTTGTTATAGTAATAGTTATTGCTCTTATACTTGGAGTATTTGTTCTTTCTAATCTTGTCAATATTTATGTAAGTGGTAAGAAGAAAGAAGTTATAGTGATGCGAATAAATGGATTTAGTAAGAAACAGACAATCAGGTATCTGGCTCGTGAGATGATAATGACTATGGTTATATCACTTTCTTTGGCGGTTTTACTTGGCTTCATTTTCAATGATAAGTGTATTAGTCTGGTTGAAAGTGAAGATATGATGTTAATTCGTCGATTCAGTATTAAGTCATGGGGAATGGCGATTCTTTTTGAATCGGTACTTGCGTTTATTATTAATTGGTTCCATTTCAGAAAAGTAAACAATATGAAAGTAAGTGACATGAATAGATAAAAAGGGAATTTCTATGAAAATAATTCATACAGCAGATATACATCTGGATTCAAAACTTAGCAGACATCTTTCGGCTGATCAGGCGAGAGATAGAAGAAATGAACTGATTTCGACATATAATTCGATGGTTCAATATGCATTAAACGAAAGGGCTCAGGCTATACTTATAGCTGGAGACCTTTTCGATGTTACAAGAATTTCAGCCACTGCAAGAAATGCAGTCATGGCTTCAATTACTGATAATCCGGAGATGATATTTTACTATCTCAGAGGTAATCACGATGCTGACAGTTTTATTCAGGACGTGATAAAAAAGTTTGGCTTTATTCCTGAAAACCTTAAGCTTTTTGGTGATGACTGGACAAGCTTTACTCTGATTGATGATGGCAGACTGAACTCCGAAGATGCAGGACAGGAGGTTGTAATAACCGGGGCTGAGATAAATGCGGACAACAATTCTCATCTCGTTAATTCTCTGGCTCTCGATCAGAGTAAATTTAACATTC
This sequence comes from uncultured Lachnospiraceae bacterium, assembly GCA_947168155.1. Lineage (GTDB taxonomy): Bacteria > Bacillota > Clostridia > Lachnospirales > Lachnospiraceae > Eubacterium_Q. The sequence goes on along the minus strand of CAMVKW010000010.1, from coordinate 58,402 downwards.
TTACTCTTCATGGTCAGGAGACCATCAGTTCGTCCAAGAAGGATGCAGAAGTAATCCCAATAAAAGATTATAGAAATCGTGGAATAGATTATATGGCTCTTGGGCATGTTCATGCTCCAAAGATTGAAAAACTGGATGCAAGAGGGGTCTATTCTTATTCTGGTTGCCTTGAGGGAAGAGGCTTTGATGAATGCGGCCCTCGTGGTTTTAATGTTCTTACTATTTCAGGCGGTAAGCTGGATGTGGAATTTATTCCATTTGCAAAACGAGTTATGCATGAGATTTTTGTGGACGTGAGTGATTGTACTACGTCTGATGAAATGATAAAGAGCATAAAAACTAAACTGGCAGGAACAGGAGATACAGAGGTTCTTCCGGAGGATATGGTGAGGATAGTTCTTTCTGGTGAGGTTTCTCTTGATGCTGAGTTTGATACATTGTATATAGCAAAGATGCTGGATAATGATTACTATTATCTGACTGTTAAAGATAAAACAAGTGTGAGTATAGATTATAACAGCTTTGCATATGACAAGACTATGAAGGGTGAATTTGTAAGACTTGTTAAGGCTGAGCAGGAGGCGGGAAATCTTTCAGAAGAGGATGCTGCTGCCATAATCAGAACAGGTGTTCTTTTACTTGCAGGAGAGGGGGCTGCCTTATGAAACTTTTAAGCTGTCATATAGAAAATTTCGGTAAGCTCTCAAACGTTGATCTTGATTTTAATACTGGTCTCAATGACATCTGTAAGGATAATGGCTGGGGCAAATCTACTCTTGGTGCATTTATAAGATGCATGTTCTATGGGCTTGAAGGAAGCAGAAAAAAGGTTTATTCAGAGAATGAGCGTACAATGTATCAGCCATGGAATGGCGGATTCTTTGGTGGAAGCCTGAGCTTCGAAGTCGGTGGAAAAGAGTATACGATAGAAAGAGATTTCGGAAAGAAGGATAAGGATATGACCTTCAAGCTCCTGGACTCAAAAACTGGTCTTGAAAGTAAAGATTTTTCTGAGGTTCCTGGGGAAGAGATTTTTGGTGTTGATAGAGAGTCCTTTATGAGGACTGCATTTATTAGTAGTTCCGATATCAGATATGAAGGTATAAACAGCAGCATAGGTGCGAAGGTTGGTTCTGTTTCTCAAAAGGGAGACCTTGAGAATTATGATAGAGCTGCAGCTGAGATAACATCTTTCCTGAATGAGAATTCACCAAGAAGAAAGACTGGTGAGCTATCAAAATATAAAGAATCTATTGCTCAACTGGAAAGAGATATCAGCACATCAGAGGATCTCGATAAGAGACTGAAGGATGTCAGAACTAATAAAGAAAAGGAAGAAGAAAAACTTCGTGCCCTTGAGGATAAAAATAAAGAAATCAGAGAACTTAGCGGTCTTAAGACTGAGGTTGATTCGCTAGAGCGTAGTCTGGATTCTCTTCCAAAGGCGGATACGTCCAGACTTAGGGTTCTTGAGGATGTATTTAAAAATGGAGTTCCGGAAGAGGAAGCTGTTTCAGAAAATATTGATAAGATCAATAGCATTCAAGGGCTTATTTCTAAAAATGAAAATCTTGAAATGCTTATAGAAACAGAAGAGGAAGTTGCTGAGCAGGCGGCTCAAAATAATAAAGGGAGAAATTCTATTAGTCCGGTTCCAGGGGTGCTGGCTTTAATTCTTGGAATAGCTGCTATTATTATTGCCTTTGTTTTAGGTGGAACAATCAAAGTTGCGGCCATTATCATTGGCGCGGTATTAGCTGTTATTGGTGTAGTGGTTCTCTGTATAAGCCTCACTTCCAAAAAGGCGCCAGCCCCTGCTGCAGGCGGAGTTGGAATTGATAAATACAAACAGAATATTAAAGCCAACAATGAGGATATAAGAAGAATGGAATCTGATATCAAGGACTTTCTTAAAATCTATGGTATTCAGTATTCCAGATTAGATGCAGAGAATTGTCTTTATGATCTTAAGGCCAAAGCTAAAGAGTTTAATGACTTAAAGAAGATGAATGATTCATCTGCTGAAAGTACCCAGTCTCTAAGAAAAGAACTGGACGCTAAGAAAGAGAAAATTGAAGCATATCTTGCAGCTCATCCTGGACTGGATATGAATTCTGGCTCAGAAGAGTTTAGTCAGGAACAATCGGATTCGCGAAATGTTATCGCAAGGTATGAGCATGAGATACAGGAGATTCTTGAGGGCATGGACATGCTGCAGGAACAGAAGGCTTCTCTTGCTGAAATGAAAGAGAAACAGGAACAACTGGCAAAACAGTATGAAATTGTTGAGAAGACAGGAGAGTTTCTTCAAAGAGCTAAAGAGAATTTTGTAGCTGAATATATGAGCCCGGTTAAGGATGCATTTGATAAGTATTATACTATTATGACCGGCAACCTGGATCCAAAGGAATTTCGTATCGATGCAAATATGAATATCGAAAGAAAGGAAGAAGGTTCCTATCATAACATAGAAGCGCAGAGTACAGGATACAGTGCAATGATCGGCCTTTGTATAAGACTGGCACTTCTGGATGTTATGTATGATAATGAAAAGCCAGCCGTTGTAATGGATGATCCACTGAGTGGACTGGATGCCAGGAATATGGCGGGGGCTAAAAAATTCCTGGATGAGATTTCAAAGGATTATCAGGTAATATATCTATCGTGCAGATAAGGAGAAATTATGGATATACCAAAGGACCCAATAATGTTAATGAGTTTTGTTAATACGCAGCTGAGAGATAATTTTAGTTCCCTGACTGACTTGGCAAAGTCATATGGGGTTAGTGAAGATGAGATTGTTAGTAAGCTTGAATCTGTTGGCTATAAGTATGACAAGGAAGGTAATAGGTTTATCAGATGATAAAGAAAATAATAAGCTCTATGCTCAGCGCCCTCATTATCCTCAGCTTAGCAGGTTGTGGAAGAGGTGGTGCAGTTGAACATGCTACCCTTGATACTGAGGAGGCTGTGACAGAGGAAGTGGCAACTGACGGCGACAGCACTGATGAGAAAGAGGATACAGCATCAACAGGAGATGTAGCTGAGGTTGCATCAGATGGTGATGTTTCGAATGTGCTTATTTATGCTGCAGCACGTGATGAATATAGAGATAATGATGAAGGTGTAAGACTTTATACAAAAAGCTATGACGAGCTTTATATTATGGATGAACAGGCGGATTCATTTTCAGGAATAAAAAAGGCTCTGGAAAGCTATAATGCAAGAAACAGCGAAAATACTGAGGGCGATTTTGATATAGATGAAATGGTTGGGATGGCTCAGGAACAGTATGATTCTTATGATGAAGAGAGTAAACAGTATTTCTCAGGCTATTATGATGAGAGTAGAGCGAGCATTGTAAGGTTCGATGAAAGTGTTATAAGTATTGTTGATTCCACATCATCATTTTTAGGTGGGGCTCATGGCTACTATGCAAATGTGGGCTATACTTACGACGTTCAGACTGGAGAAGAATTAAAACTGACAGATGTAGTTGGAGATATTGATGGTCTGAAGGAAGCAGCTCTCGAAGTGTTCTCCAGAGATTATTCTGAACTTGCTTCTTCGGAAACAGAATCAACAGATCTTTTGGCTGAAAGCTTTGATGATCCTGATACTATAAACTGGTCCATGGGGCCAACATATCTTACTCTGTATTACAATCCGTATGATATAGCATCTTATGCGGCAGGCATGCAGGTGCTGAATATCAGATATGAATACTATCCTGATATCTTTAATAAAGGTTATGGAGAGTCAGAAGGTGACTGGATTTTTGAAACCTCTACCATGATGGAAGATATTGATGGGGATGATAGTCTGGATTATATTAATTTTAATCCTAGAGTTGAATACAATGAAGATAATACTTATTCATACTATTCTGGAATGGACATAGAGGCAGGTGGCCAGACCTTTACTCATGATTACGAATTCTATGCTTATAAAACATATATCGTAAAGAGAAATGGTAATTTCTATCTCTATTTAGTGACCAGCGAAGATAATGATTATAAGATCCTTTATATTTATAAATTATCTACGGATGGCATTGAACTGCTTGGACAAGGCGAAACAAGCTTTGCTGTTCCGAATAAGACTTATGAAAATGGAGATGATTATTTTGTAGATTATAAAGGTGTTTTCTGTAATCCTGATTTCTTTTATGTTTATAAAACAATGAGCCTCATCAGTACAACCGGTGGAGTAATGCCATCTCATATTAATGAGGACGGACTGGTGGAACCACTTCAGGATTACTTTGACATTCCGGCTGACTTTAATCTGACATCCAAAATTGATGTTGAAGGTAAGTCGGTAGATGAATCAGGAAACGTTGGAGACAAAACAACTATTCCTGCTAATTCAAATTGTAAGCTGTATAGATCTGATAACGAAACCTATGTGGATTTGAAACTGGACAACGGTTCTATTGTAAGAATTGAAATAGACGATTCTGACTATCCACATACTGTAAACGGAATTGATATTGAAGAAGCATTCGAAGGAATTATGTTCGCAGGCTAAGAATGTCCTAATTTTAATGGGTTTCAAACATTTATAACATTGCAAAAAAGGCCAAAATCATTTATACTATGGGACTGTATCAGTGTATTAATGAATGGCCTTTTTTGGTTGTTCATAGACATATAGAAGAGGAGAAATAATAATGAGTAAAAAACCTGTAGTTTTAATGGTACTTGATGGTTATGGAGAGTCTGATATTAAGGAGGCAAATGCAATCGCCATTGCAAATACTCCAGTAATGGACAGCCTTAAAGCAAACTATCCATATAAAAGAGGTCTTGCATCAGGAATGGCAGTTGGTCTTCCAGATGGACAGATGGGTAATTCCGAGGTTGGTCATATGAACATTGGTTCAGGACGTATTATCTATCAGGACCTTACACTTATAACAAAGTTTATCCAGGATGGAGAATTCTTCAAGAATGAGGAGCTTCTCCGTGCTATAAATAATTGTAAAGAGAATAATAGTGATCTTCACCTTTGGGGACTTCTTTCAGATGGTGGTGTTCATAGTCACAATACTCACCTCTATGCAATCCTTGAGCTTTGCAAGAAGGAAGGACTTGAAAATGTTTACATTCACCCATTCTTTGATGGAAGAGACACACCTCCAGCATCTGGAAAGGATTACCTCCAGGAGCTTATCGACAAGACAAAGGAAATTGGTGTAGGCAAGGTTGCATCTCTCAGCGGACGTTACTACGCTATGGACAGAGATAACAACTGGGACCGTGTTCAGAAGGCTTATGATTCACTTGTAACTGGTGAAGGAATTAAGGCTACAGATCCTATTGAGGCTATGCAGAAATCTTATGATGATGGAGTAACAGATGAGTTTGTTATCCCAACAGTTATTACAGACGAGAGTGGCGCTCCACTTTCACTTGTTAAGCCTAATGATTCAGTTATCTTCTTTAACTTCCGTCCTGACAGAGCTCGTGAGATTACAAAAGCATTCTGCTTCAGTGATGAGGATATAGCTGCACAGGAAGGTGATGAGACAGACACAAAGTGCATCAAGTATCTTAAGAGAGCAAATGGCTTTATGCCACTTACATATGTCTGCTTCAAGGATTATGATGAGACAATCCCTAACAAGTTTGTTGCATTCAAGAAGCAGGAGATTACAAATACATTTGGTGAGTATCTTGCAAACCATGGTCTTAAGCAGCTTAGACTTGCTGAGACAGAGAAGTATGCACACGTTACATTCTTCTTCAATGGTGGTATTGAAGAGCCAAATAAAGATGAGGATAGAATTCTTGTTAATTCACCAGCAGTTGCAACTTATGATCTTCAGCCAGAGATGAGTGCTCCAGAAGTAAGTGAGAAGTTAAATGCAGCCATCAGATCAGGTGAATATGATGTTATCATTATCAACTTTGCTAACCCAGACATGGTTGGACATACAGGAGTTCTTGAGGCAGCAGTTGCTGCAGTTGAGACAGTAGATAAATGTGTTGGTACAGCAGTTGAGGCTGTAAAGGAAGTTGGTGGAGTTCTCTTCATCTGTGCAGATCACGGTAACTGTGAGCAGATGCTTAACTATGAGACAGGTGAGCCACATACAGCACATACAACAAATCCTGTACCATTTATTCTTGTAAATTATGATGAGGCTTATACACTTAAAGAAGGTGGAAAGCTTTGCGATATCGTTCCTACTCTTCTTGAGGTGATGGGTATGCAGCAGCCTGCAGAAATGACAGGTCAGTCACTTCTTGTAAAAAAGTAAAAGGTTTTAAGTAAAGGGGTATTTTATGCAGTTAAAACAGAACAATGATCCAGTAGATAATCCAAATGTAAATGGTGGGCCTAACACAAATCCTAATTTTAATGGTAATGGTCAGTCGTCATTCACTAATAATACTTACTACAATAATACAGATGCGACTCAGACACCTTACACTAATCCTATGGGAGCTTCCCAGGATCCTCGCAGTCAGGGTTACGGTGGTCAGGGAATGCCAAATCAGGGTAGACCAATGGGACCGAACCCGGGAATGCCACAGGGAATGGGACCTCAGGGTTCTCCATATAGAGGAGATCAGCCGCTAATGAAAAGTAAGGGTGGTATCAATCCGCTGTTTATCATTATTCCGCTTCTTCTAATCCTTGTTATTATAGGAGTTACACAGTTTAAGAAGGTCTTTGGAAAGGCTAACTATATTCCTGGCGTTGTTTCTGATACAACATATACAAACGAATACTTTGATATAAAAGTAAAACTGGGTTCTGGCTGGGAAGTAGAATCTTATCCAGGAGATGCAGAGCAGGAGAAGAAAATGCTCAGTGCTGGTCAGAATGCTACAGAGCTTTATGCAAAACGTGAATCTACTGTAGAGATTCTTAATCTCACTGTATCTCAGACACCTTACAATATAAAAGAATCTGGTACAGATACAGAAAAGCTTATAAAGTCTTTTGAGGATGATTATAGATCAGAACTGGAAGCTCAGGGCTTTACTGTTAACAGCATTACTCAGGATAAAATGACTGTTGCCGGAAAGACATGTGACGGATACATAATGAGCTGTACCTATGGTGGAGTTTCAATGAGTATGGTTCAGTTCTTTGTATTTAAGGGAAATTATGTTATGATGGTAACAACAGGTTCTACTTCAGAAGGTAAGGCTAAACTTATTGTTACAAATTACCTTAAGAAGAATGACTAGTTAATTAATGGGGTTTTAATCTAGAGAAGGGGAGAGTGGCAAAAATGAAAATGGAAGCGTCTGTTCAGGATCTGCAGAAAATCAGCAGAAAGCTTGAAGAAAAGGAAACTATGAATTCAGCTCTTTGGCTGGATGAGGGTGCATTCAGTATAGCTTACAGATTTTTACTTAGATACATCAGAAGCTATCATACAGTTGCTTATAGAGCACTGGTAACATTAATTCCTAAGGATTCATCAATTTCCGAGGAGGAATTTGAAAAGATTACTGAGGAATTCGGTATAGTAATAAACAGTTCACTTAGAAAGAGTGATCTGATGATGCAGGAAGATACTAATCAATTTTTCCTGCTTCTCCCTGAGCTTTCAGAGGAGTATGTTGAAACTGTTTTCGCGCGTATTAGAAATCAGTGGAAGAATACAGACTATTATGAGACGACAAATATCAGATTTGATGCAGAGGTTGTTTCAGAATCAGAAAGCTATGGCGATGATCAACGTCATTACAGGGTGAACATAGTTCCTTACGATTATTTTAATAAGAATGTTAAGGAATAATAAGAGACTACACTTACAAAGGTCCTGCTAATGATTTAGCAGGACTTTTATTTTTTTATTTTTTTTGCAACAGAAGGGAAACTATTACACACTATAGAGGTATAACACCTCTTATAACAGTTGAAGGAGAAGTATTATGAATGAAAAAGAAAGGATGATAGCCCTGGTAAAACAGGCTAAGCTTGGGGACGCCCACAGCTTCGCAATGCTATATGAAATGATCTATCAGGATCTTTACAGGACAGCGCTTTATATCCTGAAAAATCCGGAAGATGCAGAGAATGTAGTAAGCGATACGGTTATGGATGCATATGCGGGATTGGGAAGACTCAGAGATGACAGTGCATTCAGAGGATGGATTTTTAGAATTTTAGACAATAAGTGTAATAGGATTCTCAGAGAGTATGTAAAACGAAGGGAAATGGAAGCGGATGTACCGCTGGAAACAGTTGCAAGTACTACTGGAACCTTCGATTATATGATGCAGAATGTTGAGGATAAAGATCTGGTCCGAGACGCATTTTCGGTTCTTACAGAGGAGGAAAAAAGGATTGTTACACTTACCGTCTATGGTGAATATGACAGTTCGGAGGTTGCCGGAATAATGGGACTGAACAGAAATACTGTGAGGTCAAAGTATTCCAGAGCACTAGCGAAGATGCGAAGGAGGTTATTCAATGAGTAATAATAGAGATAACATGGTTGAAGATAAATTAAAAAATACACAGCAGCCTATTCCTGAATCTCTAAGACCAGAGAATATGGAACAGAAGCTTGCTAGTATGTCTGTAGATGAAAAGTATAAGAGAAGCATGAGTCAGGATATTTCTGACGAGGTTGCTCCGGCACCTGTTCGTAAGAGAAGTGTTATCCTTCCAATTGTAATTGCAGCAATGCTCGTGATCACAGTGGGACTGGTTTCTTTCCCAGCAATTATGAGACAGGTTGAAAAGAATAAGAGTGGTGTTGAAGATAATAATGATCCAGATTCAGATGTAAAGCTTGGTAAGGGTAAAGAGTCCTATGAGATGGCTTACGAAAACTTTAAGAATTACAAGAAGAGTATGGAAGAAATTGAATATGTAGATTATGAAACCGATGTAGTTTATGAAGATGCTGTGGCTGAAAGTACAGAAGCAGCTGCTGAAGCGGAAACCCTTGCACCAACATCGGGAGCTACTTATAAAAGAGAAGAAAGTGATAATGATAGTTCATCATTAGACTTTACAGATACTAATGTTCGTACAGAAGGTGTTAACGAAGGTGATGTTGTAAAGACAGATGGAAAGTACATTTATCAGTATGACACTGTGACAGAACATCTTTTCTTCTATAGCGTAGATGATGGAAAGATAAAAAAAGAGGGCAGCGTAAACGTTCTCGAAGATGATTATAGTTTTTCAGAAATGTATATCTATGATAAATATCTTGTGCTTATGGGTACTAGTGGTGGGTCTGCAACTTACTCAGGCTTTTACATGGGTAATACAAAGTGTAAAACTTATATAGCAATCTATGATATAAGCGACAAGGGTGAACCTGAACTTGTGGATACAATAAAGCAGAGTGGACTTTATAGCAGTTCAAGAATGGTTGATGGAAAGCTTTATACCTTCTCAGGAGTAACATTCGACTATAATAAGATAAAGAAAAAGAAGTATGAAACTTACATCCCTGATATTGATGATGAAATTCTGGATCCAGAAGATGTTTATGTATATGACGATGTTTATTATCCATATTATACAGTGATCTCTGCAGTTGATATTAAGAAGGCGAAGGTTGTTGATAAGATGGCAGTTATGGCCGGAAACAGCACACTGTATGTAAGTAAGAACAACATCTATTTTGCAAATCATAGATATAGCTGGGTAGATGGTTATAAGAATGAATCTGGTCTCATTAAGATTTCTTATGATGATGGAGAACTTACTTATGATACCACTGGATCATTCCCAGGATATCTCAATGACGATTACAGTATTGATGAGTATGATGGTTATGTAAGACTCGTTACAACATATACAGATAATGAATATAGAAATGCAAATGCACTTTACATTCTTGATGAGAATCTTGAAAAGGTTAGCGTTATTAAGAATTTGGCGCAGGGCGAAACAGTTAAATCTGCAAGATTTATGGGTGAGACAGGATACTTCGTTACATTCAGAAATACAGATCCACTGTTTGCTGTTGATCTCTCTGATCCTGAAAATCCTAAGCTCACAGATTACCTTAAGATTCCTGGTTTCTCAGCATATCTGCATCCATATGGAGATGGAAAGATGCTTGGAATAGGTTATGAAGCTGATGAGGATACAGGCTGGATACAGTGCATTAAGTTCACAATGTTCGATACAAGTGATCCTTATAACATAAAAGAAGAAGCCACAAAGGTTTATGAGACATATCAGGAAGCTTCAGTTCTCAACGATAGAAATGCATTCATGTTTGATTCAAATGATGGTACATTTGGTATGGGAATATATGCATACGATTATGATTACAGCTGGATAGAAGAAGACCTCTATGAAGAGGATGATGATATTATTGAAGAAGATGAAGAGGCAACAGAGCTTGATGCGACTGAACAGGATGCTGAAGAGTTAGAAAATGAAGGTTATTATTATATGGTATTTGACTATGATGATGAGGATGGATTTGAAAAACTTCTCAGCTATAAATTTGATGATTTGTATACCTACTCAGAGCTCTATAACTCACGTGGTATAGTCATAGGTGATTATCTCTATGTAGTAACAACCTCAGATGGAATCATTTCTTTCGATACAGAAGATTATGAAGAGGTTGACAGATGTGATTAAGCTTTAAATCTGTGCAAAAATAACCAACTGAAACATACATTTTATATCACATTTCACGAAAATTTATTTACTCCTTACCAATGAATTCTTATTGTGTTAATATAGTAATGGACGGCTTAGTTTAAAAGTTGGATAGTTTGTTTTTAGTGATTAGGAGTGATTTGGAAATGTTTAATGTAGGCGATTTTATTATCTATGGTAGTAATGGGGTCTGCAAAGTAACAAATGTCGGACCGATGAAAATGTCCGGAATACCTAAAGACAAAATGTATTATACGATGGTTCCTTGCTATATTCGTGATAGTGAAATTTTTACACCAGTAGATAATGAACGTGTCGTAATGAGAAAGGTAATGTCCAGAGAAGAGGCAGAAGATTTTATTAAAGGTATTTGTGATATTCAGGAACTGGAAATCTTCGAGGAAAAGAAAAGAGAATTAGAATATAAACAAGCCGTTTTGACATGTAACCCAACAATCCTTGTAGAGCTTCTTAAGACTATTCAGGCTCGAATGGACGAGAGAATAGCAGAGGGTAAAAAGGTTACTTCCTCAGATTCGAAGTATTTTCATATTGCTGAAGACAGCCTGTTCGGGGAGCTGGCTATCTCCCTGGATATGGACAAGGACGAGGTTAAGGACTATGTTCTGAATCAAATTGGTAAGATTGCTTGACATTTGTTTGCAGGTTATCGGGAAAAGTTTTATAATTAGAAGTCGGTAGTATGTGCTACCGACTTTTCAATTTTTATGGGGTTATTATCTGATGGAGAAGAACGATATCTTTAGGTTTACAATCGAAGATATGTCCGACGAGGGAATGGGTATCGGCCATGCTATGGGTATGGTTGTTTTTGTTAAGGATACCGTTGTTGGTGATGAGGCGGAGGTCCGTATAGTAAAGGTAAAAAAGAGCTATGCATATGGACGTCTTGAACAGCTCATAACACCTTCTCCTTATCGTGTGGAACCCTTCTGCCCGGTTGCTAAGCAATGCGGTGGATGTACTCTCCAACATATTGATTATAAGAAGGAATTGGAGATCAAAAGAAATAAGGTAAAGAATTGTCTTTCCAGAATAGGTGACATTCCTGAACCGGAGGAATTTCTTGAAGGCGTTTATGGTTGTAAGTCTCCAAACAGATACCGTAATAAAATGCAATTCCCTGTATCAACTCGCGATGGTGGAAATGTGGTTGGTGGCAGTAAAGATCATTTTGATGCATTCAGCTGCCGCATGAACACAGTTCTTGGTTTCTATGCGGGAAGAACTCACAGTCTTATTCCGATAGAAGATTGCAAGATTGGTCATAGGGTTAATAAGGTTATCATTGCGGCAGTTTCCAGATGGGCTGACCGTTATCATATAAGTGTATACAATGAGGAAACGGGCGAAGGAATTCTGAGGCATGTGCTTACCAGAGTCGCATTTAGAACAGGTGAGCTTATGGTATGTCTTGTTACTTCAACCAGAAATGTTCCTGAGCTGGATAAGTTTGTTTATGAAGTTTCCAAGGAAGTAGATAAATTCAGAGCTGGCGGAAATAACATCAGGCTTAAATCCGTGGTAATGAATATTAATAGAGATAGAACCAACCGGATACTTGGAGATAAAACTATTCTGATACATGGTCAGGATTATATAACAGATTATATTGGTGATGTTGCATTTCAGATTTCAGCAGAGTCGTTCTATCAGATAAATCCTGTTCAGACCCAGGCGCTGTATGAGAAGGCTCTTGAATATGCAGATCTTTCCGGAGAAGAAATTGTTTGGGATATGTATTGCGGAATAGGAACCATTTCACTTTTCCTTGCAGAGAAAGCCAAGAAGGTTTATGGAGTTGAAGTTGTTCAAAGCTCCATAGATGATGCAAAGAAAAATGCGGCACTCAATAATATAAATAACGTTGAATTCTTTGTTGGAAAAGCAGAAGAGATTGTTCCAGACTGGTTTGAGAACAGAATAGGTGATATAGATATTAATCTTTCAAGAATTAAGAAAGATGTAGATGTAGTTGTTGTGGATCCGCCACGCAAAGGTTGTGATGAAAAGCTTCTGGAAACCATCATTAAGATGAGACCGAAGAAGATGATTTATGTATCTTGTGATCCGGCTACCCTGGCCAGAGATATAAAGATACTTTCTGAATCGGGAATGAAGCTTGATAAATATTCAATATATGATCAGTTCCCACGAAGTATGCATGTTGAAGTCGTGGCGAAACTAACTTTTAAAGAGGAAAAATAATGGAAAAACTAGAAATACTGAGAAGTGTTGCAGTAATAATCATTACTGCAAAGCTATTTGGTCTGGTAGCCAGAAAATTAAAAGCCCCACAGGTTGTCGGAGAAATAATAGCTGGACTTATACTTGGACCAAGCCTTTTGAAATGGGTGCGTCCCTCTGACTTTTTATCTGGCATGGCCGAGATTGGTGTAATACTTCTTATGTTCAGTGCAGGCCTTGAGACTAATCTGAACAAGCTTAAGAAGACAGGAGTTAAGTCCACAGCTATAGCATGTGCAGGAGTATTCGTACCACTAGTAGCAGGAACGCTTTTATTCCTTGGTTTCTATGGCTTTGACTATATAGGCTCTGATAAATTCTTTCATGCTGTATTTATAGGAACCATTCTTACAGCCACATCTGTAAGCATTACAGTACAGGCATTGAAGGAATTGGGAAAGTTGTCAGATGAAGTTGGAACTACTATTCTGAGCGCTGCCATTATTGATGACGTTATTGGTATTCTGGTTCTTACAATGGTTATCAGCTTTAGAGATACCAGTAGTAAGATAACAGATGTAATCCTCAGAACGATTGCATTTTTCATACTTGCAGTAGGTGTTGGATTTATCATCTACAAGGTTATGAAATGGCTGGATATGAAATATCCTCATACACAGCGTATCCCAATTCTTGGGCTTGCGCTTGCACTTGCGCTTTCTTATATAGCAGATAAATATTTTGGAATAGCTGATATCACGGGAGCTTATGTGGCAGGTATTATCCTTAGTTCTCTGGATGATTCTGAATATATTGACAGGAAGATGGACGTTAATTCATATATGATATTTGGTCCTATCTTTTTTGCGAGTATAGGTCTTCAAACTGACCTTAGAAGTCTTGATATGACGATACTTTTATTCTCATTGGGATTTGTATTGGTGGGACTTATATCAAAGATTATTGGATGTGGACTTATGTCAAGAGTCTGTGGATTCAAGGGCAAGGATGCTCTTAAGATTGGTGTTGGAATGATGACAAGAGGAGAGGTTGCTCTTATTGTTTCCAAGAAGGGACTGGAAGTAGAGATGCTTGAAAGTAAATACTTTACTTCAGTTATTCTGCTGATAATCGTAAGTTCAATTCTTACTCCAATACTTCTAAAGATGCTATATGCAAAAGATGGAACGCAAGATTCTGTGGAAGAATCTTAATATAGAAAAAGGAGATTTATAAAATGGCAAATCCAGTAGTTACTATTACAATGCAGGATGGTGGGGTTATTAAAGCTGAGCTTTATCCTGAGATTGCACCAAATACTGTTAATAATTTTATTTCGCTTGTTAAGAAGGGATTCTATGACGGACTTATTTTTCATAGAGTTATTCCTGGATTTATGATTCAGGGTGGAGATCCTGATGGACGTGGTTCAGGTGGTCCTGGATATTCAATTAAAGGAGAATTTGCTTCAAATGGATTCCAAAATGATCTTAAGCACTCAGTTGGAGTTCTTTCCATGGCACGTTCCATGGCTCCTGACAGTGCAGGTTCTCAGTTCTTCATTATGCATGATGATGCACCACATCTGGATGGGGATTATGCAGCATTTGGAAAGGTCACTGAAGGACAGGATGTTGTTGATAGAATAGCAACAACTAAGACTGGTTGGGCGGATAAGCCTATTGTCCCACAGGTTATGAAGACTGTTACAGTCGATACAATGGGTCAGGATTATCCGGAACCAGAAAAGATTTAATTAAGGACTCTATTACCTTTTAGTAATAATTCGAAATCATCATGTGGCATAGGTTTATCGAACAGATAACCCTGTGCCATATTACAATTTACCTCACGTAGGAAACCAGCTTCTTCAAGGGTTTCAACACCCTCTGCTATGATATCCATGTTAAGTTCTTTGACCATATTAACGATATTCTTGATAACTACCATATCGTTCTTTACTTCGGTCTCATCTTCACCATCGATTGCTCTTACAAATGACTGGTCTAACTTGATGATATCTACCATCAGGTTCTTCAGAAGGCTAAGTGATGAATAGCCGGTACCAAAGTCATCAATTGAAACAGATATTTTATGCTTTGACAGGGTCTCAAGGAATTCCTTAATCTCTTCCATATCTTCGTAGCAGGCAGATTCTGTAAGCTCCACCTCAATATATTTTGGATCGATATCATATCTATTAAGTATACCGATAATATTTAGTGCAGCTTCTTTTGTTTTTATATGATGCTTTGAGAAATTAACAGAAACCTTAACAGGTTCTATTCCGGTATCAAGCCACATTCTGATATCACGACATACCTTTTCAAATATTACAAAATCAAGCTCTGTAATGCTTCCATCTTCTTCGAGGGCTGGGATGAATTCCATTGGCAAATGAACCTTGCCATGACGTATCCATCTGACAAGTGCCTCACTTCCGCAAAGTGTATTATCCTCAAGTCTTACTTTTGGCTGATAGAATACCTGGAACTCGTCATTTACCAGAGCCTCACCGAACAGGAAGGTGGCCTTCTGAATTGCCATATGCTGTTCGTGGATATTCTTGTCAAACCAGATGATATCTCCGTTGCCTGGCTTTCTTGTTTCTGCGAGAGCTGTGCTGGCAAATCCGAGTACATCACTTATCTCTGTATCCTGTGTAACGTTGCAAAGACCTATACGGAAGAATACATTTAACTCTTTGGTTTTATCTTTATCTACGCTTGTAAGAACAAGTGGAGTTACAAGATCAAGGAAACCACCAAGTCTTTCGTCGCTCACAAGAACAACAAAGTTGTCGCCACCTAGACGTGCGACTACTTCATCAGGTGTGAGATAGCCGTACAGCTTATCAACGAAACCACGAAGCACGGCGTCACCCTGTTTAATTCCAAGTCTCTTGTTTAAGAATTTAAAATCTTTGATATTCATAAAAGCAGAAGTGTATCTGCCTAGTGTTCCATTTGATTTATATTTTCCGAGAATCTGTAAGAGTCCCGCAATATTAACAGCACCTGTCATGCTTTCAGTGACAGCTGCTTTTTCTATGATACTTGATAATCTTGCTCTTTCGAATAATGAGAAATAATTAGAACAAATGAATCTAAGGTCGTCCAGTTCAAGTTCGCTCCATTTATAGCCTGCTTCCGGATAAGCATTCATCTTAATGTATGCTCCACCACCAGTTGTAAATTCCAGTGTGTGAAGCTCCGGATCATAACCCTTTTCTGATTGGAATAGAAGCTCCTGACCGTCAAATCCGACCCTGTCTATTAGATTTGGTTTTGCTTTGAGTATGGTTTCAACTCTGCCAAGGTGCAGTTCGCCAGCGATTCCTGGTACTGCCTTTTTGGTGTGCTGTATTATATCTTTGATAGTATACTCGCTTTTATCGATCCCCCTGATAAATTCCTTATAACTACCACTGTATAGTTTTTCTCCCACAATTGTATCCCCCTGGCCTTTCGGCCTTATGATTTTACGGCTGTTGTTAGAAAAATACAGTAATTACAGCGCAAAAAATATTATATAAAAAATTTTAACTATTTTCAATATATAATTAAATGGCTATATCCCAATAATATTATTGATTTATATAAGTATTATGATAAAATAGTTGCGTTTGTAAAAAATAAAGATGCCTTGAATTAAGGTGAAGGTTGGAGAAAGGACAAAACAAAGATGAATAACGTAAATATAGAAGGAATAGGAAATATTGAAACTGTAAAGGCTTTATTTGCTGGCTTTAATTGTCTTAGAGATGATAATTGTTTTCTGGTTGTACAGAACTATGATTATATGGGTTCTCTTGCAGGAAGTGAGGGACAGATTGCTACAACTAATGCGGCAGTTGTAGGTGCTAAAGCTGGTGGAGTTGCTGGTGGAATAGTTGGCGGATTAGTTGGAAGTGCTGTTTCAAACGCAGTTAATGAAGCGGTTAAAGAATTTCATAATTCATTAGATGAAAAGCAAAAAATTGTTTTTGATACAACAGTTTATGGAGGCTACCTTGTAAATGTAATGGCAGACGGAGTAGCCATTATACCTCTCTCAAATGGAGGTAAAATGACTCCGTCTATCAAAAACTTTATTACAGATTTAAATAATTTTGTTTATTTTAGTAATGCTGAATTAGAGTCAGTAAAACTTGAAAAGCTTCCACTTAGATTTTCAACCAAGAAATTAGCTATACGTTTTAAAGGTATGATTGGATCATGTCCAAGATGGGTATGTCCTTCAAAGCACAAGCTGGTACCTTACCAGGAAGAAAACTTTAAAAAGCTTTTAAACAAATAATGTATTTCAGTTTGTTAATACAGATTTAGAAACATTTCTTATCATGTGCCTGATTACAATTAGCTAAGTTAGAGCATTTATAACAAACTTCGTTTGTACATGTATCTTTTTCAAAGAATTCTCTGACATTGTTTAAGGTTGTATCTGCAATATTTGAAAGTGCTTCCTTTGTAAGGAATGCCTGGTGAGAGGTAACAATAACATTAGGCATGGAAATAAGTCTTGCTAATGTATCATCATTCACAATGTGATTTGAATAATCATGGAAGAATACATTTGATTCTTCTTCGTAAACATCAAGGCATGCCGCTCCAATGTGGCGTGCCTTTATTCCTTCTAACAGGGCTTCTGAATCTATAAGGGCACCTCTGGAGGTGTTGATAATAGCAACTCCCTTTTTCATCTTTTTTATACTGTCAGCATTTATCATGTGAAGGCTTTCGTCTGTAAGTGGGCAGTGGAGAGAAATGATATCACTTCTTTCAAATAACTCATCAAGCTCTACATATTCAATGCCAGAATCCTTTGCAGGAAACTTATCATAAGCAATAATGTTCATTCCAAAACCACAACAGATATCTATAAAGATTCTACCTATCTTACCAGTACCGATTACACCAACTGTCTTACCATGAAGATCAAAGCCTGTCATGCCATTCAGACTAAAGTTAAAATCTCTTGTTCTGATATATGCTTTGTGAATTCTTCTGATAGATGTGAGAAGCAGAGCCATAGCATGTTCTGCTACTGCATAAGGTGAATATGCAGGAACGCGTACTACATGAATCTTTCCAAAAGCATATTCAATATCTACGTTGTTATATCCTGCACAACGAAGGGCAATAAGCTTTACTCCCATTTTATGAAGCTTATCTATAACCTTTGAGTTAACATCATCATTTACGAAAACGCAGACAACGTCACAGCCTTCTGCCAGCTTATATGTATCTACAGATAATCTTGTTTCCAGATAAGTTATTTCAAATTCATCATTAACATTTGAATTTATGAATGACTCTTTGTCATAATCCTTTGAATCATAAAATGCTATCTTGATTTTTTCCATACTAGCCTCCTACAAATCGTGCGATATATAGTTACATTCTTCTTCCTTCAGGAAATCCTTCTTTTCTCTTTCTCTCATGAGATCTAAAGCGGATTCTACTTTATCTTCGTTATCTTCTTTTTCAGATTTTTTAGTTTCCTTATCATTTGGAGTTATCGCTTTTAAGATGTAAATTCCGACAATGATAACTATTGTTACTATAAATATTCCCAGAAGTCCTACTCCCATAATAGGAAGAGAATTCATAAATGCATTTGTATCTATCTTCATGGCTTGTCCTCCTATCTGGCTATCAGGTTAAGAATAAGTCCGCCTGCTATAACGGAAGCTATCTGACCTGAAACATTTATACCAATTGTATGTGTGAGTAAGAAATTAGTTGGGTCTTCTTCAAGTCCCATTTTATGAACTACTCTTGAAGACATAGGAAATGCTGAAATTCCTGCTGCTCCAATCATAGGATTTATCTTTTTCTTTGCGAATACATTTATCAGCTTTGCAAACAGAACTCCGCCTGCTGTGTCAAAGATAAATGCTATAAGTCCAAGTCCCAGGATTAAAAGGGTCTCTGGATTGAGGAATGCATCTGCCTGCATCTTCTCGGCGATAGTTATTCCAAGGAAAAGTGTTACAAGGTTTGGCAGAGCTGACTGAGCTGTTTCGGAAAGTGAGTTTAGAACTCCACATTCGCGAATGAGATTTCCGAACATAAGGAAACCGATCAGTGCAACTGCATTTGGTGCAACGATTCCTGTAAGGATAGTAACGAATATAGGGAATAGAATCTTTGTAGTCTGTGAAACACTTCCTGGATTGTATTCCATTTTTATCTTACGTTCTTTCTGTGTTGTAAGAAGCTTGATGATAGGGGGCTGAACTATTGGCACAAGTGCCATATAGGAATAAGCCGCAACAATTATGGCTCCTATATATTTTGTTCCGAAATAGTTAGCTACGAAGATGGATGTTGGTCCGTCAGCAGCGCCTATAATTGCAATTGAAGCAGCGTCGCGTAACTCGAATCCAAATAGTGAAGCAAGGCTCAGTGTAAAGAATATTCCGAACTGGGCAGCTGCACCAAATATCATTAGTTTAGGATTTGTAAGAAGTGGTCCAAAATCAATCATTGCTCCAATTCCTACAAAAAGTAAAAGTGGGAAAAGCTCATTGGCAATTCCGCTTTCAAAAAGAATTGAGATAGGTCCTTCCTGAACAATATCACCTACGGTCTGAGTGATTGCACCCGACATAGGCAGATTTACAAGAATGGCACCGAATCCTATTGGGAGCAGGAGTGTTGGTTCCATCTTCCTTTTAATAGCAAGGAAAATCAGGATGCCTCCTATTACCCACATTATTAGTTGTTTTATATCGAGATTCTGTACATTAGAAAAGAGTGTAGATAAAACTCCCATAACAGTTCCCCTTTCGCCGTTATTCTATAGCCCACTTATTATAACATAAAATTGCTTTTTTGCTCAATTCATGTTACCCTAACTACTAACTTTGTATTTATAAAAGAGAGAGGAATAATTATGAGTTTCAAAAAGATAGTAAGAGTTTTATGTGCGATTATAATTCTTTCTGGAGCATTTGTTTTATCAGGCCTGAGTGTTGAAGCTGCAGGCTGGTCAAAGTCCGGCGATAAATGGATTTATATTAATGATGATGGAAGCTGGAGAAAGAATTTTTGGCTGTATGACAATGGGTGGTACTATTTCGATTCCAACGGATATATGGTCACAGGATATCAGAAAATAAAGAATAGTAATAATGAAGAGCATTATTTCTATTTCAACACTTCAGATCATGGAAGCTGGAAGACTGGTCGAATGATGACAGGCTGGCAGCTTATCAATGGTAACTATACATACTTTGATTCGAATGGATATCAGACAAGCAGTACTGCAAGTCTTGCAGGTACTATCAAGGGTATCGACGTTTCTCAGTATCAGAAGAATATTGACTGGGCAGCAGTAAAGAGTCAGGGTATTTCCTTTGCTTTCGTAAGAGTTGGTCATGGCTCTCACAACCTTGATCCATATTATAAGCAGAATATGTCATCTGCAAATGCAGTGGGAATAAAGACTGGTGTTTACTTCTATAGTACAGCTAAGTCTCCATCAGATGCTAAGTCTGATGCTCAGTGGGTTATCGATCAGCTTCAGGGATATAATGTTTCTTATCCTGTAGCCCTTGACCTTGAGGATAATAGTCAGACAAGTCTTGGTAAGGATGCCATCACAGCAATTGCTAAGTCTTTCTGTGATGAGATTAAATCTGCTGGTTATACTCCAATGATTTATTGTAATGAAAACTGGGCAAAGAATTATATTGACCTTTCTTCACTCTCTGGAGTATATAAGTGGGTGGCAAGATATAACGGAACATTTAATACATCTATTTCAAGAAATATCTGGCAGGCGGGTAGTACAACCTTCCTCAACGGTATTAGTGCTAACTCAGTAGATATAGATTTCAGTTATACTGATTTTTCAAATATTGTTACACCTAGAACAAAGCATGTTTCCGGATATACAAAGAATACCGGTAAATGGGTCAGCGGTTCAGGTGGCTGGTGGTATCAGAATAGTGATGGTTCTTACCCAGCTAACAAGTGGTTCTATGATGGTGGAAAGTGGTATTATTTCGATAGTTCAGGATATGTAAAGACTGGATGGTATCATGGTAATGCCGGATGGTATTATCTTGGATACTACGGAATGTACGAGAAGCAGTGGATGAATGATGGTGGTACCTGGTACTACTTCCTGGATAGTGGTCTTATGGCTACAGGCTGGGCTAAGGTAAGTGGAAAGTGGTATTACTTCAGCGGAAGTGGTGCAATGCAGACCGGATGGGTTCAGAGTCCAGGCTCAGGTAACTGGTATTATCTTTCTGACTACGGCATGCTGGAAAGCTGCTGGGTTAAGGATAAGGGTAAGTGGTATTATTTGTCATCCAGCGGAACTCTTACTACCGGTTGGAAAGAAATAAAAGGAAAGTATTACTATTTCTATGGTAGTGGAGAGCTTGCAACCAATACTTCAATCAATGGCTACTATGTAAATGGTAATGGTGAATGGGTTCACTAATTAGTTTCATATGACAGAAATTTGATATTTTATGCTCTTGACTTTGATATCAGTGATATGTATATTGTATTTAGCTCATGTGACTGACGGATTAGAGTGGAGTTTACCACGAGGAGCATGAGAGCTTTATGAATGACCGGCCGTCTGGGTAAAAAAGCCCAGACGGCTTTTGTATTTTTTAAGAATAATAGGAGGATGAAATGGAAAGAGTAAACATGGCAGCCGAGATTGGTGCAACTAGCTATCCAGGACGTGGAATTGTTATTGGATGCACACCTGATGGAAGAAAAGCAGCAATTGCATACTTTATTATGGGACGTTCAGAGAACAGCCGTAACAGAGTATTCGTAACAGAGGGCGAAGGTATCAGAACAGAGGCTTTTGATCCATCAAAGATGGAGGACCCAAGTCTTATTATCTACGCACCTGTAAGAGTTAGAGGAACTGATACAATCGTTACTAACGGAGATCAGACAGATACGATTTATGAGAACATGGATCAGGGAGATACATTCGAAGAGTCTCTCAGAAATCGTGAGTTTGAGCCAGATGCTCCAAACTACACACCTAGAATATCTGGTGTACTTCACATTGAGGATGGCTATACATATGAGATGTCAATCCTTAAGTCAAATAACGGAAATCCTGATCAGTGCCTGAGATTTACATTTAGCTATGATAATCCTATGGCAGGTGAAGGACATTTCATCCACACATATATGGGAGATGGAAATCCACTTCCAAGCTACGAAGGTGAGCCAACACCAGTAGAAATCGCTACTGATGATATTGATGAGTTTACTAATACAGTATGGAACGCTCTGAATGAGGATAACAAGGTATCACTCTTTACACGTTTCATCGATGTTGAAACTGGTAAAGTAGAAACTAGAATTGTAAATAAGAATCAGTAAGGAGAAGAAAATGAACGAGTTAGAATTAAAGTATGGATGTAACCCAAATCAGAAACCTTCAAGAGTTTTCATGAAGGACGGAAGTGATCTTCCATTTACAGTACTTTGCGGAAAGCCAGGATATATTAATCTTCTGGATGCCTTCAATGGTTATCAGCTTGTAAAGGAGCTTAAGAAAGCAACTAACCTTCCTACAGCAACATCATTCAAGCATGTTTCTCCAGCAGGTGCCGCAGTTGGTCTTCCACTTACTGATATTGAGAAGAAGATTTACTGGGTAGATGATATGGGAGAGCTTAGCCCACTTGCATGTGCTTATGCAAGAGCAAGAGGTGCTGACAGAATGTCATCCTTCGGAGATTTCATTTCACTTTCAGATACATGTGATGCTGATACAGCAAAGCTTGTTAAGAGAGAGGTTTCAGACGGAATTGTTGCTCCTGGATATACAGATGAAGCGCTTGAAATCCTTAAGTCAAAGAAGAATGGAAACTATTGTGTAATCCAGATAGATCCTGATTATCAGCCAGCTCCATCAGAGACAAAGGATGTTTATGGCGTAACTTTTGAGCAGGGAAGAAACGAACTTGTTATCGACGAGAACTTCTTCTCAAATATTGTTACAGATGCTAAGGATCTTCCAGAGTCAGCAAAGATTGACCTTGCTATTTCAATGATCACACTTAAATATACACAGTCTAATTCAGTTTGCTACGTAAAGAATGGCGCAGCTATCGGTATCGGTGCTGGACAGCAGTCACGTATTCACTGTACAAGACTTGCAGGTGACAAGGCGGATAAGTGGTTCCTTCGTCAGTCACCTCAGGTTCTCAACCTGCCTTTCAAGGCTGATATCAGAAGAGCTGACAGAGATAATACTATCGATGTTTACATCAGCGATGATTATGAGGATGTTATAGGTGAAGGCGAGTGGCAGAAGTACTTTACAGAAAAGCCTGCTGTATTCACTAGAGAAGAGAGAAAAGAATGGCTGAAGAAGAATACCGGAGTATCAGTTGGTTCAGATGCATTCTTCCCATTTGGAGATAACGTTGAAAGAGCTCACAGAAGTGGTGTTGAGTACATTGCTCAGCCAGGTGGTTCTATCAGAGATGACAATGTTATCGAGACATGTAATAAGTATGGAATAGTTATGTGCTTCACAGGCATCAGACTTTTCCACCACTAAAAAAAACATTCAAGTGGCAACTGCCTTCTCTTCTGAGGTGGCAGTTGCTCTTTTTTTGCGGATTTTTCTTGCGTCCACATTAATATTTTTATAAAATAACTATGTATGCGCTTTAACTAGCTAAAGGGAGTCTTTCAATGCTTAGATACGAAGATATTAAGGACATATACGACGGCAGATTTTATGGACCTGATGACGAAGTTCTGGTAGGAACTGGTGGCTGTGCAGGTTGTAGTCATTGCTGTGAATCCGATATGGGAACTTCTATAGTCCTTACACCTTATGATGTCTATAACATATCCAAAGAAACTGGAAAAAGCTTCGATGATCTTTTGGTTGGATTTATAGTGGAAATGTCCGTGATAGATGGCATTGTGCTTCCGCATCTTAAGATGGATGAAGGATGTAAATTCCTGGTCGATGGAAGATGCAGCATTCATAGCAGCAGACCTGGTATATGCAGGCTGTTTCCGTTGGGGAGACTTTATGAGGATGGGGATTTCAAATACGTCCTTCAGGTAAATGAGTGCATAGTAAATCCAAGAACTCCTGTTAAGGTCAGAGACTGGCTGGGAGAAGAAGATCTGGAAAAGAATAGTTTATTTATAAATAAGTGGCATAAGTTTATAAAGTTTGAAGAAAAGAAGGTCGGTGAAATCCGAGAGATGACAGGCTACGAAAATGAGCGCCTGAAAAATCTGGATGAAAAGAGCCTTGAGGAATATGCCGGAATAGTTGGAGACTCAGAGCTTTGGGAAGAACAGGGCGCTGAAGAGTACAGAAAGAATAAAATGGATTCTCATACAGAAGAATCTGAACTTAGGATTAAAGAGATAATAAAAACTGTTTTAGGTTATTTTTATATGGATGCATATGATTATAACGAGGATTTTTATCCTCAGTTTGATATAAGACTAAAGAAATGTTTAGGAGCCATCAGAAAAATCTGATGTGAAATAATAAGATTTGGGACAAGGAGTTGGAATGCCTGATTTAAAGAAAAAAGCTTTAGTAGCCATGAGTGGAGGAGTGGACAGTTCTGTTGCTGCATATCTTATGCGGGAAGATGGCTTTCTTCCAATAGGTGTGACTATGATGCTCCACGATCAGGATCTTGGTACTGTTCAGGGAACCCATCTTTGCTGCACCCCTGATGATATAGAAGATGCAAGAGTTGTATGTTCGACTTTGGGAATTCCCTTCAGTGTTGTTAATTTCATGGATGGATTTAAGGAGAAGATAATAGATAAGTTTATCGATACCTATCTAAAAGGTCAGACTCCAAATCCATGTATTGATTGTAATAAATATATGAAGTTCGGCAGGCTCTTCGAAATGGCTGAGGAGCAGGGCTGTGAAAAGGTTGTTACAGGCCACTATGCCAGAATTGAATATGACGAAAAGCGGGGTATTTATAAATTAAAAAGAGCTGTGGATCAGACCAAGGATCAGACCTATGTTCTTTACTTTCTGAATCAGGACCAGCTTTCAAAACTCTATTTTCCTCTTGGGGAGTATGAGAAGGAGAAGGCCAGAGAGGTGGCTGAAAAAGCAGGTCTTATAGTTGCCAGAAAGCATGACAGTCAGGATATATGCTTCGTACCTGATGGAGATTATGCTGGATATATGGAACGCGAAGCTATGGGTAAGATAAATATCGCACTGGATGCATCTAAGAAAGCATCCCAGGAAAAGGGTGAGGAAGATAAGGATGGTAAGTTCCTTGACACAGAGGGGAATATCCTCGGTACCCATAAGGGCTATTATCATTATACCATTGGCCAGAGAAGAGGCCTTGGAATAGCCGCAGAGGATAGGTTGTATGTGGTTGACATAATCCCGGAAACCAATCAGGTTATCCTGGGTTCAAATGACGACCTATTTACAAGAAAAGTAGAAGCGGTGGATTTCAATCTTATCAGTCTACCGGATGAAGATAAGATTTTAGAAAAAAATGAAGAAGAAACAAAACTCAGCATAACCGCTAAGGTGAGATATAGAGCAAAAGATACAGCAGGAGTTTTAACACTCCGTTCGGATGGTACGGCGACAATGATTTTTGATGAACCGGTACGTGCGGTAACGCCAGGACAAAGCCTGGTAGTTTATAGCGGTGACTATTGTCTGGGTGGTGGAATTATTACTAGCTAAGGAGGGTTTAAAGTATGACAGAAAAAGATGTTTTAGAGTATGTGAAAAAAGGGGAACAGCTTTCACGTAGTGTTGATGGTGTTGATGTAGCAATTTATGATCAGTATGGAGTTAAGAGGGGGCTTCGAGATCTGGATGGTCATGGTGTCCTTACAGGAGTGACCAATATATCAAAGATTATCTCTTCAAAAGAGGTTGATGGTCAGGAAATCCATGTTGATGGAGAACTCTGGTACCGTGGATACAATGTTATTGACATGGTGAAGGACTTTGGTTTCAAGCGTTTTGGTTTTGAAGAGGTTGCTTACCTTCTTCTTTTTGGAGAACTTCCTAATAAGGATGAGCTCAGTGAATTCAGAGCAGTTCTTGGTAATCTTAATCATCTGCCAACTAACTTCACTCGTGACGTTATTATGAAGGCTCCAAGTAGAGACGTTATGAATTCCATGACAAAGTCTGTACTTACGCTGGCATCTTATGATGATTATGAGGTGGCAGATCTTTCAATTCCAAATGTACTCAGACAGTGCCTTGCACTTATAAGTGAGTTCCCAATGCTGGCTGTTTATGGATACAATGCATATAATCACTATGAATTAGATGAAAGTATGTACATCCACCGTCCAGATATAAAGCTTAGTACAGCGGAGAATTTCCTTAGAATGCTCCGTCCTGATAAAAAGTATACAGAGCTTGAAGCACAGGTTCTGGACGCTGCCCTTGTTCTTCATATGGAGCATGGTGGTGGTAATAACTCGACATTTACAACCCGTGTTGTTTCCAGTGCGGGGTCAGATACATATTCTGTTATAGCAGCGGCTCTTTCTTCACTGAAGGGACCAAAGCATGGTGGTGCAAACATCAAGGTTATGCAGATGATGGAAGATATCAGAGCACATGTTCCTGATTATAATGACACGGATACACTCAAGGATTATCTGGCTAAGATAGTTGATAAGCAGGCATTTGACCAGAGAGGTCTTATTTATGGAATGGGACATGCCATCTACGCTATTTCAGATCCAAGAGCAAGAGCTTTCAAGGAATTCGTTGAGAAGCTGGCTGTTGATAAGCATATGGAAAAAGAGTATGAGCTGTATTCGAACATAGAGAAGATAGCTCCGGAAGTAATTGCTGAAAAGCGCCGCATTTACAAAGGTGTCAGTGCGAATGTGGACTTCTACAGTGGCTTTGTTTATAGTATGCTGGGTATTCCGGTAGAACTTTATACCCCACTTTTCGCAGTTGCGAGAATAGTCGGATGGTCAGCTCATCGTATAGAAGAGCTTATCAATGTGGACAAGATAATTCGTCCTGCATATATGAGCATCATGAAGGAACGTGAATATGTTCCGATTGAAGATAGATAAATCTTTATAATTAGACCAATATTTGGTATAATGAAGATTGGTTTTTAATTTCTAGGAGGAGCTTTTATTATGAGTAAAGCAGTCGAAATCAGATGGCATGGCCGTGGTGGCCAGGGTGCAAAAACCGCAGCGCTTCTGCTGGCGGATGTCGCATTCAATACTGGAATGTATGTACAGGGATTTCCAGAGTACGGTCCAGAAAGAATGGGTGCGCCAATCACTGCATACAATCGTATCAGTGAAAATGAGATCAGAAATCATTCCAACATTTACAACCCCGATTATGTTGTAGTGGTTGATGAGACTCTACTTCACAGCGTAGACGTGACATCAGGTCTTAATAAGGACGGTGGTATTGTTATCAATACTGCAAAGCCTAAGGAAGAGATACTTCCTTTGTTAAAGGGATATGAGGGTGCGGTTTATACTGTTGATGCTCATACCATTTCAATGGAAACACTTGGCAGATATTTTCCTAACTCACCTATGCTCGCAGCAATAGTTAAGGTTTCAGGAATAATGTCAAAGCAGGATTTCCTTGAGGAAATGAGAGGCTCCTATCAGCATAAATTTGCTAAGAAACCTGAAGTAATTGATGGAAATATGAAGGCCCTTGAAAGAGCCTTTGAGGAGGTGCACTAATGGCTAATAAAGTTAAAACAGATATTACAAAGCTTACAGAAAAGGCACCTTACCAGGATATTACTCCAGGAAATGTTGTCTATGGTGGCGGCGGTGCTGCTACATTCCTTACAGGTGAGTGGAGAACAATGACTCCTGTCATTGACTGGGATAAATGTGTTCAGTGTCTCCTCTGTGCACCTATGTGTCCAGATTCATCTATTCCAGTAGAGGATGGAAAGAGACTGGACTTCGATTTAGATCACTGCAAGGGCTGCGGAATCTGCGCAGGTTGTTGCTCCTTCGGTGCAATTACAATGAAGGAGGGACTCTAAAATGGCAAATGATAAAAACACTAGAATAAACCCAGAAGAAACAGCAAAGTCAGCTATCGAGGCTGTTAATCCTAACCAGACACAAAAGGTTGAAAGTCCTTACGATACTGAATATTTAGAAAATAAAAAAGCACAGGATGAAGATAAGATTCAGGGAACAGCTGCAAAGAAGCGTGACAGAATGTCAGGTAACGAAGCAGTGGCACTTGCTATCAAGCAGGTAAATCCAGATGTAATGCCAGCATTCCCTATAACACCTTCAACAGAGCTTCCTCAGATGGTTTCAACATACATTTCAAATGGTGAAATTGATACAGAGTTCATCCCTGTTGAATCTGAGCATAGTTCAATGAGTGCTGCAATCGGTGCATCTGCTGCCGGAGCAAGAGCTCTTACAGCTACATCATCTGCAGGACTTGCATTCATGTGGGAGGAGCTTTATATAGCAGCTTCTGACAGACTTCCACTTGTGCTCTGCCTCGTAAACAGAACTCTTACAGGTCCTCTTAATATCAACTGCGACCATTCAGATGCAATGGGTGCAAGAGATAGTGGATGGCTTCAGGTTTATGCAGAGACAAACGAAGAAGCATATGATAACTTCATCATGGCTTACAGAGTAACTGAGCATCCAGATGTAATGCTGCCTATGATGGTCTGCTACGATGGATTCATTACAAGCCATGCAGTTATGAATATTGAAACTATAGATACAGAATCAGTAAGAAAATTCGTTGGAGAATATAATCCAGAGAACTTCCTTCTGAATAAGGATATGCCAATGGCTGCAGGTCCTTATGCAAATTCTCCATTCTATATGGAGACAAAGTTCAACCAGCGTGCTGGTATGAAGAATGCTAAGAAGGTTATCCTTGATGTATGCGCAGAGTATGAAAAGGTATCCGGCCGTAAGTATGGACTCTTTGAGGAGTATCGTATGGAGGATGCAAAGTACGCCATAGTTATTATGGGTTCTGCTGCAGGTCAGACAAAGGATGCGGTTGATAAGCTTCGTGAGTATGGCATTCACGTTGGTATGATCAAGGTTCGTGTATTCAGACCTTTCCCTGGTGAGGAACTGGCTGAGGCACTTAAGCATTGTCAGTCTGTTGCAATCCTTGACAGAGCAGAGAGCTTCTCAGGAATGGGTGGCCCACTTGGTTCAGAGCTTAAGGCTGCAATGTATGATGCCGGACTTGATATTCCTACTGTTAATTATTTCTATGGTCTTGGTGGACGTGACTACACAGTTACAGAAGCAAGAGACGTATTTAGAGACATTCGTGAGATCGTTCGCCGTGGCAAAGAGCCAGAGCAGTTCAAGTATGTTGGACTTCGCGACAGAGATGCGGATTATTCAAATGAGTTCCGTGATTTCGGTGGTGACGACCAGATGGATATCCGTCAGTCAGGTGATGGAATTAAGATTTCTGATAAGTAGGAGAGATAGAGATGGCATATAATTTAAAGGAAGTAATGAGTAAGCCAGACAGACTTACTCCAGGACATAGACTCTGTGCTGGTTGTGGAGCGGCCATCACAGTTAGAACAGTACTTAGAGCTCTTAAGGAAGAGGATAAGGCAGTAATAGGAAATGCGACCGGCTGTCTTGAGGTTTCTACCTTCCTCTATCCATATACAGCATATACAGATAGTTATATCCACAATGCATTTGCCTGTGCAGGCGCAACACTTTCTGGTGTAGAGACTGCATATAACGCTCTTAAGAAGCGTGGCCGAATTGATGCAGATACAACTTATAAGTTTATAACATTCGGTGGAGATGGTGGTACATATGATATCGGATTCCAGTCACTTTCAGGTGCTATGGAGCGTGGACATGACATGGTATATGTCTGCTACGATAACGGTGCTTACATGAATACAGGTATTCAGAGATCATCGGCTACACCAAGATTTGCAGATACAACAACAACACCTGTTGGTTCAGTAAGTAATGGTAAAGTTCAGTCCCGTAAGGACCTTGCAGCTATCATGGCAGCACATAACATTCCTTATGTTGGACAGTCTACATTCACATCTGGTATGAAGGATCTTTATGAGAAGTCTGAGAAGGCTATCTACACACCAGGACCTGCATTCCTCAATGTAATGTCACCATGTCCAAGAGGATGGAGATTCGATGCGGCTGATATGGCAAAGATATGTCAGCTTGCAGTAGATACATGCTACTGGCCACTTTTCGAAGTGATTGATGGTGAGTGGAAGCTCAGCTATGAGCCAAAGAACAAGCTCCCAATCGAAGACTTCTTAAAGCCACAGGGACGTTTCAAACATCTCTTCAAGCCTGAAAATGAGCATCTCCTCGGAGAGTTCCAGGCAGAAGTAGATAAGCGTTGGGAAGAACTTAAAGCTAAATGTAAGTAGGAGAAACCAGTGATAACTAAGAATATTAAGCAGATGATCAATTATACATTTTCATATGCTGATAACGTGCAATATAAGGCTAACAGCCCATATCCGGCAGATGCCCGCGTTTCGCTTAAGAACCAGGTGAAGGATGACCTTCTGGTTTTCTTAGGCTATGTTTTTGATGAAACCAGCGCGGATATTAACCGCCAGATCCGTTTCCTTAATGAGAATCTTGAAATAGTTATCACAGAATATAATTTCAAAAGATTTATTAATGACCGTTGCCGTAACCTGGATCTTAAAACTTATGTTCCTAGGTCCCTTCAGTATTTTGTACTGGATGATACATCACCAATGGATCAGAGAACAGGTTATGGTTCGGCTATTTCAACCTATCTGATAAGTACATTCAACGATGTGGGTTGTAACTTCATAGCCTATGGCGGAATAAGTGATAGAGAAGCAGACAGATTATCAGATTACATTAACATGATGAATAATTATGTGAGAGGCTTTGATATTTACAAGAACACACCAAACGGTGGAAAGCTGGGTGGTGTAGGTTCATCTACCAGTGGCTTTGGAAATACTCCTGCCAGATCAGTAGAGGAAGATGAAAAACCCGCAAATGTAAGAATCAGTATGCCAGGAAGTCAGGAAACTCTTGAAGAGCTTCTGGCTGAACTGGATTCACTTATTGGTCTTGAAACTGTTAAGAAGAATCTGACCAATCTGATTAACCTTGTTAAGATCCGTAGCATGAGAGAAAAGCTTGGACTTAAAACACCTAGCATGTCTCTTCACCTGGTATTCTCTGGTAATCCAGGAACAGGTAAAACTACGGTGGCAAGACTTCTTGCTAAGATTTATCATCAGTTGGGAGTTGTAAGTAAGGGACAGATGGTTGAGGTTGACCGTGCAGGACTTGTAGAAGGTTATGTAGGTCAGACAGCACAGAAGACAGCTAAGGTCTGCGATGAGGCAATGGGTGGTGTCCTCTTTATTGATGAGGCTTATACCCTGACAAATGCTGAAGGCGAAGATTTCGGACAGGAGGCGGTAGATACCCTTCTGAAACGTATGGAGGATAATCGTCAGGACCTTATAGTTATCGTTGCTGGTTATACAGATGAAATGAAGAGATTTATTGAGTCCAATCCGGGTCTCAAATCTCGTTTCAATAAATTTATTGAATTCCCTGATTATTCAGGTGAAGAGCTTATTAAGATTTTTGATCTTATGTGTGTCAGCCAGGATTATGTGCTTAACAAAGAGGCGACAGATTATGTTCATGATTATCTGAACAAGCTGGCTGTTGATCACGAGGAGCATTTTGCAAATGCCCGTGAGGTCAGAAATTACTTCGAAAGAAGTGTAGAAAGACAGGCGACCCGTGTTGTGAGCGAGCCGAATATAGATGCAAACAGTCTTACAACACTCAAACTGCCTGACGTGGAAGAGTAGATAAAGCTGATTGTTTATTTGCAAGGAGGTAAAACTTGCGTACAGCTTCATATTCAATTCGAACTATATTAAAACTTGTAGCTGCGTTTTTGTTTGTTGCATTTAGCGTAACTACAATAGTTGGTATGGAAAAGGTATTTGATGTTATATCAATATTCCTTTCCCTTTCTATGGCCGGACTTATCTGGGTTTCCCTGGAAACAACAGGCAAATACCATCGTACTGGAATTTGCTTTTTCCTTGGAATTTGTGTTTGGGCCCTGGCTGATATGTTTTGGGCATATGTTGCGTTCTTCCCGCAGAAGACTATGGTGATAGAAAATATATCCGGTAATCTTTATCTGGTTGCTGACTATGTGTTCCTGCTCGGAACCATTATTTATTCAAGAGATGTGTTTAAGAAGAGCGATTATCAGAATATTGCAGTAAATGCATTCATCATTGCGATAGTCACATCACTTTTGGGATACAGCTTTGCTATCCGCTTCCAGAGGTTTGATGGAATATCTGTTGAACTTGTTGAACTGCTTTTATACTTCTTTGTTTCTGTATTCTCAATCGTGCTTGCATCTATCATTGTGGCAAAAACGGGATTTTATGGACATAACAAAGCTTTTTATATGATACTTGGGTCCTTGCTTTTCTTCAGTTTTATGGAGATACGCTATACGATCATGATGATCGTCGACAAGGATCCAGAAAGCATTTACATTGATATCCTTTATATGCTCTGTCTTATGGTATACAGTTTTGCCTGGACCGAGACGGAAATAAAAGAATCAAAGATAGTTCCTAGGGATAAGAAAAATCCAAGAGAAAAGTATGTTCCATGGATTAATTCGACAATACTTCTTGTAATGGCCATTGTTCTTCTGGTCATCCGGTTTTTAGATACTTATATGTTCTTTATAATGATAATAGCCACGCTTGGTTACCTTATCATGTGCAAGACTGTACAGGCTAACAAGCTTGCGGAGGAACTTATAGCAAGACAGAAAGATGAAACTGAACGTCTTGAGAAGATGGTCGAGGAGAAGATAAAAGAGCTTAAAGAGACTAATGACCATCTGGAATATATTTCAAATACAGAT
Organism: uncultured Lachnospiraceae bacterium; assembly: GCA_947168155.1. Lineage (GTDB taxonomy): Bacteria > Bacillota > Clostridia > Lachnospirales > Lachnospiraceae > Eubacterium_Q. The sequence continues at coordinate 25,618 of CAMVKW010000010.1, read as the reverse complement.
GTTCTTACAGGTCTTTACAATCGTAGATATGGTCTTGGGTATCTTGAGGACATTGTTAAGGATGGAGATAATTACCCTATAGCCCTTTATTCGTTGGACCTCAATCATTTCAAACCTATAAATGATAATTATGGTCATGACATGGGCGATGTTGTTCTTCGAGAAGTAGGAAATCGTCTGAAGCATCTTGGACAGAAGAGATGTACCGCAATCCGTGTGGGTGGAGATGAGTTCCTGGTTGTATTTAAGAATGCAACTAATGAAATTGCAGTACGTGGAATTGCGGATTTAATCTGCGAAGCCATGGATAAGCCTATTGAGGCAACTATAAAAACAGAGAGTGGAGAAACCCAGTCTCATACATTCCAGATTTCAACAAGTATTGGTATTGCTGAAATCCCAGGTGATACTAATGATATAACTGATCTTTACAAGATGGCAGATGATGCACTCTATACAGTAAAGCATACAAGTGAAATGAGTTCTTATCTCTTATTTAGAGATATGGATGAGTTCAAGAAGAATCTGGAAGCAAATGATAAAGCATAATAAAAATTTTAATTTTTTAGGAGGAATACAATGGTAAAGTTGTATGATAGTGGCGCTTTTCTTCTGAATGGAAAAGATTTGGTTGTAGAAGCACCAGCTGGAGTTAGTAAGGAAGAGGCAAGAAAGGGTACTATAGCACATGGTATTCTGACAAGCCATAATACATCAGGAGATGAGGAGAACCTGAAGATCAAGTTCGATAAGATGACATCTCATGATATCACATTCGTAGGTATCATCCAGACAGCAAGAGCATCAGGACTTACAGAATTTCCTATCCCATATGTTCTTACAAATTGCCACAACTCACTTTGTGCAGTTGGTGGAACTATAAATGAAGATGACCATATGTTTGGTCTTTCTGCTGCTAAGAAGTACGGCGGAATTTACGTTCCTCCTCATCAGGCAGTTATCCATCAGTATGCTCGTGAAGAGCTTGCTGAGTGCGGTGCCATGATTCTTGGTTCAGACAGCCACACACGTTACGGTGCCCTTGGTACAATGGCAATCGGTGAAGGTGGTGGAGAGCTTGCTAAGCAGCTTCTTGGTAGAACTTATGATGTTAAGTCTCCAAAGGTTATCGCTATCTATCTTGATGGTGAGCCAGTTAAGGGAGTTGGTCCTCAGGACGTTGCCCTTGCACTTATCGGCGCTACATTTAAAAATGGATATGTTAAGAACAGCGTAATGGAGTTCGTTGGACCAGGTGTTGATAAGCTTTCAACAGACTTCCGTATCGGTGTGGATGTAATGACAACAGAGACTACATGTCTCAGCTCAATCTGGAAGACAGATGAGAAGACTAAGGAGTGGTTCGAAACTCATTACAGACCAGAAGCTTATAAAGAAATGAATCCTGCAGATGTTGCTTACTATGATGGAGTTGTATATGTAGATCTTTCAAAGGTTCGTCCTATGATTGCTCTTCCATTCCATCCATCAAATACATTCACTATTGAAGAGTTAAATGCAAACTTAAAGGATATTCTTCATGAGTGTGAAGAGAATGGTAAGAAGCAGCTTACAGGTGATGTTGAATTTAAACTTACAGATAAGATTCGTGATGGAAAGCTCTATGTTGAGCAGGGAATCATCGCTGGTTGTGCCGGTGGTGGATTCGAGAATATCTGCGATGCGGCAGATATCCTGAAGGGTTCATATATTGGTAACGATGAGTTCACACTTGATGTATATCCTGCAAGTATGCCAATTATGATGGAACTTGTTAATAATGGTAAGGCTGCAGATATTATGAAGACAGGTGCAATCATTAAGACTGCATTCTGCGGACCTTGCTTCGGTGCTGGTGATACACCTGCAAACAATGCACTTTCAATCAGACATTCAACACGTAACTTCCCTAACAGAGAGGGATCAAAGATTCAGAATGGTCAGATTAGTTCTGTTGCACTTATGGATGCTCGTTCAATCGCTGCTACAGCTGTTAATAAGGGATTCCTTACACCAGCAACAGATATTGATGTTGAATATACAGGACCTAAGTACTTCTTCGATAAATCTATCTATGAGAACAGAGTTTATGATGGATGGAAGAAGGCAAGACCAGAGGAAGAGCTTAAGCAGGGACCAAACATCAAGCCTTGGCCAGCAATGCCTGAACTTACAGAGAATCTTTTGCTTAAGGTTTGTTCAGTAATTACAGACCCTGTAACTACTACAGATGAGCTTATTCCTTCAGGAGAAACATCATCCTTCAGATCAAACCCAATCGGACTTGCTGAATTCACACTTTCACGTAAGGATCCAGAGTATGTTGGACGTGCTAAAGAGTTCCATCAGCTTGAGGTTGTTCGTGAAGAGGGCGGACATCCTTGTGAGGTTTATCCTGAGATTAAAGAGGTTATGCCTGTTATCAAAGAGAAGTTCAACAGTGTAAATCACAAGAATACAGGATTTGGTAGCACAATATATGCAGTTAAGCCAGGTGACGGTTCTGCTCGTGAGCAGGCTGCTTCCTGTCAGAAGGTTCTTGGTGGCTGGGCAAACATAGCTCGTGAATATGCTACTAAGAGATATAGATCGAACCTTATCAACTGGGGAATGCTTCCATTTGTCATGGATGAGTCATCAGTTGACATAACATCAGATAATCCATATGGATTCGAGAATGGAGATTACATCTTCGTACCTGATGTTCGTAAGGCTGTAGAAGAGAAGGCTGAAGTTATCAAAGCTTATATTGTAAACAAGGGAATGAAAGAGATTTCTCTTAGGCTTGGAGAACTTACAGATGATGAGCGTACAATTATAACAAGCGGATGCCTCATCAATTACTATCGTGACCACTAAGTTTACATAATTCAGAAAGAAGGTGAAGGGTATGAGCTATGGCACATTTTGGGTAATAGTTGCTGCGGTGGCTCTGGTGGTTGAGATAATCACTATGGGATTATCTTCCATATGGTTTACAGGCGGCGGTATAGTCGCAGCCATAATCGGATATCTAAACGGGCCATTGTGGCTTCAGATAGCAGCGTTTATAGTCGTTTCAACGGTACTTCTTCTGTCTATGCGACCACTGGCTATGAAAAGACTAAAGCTTGGTCAGGAGAAAACAAATGCCGATAGTCTGATAGGGCGTACTGAGAAAGTTCTGACAACTATAGACAATAATGCAAAAACAGGTATGGTCAAGATAGCGGATGTAGAGTGGCGTGCCGTATCTGAGGATGGAAGTGTTATTCCTGAGGGGACACTTGTTGTTATAAAAAGAATCGAGGGAACAAAACTATATGTACAGAGAGAAGTAAATAGCTTATAATTCTCTTGAAGTTATTGGTTTATTTTTAATGGTAGGAGGTTTAAAGTATTATGCCAGTATTAATTATTATTTTAGTTCTTGCAATTGTACTTCTTTGTAGCGCACTCCGCGTTGTTAGACAGGCAAATGCATATGTAATCGAGAGACTTGGAACTTACACAGCAACTTGGGGAGTTGGTCTTCACATGATGGTTCCAATCATTGATAAGGTAGCCCGCAGGGTATCCCTTAAAGAGCAGGTTGCTGATTTCCCACCACAGCCAGTTATCACAAAGGATAATGTTACAATGAGAATTGATACAGTCATTTTCTTCCAGATAACAGATCCTAAGCTTTACTGCTATGGTGTTGAGAATCCAATCGCAGCTATTGAGAACCTTACAGCTACAACACTTCGTAACATCATCGGTGATCTTGAACTCGACCAGACACTTACATCTCGTGAGACAATCAACTCAAAGATGAGAGCTACACTTGATGAAGCAACAGATCCTTGGGGAATCAAGGTTAACCGTGTAGAGCTTAAGAATATCATGCCACCGGCAGCTATCCAGGAATCAATGGAGAAACAGATGAAGGCAGAGCGTGAGAGACGTGAGCAGATTATCCGTGCAGAAGGTGAGAAGCAGGCAGCTATCACAGTATCTGAAGGTGAGAAGGAGGCTAAGATCCTCCGTGCAACAGCTGAGAAGGAAGCTACAATCCTTGCTGCTGAGGCTAAGAAGCAGGCTGCTATCCTTGAAGCTCAGGCACAGCGTGAAGCTGCTATCCAGAGAGCTCAGGGTAATGCTGAGGCTATTCGTCAGGTACAGCAGGCTGAGGCAGATGCTATTAAGATGATGAATGAGGCGGCTCCTACACAGAACACAATTGCTGTTAAGGGTCTTGCAGCATTCGAAAGAGCTGCAGCAGGTCCTGCTAACAAGCTTATTGTTCCAGCTGATCTTGCAGGTATCACAGGTCTTGCAACAGCAGTAACAGAGGCTATTAAGACAGGAAAAGAGAACTAATTTATAAAAAAACTTGGCTCTTCGCTGAATTTTTTCAGCGAAGGGCTTTTTTTGTTGCGCTTTTGTTACCCTTTTGGTGATAAACTATAAATGTTCACTGTTATGATGAGCATAGTGCGCAAAGCATGTTCATGAACTGTTGTGCATTTTAGATAACAAGGGACGAAAAAATCTAAATAAAAGGGTAAAAATACCCAAAAAAAAGTTTTAATATTCTGACAAAAGTGTTATAATTATTCTAACTTGTTGGGTGTGACTAGATATTTTTTATTTAGACACAAGTTTTTACTTAAAAGGAGTGACAAAATGGTAAAGAAGGAAATGATCGCAATGCTTCTTGCTGGTGGCCAGGGCTCCCGTCTTGGTGTTCTCACCTCAAAGCTTGCAAAGCCTGCAGTTGCTTTCGGTGGAAAGTATAAAATCATCGACTTCCCGCTCAGTAACTGTATCAACTCGGGGATTGATACCGTTGGTGTACTTACACAGTACAGACCTCTTCGCCTAAACCAGCATATCGGTATTGGTATGCCTTGGGATTTAGACAGGAATTTTGGAGGTGTTACGGTTCTTCCACCATATGAGAGTTCAGATAATGCATCCTGGTACACTGGTACCGCCAATGCCATCTATCAGAACCTCGAATTTATGGAGTACTATGATCCAGATTACGTACTTATATTATCAGGTGATCATATCTATAAGATGGATTATGAGGTAATGCTTGATTTTCATAAGAGCTCTCATGCGGACGTTACACTGGCTACATATCAGGTTCCTATGGAAGAGGCCAGCAGATTCGGTGTTGTAATCACTGATGATAATAACGTTATTCAGGAGTTTGAGGAGAAGCCGGAGCATCCACGTAGTAACAAGGCTTCGATGGGTATCTATATCTTCAACTGGAAGCTTCTGAGAGATAAACTGATAGAAATGAAGGATGTCCCTTCATGTGACTTTGGTAAGCACGTTATTCCTTCTTGCCATGAAGAGGGAAAGAAGATAGTTGCTTATGATTACAAGGGATATTGGAAGGATGTTGGTACTCTTGGTTCTTACTGGGAGGCTAACATGGAACTTGTTGATATCATCCCAGAATTTAACCTCTATGAGGAGTTCTGGAGAATATATACTAAGAGTGACAATCTACCACCTCAGTATATTGCACCGGGCAGCAGCGTAACAAAGAGTATCATTGGAGAAGGTACTGAAATATATGGAAACGTTGAAAAGTCTGTTATCGGTTCTGCAGTAAAGATTGGTAAGGGAGCTGTCATTAAGGATTCCATCATCATGAACAATGTTGAGATTGGGGATGGAGCTATTATTGACAAAGCTATCCTTGCTGAGGGTGTTAAGATTGGTAAGTCTTGCGAGCTCGGAGTTGGTGAGCCTGCAGAAAATGACTATAAGCCATCGGTTTATGCATTTGACCTCGTAACTATTGGAGAGAATTCAATTATTCCTGACAATGTAAAGATTGGAAAGAATACTGCTATTCTCGGTGAGACCACTGCTGAGGATTATCCTGATGGATTACTTCCTGGTGGCGGTTCAATAATTAGAGAGGCAGGTGAATAATATGAGAGCTATAGGAATAATTCTTGCAGGTGGAAACAGTAGTCGAATGGGAGAGCTGTCAGCTAAGCGTGCAACAGCTGCCATGCCTATGGCAGGATGCTACAGAGCGATAGACTTTTCACTGTCGAATATGTCTAATTCACATATTCAGAAGGTTGCTGTTTATACTCAGTACAATTCGAGATCTCTGAATGAACATCTTAATTCATCAAAATGGTGGGATTTCGGAAGAAAGCAGGGTGGACTCTATATATTCACACCTACTATCACTGCTACAAATAGCTATTGGTATAAGGGAACAGCAGATGCCCTCTATCAGAACATTGGATTCCTGAAGGATGCACATGAGCCATATGTAGTTATTGCATCTGGCGATGGCGTTTACAAGATGGATTACAATAAGGTTCTGGAGGATCATATAGCAAAGAACGCTGACATCACTATCGTTACCAAAGAGATTAAGGCAGACGAAGATGACATTTCCAGATTTGGAGTTGTTAAGGTAGGAGATAATGGAAGAGTTCTGGACTTTGAGGAGAAGCCACTGGTAGCTGAAACTTCAACAGCTTCAATAGGAGTTTATGTTGTAAGAAGACGTCAGCTCATAGAACTCTTAGAGACATGTGCTGCAGAAGGCAGGACAGACTTTGTAAAGGATATTCTTATCAGATATAAGAATGTCAAGAGAATCAATGCTTACAGCCTTGATTCATATTGGAGAAATATTGGCTCCATAGAATCATACTACAAGACGAATATGGACTTTCTTGATCCGGAAGTAAGAAATCACTTCTTCCGTACAGCGCCAGGCGTCTATACCAAGGTGGAGGATCTTCCACCAGCTAAGTTCAATGGCGATGCTGTTACTACAAATTCACTTATTGCAAGTGGTTGTATCATCAACGGCTCAGTTGAGAACTCAGTTCTGTTTAAGAAGGTATATGTAGGTAATAATTGTGTTATCAAGAACTCTATCATTTTGAATGATGTACATATCGGTGATAACTGTTACATCGAGAACTGCATAGTTGAGAGTAGAGATACTATCAAGGCTAATACAGTTCACACCGGTGAGGCAGGCAATCCAAAGATAGTTATAGAGAAGAGCTTTAGATATACACTGTAGTATTTTTGGGAGGTTACAGATATGGAAATCACAGATGTAAGAGTAAGACGAGTTGCCAAAGAGGGCAAAATGAAGGCAGTCGTTTCTATAACAATTGATAATGAGTTTGTAATTCATGACATCAAGGTTATAGAGGGAGAAAAGGGATTATTTATAGCAATGCCAAGTCGCAAGTCAGCAGATGGCGAGTATAGAGACATTGCTCATCCAATTAATTCCGATACAAGAAAGCGTATTCAGGATTTAATTCTGACTAAGTATGAGGAGTCAGCTGATGAGGAGATTCCTGAATAAAACTGCATAACAACAGAATAAAGATTACAGGAGAACAGCCTAAAAAGCTGTTCTCCTTTTAAGTTTGCAAGGCAAAATCACTTGTGATATAATGGCACGAGCTATAAAACTATTGTAGTTCGAGAGGAGAATGATAAACGCAATGGATAAGTTCAAAGCTGTTATTCTTGCTGCAGGAAAAGGAACTCGTATGAAGTCCGATCTGCCAAAGGTTTTACACAAGGTAGATGGCAAACCAATGGTTCATTATGCAATCCAGGCGGCAAAGGATGCAGGAGCTACAGATGTAATAGTAATAGTAGGTTATCAGGGGCAGCTGGTAAAAAAAGAGATCATTGATTTTGTCGAGTATGCTGAACAGAGAGAACAGTTAGGAACAGGACATGCAGTTAAATGTGCTCAGCCTCTTTTAGGTACAGAAGGAGATGTAGTAGTTCTTTGCGGAGACACCCCACTTATTACCGCAGATACTATTAAGAAACTCTATGATAAGCATAAGCATGAATCTAATGGAGTTACAGTTCTTTCGGCTATTATGGAGGATCCAACTGGCTATGGAAGAATCATCAGAGATGCTGATGGTAACTTTGTAAAGATAGTGGAACATAAGGATTGTACAGATGACGAGCTTAAGGTAAATGAGATCAATTCGGGAATGTATGTTTTCAATGCAGAGGCTCTGAATGCAAGTCTGTCACTTCTTAATAATGACAATGCTCAAGGAGAATATTATCTTACAGATACTGTTGCAATAATTAAGAATGCAGGCCTTAAGATAAATGCACTTCCTGTTGAAGATAACGATGAGATACTTGGAGTAAATACTATTTCTCAGCTTATGACAGCTGAAAAGATAATGAAGGAAAGAAATCAGGAGTAGTATGAAGATAATCGTTGGACTGGGTAATCCAGGAATTAAATATGCCGGAAGCCGTCACAACATGGGATTCTCTGTTGCGACAGAACTTTCTGATAAGTTTGATATTCCATTTAATAAGAAGGAATGCAAAGCTGTCACAGGTCATGGCTTCATATCTGGCGAAAAGGTTGTCCTGGCAATGCCTCAGACCTTTATGAATCTAAGTGGCGAAGCGGTAAGCGAGCTGCTTAGTTTTTATAAGTGCGAAGTTTCTGACCTTATCATTATTTATGATGACATTGATCTGGATGTTGGAAAGCTTCGCATCAGAACTCATGGAAGTGCCGGTGGTCATAATGGAATAAAGAATATTATAGAACACCTGGGTACGGAAGAGTTCGACAGAGTTAAGTTGGGAGTAGGTAGTAAGCCTGAAGGCTGGGACCTGGCAGACTATGTTTTGTCCAGATTCCCAAAGGAGGATCTCCCTGCTATTCGTGAAAGTGTTAGTAAAGCTGCAGATGCAGTTGTAACTATAATAGAAGATGGCGCTGATAAAGCCATGAATTTATATAATTAAAGATCTTTAGGATCTTAGGACAAGGTGTAAGAATGGAAGCACTTGTTAGCCCAGTCCGTGAATGCGCTGAGCTAAGTAAGATGCAGGGAAAAGGTTATCCCCTTAGCATCTGGGGTCTCACCAGAGCCGCTGAGCCTCTTATTATGGAAGCGATGCGTGGTGACAGCCTTTTTACACTGGTTGTAACCGTTGATAGTGCCAGAGCAGATAAACTGTATCAGGATTATAAATTTCTCGACAGAGATGTTTATTTATATCCTGCAAAGGATGCTCTGTTTTATTATGCAGATGTCCACGGTAATCTTACATCAGCAAAACGACTGGAAATCTTAAAAAGAATATATCTTAACGAAAGAACAGTCATCATAACCACAATCGACGGCTTGATGGACAGGCTGCCAGATATGAAGTATTTCCGGAGGCATGCATTTAGCCTTTCAGTTGGACAGGAAATTGATATGGAGGATGTTAAACGCCGACTTATCATGCTGGGTTATGAGAACGTTGCTGTAGTTGAGTCCAGAGGGCAGTTTTCTGCACGAGGAGGAATAATTGATATATACCCCCTCGCAGAAGAGTGCCCTTGTCGAGTTGAGTTTTTCGGTGATGAGGTGGAATCCATCAGATATTTTGATGAGAGTACACAGAGGTCCATCGAGTCAATAGAGAGCTTTGATATTCTTCCAAGTAGTGAATATGTTCTGAGTCAGGCGAGGATAAGGCGTGGAATAGATGCTATAGAGGAAGAGGGTCTTAAGACCGCTGAAGTTTTCAAGAAGAATTTTGAAACAGAGTCTTATGCACGACTTAAGTCTTATATCCAGCATGTGAAGGATCAGGTAGTGGAATACAATTCTACTTCTGGTCTCGATAGCCTGGTAACATATTTCTTTAGTGATACAGTTTCATTCCTGGATTATCTTCCAAAGGATACTCCAATCTTTATTGATGAGGCTGTAAAGGTTGAGGAAAGAGCTGCGGCGCATGCAAATGAATTTGCCATATCAATGAAGGCCAGACTGGAAAGCGGTTACATACTTCCAGGTCAGGCAGGAGTTCTTTTTAGTGATAAAGAAATAATTGAAAGACTAGCTAAGTCCAGAACGGTTACTCTTTCTGAATTCTATAAGCAGGAAGGAATTATAAAGAGTAAGGCTTCATGTCATCTTGAGACAAAGGGTGTTGAGCCTTATAGAGGAGACACCTCAAGACTTCTGGCTGATATCAGAAGCTGGAGAAAGGATGATTACAGGATCATCATAGTTTCACCTTCCCAGACAAGAGCCAAGAGACTGGTTGAATCATTTGTTAATGAGGAGGTTCCTGCATTTTTCTCGGCGAGTAGAAGCAGAGTGCTTCAGCCAAGAGAGGTTATGGTCACTGTAGGAAGTCTGGAGGAAAGTCTCAGAATTCCTGATGCTCATCTTGTAGTTATAACCGAGGGAGAAATCTTTGGAGTTCGCCATGACCAGAAGAGAAGGAAAAAGCTGCCTCAGAAGTATGAGGGCGAGAGAGTCGCCAGTATAGACGAGATTGGCGTTGGGGACTATGTGGTTCATGAGCGCCATGGTATTGGTATATATAAGGGAATAGAAAAGGTAAGAACTGCCGACGGCAGGGAGAGAGATTATATTCATATAGATTATGCAGATAGTGGTAAGCTCTTTATTCCTGTTGAGCAGCTGAGTCTTATTGGAAAATATGCAAGCAAGGATTCGCGTAAACCTAGACTGAATAAGCTGGGTGGAAATGAATGGAACAAGACCAGAGAACGTGTTAGAAATCATGTTGATGATATAGCGGATGAACTTATTGAACTTTATGCAATAAGACAGAATAAAAAGGGATTTGCTTTTTCAGAGGATACAGTTTGGCAGAAGGAATTCGAGGAACTGTTCCCATACGAAGAAACACCAGATCAGTATAATGCCATCCTAGATACAAAGAAGGACATGGAAAGTGATAAGATAATGGACCGTCTTATCTGTGGTGACGTTGGCTTTGGTAAGACAGAGGTTGCTATCAGGGCAGCATTTAAGGCTGTGCAGGATGGAAAACAGGTGGCATACCTGGTTCCTACTACCATTCTGGCTGAACAGCATTTCACTACCTTCGAAGAGAGGATGAAGAATTATCCTATTAATATAAAGGTGCTTTCCAGATTCTGTACCGCCAAGGAAACTAAAGAGATTCTTGAGGGTCTGAAGAATGGAAGCGTGGACATAGTAATAGGTACTCACAGACTTCTTTCCAAGGATGTGGGCTATAAGGCTTTGGGACTTCTCATAATAGATGAGGAACAACGCTTTGGTGTTAAACATAAAGAGACTATCAAGCAGTTAAAGAATACAGTAGATGTTCTTACACTTACAGCAACACCTATTCCTCGTACTCTTCATATGAGTCTCATCGGAATAAGAGATATGAGTCTTCTGGAGGAGCCTCCGGTGGACAGGCGTCCTATCCAGACCTACGTAATGGAGTATGATAAAGAGATAGTAAAAGAGGCAATCTCCAGGGAGCTGGGAAGAAATGGCCAGGTTTACTATGTTTATAATAGGGTAGATGACATTGAAAGAGTAACTCTTGAGCTCAGGGCCCTTCTTCCAAATGCTAGGATTGAATTCGCACATGGCAAGATGAAGGAACGAGAGCTGGAAAACATCATGCATGCATTTATCAATAAGGAGATAGATGTACTCGTTTCCACTACCATTATTGAAACAGGACTTGATATTCCGAATGTAAATACCATCATAATTCATAATGCAGATAACTTTGGACTGGCACAGCTTTATCAGCTCAGAGGCCGTGTTGGAAGGTCAGACAGATCCAGCTTTGCGTTCCTTATGTATAGAAGAGACAAGGTGATTAAGGAAGTGGCTGAAAAGAGACTTTCTGCAATTAGGGAGTTTACAGAACTGGGATCAGGATATAAAATATCAATGAAAGATTTGGAGATTCGTGGTGCCGGTAATGTTCTTGGAAGCAGCCAGTCGGGACATATGGAGGAAATAGGTTATGACCTCTATGTAAAACTTCTGGGTCAGGCCATTCGTTCAAAGATGGGTGACAAGGTTGAAGAAGACTTCGATACTTCGGTGGATATACCGGTAGATGCATACATTCCAGATGAATATGTTCGAAATGAATATCTTAAACTCGAAATGTATAAGAGGATTTCTCATATTGAATCCCAGGATGATATAGATGACATTATGCGTGAGGCTGAAGATAGGTTTGGCGAGGTTCCAAAGACTATGCAGAGACTTATGCGTGTTGCATATGTTAAGGAGCTTGCACATAAAGCCTACATTACCTTCCTGAGATACAGAAATGACAGTGTGGAATACATTATAAAAGATGGAGCTCCAATAGATGTTGCTAAGATAACATCTTTTATAAAGAAGTATAAAGGTACTATGCGGTTGATAAATGCTAAAGAGTCTGGATTTGCGGTTAAGACCTCCAGTCTGGTTCAGGACAGCATGCTGAGTAGTATAGAAAAAGTTATAGAGGATATTTATGACAATCTCATTATTAAAGAAGAAAACTAAATCCCTGGTAGCTTTGCTGCTTGCTATGATGTTTGTGTTTACAGGCTGTGGACAGAAAGAGGAAACCTTTAACAGTGAAGATGTAGTCCTTACCTTCGGCGGTGAAGAGATTACACTTGGCGAGGTTTATCTCTATGCCAATACTGTGATTCAGGATTACGAAGCTATTTATGGCGGCGAGATCTGGCAGACAGATGTTTCTGTTTCCAAGGATGACAGTGCAAATATGGAAGACCTGACAAGGCGCGATATTATAGAAGATATTGTTCATGTGAAGCTTCTCACACGTAAGGCGGCTGAATATAAGGTTGCGCTGGATGAAAGTGACATGGAGCAGGTTAAACGTGATACGGAGACATTTTATAGCAAGCTTACGGATGAGCAGATAAATGATATGCAGCTTTCCTATGACCTGATAAACGAGGTTCTTCAGGAGAATGCATTGGCCCGTAAGGTATATGATGAAATAATTGATGGAGCGGATATTGAGGTTTCTGATGAGGAAGCCAGAGAGACCACCTTCTACGATCTATATTTTGAATGCTATGCAGTGGCTTCAAGTGGTGATGTAACAAACTTCTCTGAGGATGAGAAGGCAGCTCAGTACGATAGAGCAGTGCAGGCTTACAATACTCTTATCAATCCTATTGAGAGCACCACAAATAATGGAACTTCTTCAACGAATTCCAACAGTACTAATATAGAAGGCCTTGCTGAATATTATGGACTGCAGAATAGCTCATACTATACTATGACACCATCTGAGATAAAAGGTGTTTATGGTGAAGATATAAGCGAAATGCTATATGGACTGGAGGATGGTTCCTACAGCCTGGTTACAGAATCTGACTTCGGTTACCATATATTCTATATGAAATCTCTTACTGACAGAGATGCTACGGATGCCCGTAAGGAAGATATTATCAGAGTCAAAAAGAACGAATATATGGAAACCTTATATGCTGATTGGATGAAGGATGAAAATTACAACTTCACCTATGAGAAGTCAGTTAATTTCGATGTATATAAACAAATAAAATTCTAATTATTTAGTTCCGGTTGAACCGAAGCCGCCAGCACCACGGTCTGTATCAGACAGCTCGGCAGTTTCGTTAAAAACAGCCTGAACATAAGGAGTAATAACGAGCTGAGCGATTCTTTCGTTCGGCTCTATTTTTTGTGGATTCATTGAATGATTGTGTAGAGCGACAATAATCTCACCACGATAATCAGAATCAATCACTCCAACCTTATTTGCTGGTGCCAGGCCTCTCTTTGAAGCAAGACCGCTTCTTGCGTAGATAAGTCCGGCATATCCTTCAGGAATCTCTAATGAGATGCCAGTTTTAACCATAAATGTCTCGCCTGGTTCTATTGTAATAGGTGCAAAAAGACAGGCATAGAGGTCTGCGCCTGCGGCAAAGTCAGAACCATAAGTCGGAATAGTAGCATCCGGATTTAGTTTTTTAATATTGATATTTGCTGTTTGAACCATTTTGTAACCCCCATTTTGATTGTAAAAAGTGTGTGAAGACTTACCAATTATAGCATTTTTCGGTTGTTTTTTAAACAGTGGTGTGTTATTATCGTACAGTTGAAAGCGAAAAGGTTTGCTTTAGTTTATAAAGAGGAAAGGATGCGAATTATGAAATTCAGAAAGATAAGTGCCGTTTTGGTTGCTGTAATGATTCTTTCTTTATTGTCTGGATGTGGCAAGAAATCAAAAGGTGTTATCGAAGACATGCAGAAAGAATACAGCAAATTTGTTACTCTTGGAGAGTACAAAGGCGTTGAGTATACCGAACAGAAAACGGTTATAACAAGTGATGATCTGGAGTACGATATTGATAATCTGATCGCTCAGAATACAAAGGAGAACCAAATCAAGGAAGGTATCGCAACATTTGGCGATGCTGTAAATATAGACTATGTTGGTTCTATTGACGGAGAAGAGTTCGATGGTGGAAGTACTCAGGGTATGGGTACAGAAATTACACTTGGTGAAAGTGGATACATCGATAACTTCGATGAGCAGGTTGCAGGACATAGCCCTGGAGATGCATTTGATGTAAAGGTTACATTCCCAGATGACTATGGTAACGCAGACCTTGCTGGTAAAGATGCTGTATTTGCTACAACTCTTAACTATATAGTAGAGAAGATTGAGCCTAAGTACAACGATGTACTTGTTGCAAGTGCTACAGATTACTCAACAGTAGATGAGTACGAAGCTGCTCTTATTGAAGAGAAGCAGAAGAGCGCTGATGACAGTGATCTCAGTACAAACAAGAATCAGGCATTCCAGGCTGCAATTGATAAATGTACTGTTAGTGAGTACCCAGAGGCTGAGGTTAACGAGAGAGTTGAGATGGTAATGGGAAATGTTGAGCAGGAGGCAGAAGCTAATGGCGTAGACATTAATGGTTACCTTGCAAACTATGGATATGACCTTGATACATTCAAGGATAATGTTAAGCAGTCAGTTGAAACATACATCAGAGAGAAGATGATCGTAGTTGCTATTTCTGAGAAGGAAGGCATTACAGTAACAGAAGAAGAAGCTGATAATAAAGTAAAAGAGCTTCTTGAGATGTCTGGTCTTTCAGATAAAGAAACACTTAGCAAGCAGTATGGTTTCAAGGATGAAGATTATTACTATGAGGTTCTTTATCAAAAGGTAGTTGACCTCATTTATGAGAACGCTGTAGCTGTTAAGGCAACAGAAACAGATGCTACCAGCGATGATGCTGGAATGGTTGACGATTACGGAACAACAGAAGAGTAATCGAACTGTTCAAAACCTTATAATGATGTAAATACGTAGCCACTCTTCGGTTGACACTCTATTAGAATGATGTTAAACTTTCCGAGTGGCTACTTATAGGCAGATGTGGCGGAATTGGTATACGCGCATGATTCAGGTTCATGTCCACATTACGTGGGTTCGGGTTCGAGTCCCGTCATCTGCAAAACTAGATTACTATTTGTGGGAGCGCGTCAGCGCGTGCCTATGAATGCAGTTTTTGGGATTCGGCAAATAGTATAGACAACGTAATAAAAAAGTTAATATGAGAATAATCTATATTTTTAAAGGAGAGATTCCATGTCAGAAGAGAAGAAGCACATAGTTACATATGAGGAGTTAAAAAATCTTGAAGACGAACTTTCTGATCTTAAAGTTAATCGTCGTAAAGAGATAGCTCAGAAAATTAAAGAAGCTCGTGAGCAGGGCGACTTATCAGAGAACGCTGAGTATGATGCTGCCAAAGATGAGCAGAGAGATATCGAGACTCGTATAGCTGAACTTGAGAAAATCCTTAAGAATGTCGAAGTTATCGATGAAGACAGCCTTGATACAGAGTCTGTATATATTGGATGTAAAGTACATTTCGTTGATATGGAATCAAAAGAGGAGTTCACTTACAAGATCTCCAGTTCAACAGGTGCAAACATCCTGAAAGGCAAGATATCTAATGAATCACCAATTGGTTCAAAACTCATTGGTTCTAAAGTTGGACAGGTTATAACAGTAGATGCTCCAAACGGAAGACACAGTTATAAGATTCTTGATTTCAAGAGAGAAAAAGATAAAAAATAATCTCTTATAGGAAACGATTAACCGCTGGAGTGTTTTTCCAGCGGTTTTTATTGATTAGAAATACTATCCTCAGCTTTGTGGCGAAGGATTTATAATTGAGAGGAAAAAGAATATGTCAGAACAGAATAATCAGAATAAGAATAAGGGGCAGGGACAGCAGCAGGATCTTAATCAGCTCCTCAAGGTTCGTCGTGAGAAGCTGGCTAATCTCCAGGAAGCTGGAAAGGACCCATTTGTAATAACAAAGTTTGACCAGTCATACCATGCAGCTCAGGCACGAGCTGAGTATGAAGAGCTTGAGGCAAAGCTTCTTGTAGGAAAGGATATGCCAGATACAGAAGGCATGGAGCCAGAAGAAGCTAAGGCTGTTAAGACTGAAGCTTACAATGAGAGACGCGCTATTATGGATGCTAATCCAATTAAGGTAAGCATTGCAGGACGTCTTATGTCTAAGCGAGTTATGGGTAAGGCTTCATTCTGTAACGTTCAGGATAAGAGTGGAAATATTCAGGTATTCGTTTCAAGAGATGAGCTTGGAACAGATGAATATGCTGATTTCAAGAAACTTGATGTAGGTGATATTGTCGGTGTAACAGGTTATGTATTCCGTACAATGATGGGAGAGATTTCGGTTCACGCTGATACAGTAACTCTTCTTACAAAGTCACTTCAGATTCTTCCTGAGAAGTTCCATGGACTAACAAATACAGATATCAGATATCGACAGAGATATGTTGACCTTGTAATGAATCCAGATGTTAAGGATACATTTATCAAGAGATCACAGATTATTTCATGCATTCGTAGATTCCTTGATGAGCAGGGCTTTATGGAAGTTGAAACTCCAATGCTCGTTGCTAATCCAGGTGGAGCTGCAGCACGTCCATTCGAGACACATTTCAATGCACTTGATGAAGACCTGAAGCTTCGAATTTCACTTGAGCTTTATCTTAAGAGACTTATCGTTGGTGGTCTTGAAAGAGTTTATGAAATTGGTCGAGTTTTCCGTAACGAAGGTGTTGATACACGTCATAATCCAGAGTTCACACTTATGGAGCTCTATCAGGCATATACAGATTATCACGGAATGATGGACCTTACAGAAAACATGTACCGTCATATTGCTCAGGAAGTTCTTGGAACAACAACTATTACATATAACGGTGTGGAGATGGATCTTGGTAAGCCATTTGAGAGAATCACAATGGTTGACGCTGTTAAGAAGTATGCAAATGTAGATTGGAACGAAGTTCCTGATCTTGAAGCAGCACGTGCACTTGCTAAGGAACATCACATTGAATTTGAAGACTTCCATAAGAAGGGTGATATTCTTAATCTCTTCTTTGAAACATATGTAGAGGAGCATCTGATCCAGCCAACATTTGTTATGGATCATCCAATTGAGATTTCTCCACTTACAAAGAAGAAGCCGGAGAATCCAGAATATGTTGAAAGATTCGAGTTCTTCATGAATGGATGGGAAATGGCAAATGCTTATTCCGAGCTGAACGATCCTATTGATCAGCGTGAAAGATTTGCTGCACAGGATGCACTTGCAGAGGCAGGTGATGACGAGGCAGAGCATACAGATGAGGACTTCCTCAATGCACTTGAAGTTGGTATGCCACCTACAGGCGGTATCGGATATGGTATAGATCGTCTTGTAATGATCATGACAGACAGCCCAGCCATCCGCGATGTTTTACTCTTCCCGACACTTAAGTCAGAGAAGAAGTAAACTCAGTAAAATAGCCATTTGTAAGGTATTCTACTAAGGTTGTATGCCAAAATGTATGCCAATTTGGTACACTATGGTATATAATAATACGGCATTTTGGCTTTTACTCATAGGAAAACCGAATAAAATGCATTAGCTCTTAAGGCACTTTCCTGAAGGATAATATCCTTTCGGAAGGTGCCTTTTCGCTTATAGTTTTAATTTGATATGTCAAGAATGGCATAAGATGCGGAGGTTGCTATGAGTAACGGATTAGAATTCAATTATTATTATGGGAAGGAAGCGGATCAATTTACATTTTATAGGATTCCGAAGCTGCTTTTTACTGATACGCATTTTAAGGGACTTTCTAATGATGCAAAGCTGCTTTATGGTTTGATGCTGGATAGGATGTCGCTTTCGATAAAGAACGGGTGGCAGGATGACCAGGATAGAACCTATATTATCTATACTGTGGAACAGATTGCAGAGGATCTTGGATGTGGCAAAGATAAGGCAGTTAAGGTTTCTGGAGAACTGGATACAATTAAAGGGATAGGTCTGATTGAAAAGGTTAAAAGAGGTCTTGGAAAGCCGGATATTATATATGTTAAAAGCTTTGTAATAATAAATGATAATTCGGATAATGATGGAATAAAAAGTAATAATACTTCAAAAAGTGCCTGCAAAGGCAATAATATTAAAGAATTCGGAAAATCAGAATTCAAGGATTCTGAAAATCAGACCTCAAGAGTTCGGGAAACCATATCTCAAGAAGTCGTAGAATCCGTATCTAATAATACTAATATAAGTGATACTGACAATAGCGAGAATAATCTTATCAATCCATCTGGAAGAAAAGCTGATGGGATGGATAGGATTGATTCTCTGCGCCAGAATAAATCAGGTATGTATAGTCTGTCCTATGAAGAGTATATAGAGTTCATAAAGGATAATATTGATTATGAGATTCTAAAACAGGATTACAGTAGTTCTGATATGGAATATGTTGATACCATAGTTGAGCTTATGGCTGAGATAGTTATCACAGGTGGTGATATCATAACTATATCTGATAAGCACGTTCCCAAATCTATAATTATATCAAGGTTTGAAAAATATGATATGATGACAGTTCAGTATGTTGTTGAATGCCTTCGCAATAATACGAGTGATATCAAGAATATCAAGAACTATATGCTTGCAACGCTTTATAACGCCCCGATTACTATGAATGCATACTATAAGCAAAAGGTGAATCATGATTTGTATGGATATAAACAAATTACTTGACATTTTAAAAATGTTATGTCAACTATAATAATTAAGGGAGGAGAAAAAAGATGCTTATACCTTATAGACAAGAGGGGGATTATCAAATTCCAGATTTTAAGATGGAAGAACTTGAGGGTGAAGACCTGACAATATATGGATTGATGAGAATGGATTTCTTAAAAACTTACCATACTCCGCTTTATATAGCAAAATTGTTGACTGGTGAAATATATAAAGAATGCCTAGAATTTCAGAAGCAGGCTGAAGAACGAGATGAAAGAATAACAAAAAGCTTTATGGAGAGAGAGGGCGTCAACGAAATTCTTAAAGCTGAAGATCAGATGGAATGGGTAAGACGTATGACGTCCATTCGTGCTAGAGTAATGGAAATAATGCTGAATGAAATGGTATTCGTATTATAGAAGGGATGGTGATAGTATGGATAAGGGATATAAAGCTACATATTCATCTCTTGAGGCTCCGTTTATATTTATAAGTGATGAGAATATTGCCGGACTTCCGGAGGAATTAAGGAAGGTAGTTGAACTCTGGAGATATAAAGCTGATAGATACAGACGAAAATATAAGGATTATAAATGGTATTGTCCTGTCAAATCAGCCAGTGAGCAATTCAGGTATAATGATGTTAATTATGTGATGACACCTGAGCTTTTTGATGCAACATCTGATTTTTTCGAATATCTGATGCTTAGTGGGGTTGAGGATGATTTGGTTGAAATAGGTGCCGAGGCTGTTTTTTGCAATGCAATGATTGATTAAGGATAGTATTATTAATTGGGGTATTCATGTTAAAATGGATGCCCTTTTTTGATTCTTCTAAAAATGAAATGAAAATGCGTAATCTCTTTATTGGTGGGGGGTTTTGTGGTAAGATAAGTGTTGAACATTAAGTTCTGATAATTCTGAATTATGAGAAGGAGAATGTCAAATGGGGAATTTTATATTTTTAAAGGATAGATGGGAAGATCTGGAAACTACTGGTGAACTTGCGGAAAGCTATGTTTTTTCAGATCCTAACACATCTATGATCAAACAGGGGATGTTTGCTGAAAGATTGGTAAAATATATGCTTGCCTATGATGGGATAGCTGAACCGGATTATGATAACACACATGCTAATAGAATTAGATTGTTAAAGCAGAATGATCTTCTTCCTAGAGATGTAGATAACTCATTATACATAATCAGAATGACAAGAAATGATGCTACGCATAATGGCGAGGATGATTTAGAAAGAGCTAAGGATAACTTGCGCCTAACATTTGATCTTGGCGTATGGTTTATGCAGACGTATGGTGATTATAGATTTGAACCGGAACCATATGTTGAACCGGTTAATGAATCTACCAAAGTTGAGAAGCTTGTTGAGGATAATAGGCTTCTTGAAGAAAAATATAAGGCTCTTGAACAAGAGTTGGAAGTCATACGAAAAGAAGGCAGAAGTGATCCTAAGAGAAGATTGCAAGCTTATGCAAAAGCTGTATCATTAATTAAGCTTTCCGAAGCGCAAACACGCGAAATAATAGATGAGCAATTAAGGAGAGCTGGATGGGAAGCTGATACAAAACTGCTTAGATATTCAAAAGGTGCCCGTCCTGAAAAGAATACATTTAAAGCTATTGCCGAGTGGCCTACGGATAGTAGCCTAGGAAATGGTGGATATGCTGACTATGTTCTCTTCATAGGAGAAACTATGGTTGGTGTTATTGAAGCAAAGAAAATGGATACAGATGTATTTGGCGCTCTAAATGTACAAGCAAAGGATTACGCCAAGAATATAAAACAGAGGGATCATATTTATGTTTTAAAAAAATATTATGATTATCTTGTACCTTTTATTTATGCAACAAATGGTAGACCTTATTTGGAACAGTATAAAGAAAAATCTGGTATATGGGGACTTGATACAAGAAGTCAGTTTAATGTGCCGACAGCTGTAGCTGCATGGCCTCGGCCAGAGGAAATGATACTTGATCTTCAGAAGGATATTGAAGAAGCAAATCAGAAGCTTGTTTCTACGGGATTTGAAGATTTAGAAAATCCTGATGGCCTTAATCTTAGATATTATCAGATTGAAGCAATTAAAGCTGCTGAAAATGCCATAATAAATGATCATAAAAGAACAGCACTTCTTGCAATGGCTACCGGAACAGGTAAGACTAGAACTGTTCTTGGTATGATATATAGATTTCTTATGGCAAAAAGATTCAAGAGAATATTGTATCTCGTTGATAGAAATGCTCTTGGTGAGCAGACCATGGACACCTTTAAAGAAGTAAAGCTTAAGGAATTATTGACGCTTAATCAGATTTATGATGTGAAAGAACTTAAGGATAAAGAATTTGATAAAGACACAAAAGTACATATATGTACTGTTCAAAGCCTTGTAAAAAGAGTTCTGTATGATGACTCGGATTATCGTCTTGGATCAACCGATTACGACCTCATAATAGTCGATGAAGCACACCGCGGATATATTCTTGATAAAGAAATGGCTGATGAAGAGATGCTTTATCGTGATCAGGATGATTACAGAAGCAAGTATCGTTCTGTAATAGATTATTTTGATGCTATAAAAATAGCGTTAACTGCGACACCGGCACTTCAGACAACGGAAATATTTGGCAGTCCAGTTTATACATATGATTATCGTACTGCTGTAATTGATGGATATCTTGTTGATCATGACGCACCGCATATTATAAAAACCAAACTGAGTGAGGAAGGTATCACATTTGAAGCAGGAACTACGGTTCCTATTTACGATCCGGTTACAAAGCAGATATTAAACTCTGACAAACTAGATGACGATCTAACTTTTGAAGTTGATAAATTTAATAAAGAAGTTGTTACAGAAAACTTTAATAGGACTGTGCTTACAGAGATAGCTAAGGATATTGATCCAAATGAGAAGGGAAAGACTCTTGTATTTGCAGTCGATGATGCTCATGCGGATATGGTAACAAGAATTCTTCAGGAAATCTATTCTGAACAAGGAATTAGTAATGAAGCTGTAATGAAGATTACTGGTTCGATAGAGAATGGTAATGCTAAAAGGATCAATGAGGTTATTAGGAAATTTAAAAATGATACATATCCTAATATAGTTGTTACCGTGGATCTCCTGACTACAGGAATAGATGTAGAAGAGATCGTTAATCTTGTATTCCTTAGAAGAATTAGGTCTAGGATTCTGTTTGAGCAGATGTTAGGACGTGCAACAAGACTTTGTGATGATATAGGAAAAACTCATTTTGAAATATATGATGCTGTTGGTGTTTATAATGCCTTGGAGCCGGTTACAAATATGAAACCAGTTGTTGTAAATACCTCTACATCATTTGATGAAATGATTGATGGTTTTGATATGCTGGAGACAGAAGCACAGAAACAAAACCAGGTTGATGTTATTATTGCAAAAATACGAAGAAATAAATCTGGTATGAGTGATGAGAATAATGATCAGTTTGAACAGTTGACAGGATTTTCCGTCGATGAATTTATAAAACAACTGCAAAAGTCTAATACAGGCAAAGCTGAGAAATTAATAAAGAATAATAAAGATGCATTTTCTTATATTAAAAGAAAGCCGAGAGAACACGGTAAAGCTATAAGTAGTGCTACTGATGAATTGGTTTCGCATGAACGTGGTTATGGTGATGCTGTAAAGCCAGAGGATTATCTTAGAGAATTCAGAAAATTTATAGAGAATAATCTGAATGAAATCTTGGCTCTTAAAATTGTTGCTACAAGACCACAGGATCTTACAAGGCAATCACTCAAGGAATTAAGGCTTATTCTTGATAGAAATAACTTTAGTGAGACTATGCTTAATACTGCATGGAAGAATATGACTAATGAGGATATTGCAGCGGATATTATTAGCTTTATAAGGCAGAAGAGTTTAGGAGATGCTCTTATCAGTAAAGATGAACGAATAAAAATTGCAATTAAAAAAGTTAAGGCTGCTCATCCAGAATTGACCAAGGTTCAACTGGGCTGGTTGGATAGAATAGAAAATCAGTTGCTTAAAGAAACGGTACTTAATAGAGAAACTTTTGAATCTGCAGCTTTTGCAAATAAAGGTGGCTTCAATGCGGTAAATAAAGCTTTTGGAAATAAGCTTGATGATTTTATATCAGAAATAAATGATGCTATGTATGCATAATGGAAGGGTGACTAGAAATGACAAATAATGAAATTGTTGCAAAACTATGGAATCTCTGCAATGTACTAAGAGATGATGGAATAACATATCAGGATTATGTTACAGAACTTACGTATATTCTATTTCTTAAGATGGCTAAAGAAACAGGGGCAGAGAAAAATATTCCTGAAGAATATAGATGGGATGTACTTAGCAGTAAAGATGGTATTGAGCTTAAGAAGTACTATGCTGAATTGCTTAAGGAACTTGGTGAGAATGGTAAAGGAAAAATTCAGCACATATATTCAGGTGCAAGTAGCAAGATAGATGAACCTGCAAACCTGAAGAAAATAATTACAAGCATTGATGATCTTGATTGGTATAGCGCAAAAGAAGAAGGCTTAGGTAATCTTTATGAAGGTCTTTTAGAGAAGAATGCTAATGAGAAGAAGTCTGGTGCCGGTCAATACTTCACTCCGCGTGTGCTTATTGATGTTATGACAGAACTTGTTGCACCCCAGCCAGGTGAAAAATGCAATGATCCAGCCTGCGGAACTTATGGCTTTATGATAGCTGCTGACAGATATGTTAAAAATCATACTGATGATTTGTTCGATCTGTCAGAGGATGAACAGCATTTCCAAAAGTATGAAGCATTTACAGGTGCAGAACTTGTGCATGAAACACATAGACTAGCGCTTATGAATTCTATGCTTCATGATATTGAAGGCGAGATATATCTTTGTGATACACTTTCCAATCAGGGAAAGGTTTTGAAAAACTATGATGTTGTCTTAACAAATCCACCCTTTGGTACAAAGAAGGGCGGTGAGCGTGCAAGTAGAGATGACCTGACTTTTATGACAAGTAATAAGCAGCTGAACTTCTTACAGCATATATATCGTTCACTGAATACAGATGGAAAAGCTCGTGCTGCGGTTGTACTTCCGGATAATGTTCTTTTTGCAGATAATGATGGAGAGAAGATTCGTAAAGATCTTATGGAAAAGTGTAATCTTCATACTATACTTCGTCTTCCTACAGGTATTTTTTATGCTCAGGGTGTAAAAACAAATGTATTATTTTTTAACCGTGGAAAGAAGGATAAGGATAATACAAAAGAGGTATGGATATACGATCTTCGTTCAAATATGCCATCTTTTGGAAAAACGAATCCTCTTACAAAAGAGCATTTTAATGAGTTTATAAACTGTTATTGCGCAGGACATATGGAAGACAGGAAGGAAACTTGGTCAGAAGAGAATCCTGACGGTCGTTGGAGAAAATATACATATCAAGAAATACTCGATAGAGATAAAACTAGCTTAGATATTACCTGGATTAGGTCGGGAGATGCAGTGGATGACAGATCTTTGGCTGAACTTCTTGGCGAGATAGAAGAGAAGGCTAATAATATAACAAATGCTGTTGAAGAATTAAAGAAGCTTATTGGAGATATAGAGGAATAAATATATATGGATACAAAGAAGTTACGACAGAAAATATTAGATTTGGCTATAAGAGGTAAGCTTGTTCCGCAGGATCCTAATGATGAACCTGCTTGTGTTTTGCTGGAAAGAATCCGTGAAGAAAAGAAGCAGATGGTCAAAGACGGAAAGCTTAAAGCCAAGGATATAAAGAACGATACTATTATCTATAAAGGTGAGGATAATTTACATTATGAGAAGTTCCAGGATGGAACTGTGAAATGTATAGAGGATGAGATACCATTTGAAGTGCCTAATGGATGGACATGGTGCAGATTACAAGATTTATTTTTCGTTTGCTCTGCCAAGCGAGTACTACAAGCTGATTGGAAAGATGAAGGAATTCCATTTTATAGGGCAAGAGAAATAGTTAAACTATCAGAAAATGGATATGTTGATAATGAGTTATATATTTCTGAAGAACACTATCTGACTCTTAAAAAATCCTTTGGTGTTCCTTCAGCTGGAGACATTATGCTTTCAGCAGTTGGAACAATCGGCAAGCCATATATAGTAAAAAACGATGATTTATTCTATTACAAGGATGCATCTGTAATATGTTTAAAAAGAAATAGTGAACTAATCAACTCAGAATATACAAAATTAGTTTTAGAATCACCATATATGCAAAAAATCATGTATGCTAATTCGAACGGAACAACGGTTGATACTATTACTATTTCTACAGCAAATCAGTATTTATATGCATTACCTCCTTTATCAGAGCAAGTAAGAATTACAAAGGAAGCAGAAATAGCTTTAAAACTGAACTCTGGTATAGAAGAAGATAAAAAAGATTTAAATAAAATAATTAGTATATCTAAATCAAAGATACTAGACCTAGCTATAAGAGGAAAACTCGTACCACAGAATCCAGAAGATGAACCTGCATCAATTCTTCTTGAACGCATCCGAGCTGAGAAGGAAGAACTAATAAATCAAGGGAAACTTAAGCGTGATAAGAAAGAATCTATCATATATAAAGGTGATGATAACTCTTATTATGAGAAGTTATCTGATGGAACAACGAATTGTATA
>CAMVKW010000009.1:0-104816 GCA_947168155.1 uncultured Lachnospiraceae bacterium | reverse complement strand
TATCCACTGTATAAATGCAGTCTTATCACTACTGTTATATCCCGCATTTTCATAAAACTTAAGAGTCTCCGGTTTCTTCGATCCGGTGAGAAGCATCATTTTGTAACAATTTTCTTTCTCAGCGATTTTTTTTGCGTAGTCCAGACACTGCGTGGCATAACCTTTGCCTCTATAGTCTCCATGAGTTACTACATTTTCAACAAATGCATAAGGTCTTACATTTCGCGTCAGATTCGGAATGATCACGCACACGCAGGATGATACAAGCTTTCCACCTATTTCATTTACAATTAAATGATGATTTGAATCTTCTATGATCATATTCCACACATCAGCAAGATGGTCGTTCATCTCCGGAATGCTGTCCTCATGCAGGAATGTGTATAATTCCAGCAATTCATTCAGATCCTCGTGTCTTACTTCTCTTACCACTCTAAAGTCCTCCTTGTTTTATCCTATGTACATTAACTGTTTACCAGCTTCAAGAATTTCTTATCATTCATCTGTTCGTTTGTGACATATTCTCCATCATGGAACAGAGCATAGTTTGTTATCGGTGTCGGTGCATTTTGTGCCGCCTCTCTACTATCTAGCTTTTTCGCTTTGAATGCAATGCCATTCGAAGTCGCCGTTTCTTCAAGTATCGGCACATACTTCGCATTAAAAGGACACTGATTAGTATAATACAGTACATACCCCTTTTCGTCTATATGAGGGTGCTTCGCACATTCCTTAAAATGTGGAGCTATATCCTCATCAAACTGAAGATACATCAGCCGCACACCATTATCTGCCTCGTCAGCAACTTTAAAACCTTTATATGTAAGGAACTTCGGATCAGAGAGAAAAGGTCTCTTCTTTGCTGCCGACAATATACAAAGTCCTTTTTTACCCTTTTCCTTACTGTCCTCAATGCATGCTTGAAGAAGGTCCGTAGAATAACCATGTCCCTTTAAGGAACCAGATACCCACAGGCAGTCGATATACATATACCCCTCTGCCTCTATCGGAACCCAGGCATATTCTGCAGGTATATATTCTATGAAACATTTACCCCGCTCCGCACTTTTTAAGAACACAAGTCCCTCTTCAAATCTGTCACTAAGCCAAGCTTTCTTCGACGAAACCTGCACATCCTTATTATTTGTTATGGCGCAGCAAATGTGTTCTTTCTCAAGATTTTCTTTTGTAACTCTGATGTATTCCATAATTTGTTTACTCCTAACTGTCATACTTCAAGAATCTCTTTTTGCTTCTTCTTGCTGAGGCTGTTAAAAACTACTGAGTATGCACTATCCAGCAAATCCTTCACAACATCATCCGGCACATTTCCATCAGCCTTCACCGAATTCCAATGAACCTTATTCATGTAATAACCTGGAATGATATCCTCATATTCCTTTCTGTAAAACTCTCCTTCAACCGGCTCAAGTTTTAGTGTTATAAAAATAGGCTCATTAGTCTCATCATCCCTACAAATTGCAGCAAAGAGCTTCTCTCCAACATGAAAACGGATCCAGTTCCACTGTTCCTGAAAATCCTTTGTCACTCCTGCTTTCTTCATTAGATATTCTTCAATCCATTCATACTTCATAATGTGAATTCCCCTTTTTCAACTATCTTATTTGATTGGATGTCTTATTACCGTTTTTAACTTCTCCGGTGCAACTTTCCTGGCATCACTGAGATATATCTCATGATGATATCGCTTATCGGTGATATCAAGAACATATCCCTGCTCTTCCATAAACTGATGCATCGCTTTAACTGTAGCCGGTTCATCATCATACGAACCAATATGCATGCACTGAACACACAGTCCTTCATCATATGTTAAAAATTCGACTTTTGAAAAATCCATTTTTTTCTTAACAGTTGCTTCTTTAACTGCCCACTCAAAATCTTCCTCTGTCACAAAATCCGGAAGTCTTATGAGCGATATCCACTGAAAATCCTCTTTACGAGAATAATCTATACCCGCATTAACCTCTTCAAACTTACTTACATTTTCCTGCCACCAGAAGCCTTCCAGCGGTGGAACCACATAATCAAAATAGCCTTCAATCCGATGATCACCCTTTTTACTCATCTTGATAGTAAATGCTATTCCATACAGAAGTCCTATAGCCTGCTTATATTCTCCATCTTCATCATTTGGATTTCCGCTTCCTCTCACTGCAATATAATTCATTTTCGGAACAGTAACTATAGATGGAACATTCTTTGGCATATAGAACTCTTTATATTCTTTCTTGTAATCAAACGCCATATGTTTTGTCCTCTTTTCTTATCATCAAGAAGCTTCTAAAAGGTTTGTTAAATGAACCGATCTCTATCAGGTTGCCTTCCGGATTTCCTATTTCAAATCGAACAAACTCATCTGCTGATATTTATCCGGAAGCTCATTCAAATATTTAAAGCATTCATACGGGGTTGAAAGCATTCCATGCTCTTTACATATTCTGCGTAGAATCCCCTGCAAAGCCTTTACATTCGGACTTGGAAGTTCATATGAATTTCCATACCTCTGAATGTATCTCTGCTTCATGCCCGGGAAATGCTTATCCAGTGCCGCATAGTAATATTCTCTGTCACCGTCCCTGAGTGTAAGTCCCATTCCGAAATCGATGATTCCCTTTACACCCACACGTGCACACTCCTCAAGGATGGACGTTACATTTTCCTCCGTATCGTTTATAAATGGCAGGATCGGTGTAAGCCAAACAATCGTAGGAATGCCTCTTTTCTGCATTTCTTCCAGAACTTCTATACGACGCTTTGTGTTACTGACATTAGGTTCCAGAATCTGGCAAAGTTCATCATCATAGGTGGTGAGCGTTATCTGGACAACACATTTTGCAGACCTGTTTATCTCATCCAAAAGATCTATATCTCGGAGAATTCTATCGGATTTAGTCTGAATAGCCAGCCCAAACTCATACTTCATTATAATCTCAAGACACTTTCTTGTCAGTCCAAGAGCTTCCTCACAATGCATGTATGGATCCGACATAGCGCCGGTTCCGATCATGCATTTCTTCCTCTTGGACTTTAGAGCTTTTTCAAGAAGCTCCGGTGCATTCTGCTTTACCTCAATATCCTCAAAAGCATGCGTGAACTGATAGCATTTGCTCCGGCTGTCGCAGTAAATACATCCATGGCTACACCCACGGTATATATTCATTCCGGTCATACCGTTATTACTTGTTAGAATTCCCTTCGCATCAACAAAATGCATCTATCATTTCTCCTCATTTCCGCAGTACGCTACTGCATCTACCTGGAACTGCAGTCCCTCCGGGCCTCCAACATGAGCGAACTCTGTCTGTATGGATTTTCTTACTGGATACTTTCCATTGAATCTTTCTTTTATAATCTTCTCCATTACCGGAATATTCCAGACGTCTCTGAAAAGGCAGTCCATCTGAACTACATTTTCAAGTGTAAGTCCGACCATGGCAAGTCTCTCTTCCATCTGATCAAAAGCCGCGTTAATCTGCTCTTCTATAGTTCCACCTGGTTTTCCTGCGCAGTATCCTAAAAAGCAGAAATCTCCGGCTCTTATAATTCCTGAATGTGCCCACTGTTCATTTACATCATATCTTTCAATCTCACTCATCTTTATTCTCCTTACTATCTTCCTTTTACTTTATCTTTAAGGTTAATCTTACATATCATTTATATTTTACAAGCATTGATTCCGCTACACTTTTCAGCCTGTTTCTTGCCTCCGGCGGTTCCAGGACTTCTACTTTGTCTCCAAAGGTAAGCAGCCACATGACCATATTCTCCATGTCGTAATAATCCTCCGTCAGAAGTAGCCTTCCGTCCTTCATCACTTCGTAGCAATCCGGTCCGAACTCTTCAACCAGCCGCCATTTCATATCCGGTTCAAACAAAGCCCTTAGAATGATATTTCGTGGTTGTGCCGGACCTGACGATATCTCAGGCGCTGGAACATTTCTACATTCAAATGTATCTTTTGACATCGCCACCTTATCCATTCTGTTAAGCTTAAACAGACGAAAATCTTTTCTTTTTAGGCACCACCCATACACATACCAGCTGGTCCATTTATAAATGATATAGTAAGGTTCTATCGTCCTCGTGCTCTCGCCTGATGGAGCAAAGTAATGAAATCTAATTAGTTTGCGATTTTCGATGGCATCCTGTATCATTTCAATCTTCGGCGCAAGAGTCCCTTTATACCAGGATGATAGATCAATTAAAATGGAATCTCTGCCACTTACAAAATCCGAAGAACCCGACTGAATCTTCTCCATCAACTGTCCGTAGTAGCTGCTTCCACTTACACTATCCAGACTCCTAAGTCCCGCGAGAATCACCTGCATATCCTTCGATGTAAGGATAGTCCTGTCCATCCGATATCCTTCCATAATGCTGATGCCACCACCTATTCCCTGTGCCGTCTGTATAGGTATTCCTGCTTTGCACAGAGCTTCTATATCACGATTAATAGTTCTTCGTGATACTTCAAAACGTTCAGCAAGTTCAGGTGCAGTTGTTTTTTCTTCCTGCAAAAGTACAGAAAGAATTCCGATAAGCCTATCTATCTTCATTCCTTTACGCCGTCTCCTCTCTACTTCGTCGGCATATGGTTTACTAATTAGTATACTGATATACTAACACGTTAAACGTGACAGCTATATGTCATGTTTTAAATATAACAATATCTTTTTTTTGTGTAAAGAAAAAGATAGCAGCCTATAACGACTACTATCTAAAATATATTCTATATAAAAAATCCTAAGAGGGCTTTCAGTCCAATTATTATGAGAATCAAACCTCCCAATATCTCAGATCCGGATTTATAACGCATTCCAAATAAATGACCTAATTTTACTCCAATCATCGATATAATACATGTGATGACAGCAATCATTGTTACTGCAAAAAAAACATTCTGAATTCCGCTAGCATTTATTACTTTAACTGGAACTGCCACAAAAGTAATACCTACTGCAAGAGCATCAATGCTTGTCGCTACAGCCATTAAGAACATTGTCTTTACATCAAAATCTGGTTTCACTTCTTCTGGTGGAGACAAAGCCTCCTTGATCATGTTTCCTCCTATCAGACTAAGCAGTATAAATGCCACCCACGGAGCAACCACACTGATCATCTTCTCAAAACGCGAACCAACAAGATAACCTATTAATGGCATTATTCCCTGAAAAGAACCAAACCAAATTCCACATAATAAGAATTCTTTTACGGTTATTTTCTTAACTGCCAATCCCTTACAAATGGAAACAGCAAATGCGTCCATGGCAAGTCCAACTGACAGAAGAAGTACTTCAATAATTCCCAAATCAATAAACTCCTTTGAACATAACAAAACCCAAGCATAGGTAAAACCACACCTGGGTATAAATGCAAAATATAATCTATCATGTAACAATTATATCTGTCAAATTTTATCATTATATAGAATCGCCACGCTGTTAAACGTGGCGATTCTTTATCAAAGGAGTTTATGTTACGCGAGTTTATACTCGGTCGCAACCGCTTTATTATTATGGCGGATAATACCCACAAGAATTAATGCGAATACTACTTCAAAAATAAGTCCGCCTACAAAACCAGCTCCAATTGTTCCTGTTGTGATGATTGTTCCAATCTGATATACAAGGAATCCTACTGAATATCCTGTTCCAAGCTGAAGTCCAATAGCTCCCCACAACCATTTCTTACTCTGCATTTCGGAATTCATAGCTCCAAGAGCTGCGAAGCATGGTGGTGTGTAAAGGTTGAACATCAGATAAGCAAGTGCTGCAACCTTTGTAATTCCCATTGCAACTGCAACTGCATTACCCTCACCAACAAGCTCAAGCTCTTCTGGATCTACAAGGTTTGTAATTGCATAAACTGTTGCGATGGTACCAACAACGTTCTCTTTTGCGATGAATCCTGTGATGGCTGCTGCTGCAAGCTGCCAAGCTGCTATACCAACGATTGGAATAAGAAGATATCCGAATGGACCTGCTATAGAAGCAAGGATGGATGTATCTTCTGCTCCTTCTTCAACTGCCTGGAAGTGCCAGTTAAAGCTCTGCATAATCTGAACGACTGTATTACATACAAGGATAATTGTACCAGCCTTAATAATATAAGCCTTTCCTCTCTCAAGCATTGAGAAGAATGCAAATTTAAGACTTGGAACTTTATATTCAGGAAGCTCAATAATAAAGAATGACTTTCTGAACTTAGCTGCTGTGATAGCCTTTATAAGAAGGGCACCAAGAAGTACAAGTGCTATACCTCCCATATATGCTACCCAGCTTACCCATTTTGATTCTGGGAAAAATGCACCTGCAAAAAGCGCTATTACTGGAAGCTTAGCTCCACATGGCATAAATGTTGCCAGCATAGCTGTTGCTCTCTTTTCTCTCTGGTTACGGATTGTACGGCATGCCATAATGGCTGGAATACCACAACCTGTTCCGATGATCATAGGAATAACAGACTTACCTGAAAGACCTACTCTCTTGAATATCGGATCAAGAACAACGGTAGCTCTTGACATATAACCGCAATCCTCGAGGAGTGCGATAAGGAAATACATTACCATTACAAGTGGAAGGAAACCAACAACGGCACCAACACCACCGATAATACCATCAACTAAAAGTGCATAAACAAGTGGATTTGCATCCGCCATCTTGTCACCAACCCAGCCCTGGAAGGTTTCAATCCAGCCTACCAGAATATCAGCCAGCCATGTACCTACTGTTGTCTGTGATACATAGAAAACAACCCACATAATACCAGCAAATATGAGAAGTCCAATAATAGGATTTGTTACAATCTTATCTATCTTATCTCCAATATTTTTATCCTTTGTTAAGGTCTTACGAACCTCAACTTCTTTAACAAGTGAATTTACGAAATCAAAACGTGCTCTATCGGCTTTTTCAACTTCTTCTTTGCTTGTAAGATCTATATTGCCTTCAGAGTAAGGAGCCTTTTGTCCTTTACCTTCTAATTCTGAAGCTACCTTTACAACTTCCTTAAGACCTTCATCAGAAGTAGAAACTGTTCTAACTACTGGACAACCCAGTTTCTCAGATAACTTTTCTATGTCGATCTTATTTCCCTTTTTATCGTTTACGTCACTCTTGTTAAGTGCAACGACTACAGGAACACCAAGTTCAAGAAGCTGTGTAGTAAAGAACAAGCTTCGACTAAGGTTTGTTGCATCTACAATGTTGATGATTGCATCTGGGTTCTCATGCTTTACATAGCTACTTGTAATGCTTTCCTCAGATGTAAATGGAGACATGGAATAAGCTCCAGGAAGGTCAACTGCTATCAGTTCCTTATCTCCCTCAACATATGCTTTTTTTATTGGGCTTTCTTTCTTGTCTACGGTAACACCAGCCCAGTTACCGATTTTTTCCTTACGTCCTGTAAGGGCGTTATACATAGTGGTCTTTCCACTATTGGGATTACCCGTTAACGCAATTCTCATCTCTCTTCCTCCCTTGATGAAATATACTTAATATTAATTAATCTGGTCTAACCAAGTGGCAAAAAAATTAAATTTCAATTGCGCTTGCAAGATCAGGATCAATGTTGTACCTTGCATCTTTTATGGATACTACAAGATTCTTCTTTTTATCAACCACTGTTATCTTTTCTCCGCTATAGCAACCTAGAGAAAAAAGAAAGCTCTCCATCTCGTCATCGCCATCGGTTTTTACTGCAGTTATGATATACTCTTTTCCAAGTTCTGCATCATTTAAATTCATATTATCGACCCCTTTGATTTAGTTTTACCGCTAATTGTTAGCCGCATTTAACCGCACTTATAATAATATAACATACATAAGATGTCAATATTTTTATTTAAAAACTTTTAACTATAATATTCCTATAAATAATAGCTGTTTGCAAAAAAATACCACCCGGCATTTGCCAGGTGGTTGGGGGATTCTTTTACCAGCCGAGATCCATGAGCCAGTTATTGAGAGCACGCTCTCTATCCTTGTCACTCTTCTCAGGGTCATTATAGTACTCACCTTCGATGTTTCCATCAATGATGTAAAGTACACGCGAGCATTTCGCGGCAACCTTAGAATCATGAGTTACCATCATTATTGTGGTTCCTTCTTTATTGATTTTTGTAAGCTCGTCCATAACTTCGTTTGAGTTAGCGCGGTTCAGGGCTCCTGTTGGCTCATCTGCGAAAACAACGCTTGGCTTATTGATAAGGCTTCTGCAGATGCAGGCACGCTGAAGCTGTCCACCTGATACCTCGTTGATATCATTATCAGCCGCTTCAATTATTCCCAGCTTTCTCATCAAATCCTCACCGAACTCCGTTACTTCCTTACGGCTTCTCTTCAGTTTCTTGCTCTGAAGACCAGGAAGTAAAATGTTATCTAAAATTGTGAGGTTCTTCATCATAAACATCTGCTGGAAGATGAAGCCCATCTCATCAAGTCTCATATCTGAGAGCTCATTCTTCTTCATCTTTGTGATGTCCTTATTATTGAAAAGAACTGTTCCACTTGTAGCTGCATCCATTCCAGATACACTGTAGAGAAGCGTCGACTTACCAGATGCGGATGGTCCCATGATTGCAACCATCTCTCCCTCCTCTACCTTAAAGCTTACGTTCTTAAGTACGTTATTCTGTCTCTTATCTGTTATATATGTTTTGCATAAATCCTTAACTTCTAATACTGTTGACATATTCGTTCTCCTTTTTTATTCCTACTCTATCGATGCTGTATCTCTGGCTTCTACTGTCTTGCTGTAGAGAGCTGTGAGCCAGGCAATAGCTACTGTTACCGCTACTATAACCAATGGATACTGTATTAAACTCATGAAGTTATATACGAAATCAACCTTCTTAGCTCCCATCATTCCGAATACCGGGCTTATAGCAAGGTTCGTTGCTGGAATGGAAAGTGCCATGGCTATTACAACTGAGATTATGGCAAGTATTCCGAATCTTATAACCTGCCAGTGGATTACATCTGAGTCTCTAAATCCTACGGCTTTAAGTATTGCGATCTGCTTCTTCTCATCTGCGATAAAGGATCTCTCCATCATGATAGTAACTAGTATAATTACAACTATTGTTATAGCCATAAGAAGCATTTCTACACTTTTAAATGTATCCAGAGCGTTCATTGTATCTACGCAGAATTCTCTCTGGTCTTTTATTTCGTCTGTCCTTAATATATCCTTCAGCTTTTCTTTTCTATTTTGAACTTCTTCTTCTGAAGGTTCATCTGTAAATGTGACCTGTGCTGTACTCATGCAGCCCTGACAGTATTCAAATGATGTAGGAGCATCCTTATGAAGAAATGCGAGATCTCCCATATTGTTCATAGACTGAACTATTCCGGTTACGGTACATTTTTCCTTACAGCTACCATAATCTATCTCAAGGGTATCACCAATTTTGATTCCGAGATTATCTGCCATTGCTTTACCAATAGCTATCTCATTTTTATTAGTTGGGGCCTCGCCTTCAAGTGTTTTCATTTTTCTGTCGACATTTCCCACCGTCTGCTGCATACGGTAATTATAGCTATCTCCATTATAAATAATTTTATATTGATATATGCATTCCGTAAAAGCTTGTGCCGGCATGCCTTCTTCCTTTAGTTTATCCTCAACAGTTTTTAGGAATTTACCATACAGCTCCTTGCCATCTTCTCTATACATGAAAGTATCAATATCTATTATCTTTTCATCTGTAAAGCTTGAATAGTCGAGTGCATTTTCTCCTATATCCTCAATATAG
Organism: uncultured Lachnospiraceae bacterium; assembly: GCA_947168155.1. GTDB lineage: Bacteria > Bacillota > Clostridia > Lachnospirales > Lachnospiraceae > Eubacterium_Q. The sequence continues at coordinate 95,035 of CAMVKW010000009.1, read as the reverse complement.
AGGTCTGATCTTGTACCAAATGTATCTATAAATGCATTGCTATCCATAGTGGCCGTTGTATTGGCCAAAACAAGCAGGAATAGTGAACATATTCCAAAGGAAATGATTATATTCAGGAACCTCTTTGGACTGCTTACTATGTCGTTCCATGCCAGGTAAAGAGTATTCTTTGCATGGCTCTTACTTATCCGATAGCCTTTCTTCTTTTTAAACCTCTCACCTGTTTCACCATTTCTGATGGCATCAACCGGAGTAGCCTTCTTAATTCTTGCTGTTGATAAATATGCAAGTCCGATAATAACTCCAAATACCAGAATGGCTCCAACAATGTTTAGTAGCTTACCATAGGAATTACCCAGCACCATATTTTCAGTTACACTCTTCATAAGCATTTCTGCAAATGGATAACTTATAATGCATCCGATCACCGAACCTGCCAATGCAATTCCTGTGTATTTTGTCATATAGAGACTTCTTATCTTCCTATTTCTAATACCTATAGCCTTCATTACACCGATCTCACGGAAATCATCCTGAATCGTAAAACCAATCGAAAACTTAAGTATTACGAAAGAAACAATAACGAGACATACACTAAGTATCATTACTACGAAGGCAACTATCAGGTCCAGAACATATGTCAAAAGTATTGTGCTCTTTGGGGCCTGGAACATTATGCCTTCGATTTCACCTGTATCCGACTTAGCCTTTGCTATATCATTTGTATCGGCATAAACTATAAAGCCTTCCCAATGTTCAGTATCTGCATTATCATAAATGTAATCAAGATCTTCTTTATTTATTAAAAATCTGTCATTACCCATAAATGTAGATCCAAGGAATGCATCTTTAAGCTTTCCATCTACTACAAGCTTTCGTTCAACATCTTTAAACTTCAGAGTTATCTCATCACCTGTCTCTATATCATATCTTGACATATAGTCTCTAGTGATATAAATATGTCCTTTTTTTACACTGTTAACCTCTTCATTTGAAGTATCAAACATTTTAAGTGATGAGTCATCAAAAGATTGAACAATAGCATTGTTATCTGTTTCAATCATATTTCCCTTACTGTCTATAACGCCATCAGCTAAGAAAAGTACCTTATCCATCTTATAGCTCGTTATAGCTTCTGAATTCTTAAATGCATCCTCTACTTCTTTCTTATCATTTCCAGCAATGACCAGGTTGTAATCACCGACTCCCGCCTTATCCATATAATAATCTGTACCATTTAATACCGACACCAGATTATTAAGACCGCTGGCTACAAAGATTGACGCCAGTATGATAAAGAGGAAGAGGATGACATTCATCGTCTTATTTCTCTTTAGATCTTTTTTTAATATCTTGAAAAACATACCTTTTTTCCTTTCTTGTTATTTTTCATCTTATGGCTGAATAATAACAAGTCAATTATTAAATAATCATTAAGTAGAAAAAAGGTGTAGTTTATTTTTTAACTACACCTTTCTAACCACCAAAGTTGCTCTGAAATTTTCACCTGCTTTTTCTGCAAATACGTCTCCATCCATCTTGGTCATTAATTGTTTTACTATGTATAACCCAAGACCATTTCCCTGAATGTTTGTTGTGTTGCTGCCTCTATAGAAGGAATCAAAGATATTATTTATTTCCCCTTCTTCTAAAGTGCATCCCGTATTCTCAACAGTAATCAGTTTGCAATCCTCTTCTTCGCTGAAATAAATGCTAATCTTACGACCATCGCCATATTTGATGGCATTTTCCATCAGGTTCTGGAGAGATTCAACAAGTCTGTCCTTATCAGCTGACAGAAGTACATTATCGAAATCCTCAACCTCGAATTCTGTATGGATTACACTGAGCTTATCTTTATAATATGCTACAACGCCTTCCATAACATCCTTCAGATACACCTCGCCAACATTTACAGACAGCTCCATAAAGTCTTCGCGAGACAGCTTATAAATCTCATCTACATAGCCACGGATTTCCTCTGTTTTTGAGACAATGCCATCCAGTGCTTCCTGTTTCTTTTCATCTGTATCATAAAGACCTTCTGAAAGTGCTTTGGAATAAAGCTGAATTGCTGATAACGGAGTTTTAATATCGTGAGATAGTGAAAGCAGCAACGTCTTTTTTTCTTTTTGATATTCTAGGTTCTTTGTCTTGCTATCTTCCAGGTTCTCTCGAAGCATGTCCATCCCCCAAAGGAATTTTCCAAAGAAACGACTCTTCTCTTCCTTGATCGGTGTTGAGAGATTGCCTTTTGCCAGTTCCTGAGTAAGAGAGGACATTTTATCAAACGGCTTTATAACCTTCTGTCCTATATAAATCAAAACTCCTACAGTTAGAAGTAACGCCGCTGCCATTCCAATATTCATCAGAATAAAAGCCTTATTATTTCTATTAATTATATATTCTATTCTAAATAGAGTTCCATCTACCTCTTCTACAGAATAATCATTATTGCATATTTCAGATGGATCAAATTTGCTGACTTTTATAATCGAACTAAATTCACTTATATCCAAATCTTCCGGATTTTCTCTTAGAGAAGGATCACTCTCTAGAATTCGAACTACTCTTTTTGCTTCAACACGGTAAAACCTTCCAGATTGACGGACATTAGTTAAATAGATGACATTTAAAACTATAACTATCAGAATCTCTACTATTATGATTATTGTTGCTGCTCTTTTAAATCTGTTCATCTAATACCTCATGAATATAATTCCATATAGCCTTTTTCTTTCATGGTCTTAAAAACTTCTGGTTTAATATTGATCATCTTAAGATCTCCGAACTCAAGTCTTAATTTCTTAAGAACTCTTAGTCCAGTTTCTGATATGTATTCAAGGTTTTCAGCATCAATTACTGTCTTGTAATTTGTTCCTGAATTAAGAATGCAATACATCTCTTTTTCAAATTCCAAAGAAACATCTCTGTCAACTCTCTCTGGAAGATGAATAATCATTTTTTCATCTATTACTTTTCGTTGTATATCCATTAATACCTCCAGATATAACAAAACGCGGCTTATCTCTTATTCAAACCTATAGCCTACACCCCAAACTGTAAGAATATGTTTTGGCTTCTTTGGATCTTCTTCTATTTTTTCTCGAAGCCACTTGATATGAACGGTTAAGGTTTGAATTTCAGATTCGCTGTCACTTCCCCAAATAGTGCTAAATAAATATTCTTTCTTTAAAGTAACACCTTTATTCTCAATAAGCAGTTTTAAAAGATCGAACTCCTTTGTTGTAACAACAACTTCCTTACCATCTACCTGAAGTGTCTCAGTTACTGTATTGAGAGTAAGGTTATCTTCAACTATTACTTCCTGAGCGTATTTACGTTTAAAAATACCATTTATCTTTGCAATTAAAATATCTATATCATATGGTTTTTCAATATAGTCATCTGCCCCAAGATTAAGACCCTTTAATTTATCCTCTTTCTCTGTCTTTGCACTGGCAATCAGAATGTGTGAATTTGATGTTTCACGTATCTTAGAACAAACCGCAAAGCCATCTATCCCAGGAAGCATAAGATCAAGAATCACAAGCTTGGCTCCATACATCTCAAAAAGCTTCATTGCTTTTTCGCCGCTATCTGCAACAGAAACAACGTAGTTTTCTTTTCTAAGAAAGGTTTCAAGAAGCCCGCCTATTTCTTTATTATCCTCAACTATTAATATATCTAACATTTTTCTTTCCCCTGTTATACTTGGTTAAGCATAGCGCTAAATTATTTTTGCAAATAAAATGCCCTCTGCGCCTTCCTTTTCTCCACTATTATCGCATGCTATAACTTTTATTTCTATTGTTTTTCCAGCCCATTCTTTTTCTATCTCGAATATATTATAGAATTCAAAGACTGATTTTCCAATAGATTCCTTGTCTATTCTTTCCATCATCAGTTTTCTGGTTTCTTTCTTCAAGACATCACCAGTTTCAGCATCCCTGATTTCATAATGAAGATTTTGGATACTATTTTTTATTTTATAAATATTATCTTTTCTTAATTCGAAATCCTTTGGATCCAGCTGCCATGGTCTGCAAACTCCAGACACTGCAATCTTGCTTGCTGACTCAATTTCTATTTTTTCTAAATTAGTTTGATACTCCTTTACGTTACTTCCGCTAAGATCATATTTATTCTCTTCAGCTCCATCACTTACCACATCAACTCTATATATATAAAGATATTCTCCTTCAGAGAATTCAAGGATATGACCTTTTTCAATCTCCTTACCTTCTCTTTTAAGAACAGCTTCCCCTATATCATAATGATAAGCTCTAAATCTTTTCGGATTACCAACAACTCCTTGAGACTGTAGATATGCCAACTCAGTTTCATACGATGTACTTGTTGGATCAACCAGATAAACAAACATGTGTATATCTGTCTCTTCATATAGTGCTATATCACAAGCCCTATACATTGGAAGAAGGCCCATATGATAATACCATTTCCCTGTATATGGTTCTAAATATCCAGGAAATGTATCATCTATTATTTCAAAGCCCAGGTCCTTGCACCAGAGCTTCATATTATTCCTATGTTCTATTGGATTAAACCTGACGATCGTCTGTGTTTTTCGACGTGCGATGACAATAGATTTACTGGCTTCTGCTAAAAGCTCGCCATCAAAATTCCTTAGCTCAACCTTCACGGTATAATCACCACAAGGCAGAACTATATATGGATTTCCATTCTCATCTAAAAGACCCAAGCCATCATCCCAGACCATTCCATAGTCTTTTCCGCTGGCTGTAGTTATGACTGCTTTATAAAAATCATCTGAATAGAATGCTTTTATAGTTGCATCCCTAAGACTTTCTTCTGGATGCTCTAAATCCTTAACCATCAACTCAGGAAATCCAAATTCTAAAAGTTGCTTTTTCCCTGGATCTATCTCTTCTTTGTAACTGGTTAAATCCGGATGGTCAAGATAAACATTTTTATTATTCTTTTTATTCTGACTGACATGGCGCACTTCTTTTCCAGAGGAATCCATCAACTTGACTGTTAGTACTGCATCCTCCGAAAGTTTGTCATCATGAAGAATTTCACCCCAAACATTGAAATGCCTTCCGTATTCAACTATTGGAGACTCTCCTGAAGGGAGTGTGATAGTCAGCTTATAACCCATTAAATTAACCTTCTATATTAATATCGATCAATACTTCTGGATCTGCAAGGAAAAACCATTTTCCTCCAGATTTATAACAATACCTTGTAACTGTTCCTGAATTCAGGTTTTGTCCATCAAAAGTTGTATCTATTGTAAAACTAACACTCTTAATCTGACTTACTGACATATCTATGCCGTATCTATTCTTTACGCTGTCTTCCATTTTCTCAGCATATTCTTTATCAAGCTTCTCTTCAGAAACAATAGCAAGATTACTATAGGTTGCTCCTGACTGAAGACTGAAAGTCTCTGCAATCTTGTCATCAAGACTCTTTTCGCTCTGGATATTGTAGTCATCTCTCCACTTTGTTGTGAAGCAGGCTTTCTTGTAAAGCTTTGAATCCTCATTGGAAATAGCATTAAAATATTTTTCTACTGCTTTGTCAGAAGAAATGTAACCTGGCATAAGTGCTATCCAACCATATGCAAGCGCTGCAAGTAACAGCACCACTATCATTACTATTACTCCGACAATGGCCCCTTTTTTCTTACTTTTCTTTTTTCCTTCTGCCATACCTTTTCCCCTTTTAGATAGTCTTTAAAAAATCAGCTGCTGCTGTTTCATAAAGATTATTTCCCTCAGTATCTATAATTACAACTACTGGTAAATCTTCAACCGTAAGCTTTCTGATTGCTTCTGTTCCAAGATCATCATATGCAATGACTTCAGACTTTGTAATTCTTTTAGAAAGAAGTGCTCCAAGTCCACCAATTGCAGCACAATAAACAGCACCATTTTTTACAATAGCATCTACAACCTCTGGGCTTCTCTTACCTTTACCGATCATACCCTTAAGTCCCTTGCTAAGAAGGAGTGGTGTATATTTGTCCATTCTACTTGAAGTAGTTGGTCCTGCAGAACCTATTACCTGTCCAGGCTTTGCAGGTGTTGGTCCAAGATAATAAACAAAAGACCCTTCTATATCATAAGGAAGTTCACCACCCTCATTCAGAGTATCAAACATTCTCTTATGAGCAGCATCTCTTGCTGTGTAAATAGTTCCTGTTATATATAACATATCTCCTGCACGAAGCTCTTTAATCTCCTCGTCTGTAGCAGGAATAGTAAGTTTCCTATCCATTAATCCCGTATCCTTATTATCTTTAAATTAACTATACTGACTAATTAGTCTTTATAAAACCACGCTCTTATGTCTGTCTACATGACAACACATATTTACTGCAATAGGCAGTCCTGCTATATGTGTAGCGTAAGTTTCAATATTTACAGCCAACGCGGTTGTGCTTCCACCCAGTCCCGCAGGTCCAATACCTAAACTGTTTATCTCATTCAAGAGTTCTTTTTCAAGCTCTGCTATATGTGGCTGTGGATTATGACTTCCTGGTTCACGAGTCAAAGCCTTCTTTGCAAGTTTTGCAACAAGTTCAAAGTCACCACCAATTCCTACTCCAAGAACAAATGGAGGACATGCATTAGGTCCAGCGTTCTTTGCTGCATCTATAACCACCTGCTTAACTCCATCAACACCATCAGCTGGTTTAAGCATAACTAGCTTACTCATGTTCTCACTACCAAATCCCTTTGGAGTAATTGTGATCTTTAGCTTATCTCCTGGAACAATGTCATAATGAATGATTGCTGGAGTATTATCCTTTGTGTTTTCTCTGAGAAGTGGGTCTCCAACAACAGACTTTCTAAGATATCCCTCTGTATAACCCTGGCGAACTCCTTCGTTAATTGCCTCTGTCAGGTCGCCTCCAACTATATGGGCATCCTGTCCCAGTTCAACAAAGAATACCGCCATGCCAGTATCCTGACATATCGGTATTCCATCGTTTTTTGCTATCTCCATATTTTCCTGAAGCTGATCTAAAATACTCACAGCTAATGGATTTTTTTCTGTATCTTTGGCCGCACTAATAGCTTTCTCCATTTCTGGAGAAAGCTTTAAATTAGCATCGATACATAAGTCTCTTACCTGAGACTTTATCTCTTCTACATTTATTTCTCTCATTTTCTAAACTCTCTATTACAGTACGTAGTCATCCTTTTCTATTTTTCCGTTTCTCTTATAAAGCCTGTAATTATTGATCCTTACAGCTAAATAGAAAACAAACAGAATAACTACAACTACTGCTAACCAGTAAGCTATTCCTATAAGTATATTCTCGAGCATACCGGTGTTTGTCAGCGAATTGATGTTTTCTCTAAAATCTTCCATTATGCTTCCTCGTTACCACTATCTTCCTGTGTACTTTCCTCAGATGTTACCTCTGCTGTAGTCTCTTCAGTTCCTTCCTCAGCTTCTTCTGTTTCAGCAGAATTCTTCTCTGTCTGTCTAACCTTAGCTATCTTCTTAACAGCTTCACCTTCTTTAACATTTATAAGCTTAACACCAGATGTAATTCTTCCGTAAGTAGATATATCCTCACATCTAAGCTGAATAATAATTCCCTCTGTAGTAATAAGCATTACTTCATGGTCTTCATTAACAGCTTTAACTCCAATTACTTTTCCAGTCTTCTCTGTTACCTTGTAGCACTTAAGACCCTTTCCACCTCTTCTTTGAAGTGTGAAATCATTTATAGGAGTCTTCTTACCCATACCCTTTTCGGTTACGATGAGAAGCTTCTCGCCCTGGGTATTCATCTGCATTCCGACAACTTCATCCTCATGGTCAAGGTTCATACCTCGAACACCCATAGATGAACGTCCTGTACTTCTGATGTCAGTATCTCTGAATCGGATGCACATACCATTCTTTGAAACCATGAATATATCACGTGTATTATCTGTTGTCTTAACCTCTATAAGTTCATCATCTTCCTTGATGGTTATACCTATCAGACCATTCTTTCTGATATTCTTGTAATCCATCTGTGGTGACTTCTTAATCATACCTGACTTAGTTACCATGATGAAGTACTTATTCTCTGAGAAGTCCCTGATAGGAACAACTGCCTGAACATGCTCTCCACCGTCCAGCTGAAGAAGGTTAACCATTGCAACACCTCTTGCTGTTCTTCCTGCTTCAGGTATCTGATATGTACGGAGCTTAAATACACGTCCTCTATTTGTAAAGAAGAGAATGTAATTAAGTGTTGTAGTCATAAGAAGATCTTCTATAAAGTCATCCTCTATAGTCTGGATTCCTCTTATACCCTTTCCGCCTCTATTCTGAGAATGGAAGTTATCAACTGACATTCTCTTTATATATCCGAAATGAGTCATTGTCAGAACTGCTGGCTCATCATCTATCAGATCTTCATCTGTGAAATCACCAACTGCCTGGCCGATGATAGTTCTTCTGTCATCTCCATGCTTATCTGCAATTTCCTGCATTTCTTCTTTAATAACTGTAAGAAGCTTCTTCTCATCTGCAAGGATACCCTTGAGATATGCAATCCTTGCCTGAAGTTCTTTATATTCATCCTCCAGCTTCTCTTTTTCCAGACCTGTAAGAGCACGAAGTCTCATATCTACAATGGCCTGAGCCTGAGCTTCTGTAAGATCAAACCTCTCTATTAACTTCTCTTTTGCTTCATTTACATTTGCAGCAGCACGGATGATTTTTATTACTTCATCAATATTATCGATAGCAATAAGAAGACCTTCAACAATATGTGCTCTCTTTTCAGCAGCAGCAAGTTCGAACTTAGTTCTTCTTGTGACTACATCTTCCTGATGCTTAATATAATATTTAAGCATATCGATAAGTGGCAGAACCTTTGGCTGCTTATTAACAAGTGCAAGCATATTAACGCCAAATGTATCCTCGAGCTGAGTATGTTTATAAAGATTATTAAGAAGCAGGTTTGCATTTACATCATGACGAAGTTCAATAACTATTCTCATTCCTTCACGGGATGACTCATCACGAAGATCTGTAATTCCGTCTACTCTCTTGTTCTTTACAAGCTCTGCAATCTTCTGAATAAGAAGAGCTTTATTAACCATGTAAGGGAGCTCAGTGATAACTATTCTCTGCTTACCCTTTGCCATTGGTTCAATATCTGAAATAGCACGAACACGAATTTTACCTCTTCCTGTTCTATATGCTTCTTCAATACCTTTTCTACCAAGAATCTCTGCTCCTGTTGGGAAGTCTGGACCCTTTACTATTTCCATAATTTCTTCTATATCGGTATCTCTATCTTCCTCAACTCTGTTATCAATAATTCTGATAGCAGCATCTGTTACTTCACGAAGATTGTGAGGTGGTATGTTTGTTGCCATACCTACGGCAATACCGGAAGTACCATTTACAAGAAGATTAGGATAACGTGATGGAAGAACCTCTGGTTCTTTCTCTGTTTCATCAAAGTTAGGAACAAAATCAACTGTATCTTTATTGATATCAGCCAGAAGTTCCATTGAGATTTTTGTAAGACGAGCCTCTGTATAACGCATAGCAGCTGCTCCATCACCATCCATAGAACCAAAGTTTCCATGACCATCTACTAATGGATATCTGGTATTCCAATCCTGAGCCAGCTTAACCAATGCATCATAAATAGAGCTATCACCATGTGGATGATATTTACCCATTGTATCTCCGACGATACGAGCACATTTACGGTGTGGCTTATCTGGTCCATTATTAAGTTCGATCATTGAATAAAGAATTCTTCTCTGAACTGGTTTAAGACCATCTCTTACATCTGGAAGTGCACGAGATGCTATAACCGACATAGCATAATCTATGTAAGAATTCTCCATTGTTTTCTTAAGATCAACCTCTTTTACTTCGTCATGAGGCTTGTCAAAGATCTTATCGTCACTCATTTTTATCTCCTAACATTTTCAAATAATTGAAAAGTAATTTTATATATCAAGATTCTTTACAAACTTAGCATTATCTTCGATGAACTTCTTACGAGGCTCAACATTATCGCCCATAAGAACGTTAAATGTAAGATCAACCTCTGATTCATCTTCGCCATCCATAGATACTCTAAGAAGAACTCTCTTTGAAGGATCCATAGTTGTATCCCAAAGCTGGTCCGCATCCATCTCACCAAGTCCTTTATAACGCTGAACCTTGTTGTTCTGATCTCTACCAACTTCATCAATTATAGAAGCCAGCTCTTCATCACTGTAGGCATACCATATCTTCTTATTCTTCTCTAATCTGTAGAGAGGTGGCTGCGCCAGATAAACATGACCCTGACGGATAAGATCCGGCATAAATCTATAGAAGAATGTAAGTAGAAGCGTTGCAATATGAGCACCATCTACGTCGGCATCCGTCATGATAATGATCTTGTCATAACGAAGCTTTTCTATATCGAAATTCTCATGAATACCTGTACCGAAGGCAGTTATCATAGCCTGGATTTCTTTATTCTCCATGATATGATCAATTCTTGCTTTCTCTACATTAAGGATTTTTCCTCTAAGTGGAAGGATTGCCTGAGTAGCTCTGTTTCTTGCAGTCTTTGCAGAACCACCAGCGGAATCTCCCTCGACTATATAGATTTCGCAATTCTTTGGATCTTTATCTGAACAATCAGCAAGCTTTCCAGGAAGTGACATACCATCTGAAAGATAACTCTTACGAGATGCATCTCTCGCCTTACGAGCTGCTATTCTTGCACGCTGTGCATTTACAGCCTTCTCAATTATAGCTTTTGCAACGGAAGGATTCTGCTCCAGGAAGATTACAAGCTGTTCATTCATAAGTGATTCAACAGCAGTTCTGGCTGGTGCATTACCAAGCTTCTGTTTTGTCTGACCCTCAAACTGTGGATCTTCAATCTTAACACTGATAATAGCTGTAAGACCTTCTCTTAAATCTTCTCCAGAAAGGTTATCATCCTTTTCCTTCAGAAGTTTATTATTTCTTGCATAATCATTGAAAACCTTGGTCATAGCTGATCTAAATCCTGTCAGATGCATTCCACCCTCAGGAGTAATTATATTATTAACAAAGCTGTTGACCATTTCGTTATAAGAATTATTATGCTGAAGAGCTATCTCAACATAAATATCATCCTTTGTTCCTTCACAATAAATAACCTTATCGTAAAGAGTTGTTTTATGTCTGTTGAGATACTGAACAAATTCTTTAATACCACCTTCATAGTAGAAAGTCTCTGCCTCAGGCTTCCAATTTTCTATTCTCTCTTTATATTCTTCATCAGACTCATCCTCTTTTTTCTCAGGCTGTCTGAGATCAGTAAGAGAAATCTTTAATCCCTTTGTAAGGAATGCAGTCTCACGAAGTCTTATTCTAAGAGTATTGTAATCATAAATCAGATCATCAAAGATAGTTCCATCTGGTTTAAATGTAACCTTAGTTCCTGTTTTATCTGTATCGCCGATTACCTTAAGGTCGTAGCAAATGTTACCTCTTTCATATCTTTGTTTATGTACCTTTCCTTCTCTGGAAACCTCTACTTCCAGCCAATCGGAAAGTGCATTAACAACAGATGAACCTACACCATGAAGACCACCTGAAACCTTGTATCCTCCACCACCGAATTTTCCACCGGCATGGAGAACTGTGAATACAACTTCAACAGCTGGACGTCCAGTTTTTTCCTGAATTCCTACAGGAATACCACGTCCATCATCTATTACTGTTATAGAGTTATCTTCATTAATGAAAACCTCTATATTTTTGCAAAAACCAGCAAGCGCTTCATCAACAGAGTTATCAACAATCTCATAAACTAAGTGATGAAGACCTCTTGTAGAAGTACTTCCGATATACATACCTGGTCTTTTTCTTACTGCTTCCAGACCTTCAAGAATCTGAATCTGATCCGCACCATATTCTCCAGATACTTCATATCCTTCTTCTTTGATTTCAGGGTTATTTAATGATTCACTCATTAGTTTCTCCTTTTAAATCTATATGACTATTATTAAACTATCTTACCTTGAGATATTTTATATATCTTATCAACATTAATTCTCTGTCTTATAAAATCATCATATCCAGTACAGGTTATTATTGTCTGTATATCTTTAATACTATTAAGAAGAGCATCCCTTCTTCTTGTATCAAGTTCTGACATTACATCATCAAGAAGAAGTATTGGATCATCGTTGATAATTTTTTTAACTAATTCAATTTCTGCAAGCTTAAGTGCAAGTGCAGCTGTTCTCTGTTGTCCCTGAGAACCATAAATTCTTACATCACTATCATTTATAAATATTCCAAAGTCATCTCTATGAGGTCCCGTCATTGTTGTAGTATTTTTAATATCTATATTTCTTTTTTCATAAAGTGATGTTTTAAATTCATCTATATCAACATTTGGTTCATATCTAAGTTCTATTTTTTCACTTTCAGAAGTAAGTCCTTTATGAATATCCTTTATGATGTCATTTAACATGCTTATAAAGTTGGCTCTTTCCTTTATAATAGCGGAGCCAACCTCTGCTAATTGATCATCCCAGACATCCAGCATTTCTTCCATTCCAGATTTGTAAGCAATCTGTTTTAATGTACTGTTTCTTTGATCCAGAACTTTATTATATGTTGATAAATTACTGTAATAAATACGGCTGAGCTGACATATTTCCATATCCATGAAACGCCTGCGCTCGCCAGGTCCATTTTTTACAACTGCTAAATCCTCAGGTGAAAAAATAATTATATTTATAAGTCCGAAAAGCTCTGTTGATTTTTTTATAGGTATTCCATCTATTGCAACACCTTTATTTCCAGCTTTTCTTAGATGCATATCAATCCTGTGACCTACATCTCTTTTTTTGATATTAACTCTTATGTGAGAATCTTCTTCACCAAATCTTATAATATCTTTATCTTTTGATTTTTTATGAGATCTGGTTGTTGCTGACATATATATAGCTTCCAGAATATTTGTTTTTCCTTGAGCATTGTCACCATATAGAATATTAATCTTGTCACTAAATTTAACATCCAGTGATTCATAATTTCTAAAATTCATTAATGCCAATGATTCAACAAACATTTACTATTCTTCTACCTTTACAGTATTTCCGTCATATTCGAAGCTATCCCCTGGATAGAGTTTTTTTCCTCTTCTGGTATCAACCTCACCATTTACTTTCACTTGTCCATCCTGGATAAGTATTTTGGCATCCAAACCAGAGCCTACCAGACCAGCCTTTTTCATAGCTTGTCCGAGCTTTATAAATTCTTCACCATCTCTAATTTTTATAGTTTCCATACTTAATTCCTAATTAATAAGCATCTGGATTAATATTTATAGGCAGAATAATATAAGTAAATGTATTCTCAGCATCCTTTATGATGCAAGGACTCTTTGAATCATTCATATAAATATTAACCTTATCATCATCTATAACTCTGAGTGCATCCATAATAAATGTTGGGTTAAATCCAATAATTATCTCATCACCCTCTTTTTCAATTTCCATCTCTTCTTTAATAGAACCCTTATTTGTATCAAGTCTGATATAAAGATTATTATCATTCTTAACACTTACAATAATTGGCTTCTTATCTGTTTCCTGAATAAGAAGAGAAGCTCTATCTATACATCCAATAAGTTCACTTCTATTTGCTTTTACTAAAAGTGATGTATCCATTGAAAGCATATGCGCTATCTTAAAGTATTCTCCTTCGATAAGACGAGATACAACCTTTGTCTTACCAAATTCAAAACTCATGTTCTTATCTGCAAAATAAATGATAACATCTTCTTCTGCATCACCATTTATGATCTTGCTTATTTCCTGAAGTGTCTTTCCAGGAACAACTGCAGAAATATCTGAATTATCTCCCTTAAGATTTATCTTTCTCATAGAAATTCTATGACCATCAAGAGAAACAACAGAAAGTACATTATCTTTTACTTCAAAAAGCTCACCACTCATAAGCTTTGAATTCTCATTATCTGAAACTGAGAAAATAGTCTGTCTAATAATATCTTTAAGACCAAGCTGAGAAATGATAATACTCTTATCTTTATTAACAGATGTTATCTCTGGGAACTCTTCTCCTGACCAGCAAGGAATATCGTATCTTGATTTTTCACATATAATAGTTGTTTTGTAATCACTATTAGATTCTATATCGATATCACTATCCTGCATCTTTCTTATGATATCGGAGAAAAGTTTAGAATTAAGAGCAATTGTTCCTTCTTCTATGATAGTACAATCTATATAAGTCTCTATTCCAAGATTAAGATTGTTAGCTGTAAGCTTAAGCTCTCCATTCTTAGCCTCTAATAATATACATTCAAGTATAGGTTTTACTGTTTTAGTAGCTACTGCTTTAGATACAGTATTTATACCTGATAATAAAACCTGTTTCTTACATTTGATTCTCATTCTTAAAATGCTCCTTTCGCATCGTCATCTGACTAATAATATATATATAATTTATAGTATTAATAATAATAAGCAGTGTTGATATGTTGAAAAGTACCTTCAGCCCACTAATACAAACAAAAATTAATGTTAATAATCATTTATTAATGATGTTTTTTAATTTTTACTGTTGTGGATTAAGCTTGTTATAAAGAACGTTTATAGTAGATTCAAACTGTGGATCGTTCTTTAATTTGTCTTCTATTCTCTTAACACCGTTATAAACTGTTGCATGATCCTTTCCACCAACAACTTCACCGATAGAAACCAAGCTTTTATCAGTAAGTTGGCGGCATAAATACATAACAGTCTGTCTTGCAATTGCAATATCTTTACTTCTTTTTGATGATTGAATATCTGAGATACTAACATTTAAGTGTTCAGAAACTGTTGATAAAATAGTATCTGGAGTAATATTCTTTTCAGTATCCTTTGAAATAAGATCCTTAAGTGTTTCCTTTGTAAGATCAAGGGTAATATCTTCATTACTAAGCTTTGAATAAACACTAAGTTTATTAAGAGCACCTTCCAATTCTCTTACATTAGATACAATGTTTTCTGCAATATAAACAAGTATCTCTTCAGGAATATTATTCATTCCACCTTTTTCAGCTTTATTTCTAAGAATCGCCATACGTGTTTCATAGTCAGGAGCCTGAATATCAATAGGAACTCCCCACTCAAATCTTGAACGAAGTCTTTCATTAAGCTCTTTAATTTCCTTAGGTGGTCTATCTGAAGAAATAATTATCTGTTTTTTTGCTTCATATAAGAAGTTAAATGTATTGAAGAATTCCTGCTGGGTTCTTTCACGACCTATAATTTCCTGAATATCATCTATTATAAGTACATCTACCTGACGATACTTCTGACGGAACTCTTCTGTTTTATTATTTTGAATTGCAGTAATGATATCATTTGTAAATCTTTCTGATGATGCATAAAGTACATTCATTGAAGGATTATGCTGCAATATGAAATGCGCTATTGATTGGATTAGATGTGTTTTTCCAAGTCCTGGTCCACCATATAAGAAAAGTGGATTAAGTGCATCCTGGCTTGGAAGATCAGCAACTGCAGTACATGTTGCATAAGCATGTCTGTTACTTTCACCAATGACAAAATTTTCAAATGTATACTTAGGATTTAGATTACTCTTTTTAATAGCCTGATAATAATCAGCACTATATTGTCCATCATATTCTACATTTGAAGAATGACTATCATCGTCACTTACTACGAATTTATATTTTTCATCTATTATAAGTTCTATATTAGGATCATTGAAGAATTCTCTAATAGAAGAAAGAAGGAACATGTCATAACCTTTATTACGAAGATAATCTACGCCATGCTTACCTCTTTTCTCATCTACATAAAAATAGATAGTATTATCCTTAATATCAAATATACTCAGAGGTCTTATCCAGGTTTCTATAATAATCTTAGAAACATCATAATGAGTTTCCAGGGTATTAAGAATACTATCCCAATTGTTTATTATTTGCTCTTTCATTTAATTTTATCCCTTTATTTAATAAAAAACACAAAAATGTATTTAAAACAAAAATATAAGCCTTCTAAGAGGGCAAAAATACACTTCTATATTCTACTACAAATAGGTAATATTCTCAAGGTTAAAAGAGAGCTATAAAAATGTAATTTATGTTAAGTTGTGGTTAAATTTTGTTACTAATTTTCAGTGTAAAAATCCCTTTATAATAGCCAATTTTTTATTTATAAAACATTTAATAAACAATAATTACATAAGTTATCAACAATTTATTCACAAATTGTTGATAATTTATGTAAACATATAAAAAATTTAAAAAATATTTTTCTTCATATTTAAGGCTCTAAAGCCACTATTTGCTTGACTTTTATATAGTAAAAAAATATAATAGTGTAGATTTGCCCTCTTTTTCGGAAGGTGGCAAAAATAAATCATATATAGAAAGGAAGAAAAATTATGAAGATGACATTTCAGCCTAAGAAGAGATCTAGATCAAAGGTTCATGGATTTAGAAAGAGAATGAGCACAGCTAATGGTCGTAAAGTTCTCTCAGCTAGACGTGCAAAGGGAAGAAAATCACTTACTCCATAATAAGGAAAAATGAAAAAATTAATTTCATTAAAAAACTCCAGAGAGTTTAGCCAGGTGTATAACCATAGAGAATCGTTGGCAAATAAGTATTTAGTGATGTATATCTTAAAAACTGATCAGGTATACAGTAGAATTGGAATCTCTGTGAGTAAAAAGGTCGGTAATAGTGTTATAAGACATAGAATTAAACGTCTTATAAAAGAAAGCTACAGATTGAACTTGGATAAAGTAAAGGATGGTTACGATATAGTGGTCGTAGCTAGGAATTCGGCAAAAGGGAAGAACTTTCAAGAAATAGAAAGTGCTTTCCTGCATCTTGGCCGAAATCATCATATTATTAATTAGTATTTATCATGAAAAAGATTTGTATAGCTTTGATCAAATTTTATAGGAAGCATTTATCTCACCTTAAGGGACATAGTACATGTATTTTTTATCCAACATGTTCTGAGTATGCTATTGAAGCATATGAAAAGTATGGATTTTTTAAAGGTACTCTTCTCACAATTTGGAGAATACTTAGATGTAACCCTTTCAGTAAAGGTGGATATGATCCTGTTCCGTAGAGGAGAACATTAATGATACTCACGCAAAATAGCGGTATTATCATGGGTCCTATTACTAAGTTATTAGGATTTATTTTTAATGCCATTTATAACTTGTTTAACGGAATGGGTGTTGAGTCAATTGCACTTAGTATAGTAGTTTTTACTATTATAATAAGACTCATTCTCTTCCCATTCAGTTTAAAAACAACTAAATCATCTAAGATACAGCAGTATCTTAAACCAGAATTCAACAAAATTAATAAGAAGTATAAGGGCAAGAAAGATCAGGAATCTATGCTTGCTCAGCAGCAGGAAACAAGAGAATTACAGGAAAAGTATGGTATAAAGATGACTCAGGGATGTCTTACTTCCCTTATTCAGTTCCCTGTTTTCATTGGTCTGTACAATGTTATTCAGAATATTCCTGCATATGTACCTAAAGTAAGAAGCCTTTATGAACCAATTGCACAGGCAATTATGAATACAAATAAAGGTTATAGTCTTTTAAAAGGATTTACTGAATCAGAAAAAATCCCAAGACTTACAACAAAGCTTGTAGAATTTGCTACATCAACAGATGCAACATCAGGTGAAGGACTTAAATCTTTAAATAGTGTTATCGATGTATTATATAGATGTAATGAATCACTGTTTGACAAGCTTGCAAGTACATTTTCAGCTAATCCACAGGTTGGACAGCTTATAGCCGAAAACCAGGATAAGATTACAAGAGTTAATCAGTTCATTTTTGGTATTAACCTTTCAGAAGCGCCAGGCTTCAAGTTAACTCCTGCAATTATTATTCCTATTGCTTCATTCTTATGTCAGTTACTTGCTATGATTGCTACACCTATGAATGAAACTGGTGATCCTCAGCAGGATGCACAGATGAAATCTATGCGTAGAACAATGTACTTCATGCCTATTATGTCTTTCCTTGTAACAGTAAAGGCACCAGCAGGTCTTGGTATTTATTGGGCTGTTTCTGCATTTATCAGTTTCCTTATCGCAGTATTTACTAATCTTTATTACGATCATGTTGATATGGAAAAGATTGTTGAAAAGCAAAAGATTAAAGCAGAGAAAGAAATTGCTAAGAGAAAAGCTTCTGGAAAGAAAACACTTTCTCAGAGATTTACTGAAGCTGCTATGGGACAGCCAGCAGAGGAACAAACAAAGAGTTCTTCTAATTCAACATTAAGTAAGTACGGTAACATGAATCTCAAGAATTACGAAGCAGATCAAACAGCTGAACCTCCAAAGAAAGGCTCACTTGCTGATAAAGCAAATGCCGTTAAGAGATTCAATGATTCGGGGGTAAATAAATAATGGATTACAGAGAATTTTCAGGAAAAACAGTTGAAGATGCTATGATCGAGGCAGCTACTACTCTCGGAATAGCAAGTTCAGAATTAGATATAGAAGTAGTAAGCAAAGGAAGCAGCGGATTTCTTGGACTTGGTTCTAAGCCAGCAGTTATAAAGGCTAAGCCAAAGCAGGAAGTTAGTGATGATATAGAAGAAATTCTTTCAGCTAAGAAAACTGCAAAGGGTAAGAAAAAGCCAGTTGAGAAAAAGGAAGCTGTTAAAGAAGAAGTTAAGGTTCAGAAGGAAGAGCCTGCTCTGGAAGAAGTTAAAGAGGCACAGCCAGAAGAACCTCAGGAACCTGCTAATATTGATGATTCAATTATTGATGAAACAAAGGTTTATCTTGAGAAAATCTTTGATGCTATGGAAATGGAAGCAAAGATTGACATCTCACTTGATAAAGTTTCAAGAACAATGAGCATCGATGTTGAAGGACCAGAAATGGGAATTATCATTGGTAAGAGAGGTCAGACACTTGATTCACTTCAGTATCTCATCAGTCTCTATGTTAATAAGAAGAGCGATACTTATATAAGAATCAAGCTTGATACAGAGAATTACAGAGAGAGACGTAAAGAAACACTTGAGAATCTTGCTAAGAACATTGCATTCAAGGTTAAGAAGTCAAGACGTCCATTCTCACTTGAACCAATGAATCCTTATGAGAGAAGAATCATTCACTCAACACTTCAGGGAGATAAATATGTATCTACTAAGTCAGAGGGTGAAGAGCCATATCGTAAGGTAGTTGTATTTCCTAAGAAAAACAATAAATAACTTTTAACAAATAAAGCGCTTCTGTTTTGCAACAGAGGCGCTTATTTTTATGTTTTATATTATATATAGAAGAAATTTTTTCTGTATGTTTATTTCTGTGATATGATCATCATATTGATCTTATTACCAAGTTGAGAAAACTTCTTTTCGTATTCAGTCATAATGTTACCCTCGTTATATTCTGAATTATGAAGATCACGAGTAACAACTTCAATATTCCAATCACACTCTTTAGCCATTTCAACTGAGTATTCAAAAAGATCTATGTTGTCAGTTTTAAAAGTTACCTTACCGGATTTCTTCATTATATTAGTATATCTTTTTAGAAATCTATCAGATGTAAGTCTTCTCTTAGCAGTTCTATCTTTTGGCCATGGATCAGAGAAGTTAAGGAAGATGTTATCTATCTCATCTTTCTCGAATACATTTTCTATATATTCAGCATCCATTCTTATAAAGACAAGATTAGGAAGTTCTTCCTGTTCCATCTTCTGAAGTGCTCTAAGAAGAACACTTGAATACTTTTCTATTCCAATATAATTTATATCAGGATTTCTTCTGGCACTTTCCATTATAAAAGAACCCTTACCAGTTCCAATCTCTAAATGTATTGGATGGTCATTACCAAATATTTCATGCCATTTTCCTTTATACGATTCTTCATCATGAACAACATAAGGACTCTCTGCTATTGTTTCTCTTGAGCCAGGAATATTTCTTAGTCTCATCATTTCCTCCAATTAATAAGATACGATGAACAGTATACAAAAAAGATTGATTAGTGTCAAAGATTCGAGCCACTACCTTATATTTATTAAATTCCTTGTGATTTTACTCAAAATGTAATAGGATATTATGTGGCAAAGTCTAATATTTAGTTAGGATTTTCAATATATAATGTTTAAACGAAAACTTAGTTTTTTTATCATATTAATAATAATAGTAAATATTTGTTTTTATCCTATAGATGTAAATGCAGAAGGTTCAGCAATTGATATAGCAGGAAATGCCTCTGCCGGTGATGCTGGTTTTATTCCAGCTGATGCACCAGCTATCAATGCACAGGCTGCAATAGTTATGGATTTGGATACTGGTGATATTCTTTATGAAAAGAATGCGCATCAACAGCTATACCCAGCCAGCATTACAAAAGTAATGACTTGTTTACTTGCTGTAGAAAACGGAAATGTAAATGATGTTATTACTGTTTCTGATTCAGTTATGGAACAGGTTGAAGAGGGAAGCTCAGCTATAGGCCTTCAAAGTGGAGAACAGCTGACACTTAAAGATGCACTCTATGGTATGATGCTGAATTCAGGAAATGAATGTGCTCTTGCTATTGCAGAACATATTGCCGGATCTACAGGTGCATTCTCTATAATGATGAATGACAGAGCCAGAGAACTTGGATGTACAGATTCAAACTTTGTAAATCCAAATGGACTCCAGGACCAAAATCATTATACAAGTTGTTATGATATGGCACTTATTGGATGTGCTGCATATCAGTATCCTGAATTTAAAACACTTATCTCCTCTCAGGCTTACACTATTCCTGAAACTAATTTAAATGAGGAAAGACCACTTTGGCAGGAAAACCGTCTTATATATTCAGGAAATAAGGATTACTATTACCAATACTGTACTGGAGGAAAAACAGGATATACAGAAACAGCACTTGCTACTCTCATATCCTTTGCTGAAAGAGATGGACGTAGACTTGTAACAGTTGTTATGAGATGTAATCCTACAACAGAATCTTATAGTGATACTATTAAGCTAGATGAATTTTGTTTTACTAAATATCATTTATGTAAACCACTTATAGATTATAGCTTTTCATCTATGAATATAGATAATTCAATCATTTTAGCAAATTATTATGACGATTTAAACCATGAATTACCTAAATATTATGTTAACCAATCATATTCTTTCTATGTAAGATCCTTTATAAATGACGCTGATATAGAGAAAAATATTGATGTTTATAAAGTTCCAGAAAATGGTGTTGCTGGAAAAATATCTTTCTCCTATCAGGGACAAGCTTTAGGAGAGACTGATATAACAATGACAGTTCCCGTGGTGATGGCATCTTCTACTGATGCAATTGTTGCTGAAAAGAATACACCTAAACCTGAACCACAGATTGTTAAGATTGCAAAAAGAGTTATAGTATTATTATCCATACTTATTGTATTACTTCTTATTGTTATTATAGTTGCTAAGATCAGAAAGAAAATTCAGTACTATAATAGTAAGAGAAGGGTTAGATATTTTCCTCGTAGTCGAGATCCTCGATTAAAGGAAAATAAAGAAAGATTAGAAAGAGAAAGACTCGAGAAAGAAAAGCTTGAGAAAGAGAAACAGGAACAAGAATTAAAACAGCAAGAAGAGACAGTTGAAGAAGAAGGTAATGTTGAGGAGTAAGGGGAGTTATGAATCAGAATTATTCTAATATAACTGAGACGATTGATGAGATGATCACATATTTCAGCAGGCTTTTTACAGAGCACGATACTACTCTTCAGGAGTATAAAGCTAAGCTGTTTGAAATTAATGTAAAACTGGATGAACTCTCAAGAACACAGAATGTCTACTCACTTAATACAGACTATAGGAAAAGTGTATTTAGTCCTATAGCATTAGAGCCAGAAGAAAACGAGAAAGAAAAAGAGATTAAAAACGAAATAGAAAATCTTACATCCAATCGTGAAAAGTATGAATACGGAATAAGCGAAGAAAGCATTTATCTTAAATCTATTGATAAGAGGATAAAGAAGCTGAACAAGGCTAAAGCTTCTCTTTCAAAGATGATGCTTGAATTTGGCGAGAAGGAAGAACAGATCCGCATTAAGGATAAGGTTATAGAAGAAGACATTAAGAAAGAAAGCCAGAGACAAGAGAAACTGAACAATGATCTTCAGAATGAAGAAAAGCTGAAAGATCATCTTAGAAACATCCTTATGATTGATACTTATGATGATACCTACCACTCTACTGTTCTGGATAAGAGAATAAAAAGTGTTATTAATGATAATAATCATAAGCTTGATAATGTTCGAGGTTATATTTATAGTAGTCCTGGTCGAAGCAAGGTTCTTGTTGATGAGATAACATCTACTCATAAAAACATGATGCTTGTTATAGATGATCAATTGAACAGACTTAACTATAACTTTGATGATAAAAAAGCATTAAAGGAAATGTTAAAGGAATACCTTAATGCCTTTAAAGAAAAGAATAAGGATGTTGAACTCGATTATCATATTGGAGAAATTATCCATAAGCCAAATTATGTTAGATATATTACACTTAACAAGCTTTTGAATATTTTCTTTGATAATATACACAAACATTCCAAAGCAACTAAAGTAAAGTTTGAAGCTTATGAGGAAGGTGGAGAACTTTATTTTGAGATAAAAGATAATGGTATTGGACTTCCAAAAGATTATTTAACGAAGTCCGATTGGTACAGTGGACTTCACAGAGCAGAGGAATTACTATTCCTTCTTAATGGAAGTTATAATATTACAAATGATGAAGGAACCCAAATAGAGTTTTCCTTTAAATATGAATAAAAGTCGGAGGAATTATGAAAGACAAAATAGTTAAGCTTCTTAGCGACAAGATTGAACAATTAAATGAGGAAAGCATTAGCGCTCTCCTGGAACAGCCACCAAAGAAAGAAATGGGTGATTACGCTTTTCCATGTTTCAGACTTGCTAAGGATCTGCACAAGGCCCCACCACTTATTGCTGCAGATATCGCTGAAAGCATAGAAAAACCTGAATATATTGATGATATTAAGGTTATGGGTGCATATATCAACTTCTATGTAAATAAGTCTGATTATGCGAAAACAGTTATCGAAAGTAGTATTGATGATAGCTATGGTTCATCTAAAGAAGGTGAAGGAAAGACAATTTGTATTGACTACTCCTCTCCTAATGTTGCAAAGAACTTCCATGTTGGTCATCTTAGAACAACGGTTATTGGAAATTCCCTCTATAAGATATATTCCAAGCTAGGATACAACGTTGAGAGAATAAACCACCTTGGAGACTGGGGAACACAGTTTGGTAAACTTATAGTTGCATATAAGAACTGGGGTTCTGAAGAAGCTGTAAAAGAAAAAGGTATAGAGGAATTAATGAGACTCTATGTTCTCTTCCATGATGAAGCTGACAAAAATCCAGAACTTCAGGATGAGGCAAGAGCATGGTTCCACAAAATGGAAACTGGCGATGAAGAAGCTCTGAAGATTTGGAAATGGTTCTTTGATATCAGTCTTGAGGAATTCAAGAGAACTTATAAGCTTATGGGTATGGAGTTTGACCATTATACAGGAGAAAGCTTCTACAGAGATAAAACAGATGATGTAGTTAAGGAATTAACCGATAAAGGACTTCTCAAGGATAGCGAAGGTGCAAAGATCGTTGATCTTGAAGAATACGATATGGCCCCATGTCTTATCCTTAAGAATGACGGAAGTTCAATATATGCAACAAGAGATATAGCTGCTGTAGAATATAGAAAGAAAACATATAATTTCACAAAATGCTTATATGTAACCGGCCAGGAACAGAAGCTACACTTTGCTCAGGTATTTAAAGTAATGGAGCTTCTGGGAAATGAATGGGCTAAGGATAGTCTGGTACATATTCCTTACGGACTTGTTAGTCTTGCCGGTGAAAAGCTTTCTACCAGAGGTGGAAACGTTATATACGCAGAGGATATTCTGAAAGAAGCAATTGGAAAGATCAGGGAAATCATCGATGTTAAGAATCCAGACCTTTCAGATGAAGAAAAGGAAAATGCTTCAAGAATTGTAGGTGTAGGCGCAGTAATCTTCAATGATCTATACAACCAGAGAATCAAAGATGTTTCATTCAAATGGGAACACATTACAAGCTTTGAAGGAGAAACTGGTCCATATGTTCAATATACATATGCTCGTTGCTCAAGTATTTTAAGAAATATCGAAGGATTTGAGCCAAGCGCTGATATAGATTATTCAGTACTCAGTGATGAGGCAAGTGCAGATCTTCTTAAAGAAATTGATAGATTCCCAGCAATTGTTGCTGAAGCTGCTGAAAGGTATGAACCTTCAGTTGTAGCAAGATATGCTGTAGACCTCGCTCAGGCATTCAATAGATTCTACACAGAGAATCGAATTGCTGTCGATGACGAGGTTGTTAAGAAGGCAAGATGTACTATCACATACATTGTACGTAGGATGCTGAAAGATTCACTTGATCTTCTCGGTATTGGCGTAGTTGAAAGAATGTAATTATTTTCCCCGTATGTTTCACGTGAAACATACGGGGTTTTTGTATGTGTTTTTATCTGGACTTATTTTTATGATTTTTAATAATGTTTCACGTGGAACATCTTTTACTACATTATTTCATTGTTTCACGTGAAACATTTATAATTACTTTTTTTGATTATGCGACATATTCGTTCGTATAAGAAATTGTTTCACGTGAAACATAGAAAATCAGCAAATCACGTTAAGAATGATTTTTCGAGACCGTCTCGGGTCTTGGTGCTTAGCGATTCACGAGTTCGAAGAACGAAGTGAGAGCTTAGCAAGCCGAAGCTTCTTTTCGAAGAAAGGAAGCCGGCGTCCGCTAGGGGAAGCCCGAGCCGAGCGGAAGCGATGTCGAGAAAAATTATTATTAACGAGATTTGCGTACGCGTGGTTTCTATTGCAAAACAATGAGAAAAAGTAGAATTAGAGTGCGAATAGTGGTATAATTACAGAAGTTTCGCTTATAGAGGAAGAATATATGGGAAGAATAATTGCGATAGCCAACCAGAAGGGTGGCGTCGGCAAGACTACTACTGCAATTAACCTTGCGGCATGTCTAGCTGAAAAGGGCAAGAAAGTCCTGGCAGTGGATATGGATTCTCAAGGTAATCTGACAAGTGGTCTTGGCGTAGATAAAGACAATGTAGAAAACTCAATATATGAAACATTACTTGGCGAATGTAATCTTGGCGAATGCATGCTGATAAATGTATTTCCAAATCTTAATCTAATTCCTTCAAGTCGTGATCTTGCTGGAGCAGAGGTAGATTTCATAGATGTAGATAAGCCACAGTATATTCTTAAGGATATTATCAGAGGAGTTCGTAAGAACTTTGATTTTATAATAATTGACTGTCCACCTGCTCTTGGTATGCTTACAATCAATGCCATGACTGCAGCGGATACTGTAATCGTTCCTATTCAATGTGAGTTCTATGCTCTTGAAGGATTATCACAGCTTCTTCATACAATTAATATGATCAAGCAAAAGCTTAATAAGAATCTTGAGATTGAAGGGGTTGTATTCACAATGTATGATTCCAGAAACAATCTTTCTCAGGACGTCGTTGAGAATGTACGCGAGAATCTGGACGAGATTATTTATAAAACCGTTGTTCCTAGAAATGTTAGATTGGCAGAGGCTCCAAGTTTTGGTTTGCCAATCAATCTATATGATAAAAGATCATCCGGTGCAGAAGCTTATCGTCAGCTTGCGGATGAGGTTATTAAGAATAAGTTGTTTCAATAATTAGTTGGAGGATGTTATGGCACCTAAGAGAGGTTTGGGTAGGGGCATAGACAGAATGTTAGATGTAGAAGATACAAAAGCATCTTCAAAGTCTACTAAAAAAGAAAGTGCTCCTAAGCAGAATACAGTTGTTAAAGAGGTAGTAAAAGTTAAAGAAGTTGTTAAGGAAGTTCCTGCAGAAACTATTCTTAAGATTTCTGATATTGAGCCTAATAAGAATCAGCCTCGTAAGGAATTTAACGAGGATGCATTATCAGATCTGGCAGATTCTATTAAGAAGCATGGAATTATTCAGCCGATCGTTGTTTCTAAAAAAGGAAAGTCTTATGTTATTATAGCTGGTGAGCGTAGATGGAGAGCTGCAAGACTTGCAGGTCTTAAACAGGTTCCAGTTGTAATTAAAGATTATTCTGATAAAGAGCGTATGGAGGTTGCTCTTATTGAGAACCTCCAGAGAGAAGATCTTAATGCTATTGAAGAAGCTATGGCTTATCAGAGTCTTATTGATGAATATCATCTTAAACAGGATGAGGTTGCTGATAGAGTTTCTAAGGGTAGACCAACAATTACTAACTCACTTAGACTTTTAAAGCTTTCTGATAAGGTTAAGCAGATGCTTGTTGACGATATGATTTCTGCTGGACATGCCAGATGTCTTCTTGCAATAGAGGATCCAAGTGTTCAGTATGAAACAGCGCTTTCTGTTTTTGATGAGGGACTTAGTGTTCGTGAGACAGAGCAGCTGGTTAAGGGTGTTAACAACATTCTTAATGGAAAAGAAATAGATAAAGATGGTAAAGTTGTTGAGAAGAAAAATGATGCTGCAATGGAAGCTATATTGAATGAGCTTGCAGAAAATCTTAAAACAACACTTGGTTCAAAAGTTACAATTAAGTCAAAAGGTAAAAAAGGTAAGATTGAAATTGAGTACGTATCTTCTGATGATCTTGAAAGAATTGTTCATATCATCAAATCAGGTGCGGCTATATAAGGAGTAAACATGCTATTATCAACAGCAGTTTTTGGTATTAGGTTGGAGATAGTGATAGTAGTTTTATTATTACTTATAATCATACTTGGTGTGATTCTTGCACTTACTATCAGACAACTTCAAATAGTATCCAGAAAATATTATACACTAACGAGCGGAAGTACTGCAAAAGACCTCGAAAGTATTATGTTAACCAGATTTAAAGAGATGGATAAGGTTAAAGCTCGTATGAAGAGATTCAATAAAGAGCATAAAACCTTCAAGGGTCATCTGGATTCCTGTTACAACAAAATGGGTCTTGTTAAGTACGATGCTTTCGATAGTATGGCAGGAGAGTTAAGTTTCTCACTTGCCCTTCTAAATGACGAAAACTCTGGATTTGTTCTTTCGACAATGCATTCGAAACAGGGTTGCTTCTCCTATGCAAAAGAGGTTATTCAGGGCGAATCCTACATAGCTCTTTCTAAGGAAGAGAAGGAAGCAATAAGAAAAGCTCAGACCGTTGATGAAGAGATTGAACGTATGACAAATGAGCCAGACGAAGAAGATATTATGTAAACTAAACAAATTTAAAAATTATCAATTGTTTTAAAAGGAGACAGTTATGATAGACATTAAATTCCTAAGAGAGAATCCTGATATTGTAAAAGAGAATATTAAGAAGAAATTCCAGGATCAAAAGCTTCCACTTGTTGATGAAGTTATAGCTCTTGATAAAGAGAGAAGAGACATCCAGGCTGAGGCAGATGCAATCAGAGCTGAGAAGAATCAGATTTCTAAACAGATCGGTGCTCTAATGGCTCAGGGTAAAAAGGATGAAGCAGAGGAGATTAAGAAAAAGGTTGCTGAATCAGCAGCTCGTCTTAAGGAGCTTGAAGAGAAGGCACCTGTTATTGAAGAGCAGGTTACATCTATTATGATGAGAATTCCTAACATTATTGATGACTCTGTTCCAGTTGGTAAGGATGATTCAGAAAATGTTGAGGTTGAAAGATTTGGTGAGCCAGTTGTTCCTGATTTTGAGATTCCTTATCATACAGATATTATTGAAAAGTTTGGCGGTATTGATCTTGATGCAGCAAGAAAGGTTGCAGGAAATGGTTTCTACTATTTAGTAGGTGATGTTGCCAGACTTCATAGTGCAGTTCTTTCCTATGCAAGAGATTTTATGATTGATAAGGGCTTTACATATGTAATTCCACCATATATGATAAGAAGCGATGTCGTTACTGGTGTAATGAGCTTCGATGAGATGGAATCCATGATGTATAAGATTGAAGGCGAAGATCTTTATCTTATCGGAACAAGCGAGCATTCAATGATCGGTAGATTTAAGAATGAGATGCTTGATGAGGTTAGTCTTCCAATCACACTTACAAGTTATTCACCATGCTTCCGTAAGGAAAAGGGTGCACACGGAATAGAGGAAAGAGGTATCTACCGTATTCACCAGTTCGAGAAGCAGGAAATGATAGTAATATGTAAGCCGGAGGAATCCATGGATTGGTATAACAAGATGTGGAGCTACACTGTTGAGCTCTTTAGAACTCTTGATATTCCTGTTAGAACACTTGAGTGCTGTTCTGGAGATCTGGCTGACCTTAAGGTTAAGTCTGTCGATGTTGAAGCATGGTCACCAAGACAGAAGAAGTACTTCGAGGTTGGTAGTTGTTCAAACCTTGGAGATGCTCAGGCAAGACGCCTTAAGATAAGAGTTAAGGATGAGGATGGTAATAAGTATCTTGCTCATACACTTAACAATACTGTAGTTGCTCCACCAAGAATGCTCATTGCATTCCTGGAGAACAATCTAAATGCTGATGGATCTGTTAATATCCCTGAAGCACTTAGACCATATATGGGTGGCAAGGAAAAGATTGAAGTAAAATAATTCTTTCCATCCGGCAAATGTCCTCGTAGCTCAGCTGGATAGAGCGACCGCCTCCTAAGCGGTAGGTCGGAGGTTCGAATCCCCTCGGGGACGCAAACAAAAAAGTGCGATGCTTAAATGCGTCGCACTTTTCTTTTTATATTTAAAAAATTTACTGATTCATTTTGTTTTTCATTTGATGTATAGATGCACCACATGATGTACAGTAGAATGCATATAAACTGTTTATTGTTCCACAAACCGGGCAGTGAAGAAGCTGCTTTCTTGTAATCTTTGGGGCAACTCCTGTATTTGTTACAACTGATGTTGAACCTTTATATGCTTCAGGGATGTAATCAAGTGCCTGAACTGTTTGTTCTGTTTGAGAACCCGTTTGCTGTTGTGGCATAAACCTTGAAACATCCTGATTTGTCTGTTGAGGCATGAAAGCCTGCTGTTGTCCAACTTGCTGTGGAGTGTATGACATTTGAGAAACCTGCTGTGGAACGTAAGCCTGTTGCTGAGAAACCTGCTGAGGCTGAACACCTTGTCCTCCTTGAGGATTATAGCTGTATCTTCCGTATTCAGGTGCCTGATATCCGCCGTATGCTTGATAAGGATTTGCTGCAGGTCCAGTCCAATATTGTCTGTAGAGAGGTGTCTCGTACATTTTCTGATCTTCTTTTTTGGCTTTTACTATACGAATTACAGTGAATACATCTGCGACAATAACGAATAATACGAAAAGACCATAGAAGAATGCATTTTGCGTAAACAAACAGAAATCGTAGAAGGAGTGGAGAGAGACTGCTATTAAAAAGCCAATCCACATATTGCTTCTGCATCTTGCTCTGTCACCAAAGGATTTAAAGTATTTTGCGTTGCCATAAAAGTATCCCATGAAGATAGCGCACATTGCATGTGCAGGGATAGCAAGGAGACCTCTTTGAATTCCCATAGTTAAAGCTGCATTGGAATTTGAAGATGTGAAGTTCTCAATAATGAGATACATTACATTTTCAATTGCGGCAAATCCCATGGATGCAAAGAGACAATAAACAATACCATCAAATTTGTAATTAAAATGTTTATTTCTCCAGGTTAGTATATATGCGGCGAGGAATTTAACTCCTTCCTCTATAAGTCCGACTCCGAAAAATGCATAGATTGCCAGATAAACAATTTGGTTTAGTCCGCCAAATGTCAGCTCAAGCATTTTTTCTCCAGCCCATTCCAAAATGATGGCTGGAATAGCAGAAAGTATTCCAAGTCCGAAAATAGAAAGAAGCAGACTGAGAGGTTCTTTCTCGTGGCTGTCCTGAAAATATATAAATATCAGAAGAGCAACTGCCGGTATTATTGCGATAAGTATTACTAATATCGGATTCATTTTATTCTCCTTAATAAATAGGTGGCATTTAGATTATTGTATTTTAACCACAACATCAATTATAATAGTTGTGTCAAGAATATAAAAGCTATAATTCTATTTGTATAAAACATATATGTATTATGAGGGTGGAAGGTATGTATACAAAGATTATTAATGAGCAATATGCCATATTACATAATGCGAATGAGATCGCAAGACTGGGGCGCCGAGCACTAATCGTAACAGGAAAGTATTCGGCTAAGAGAAATGGTTCACTTATGGAGGTTCAAAAAGTTCTTCAGGATACAGGAACGGAATATGTAATCTTCGATAGAATAGAAGAGAATCCTTCTGTTGAAACTATCCTTGAGGCAAGAGACCTGGGAGTCAGCAAGGGTGCAGATTTTTGCATTGGTCTTGGTGGTGGCTCACCTATGGATGCGGCTAAGGCGATTTCAATTCTTCTATTTAATAGTGATAAGGGTGCGGAATTTTTGTATGAAACTCCTACCCCTGAATATCTGGATGAAAAGGGATGTACCCTTGCTTATCCAGTAGTTGCTATTCCAACAACCTGTGGAACGGGATCGGAAGTAACAGGCGTTGCGGTTTTAACAAGACATGATTTGAAAACAAAGAAGAGTCTTCCACATAAGGTTTATCCGGAAGTAGCATTTCTCGATCCAAGATATCTTATGTATGCACCATACGAGGTTCTTCGTAATACAGCCATAGATACAATGTCTCACTTGGTTGAGAGCTATATTAATACTAATGCAACTAGAGAAACAAAGATGCTTGTACTTGAGGGTCTTAAGATCTGGAGTAGAGGGAAAGATGTAATCCTCGGAAAGAGAAAAGTTGGCTATACAAAGAATGAGCATCCGGGAAATGTTTCTGATTTCATTAGAAGAAGTCAGGATCCAGAAAAGGCAGAAGCTGAGAAGGTAACAGAGCTTAAAATATTAGACGACATGCTTACATCTTCCAATATTGCGGGACAGGTTATCAGTATAACCGGAACTTCTCTTCCTCATGCTCTTAGTTATAGACTGACTTATCAGGCCGGAATTGCACATGGTCCTGCAACTGGAATTTTCCAGCCGGGATTTATTTCTCATGCGGATGAGGATTCACAGAAGAAGCTTCTTAAGGCAATGGACTTTAAGGATATTGATGACCTGAGAGATTTTCTTGGAAGAACATGCGATATAAATGGAATAAGTGATCTGGATTATAGCTTAATAGTGGAAAATTCTATAAAAGATATTTTGGCGGAACCTGCAAGAATTAAGAAGGTTCCATACCTAGTAAATAGAGAAATATTGGAAGAAATAGTCTCTGGATAGCAAAATTATTATTAAAAAGAGTTAATATTTAATAAAAAAAGGTGTAATTTTGTTGCATTTTTCCGAAAATGAACAATGTGTGAAAAAAATGGGTTGCAATTAAGATTTTATTGTAATATACTAACGTGGTACTTTTCGATAAGTACTTCCGTATTTAATAAGTACGGGCCGCTAGCTCATTTGGTAGAGCACCTGACTCTTAATCAGGGTGTGCGGGGTTCGAGCCCCCGGCGGCCCACTCCAGGAGGGCTGAGGACTTTGTGTAGGCAAGGTTTTTGGCCTTTTCTTTTTGCGTTTAATGAGTTCGTGCAAAGCAGATGTTTTCAGCGATTGCATGAATAAAGTAGATAAGTTATAATAACCCCATAATGTTTTTAGGAGGTATTTATATGAAGTGTACGAATTGCGGCGCAGAAATCCCTGCGGGTGCTATGTTCTGTGTTTCATGTGGTAGCCCAGCTCCACAGCCAGCTCAGCCAACTGCTCCACAGCAGCCAGTTCAGCCAGCTCAGGCAGCAGCTCCACAGCAGCCGGTTCAGCCACAACAAATGGCTCAACCACAGCAGCCAACTCAGCCACAGATGCAGCAACCACAGATGGGCCAGCCAGGACCACAACAGTTTGGTCAGCAGCCACAGATGGGTCAGCCAGGACCACAGCAGTTTGGTCAGCAGCCACAGATGGGTCAGCCAGGACCACAGCAGTTTGGTCAGCAACCTCAGATGGGTCAAAGACCACCTATGGGTGCACCAGTTGGCGGTGGATTCAATGCGTTTATGAATACATTAAAAGCAGATCCAATCAGATGGATGGAAATTGGAGGATTCTGTCTTATTTTCATAAGCATATTCCTTCCATTCTGGATTACAGCTAAAGTTCCATTTTTTGGTATTTCAGAATCTGCTGGTCTTTGGGGAAGTGGATGGTTCTGGGTACTTGTTGCTCTTTCATTTATTATTGTAGTAGCAGCACAGGTTCTTATCTGGATAGATGCTATCCCACCATTATCAGGAATTGTTCAGGCATATAAGAGATTACCATTCTCACAGTTCTATATTCCTGCATATGTTTTCCTTATGTGTTTATTGTACGTAATTGTTAACCTTGCAACTATCAAGGGTGGCGAGTATTTAAAGATATATTTTGGCGTTGCTTTCTGGTTATGTCTTGTTGGAACAATAGTTGCAGTAGTTCCTGGAATCATTAAGCTTGTTCAGAAACAGCCATACTATGTATAATCACTTATAGAAACTAATATCAATATATGATACAATGTCTCCGACGTTTTTACGTCGGAGATTTTTTATGTATGAAGGAGATATTTTTATTTCCTACTCGATGACAGAGGAGTCCCATGTATAAAAGTGATACAATATGTGCTGTTGCAACAGGATTAGGAAAATCAGCCATCGGTATAATACGTGTTAGTGGACCAGAAGCTATCAGTATTTGCGATGGTATATTTGTGGGCAAAAAATCTATTTCTGAAATGGAAACCTTTACGGCTGCATTTGGCCGTATTATGGATGGGGACACTGTGGTGGACGAAGCCATTGTCCTTGTGATGAAAGGAAAGCATACTTATACAACAGAGGATACAGTGGAGATTGATCTGCATGGTGGTTCTTATGTTGTAAGAAGAGTGTTGGAGCTTTTGATAAATAAGGGAGTCAGACTGGCTGAGCCGGGTGAGTTCACTAAGAGGGCATTTCTTGGTGGAAGGATTGATATGACTGAAGCAGAAGCGGTTATGGATGTTATCAATGCAGAAACTGAAAGGTCTCTTGGAACATCTATGAAACAGCTTTCTGGTAAGCTTAGAGAAGAAGTGGTTAGTCTTCGAGAAAAGATTTTATATAATACTGCATATATTGAATCTGCATTAGATGATCCAGAGAATTATAGTCTGGATGGATTTGGTGAAAAACTTCGTGCTGATATTGATGAAGTTCTAATGAGAATAAACAAGCTTCTTTCTACATCTGAGGAAGGAAGGGTTATAAGAGAAGGAATTAAAACGGCCATAGTTGGTAGACCAAACGTGGGTAAATCCTCTATGCTTAATTATCTTCTTGGTGAGAACAGAGCTATTGTTACAGAGGTTGAAGGAACAACAAGAGATACCCTTGAGGAATATGCGGATATAGGTGGAATACTTCTTAAGCTTATTGATACAGCAGGTATTCGAGATACCAGCGATGTTGTTGAAAAGATAGGTGTTGATAAAGCAAAGGAAACTATTGAAGACGCTGATCTGGTTCTTCTTCTTTTGGATGGTTCTCAGGAAATGAGAGATGAGGACAGGGATATCCTTAACTCGCTTGAAGGAAGAAAAGTAATTGCTCTTATCAATAAAATAGATATTAATATAGAAGGAACGGAAGTTTCAGAAAATAAAGAATTAGAAAAGGAACTATCTGGTAAAGGGATAGATCACATCTTGTATACTTCAGCAAAAACCGGACAGGGTGTTGAAGAGCTGAAGGATTTAGTAAAAGAGATGTTCCTGAATCAGGAGCTGGATTATAACGATCAGATTTTTATCACTCGTTCAAGACATAAATCCTGTCTCATCAGAGCAAAGGAAAGTCTGGACAAGGTTATGGAAGGAATAGATGCGGGAGTTGGAGAAGACTTCCTTACTATAGACTTGATGGATGCTTATGAAGCATTGGGTGAAATAATCGGTGAGGCTTTGGAAGATGACCTTGCCAATAAAATATTCGAAGAATTCTGCATGGGTAAATAATTACTATATGCAAAGAGGATGAAAGATGCACGTTGAGGAAACTTATGACATTATAATAGTAGGTGCTGGACATGCCGGTTGCGAAGCTGCTCTTGCTGCTGCAAGAATGGGATTTGAAACTATCATGTTTACTGTCAGTATAGACAGTGTAGCTCTTATGCCATGTAATCCAAATATTGGCGGAAGCTCCAAGGGTCATCTTGTAAGAGAGATAGACGCACTTGGTGGAGAGATGGGTAAGAATATTGATAAGACCTACATCCAGTCAAAGATGCTGAATGTTTCCAAGGGACCAGCGGTTCATTCTCTCAGAGCTCAGGCTGATAAATATGAATATACAAAGCAGATGAGAAAGACTCTTCAGGAGGAACCAAAGCTTACATTAAAGCAGGCCGAGGTTACGGAACTAATCATTGAGGATGGAAAGGTTACTGGTGCAAAAACACTTTCCGGTGCAGTTTATCATGCAAAGGCCGTAGTCCTCTGTACAGGAGTTTACCTCAAGGCCATGTGTATTTTCGGGGATACCATTACTTATACTGGACCAAATGGACTCATGTCCGCAGATCATCTGTCGGCTTCTATGACAGATGCCGGAATAGGGTTAAGAAGATTCAAGACAGGAACCCCACCTCGTATCGATAGAAATTCCATTGATTTTTCAAAGATGAGTGAGCAAAAGGGCGATGAGCACATTCAGCCATTCTCTTTTACAAATACTGAGGAAGATATAGCCAGGGATCAGATTTCCTGCTGGCTTACATATACCAGTGAAGAAACTCATGAGATAATAAAGGAAAACATTGACAGGTCTCCTCTTTTCTCAGGTGTTATCAAGGGAACCGGACCAAGATATTGTCCTTCCATAGAGGATAAGATTATGAAATTCCCAGATAAAGAAAGGCATCAGCTTTTTGTTGAACCTGAGGGCGAGAGTACTACAGAGATGTATCTGGATGGAATGTCATCATCACTTCCTGAAGATGTTCAGTACAAAATGGTGCATTCTGTTAAGGGTCTGGAGAATGCAAAGATTGTAAGACCGGCATATGCTATCGAATACGATTGCATTTCCGCTACAGACCTAAAGCCATCACTTGAATTCAAAAATGTTGAGGGACTTTTTTCTGCGGGTCAGTTAAACGGAAG
The DNA here is from genome assembly GCA_947168155.1 of uncultured Lachnospiraceae bacterium. Classification (GTDB taxonomy): domain Bacteria; phylum Bacillota; class Clostridia; order Lachnospirales; family Lachnospiraceae; genus Eubacterium_Q. Next base: position 59,713 of record CAMVKW010000009.1, on the reverse strand, counting down.
CAGTGGTTATGAAGAGGCAGGAGCACAGGGACTTATAGCAGGAATAAATGCGGCCCGTCTTCTTCAGGGAAAAGAGCCGGTTATCCTTTCAAGGTCTGATGGTTATATAGGAGTTCTTATTGATGACCTTGTAACAAAGGAAACAAAAGAACCTTATAGAATGATGACAAGTCGTGCTGAGTACAGACTTCTTCTGCGTCAGGATAATGCAGACCTCAGACTTACTGATATTGGTCATGAGGTTGGTCTTATTGATGATGAGCGCTATGCAAAGTTCTGTCAGAAGAGAGAAATAATTAATTCTGAAATTGAAAGGCTAAAGGGAGCTATGTTGGGAGCTGGTAAAAAGACCAGAGAATTCCTGGAGAGTCATAATAGCTCACCTATTCACACTGCGGTCTCTGTTGCTGATATAATTAGAAGACCGGAATTTGATTATGAAACGGTTGCTCCTCTGGATGAGGATAGACCAGAGCTTCCACTTACAAAGGAAATAGTAGAACAGATTAATATATCTATTAAATATGAAGGATATATTGAGAGACAGCAAAGACAGGTTGATCATTTCCTTAGAATGGAAGAGAAGAAAATTCCTAAGGATATAGATTATAGTCAGGTAAGAAATCTTCGCATTGAAGCAAGGCAGAAACTGGAACAGGTCAGACCAGAATCGATTGGACAGGCATCCAGAATTTCTGGAGTTTCACCAGCAGATGTGAATATGATATTACTATATTTAAATATATAGAGGGCAAAATGAACTACATAGTATTTGATCTTGAATGGAATCAGAGTCCTATCGGTCAGGCCGGGGAACATCCGAGAATGCCATTTGAGATAATTGAGATCGGTGCTATAAAACTAGATAAAAATTTTAAGTATGTAGATGAATTTAGAAGACTTATAACACCTAAGCTTTATCCAAAACTTCATAAGTACATTCGTGAGATTTTGAACTATGACGAAAGAGAACTCAGAAAGAAAGGTACTACTTTTAAAAAGGCATGTACGGAGTTTTTAGAATGGTGTGACAGTGATGATGAAGAGTACACCTTCTGTACATGGGGACCTTCAGACCTTAGTTATCTTCAGTGTAATATGGATTTCTATCGTATGCCACAGCTGCCATTCCCGCTTAAATTCTATGATGTGCAGCAGATATATGCAGAGAAGTATACGAAGGACAAGAAGATATGCAAGCTTGAAAAGGCTGTAGATAAATTGGATTTGGAAATGTCTCGTTCCTTCCACGCTGCAATCAACGATGCATACTACACATCAAAGATTTTGGAAGAGGGCAAATTCGGAGATATAAGCGACAAGTTCACATTTGATATTTATCGCCATCCAAAGACTCATGACGAAATAGTAATGGAATATCATGATAGAAAGCTGGATTACATTTCTGAGGAGTTTGATAACAAGCTGATGGCTATGGCTGATCCGGATGTTATTTCTGTGAGATGTTCGAGATGCGGTAGAAAGACCATGGAAAGAGTAGGCTGGTTCCAGGTTAACAGTGGAACTCAGTATTCTGTAGGAAAATGCATGCTGCACGGAAATATGCTGGCATCACTTAAATTCAAACCAGCATCTGATAGTTCGAAAAATATCTTCGTAGTTAAGAAGATAGTTCCTATCAGCAAGAAAAGATATAAAGAAATAAAAGAAAAGAAAGAAATCCTTAAACAGAAAAGGGAAGAAAAGTACCTTAAGTATAAGGAAAAATCAGAGGGGTGACTTCTTTGCTGTTCCCGCTTTACGTGGGTAAGCTTTAGGAGTTGCCTTATCTTTTCTTATAAGCACAAAGCTTCTATTAATATCTGTGTCGGCAAGCTGGAAGTGGATTACATCTTCTAGTTTTCCACCAAGAACAGAGATGGCGTGTTTAGCTTCCTTCAGCTCTTCTTCAATATCTCCGGATTTATAGGAAATAAAGAGTCCGCCAACTTTAGCATATGGCAGGCAGTACTCTGTAAGAACACTGAGGTTAGCAACAGCGCGTGAAAGAACAAAATCAAAGTTGTCTCGAAGATTCTTCTGGCGACCACCTTCTTCAGCCCTGGCATGGATGGTGGTTACTTTTTTTAATTCCAGTTCTTCTACAACACTATCCAGGAATGTAACGCGCTTGTTCAGGGAGTCGAGAAGTGTAAGCTTCATATTAGGAAATGCAATCTTCAGCGGGATAGCTGGGAAGCCGGCACCAGTACCCACATCTATTACGGACGCATTTTCCTTTGTAAGAGGAGCGGCTGCACTTACAGCGGGGATTAGAGACAGACTGTCTGCAAAGTGAATCAATGAAAATTCCTCTGGCTCAGTGATGGCGGTAAGATTCATTACCTTATTCTTCTCTATTACCATATTCATGTAGGTTTCAAATTGACGAAGTTGATTATCGTCCAGTTCAATACCCATTAGTTGTGCATAATATGCTATATCCTTCATTATTATCTCCTAAAAAGCGTTACAATTAAGAAAATATTCATAGTTTTTATAAGCTTACTTAAGGATAATTGAATAAAATAAGAAAATCAATACCCTTAAAAGGTTTAAATCAGAGTAAAATTGTGGTATTATACTTTGAGCGAAAAAGAATAAACGAATAGAGGAAAAAGATGAAAAAATTAAAAATCGCAGGATATATATTATCCGGAGTACAGTTAGTTTTATCAGTTCTTGTAATCTATATGGCAATGTCAACTAAGTTTGTACCTTTTGCTTACGGACTTATTGGATCACTTATCTTAGTTGCACTTGTAGCACTAAATGTTTTTCTTGCTACAAAAGACAGTAAAAAAACCAGAATAGCAGGTATCATAACCTCATCGGTACTTATCATTATTCTGGCAATTGCATCCTATTATCTTTATGTAACTAATAAAGCTATAGATGATGTTACCGGTGTAAAAACAGAAATTGAAGAAATAAATGTATATGTTGCAAAGGAAGACGAGGTTTCATCAATTAATGAAGCTGTCGAAAAGAATTATGTATTCGGACTTTGCCTTACAGATGATCAGTCTCATATATATGAAACAATCAAAGAGATTCAGAATAATACAGGTTCTACTCTTCAGACTAAAGACTACGAAACTATCTTTGATCTTGTAAAAGGATTCGAGGCTGGAGAAATTCAGTCATTTATCACAAATGCAGGTAACCTTCTTGCACTGGATAGTTCAGAAGACTATAAGGACTATTCAACAAAGGTAAAGATAATAATGGAGAATACCATCGAGGAAGAGATAGAGGAGAAGCAGGAGAGCAAGATTGATGATGATCACTTCTGTATGTACTTCAGTGGTATTGATACATTTGGATCTGTTACAGTAAAGAGCCGTAGTGATGTAAATATCATCGGTGTTGTAAATAACGAAACAAAGCAGGTGCTGCTTATCTCTACTCCAAGAGATTACTATGTAGAGCTTTCTACATCTAATGGTAAAAAGGATAAGCTTACACATGCAGGAATTTATGGTATTGATGCATCCATGGATACTTTGGAGAAGCTTTATGATGTACAGCTTAGTCATTATGTAAGACTTAACTTCTCTGGCTTCCAGGATATCATTGATCAGCTTGGTGGAATTGATGTTAATTCAGAATATGCATTCACATCTGTAACTGCTGAGGGTACATATTCTTTCTCAAAGGGTGTTAACCATCTGAATGGTGCACAGGCACTTGGTTATGCAAGAGCAAGATATGCGTTCAAAGACGGAGACAGACAGCGTGGACGTAACCAGATGCAGCTTATTAAAGCTACTATCGAGAAGCTTGAATCTTCAGACATGCTGAAGAATTATAGTAACGTTATGGATCAGATGGAGGGTTCTTTCCAGACAGACATGAGTAAGGACGAGGTTGGATACCTTGTTAAGAGCACACTTGAGAATGGAGACTGGGAAGTTCTTACATACAGCGTTGGTGGTGATGATGCAACTAAGGTTTGCTACTCACTTGGTACTGAAGCATATGTTATGATTCCTAACCAGGATGATATTAATTATGCTAATGAACTTATCGACAGAGTTCTTGGAAATGAAGATGTAACTCAGGACGAGATTAATACATATATTGAGACAAAAGATTCTGAGGATCTTATAGATGAAGAATCTGTTCAGCTTGACGAAGAGCTGGAGGATTCAACAGAAGACTAAAGGTTATCCTAAAATAAGGATCTTTAAAAGGGTTAAAGGTAAAAAGTATGGCAGATAAAACTGGCGGACCAGTTCTGGTAGTTATGGCTGCAGGTCTGGGAAGTAGATTTAAGGGGTTAAAGCAAATTCAGCCTGTAGATGATGAGAATCATATTCTCATGGACTATGCTGTATATGATGCGCTTGAAGTTGGTTTTTCTGAGGTTGTCTTTATAATCAGAAAGGATTTTGAAGACAAATTTAAAAAGGCTATAGGAGATAGAGTTAGTGCTAAATGTCCTGTAACCTATGTATATCAATCTCTTGAGGATTTCCCTGGAGATGTTCAAATGCCAGCGGGAAGAACTAAACCATGGGGAACAACCCATGCGCTTTGGAGTGCACGCGAGGCACTTAAAGGAAAGAAGTTCCTTACAATAAATGCAGATGACTTTTATGGAAGAGGAGCTTACAAGGCTGCATTTGATTTTCTTTCAGCAACTGATGATCCAACTCATCATGGTTGCATCTGTTATGATCTGGTTAAGACACTTAGTCCTACTGGAACAGTAAGCAGAGGAATTTGTAAGGTAAATGGAGAGGGCGATCTTCTCCGCATTGATGAAAGAAAGAATATTAAGCTGGAAGATGGACGGGGATATTTCACCGAAGATGGTGGAACAACTTATCAGCTTGTTGAAAGGGATGCACTTGCATCCATGAATCTTTGGGCATTTGGAGCGGGCTTTATTGATGATATTGAAGTAAGCTTCAAAAAGAGATTCGAAGAAGGAGTAAGCGCTGCTCCGGATACATTTGAAGAAACCATATCTGATGCAGTTCAGGATATCCTGACAAGAAATGCAGGAAGTGTTAAATGTATTGCAACAGATGAGCAGTGGTTTGGAATGACTTACATCGAAGAACTTGATATGGTAAAAGATAAATTAAAAGCTCTTAGAGAGGATGGAGTCTATGTCAAAGAGAAATGGTGATGTGCCATTTTACGAAGATCCAGGTTCCTATAAAAAGTGCGGAATAATGTCGCTGGCAGGCTGTGCATTAATGGTCGCAGCGGCATTTTTATACTGGATGAATTTATATATCAATAATGGTGAGAAGATATACGAAGGTGTTAGCCTTTTTTCTGCTGCGAAGAGAGGATTCCTGAGTATGTTCAGTACAGACCTGAATGGAAAGATTGTAGAGACTATCTTCAGTTTTATGGCAATTCTTCCGGGAATATTATTTCTTATATATATAGCTGTTCTTGTTGTTCTGATAATGGCTGGAATAAAAGATAATTTTCAGAGAAGACCTTTCCTTATGAAATGGAGAAAGAGAACAAGAATAATTCTTCTGCTTATTACAGTTGCCATTGTTATCGGAATAACATTTACCCCTGCATTTAGAGGAAGCGTGGAAGAGTTCAAGAGTCTGGCTTCAACCTGGGAAGGCTTTATCGAAAAGTCCGTAAGGGCTAAGGCGCCAGGTTCAGAGCATATGAAGAGTCTTTATTTCATAGGCCCTGGTATTCCTTGTTATATAATAGGCGCAGTTCTGTATTTCATTTCAATTGTTTACAACTTCATTCTTGATACTCTTAATGAAGAGGATGATGATTAATTTAAGATAACGATAAAAAAGTGGATGGCTTAAATGCCATCCACTTCTTCTTTTGCGAGCTTTCCATCTCTAAGTATACGGTGAAGAGTTTCGCTGTCTTTATGCTTTAATGCATCTCTATATTCTTTTAGATATTTGATTATGGTATCTAATTCGAACAGGAGATTATCTTTATTCTCCATGAATATTTCTGTCCACATATCTTCATTCAGCCATGCTACTCTGGTCATATCCTTGTAGCTTCCTGCTGAGTAACCCTTGTGCTCTCTGGCAGTAGGACTTTTGATATATGCATTTGAAACTATGTGAGCCATTTCAGAAGTAAATGCAATCATCTGGTCATGCTTTTCTGGGGAGCAGATTGTAATGCTTCCAAATCCACATGGTTCAAGAACATTCTTTATATGATCAAAGAGGTTAAGGTCTGTAGGATCCTTAGGTACTATGATCATAGAACTATCCCTGAAGAGTTTTCCAGTGCTGTATTTATAACCAGAGAATTTTTTTCCGGCCATTGGATGTCCACCAACGAAGGTGAATCCATATTCTTCAGCTATAGGATAGCATTCCTGACAAATTCTTCTCTTAAGTCCACCAGTATCAATAACCAAGGCTCCCTTTTTGATAAGTGGTGCCTTTTCTTTGATAAAGTTGATTATTGCCTGATTATAAAGAGCTGGAATAATAAGATCGCATTCGCCTATATTGTCATCGGTTAATATATCATCAAGGGTTCCATCCAGTTTAGCAAAGGAACAAATGCTTTCATCTATATCCAGTCCCAGAACTCTGGCGTCGGAATGTTCTTTAAAGGCTTTAGCGAAGGAACCACCAATTAAGCCGAGGCCAATAATACCCACGGTTTTAACTCCAGATTTTTTGAAGTCGCCCAGCCTATGTTTCTTTCCCTCTGTGCTTGGTTCAGTGATCCTTCTAACACTTTCTACTATATCAAGAGATTCGATAAGTTCAGGGTCTATGCTTGAGGTATCTCCTACAAGACCAATGATGGTCTGATAATCACCTTGAGAAATGTCACATTTGAGTCCCTGCTCTTCGAACCATTTTGCAAGTTCGTAAACTTGATCTTCTGTTGCTTCTTTATTAAGAATAGCTATCATATTTGTCCTCTTTCTCGCTGATACTTTAGCGCGTTAACGTAACGAAGTATAACACTGGTTGGTTTTGTTGTCAACAGTGAAGATTTGTGTTAAAGTACGTTCTGATATCATTTAATTGGGAAGAGAGTTCTTCCTTTGTATACAGGAGATATTTAAATGGTAATTGCACTTAATCTATTAAAAATAATAGTAGGATTCATTTTCTTGATTAAAGGTGCGGATTTCTTTGTGGATGGAGCAGCATCTATTGCGAAGAAACTTGGTGTTCCCGAGCTGGTTATTGGTCTTACAATAGTAGCATTTGGTACGAGTGCGCCTGAAGCGGCGGTCAGTATCAATGCTGCGCTTACAGGAAACAATGGAATATCCATTGGTAATGTAATAGGAAGCAACATCATGAATGTGCTTCTCATCCTTGGTATTACTTCTATAATAAAAGCACTTCCAGTAAAGAGAGCTACTGTAAAGGTTGATATTCCGGTTATGATCATAGCAACAATAACAATGGTAGCCTGGGGAATGGTTGGAGGAAAACTGACAAGAGTTACAGGAATTGTATTTCTTGTTGCTTTGGTTAGCTACACACTTTACCTTCTTTGGTATTCAAAGAATACAAATAGCGAAGGAGAGGGTGAAGGTATTAAAATGGTCGGACCATTTCTTATTCCGATCTTCGTTCTGGGAGGTTTATTTGTTATTATTTTGGGAAGCCGTATAGCAGTTGACGGCGCGTCGCATATAGCAGAGATGTTCGGAGTATCTAATAGGATAATCGGTCTTACAATCGTGGCATTTGGTACATCTCTTCCGGAGTTGATGACATCTATTACAGCAGCACGAAAAGGAAGCGTGGACATAGCAATCGGAAACATAGTTGGAAGTAATCTGTTCAACATATTATTTATTTTGGGAATAACATCTACAATAATTGATCTCCCATACTTAGCAGAAGGTGCTGACTTTACTATAGACGGTTTTGTTGCACTTGGAACAGCTATCCTTCTGTTTTTACTGGTAGCAAAACATAAGAGACTTGGCAGAAAAGGTGGAATAATTATGGTCGCATCTTACGCTGCATATTTCGCATATTTAGTAATACAAAAATAACAAAAAATAAGGCTTACATAATCTGGAAAAATGCAACAATTTGTTGCATTTTTTTATGGCTAAAAAAAGGTTAATAAGTTATAATTGGAGATGGGTATTTTTAAGTATTAGGAGGTAGTTATGATGAAGAGAAGAGTTAGTTCTATTATTAGTCTTATCCTCGTCGTTGTAATGGTTGTGGGTGTACTTCCAGCTAACAAAATGAACAAAGTTGAGGCGGCTGATAAGTATGTAACAGCAACAGTTACTGCCATGTATGGATATGCTTATGAAGTTCTAGATAAGATAAACGAGCAAAGAAGAGCAAATGGTCTCGGAGAGGTTCAGATGGATGTTGAACTTCTCGAAGCTGCAATGCAAAGAGCTGCAGAATCAGTTGTGGTCGGTGAGGCTTATGATTATGCCGAAATTGGAAATACAGAAGCCCATACAAGACCTGATGGTTCTAAATTTAATTCCTGGGCATATAAGACAGGTTCTTATGGAGAGAATGTGGCATACGGTCAAACATCCTCAACTGAAGTAATGAAGCAGTGGATGAATTCATCAGGACATAAAGCAAATATTCTTAAAGCTGATTATAAATCTGTAGGTGTTGGTGTTGTTTATTGTAATGGATATTACAGATTCTACTGGACACAGGAATTTAGTTCTTATTCAGCAACAGTTCCATCAAAAAGAACAGACAATGTAACACGTACTTTCACAGTAGGTGTAACAAATAGCGTATATAACAGACTTGTTTCACGCGGAAAGCTTGGTTCTGCTATAAAGAGTAATTCTTCAGATGCATCATCAAGCGGTTCGGGTTCATCTAGTGGCTCATCAATGTCTTCAAAAGCGGTTTCTGGAACATGGAAGCAGACTAATGGAAGATGGTGGTTCCAGGTTGGTAGTTCGTACCTGACAAACTCTTGGCTTAAATCAGGTGGAACATGGTATGCATTTGGTTCAGATGGATACATGTATACAGGATGGAAGAAGATAGACGGCGACTGGTACTATTTCGATAGTAGTGGAGCCATGGCATCCAGTGAGTGGAGGGATGGTTATTGGTTATCTTCCAATGGTAAGTGGTCTTACAAATATACCGGTAGCTGGCATGTAGGTTCGAAGGGCTGGTGGTACGGAGATAGTTCCGGATGGTATGCTCAGAATCAGTGGCAGAAGATCAACGGTAGTTGGTATTACTTCGATGCCAGTGGCTGGATGGTAACAAACAGAAGAATCCAGGGTTACTGGATTGGAGCTGATGGTGTTTGTCAGTAAAATTTATAAAAAGGCAAAGCAAGAGAAATCTTGTGACGCAAAACTATAGGATCTGAAATCTTTAGTAAAGTGAGTATGATAGCCAGTTGCAACATTTTGGTGAAAACGATTAGCGGCGTCACAAGTAGTGGCGCTGCTATTTTGTTGGGAGGGATTAAATGAAAGGAATAGTTAAAAGGAGTTTATGCATATTCTTTTGCACCTTATTGGTTATATTATGCATTAAACCTTATTCGGTAAACGCTACACAAACTGGTGCTACTCCAGATAATACATCCTGTAAATATAATTATAATAATTTGGGGAAGATGGAGAACGGGCAAAAGCTTCAAGCGTTATATAACGATATGCTTAAAGTATGTTGGGAATTTTATAATGGTAATGGAAGTGTAGTAGGCACTGCTCCAGTTTATTATATTGATCATGAATTTACTGCATACTCTCTTTCCTTTGAAGAGGCTCAGACGGCATTTATAGCATTGAAATATGATATGCCATTATTTTACTTTATCAAAACAATGGTTGGAAGTACACTTAATGGTGATTTGGATCATGTCAGAATAATGATAAATGGAACAGAGGATTATAAATCAGAGAATCCAGTATATAAAGAAGGTCTTACAAAAGGTAGTGATCATAGAAAGGTAAACTATCAGCTAAATAATAGAAGAGTAAAGATTAAGAATGAGATAGATGGCATTTGTAGTGATGTATATTCGCTCACAAAAGATTGTAAAACAGATTTAGAAAAAGAAAAGGTCATTGCAAATTACATATCTCAAAACACAGCGTATAATTATGAAGATTTAGATGTTTCGTCAGTGCATAACGTTGTTGGAGCAATTGAAGAAGGTTTGTCAGTTTGTGAAGGATACACATATTTATTTCAGATGCTATTAAACTATTGTGGTGTAGAATCTACATATATATGTGGTGACGCAGGCGGTGGTCATTCGTGGAATGCTGTAAAAATAGGTGATGAATGGTATCAGAGTGATGTGACTTGGTACGATACAGATAACGTGCTGGGAAATGGTTATAATTTATTTTTTGATCAATATTTGAATGCTCCATCAGATAAGTTTAATGTGGATCATACAGCATATGACATTAATAAAAATAATAATTCTGGCGCAGCTAATTATATGTATTACGTTCCTAAGTTTTCCAATAGTTATAATAATTGGATGTTAGATAGCGGATATGCAAATAATGATAATGATGACTGCACAGCTTTTAGTAATGAATTAATTAGGTTAATAAATAACTGTGATGATTATTACGAGGGGATAATTTATTTAACTTATGATGACTTAACAACGGAGAAAGCAAGCAATATAAGAACTAAATTAAGTAGAATTCGAAATAGTATAGACGCATCATATACATGTTACGATATTTCTATGTGGACTATAACCAATACTAACAACATTGTAGTTCCTGTTGTAATTAATGGAAGTCACAGCTGGGGAGTCGGAATTATTTCGACGGCTCCAACCTGTGTAGATGAGGGTGAGAAAACATATACTTGTTCAAAATGTAATCGAACAAAAACAGAAACTATAGATGCATTAGGACATGATGAAGTTGTTGATGAAGCCGTAGCGGCAACTTGTGTTTCTGATGGTAAAACCGAAGGAAAGCATTGTTCTAGATGCAATGAAGTTTTGGAAGAGCAGCAGGTGGTTACGGCTTTAGGACATAAGTTTGAGGATATAGTAGGAAAAGAAGCTACCTGCACAGAAGCAGGAAATACAGCGGGCAAGAAGTGTTCTGTTTGTGGTTATGTGCAAAGTGGATGTACAGTCATTCCAGCAAAGGGACATAAAGAAGTAATAGATGCTGCTGAGACTGCAACTTGTACAAAGTCAGGAAAAACCGAAGGAAAGCATTGTTCGGTTTGTAATGAGGTGTTAGTAGAGCAGCAGGTAATACCGGCATCTGGACATGAATGGGAAGATGAGGTAATTACCATTCCAGTTTCTTGTGAAGCGGACGGGGAGAAATCTGTAAAATGTAAGAATTGTGAAGCACAAGAAACTATAATAATTCCGGCAACAGGTCATACATGGAATGGAGGCGTGGTTACATCTGAACCATCATGCACAGCAGAAGGTGAAAAACTATTTACCTGTGAATCGTGTGGAAAAACAAGGACAGAATCAATTGAAAAAACATCTCATAAGTGGAATGGTGGAGAGGTAACACAAGCACCGACCTGTACAGCAAAAGGTACAAGAACTTATACATGTGAAGATTGTGGTGAAACAAAAACTGAAGATATAGTAGCAAAAGGTCATACTGTTGTTAAAGACCCAGGTGTTGCTGCTACAAAGACAACAACAGGTATTACAGAAGGAAGTCATTGCTCAATTTGTGGTACGGTAATTAAAGCAAGGACAGTTATACCAAAGCTTCCATCTGCACCGGCTTCAAATAAGGGAAGTACCTCGACTAAGAAGAGTACAAAACCAAAGTACAGCGAAGAGTGGATAAATGGAAAATGGTATGATAAGAACGGTAACCAAACTTATTCAGGAACACTCAGCTGGAAGGATAATTCCACAGGTTGGTGGGTTGAGGATAGCGCTGGCTGGTATCCAACATCTTCATGGCAAAAGATAGATGGAACATGGTACTACTTCAAATCTAATGGATATATGGCATCAAATGAATACTATAATGGATATTGGTTCAATAAGGATGGTTCATATGATCCTAAGTATTACTTAACATGGAAGAGTAATGCAACAGGCTGGTGGGTTGAAGATAAGTCAGGCTGGTGGCCAGCCAATAAATGGTTAAAGATCGACGGTAATTGGTATTACTTTAATGGATCAGGATATATGGCTACGAACACATATGTAGATGGATATTGGATCGGTGCAAACGGCGTTTGCCAGTAAAGGGGAGGATAAATAATTGGGAATAAAGTTAACCAAAAGAATAATATCTATAGTTATAGTTTTGTCATTTGTTATTAGTCTTGTTCTTATTCCAATGCCTAGTGTAAGGGCGGACGATAGCATTACAACAATACAGGTTACAAAGACAATTAATAGAAGATCTAAAGCGGATATTTTGGCTAGAATAAATGAGATTAGGTTAGAGTTCTATAATGAAAACCAGAAGCATCATTACGTAGAAAACTACACATATAAACCTATCAAGTGGTCATCTGATTTAGAGGAGATTGCATATAAAAGAGCTGTAGAATCTAGTATTTATTTTAATCATACCAGACCTAATGGGGAGTCTTGTTGGACGGTGAAATCCTCAAGTGAACAGTCTTCGTGGGGAGAAATAATTGCTAGTTCATCGGATGCTGTAAGTGCGGTTAATCAATGGTATGGTGAAAAAGATGATTATTTTGCTCAATGTTCGGGAGATAAATCAAATACTGGAGTAGTTGGACACTATACAACTTTGTTATATTCGGATTATATAGGAATCGCTTCTTTTGGAGTGACCGCAGGTGAATCAAGTAGCACAGCTGGAACAAGCGAAAACCAGATAGCTCCAAATGGAACGCGAACAGAAACCATCAGCGTTAAGAAAAGCCTGATTAAACTTACTATTAATAATGCATCAGGAAGATATGGTTCTTCCGTGGATATAAGTAGCGCTAATATTGCAAAAGGACAGACTTTAAAACTAACTAGTGGTATTTCTAGTTCATGGGGTGGAGTTACAGTTGTAGGAAATTGGAGTTCAAGTAATACATCTGTAGCAACAATAGACTCGAGTGGTAAAGTTACTCCTGTTAGCAATGGCTCTACTACGATTACATTTACCTCGGGTGGTTTGTCAAAATCTATAACACTTACTGTTAGTGATAGCGGCACGGATGGGACATATAATTATAGCAATGAATGGGCAAATGGTTTTTGGTATGGAAAGGACGGATCCCAAACATATCGCCCAATTGGAAGATGGAGAAAAAACTATAAAGGCTGGTGGTATGAAGATTCTAGTGGATGGTATCCACATTCTCAGTGGCAGAAGATAGATGGAAAATGGTATTACTTCACGGCTGATGGCTATATGGATTATAGTGAATATCGAGATGGATGTTGGCTCGGATCAGATGGTGCCTGGGATGAGAGATATTCAAGTGGAACATGGCATCTTAGCGCTAAAGGCTGGTGGTATTCAGATGGAAGTTGGTATCCAGCAAATCAGAGTCTTTGGGTAGATGGTGTGAAGTATCATTTCAATTCTGAAGGATATTGGGATTATTAATAAAGGTTATAAAGGAAGGCGGTTCCGAAAGGAACCGTCTTTTATTTTGGAATGGTTTGTGCTAAAATGCTGAAAGGTGTACATTTTTAAGAGTGTTAGGAGGAATAGTATGAAGCCTTATTCTGAAATGACAAAGGATGAACTTGCTGTTGAGATTAAAGCAGTAAAGAAAGAATACAAGAAATATCAGGACATGGATCTCCATCTTGATATGAGTAGAGGTAAGCCATGTAGAGAGCAGTTAGATATTTCCATGGGAATGATGGATGCACTCAATTCTGAGGCTGATCTTTCATGTGCTGACGGAACCGACTGCCGTAACTACGGAGTGCTTACTGGTATAGAGGAAGCAAAGGTTCTTATTGGAGATATGATGGAGAATAATCCGGATAATATTATTATCTTTGGAAATTCTTCACTTAATGTTATGTACGATACCATCGCCAGAGCATATACACATGGAATTATGGGAAATACTCCATGGTGCAAGCTGGACAAGGTTAAGTTTTTGTGTCCTGTCCCAGGTTATGATAGACATTTTGGTATTACTGAATACTTCGGAATAGAGATGATACCAGTCCCTATGAGTCCAGAAGGCCCAGATATGGATATGGTTGAGAAGCTTGTAGCAGAGGACGAATCTATTAAGGGTATTTGGTGCGTTCCAAAGTATTCAAACCCACAGGGTTATTCATACTCAGATGATACTGTTAGAAGATTTGCAAGACTTAGACCAGCTGCAAATGATTTCCGTATTTTCTGGGATAATGCATACGGCATTCATCATTTATATGAAGATAGAGAAGATTACCTTGTTGAAATTCTTGCAGAGTGCAAGAAGGTTGGTAATCCTGACATAGTATATAAGTTTGCTTCAACATCAAAGATATCTTTCCCAGGTAGTGGTATAGCAGCACTTGCAACATCACCTAATAATATGGAAGATATCCTGAAGCAGATGACACATCAGACTATCGGTCATGATAAGGTTAATCAGCTTAGACATGTTAGATTCTTCGGCGACATTCATGGTATGACAGAGCATATGAAGAAGCATGCAGCTATTATCAGACCAAAGTTTGAGGTTGTTATTAGCACATTAGAGAACAGACTTGGCGGTCTTGGAATTGGTGAATGGACAAATCCAAACGGAGGCTATTTCATCAGTTTCGATGCTCTTGATGGATGTGCTAAGGAGATTGTTGATAAAGCAAAGAAGGCTGGAGTTGTAATGACAAACGCTGGTGCTACATGGCCATATGGAAAGGATCCTCATGACAGTAACATCCGTATAGCTCCAACTTATCCAAAGATTGAAGATCTGAAGCTGGCAGCAGAACTCTTTACTATCTGTGTTCGCCTTGTTTCAGCCCAAAAATTATATAGTGAAATGGACTAATGATAGATATAGTATATGAAGACAATTACATAATTGCTTGCATTAAGCCTTATGGTGTACCGAGTCAGGCAGATAAGACTTATGGTGTTGACATGATCACCATGGTTAAAGAATATCTGTATGAAAAATCTGAATCGGAGGAGGAGCCATATGTTGCTGTGATCAACAGGCTGGACAGACCGGTTGCTGGCATTATCCTTTTTGCAAAGGACGAGTCAACAGCTGCAAAGCTTTCCGATATGGTACAGGATAGAGAAATTCAGAAGTTCTATCAGGTTGTTGTTCAAGGCTATATGGAGGATGCTGAGGGAGATCTCAGCGATTACCTTCTGCATGATAAAAAGAAGAATATCACTCAGGTTGTATCTAAGGGTACAAAGGGGGCCAAGTATGCTGAGCTTCATTACGAGGTTTTAGATGAGCTGGATACGGATGAAGGCCCAATCTCTTATCTTCTTGTGGAGCTTAAGACAGGAAGGCATCATCAGATAAGATGTCAGATGGCTGCAAATGGCACTCCAATCTGGGGCGATAATAAATATAATCCGGGCTCAAAGGGAGCGAAAGGTGGTCCAAGTCCCGCAAAGGGTGGGAAGAAGACTAAAGAACAAAAAGAAATAGGATTATATTCTACAAAAATGGTATTCAACCATCCGGTTACAGGTGAAGAGGTTTTTCTTCATAGAGAGCCGGAAGGAAAAGCTTTTGAAATAATGGACCAGATGGATTGGTAGAGTTCTCGATTTTCACAGAAAATCGAGAACAGATTACAAAGCTCCTGGAAGGGAGCAGCTTGGGCTGCTCGCTGCAAGGAGCTAGACTAAGGAGAGAAAAAATGGCAGATAAAAAGGTAGAGGCAATTACTTCCATGGAGGAAGATTTTGCCCAGTGGTATACAGACGTAGTTGTAAAGGCTGATCTTACAGGTTATACAAGCGTAAAGGGATTCATGGTTCTTAAGCCAGCAGGCTATGCAATTTGGGAGCTTATCCAGAGCCAGTTGGATGCGCGCTTCAAGGAGACAGGAGTTGAGAATGTTTACCTTCCACTTCTTATTCCAGAAGGTCTTCTTCAGAAGGAGAAGGATCATGTTGAGGGATTTGCACCTGAGGTTGCCTGGGTAACACATGGTGGACTTAATGAGCTTCAGGAAAAGCTTTGTGTTAGACCTACATCAGAAACACTTTTCTGTGATTTCTATCAGAAGGATATTACTTCATATAGAGACCTTCCAAAGGTATACAATCAGTGGTGCTCTGTAGTTCGTTGGGAAAAAGAAACAAGACCTTTCCTTCGTTCAAGAGAGTTCCTGTGGCAGGAAGGACATACAGCACATGCAACAGCTGAGGAAGCTCAGGAAAGAACTATTCAGATGTTAAATGTTTATGCTGATTTCTGTGAGCAGGTTCTTGCTATTCCTGTAGTAAAGGGACAGAAGACAGAGAAAGAAAAGTTCGCAGGTGCAGTAGCTACATATACTATCGAAGCACTTATGCATGACGGAAAAGCTCTTCAGTCAGGAACAAGTCATAACTTTGGTGATGGTTTTGCCAAGGCTTTTGGTGTTCAGTTCACAGATAAGGATAATACATTAAAGTATGTTCATCAGACATCCTGGGGAGTAACAACAAGACTTATTGGCGCTATCATCATGGTTCATGGTGATGATAATGGACTTAAGCTTCCACCAAGAGTTGCTCCTACACAGGTAATGATCGTTCCTATTCAGCAGAAGAAGGAAGGTGTACTTGAAAAAGCAGAAGAGCTCAGAGAAAAGCTTAGTGCAGTTGCAAGAGTAAAGGTAGATGCAACTGATAAGTCACCTGGATTTAAGTTCGCTGAGTGTGAGATGAGAGGTATTCCTCTTAGAGTAGAGGTTGGTCCTCGTGATATAGAGAATAATCAGTGTGTTGTTGTAAGACGTGATACAAGCGAAAAGATCACAGTATCAATGGATGAGCTTGAAGCAAAGGTTGCTGAGCTTCTTGAAACTATCCAGAAGGATATGCTTGAAACGGCCAGAGCACATAGAGATTCTCATACATATACAGCAAAGAATTGGGATGAGTTTGTTGACACAGTTAACAACAAGCCTGGATTTATTAAGGCTATGTGGTGCGGCGAGACAGAATGCGAAGAAAACATTAAGGCTGAGACTGGTGCTACAACAAGATGTATGCCATTTGAGCAGGAAGAGATTTCTGATGTGTGTGTATGCTGTGGCAAGCCAGCTAAGAAGATGGTTTACTTCGGAAGAGCATATTAAGAAGAGCTACTGAGTTTTTTCAGGAAGCAGTATCAGTTTATAATTATTGTAAGTAGTACAGGAGGAAATGGAATAATTAATGGATGTTCCTCCAGTCTGCTTAAGCCATAGGGATTCATCTGGTTTAAATGTAGTGAAGTCTGGTATAAAACTTGAAGAAGAATCTATTTGTTTCTGAATATTATTCTTAGCAGCAGAGGAAACTTCGTCAGTTTTAAAAGCTTTTGCTACATCATCAATGGTAACGGAAGTGATAATATTATCATCGTTGTCAGATGTAGAGTATGTGGTATAAAACACATCAGCGTATCCAAAATAATCTAATAAATATGAACCATTAGAAAGCTTTGGCGTGAATTTGCCAAGGCTTTCTTTTGTATTTGCTTCAGCATAAAGGATGTCGCCGTATTCTGAAACAATGAATCTGTGAGTTTCTGAGCCATCGAATTTAGTAAAGTTGATTTCCCAGAAAAATGCAGCATAAGTTTTAAAGGTTGAATCCAGAGCTCTATATGGTTTTGCTTCCCAGGAATACCAATTGTCTGTATCCGATGAAAGGTTACGTGGGTAGAGCCCCTTAGCATAAAGATCATTGATGTGACCAACCACAAGAGTTTTCATTCCGAAGCCGGTATACTTACAATCTTCTACCGAAACCGGTGTGACCTCGCTTTCCCAAACACCCGTAATCAGCTGATTGCATTGCTCTTCAGTCAGCTGTTTAGATGCATTCTTAATAATAGATTCGGATGGTCCGGAATAATATTCCGAAGGAACATCTCCTACTTTCCCATAAAAAGAATCGCTGTCTTTATGCATCATAAAGCCAGGAAGCCAGATGGCAGCTCCCGTTATAAGAATTGCTAAGGTTATTAGTATGTAGTTTTTAATACTTAGCTTTTTCAATCTTCTTCTTCCTCATATTCTGAACAGTCGAGGGTTACGATCATCTTTGTTCCCTCGCCAAGCTTACTTTCTATCTTCAGGTCTGCACCGTGTTCCTTTAGTATAGCGGAAACAAGGGACATACCAAGTCCTGCTCCACCTTCTTTTCGAGAGCGGGATTTATCCACCATATAGAACTCGTCGCATATCTTATCTATATCTTCTTCGCTGATTCCAATTCCATGATCCTCAACAACAAATTCATATTTATTGGAAGATTCTTTTTTTGATCCTGAAGGAATGACTTTTCCTGTAAATACAATTTCGGACTTTTCCTCAGATGCTTTTCGTGCATTATCCAGTAGATTAATAAATGCAGTCTTTAGAAGAGGACTGTCCCCATTTATTGTCGCATTTTCAAAATCGTACGTAAGTTTAATTCCTACCTTTTCTATTGCTGGAAGTACAGTTTCAACAACTGCTTCTCCAAGGGCCTGTGTACTAACAGGCTGTTTCGGTATTTCTCCATCCTTAAGATAAATAAGGTCGAAGAGGTGAGATGACATTTGCTCCAAACGTCTTCCTTCAGAGAAGATATAATTCGCTGCTTTTACTTCGTCCTCTCTTGGAAGGTCCACGGATCTGATTGTATCTGCATATCCGATGATAGTTGTCATAGGTGTTTTTATTTCGTGGGTAAAATCAGCAACGAACTGGTCTCTTCTATGAATCATGTCATTCAGTTCATCAATGTGTCCTTCAACTGAATCCGCCATATGATTAAACTTATCAGAAAGAAGGCCGATTTCGTCTTCGGAATGGATGTCACTTCGGCTGTCAAAATTTCCTTCTGAAAACTTATCAGTAACGGAATTCAGTTTTTCAAGAGGTCTTGTTAGTAGTTTACTTATGAGGAATACAAAGAGTCCCGAAAGACATAGCATAACTATGATGAAGGTTCTGAAATCTCTGATGGATTTATTCATCATCTGTTTTGAATCCGTGATATCACGCTTGGTTATGATATTCATGATGTGGGAATCGATATTACTGGTTGAAACTACATAGATATAATCCTTACCATTTTCGTTGGTAAAGAGATATTTTTTCTGATAAGAAGATGAGTCGCTGCTTCCAAGATTATTAGGAAGAGGAATGTCTTCTTCTGTGGAGAAGAGAAGCTCGTCATCATATTTAACATAAAGATCTGTTGTATCGTTCAGAATTCCTGCAGATACCTGAAGAGAAGTATCTGGGATTGTGGCTTTTACATATGAAGGTTTATTGTTGATCGTATCCAGTAAGGAGTATTCCATTACTGATTGAACAAGATTATTTTCGGTTACGGCATTTTTTATCTGTGCATCCATCATTATCCTGTTCTGTCTGGACATCATAAGAAACCCTGAAATAGACAGGGCTAAAGATATAAGAATAATATTAATAAGTAATACCTTATACCTGAATTTCATAAGATGATTCCTACTAATTTTTATTTATCAGATAAACGATAACCAGTACTATATACAGTAACAAGGTTATCCTTAAGTCCCAGCTTTTTACGGAGTCTTTGAACGTGAAGATCTACAGTTCTGGATTCTGGCTGCCATTCAGTTTCCCAGATGGTCTCAAATATCTTATCTTTGAAAAGAGTCATATTGACGTTTCTCACAAAAAGTACGAAGAGTTCAAATTCCTTAGGTGTAAGCTTTATCTCTTCAAAAGAATCGTCATCGGACGTATTTTCCGAATCAGAACGTAAAACGATCTTGTTATCGATATCTATTTTGAAGTTTTTGAATCTGAGAACGGAATCTGTTTTATTGTAACGTCTGAGAACGATGTTGATACGGGCCAGAAGCTCAATTATCTCAAAAGGTTTTACAATATAGTCTTCTGCTCCTGAGGTCAGTCCCTTGATACGGTTATCCAGTGATGCCATAGCCGTGATAAAGATGACAGGGATTCCCATAGGTCTAATAAATTCCATCAGCTCATATCCATTTACTTCTGGAAGCATTATATCCAAAAGTATTAAATCAAAGCTTTGATTTTCTTCTAATAGATCTGCGGCATCCCGTCCGTTGTAAAGAGCGGTACATTTGTAACCGGCTCTTGTAAGATTCATTACCATAAGGTCGGAGATTGGTTTTTCATCTTCGACAATAAGAAGCTTTATCATATTACCCTCACTAATCGATATTGGACGGGAACATGAACTCCGCATCCGTTTTATAGTATACCACTAATGTATATGAATTGTATCTATTTAAATAATGCATACAAAAAATTTAAAAAAGATGCATTTTGATACATTTGTGATACAAAGTCGATTTATACTCTGTTATAGACTCGGATAGTTTGGGGAGAATTACTGAGAAAACGGAAAGTGAAAGGAAAAGTATTATGAGAAGATCTAATTACAAGAAACATCTCGCAACATTTCTAAGTTTTATCTTTGTTCTATCCCTTACAGGTTGTGGAAAAAAGGATACCGTAGTTGATGATTATGGTTCAGGTTCAATTGATTCATCCAGTTCATCAACAGATGCAGCATATGCAAAGGGTGATGGCCAGACTTTACAGTCAAAGTTTGGTGACTGGGCTAAGTGGAACGAAGACTTTGCAATTCAGGGAGTGCCTACATCAGTAAAAACATCTATTCCAATTCCAAATTCAGAGTATTTAAATGTATATAAACAAAGAGCTGTAACTCAAGGACAGGATGATGAGGATAAGATTGTTAAAAATCTTTTTGGAGACAGTGCAAAAAAGCTTGAGGAAATTAAGTACACTAACGAAACAGACTATATAACATTTCTTCATAAGTATAGAGAAATATATCATGAAATACAGGGTGATATATATAATTATTATTCAGACGCGGAAGCCTATAGGAATATAATGGGAGCTATAGATTCCAGCTGTGAGGATGTATATAAATGGATTGATGAAGATAAGAATTATTACATCCACATGTATGAAGGAAAGTACAATTCGGTCCGTTATGGACTCATATATGCTTTTGATTATAATAGCGGTAGAAAATATATATTCTTTGATCCAATAAGTATTAGTGAAGTTTTTCCTGGTTCTGATTATAAAACTGTTGTATATGAAGGAAACGGAGATACTTTAGAGAAGACACAGGATATAAAAAATGAATGTACATTAACCAAGGATGAAGTTAAGCAGCAGGCTAAGGACTTTTTAGAAGATAACCTTGGAATAGCAGAAATAGATAATAATATAACCGAAGATTCTGAAATGTTTCATTTGACAGAGGGACTCTCAACTTTTGCATTAATAGATGACAAAAGTATGACAAGACTAGCTTTTTCAAATACGGATTATTATACAACCCTGCAGAGTACAAAGGTTCAATCAGCAAGAGGAATAAGCCGGGTTGCAGCACAGGAAGAAAAAATAGCTGATAAGATGGAAAAAAATAATGATGATTTTTATGAGACCCTTTATGCAAATACGGCAAATGGTACAAACGATACAAAATTAACCCGTAATGGTTATGCTGTTTACCTTGAAGACCCATCATCATCTTTGGTAAAAAGCAGTGACAATATAATCATATCAACTGATAATGTTGGAATGATAAAGGTTACCGATAGAGGTATTTATGGCGTAGATATTGTTATGATGAGCGAGACTGAGGATGTAATCGAAAATGTTGAGCTTCTAGATTTTGAAAAGATTCAAGAATCTCTGAAGAATGCATTAGAGGAGAAACTTGATCTTAAAAAGATGGGTGATCCAAAAGAACTCACCATAAATGGAGGAGCTCTTTTGTATGAAGCATATTACGAAGATGGAAAAACAAGCGAATATTCCAAAATACCAGTATGGCAGTTTAACGTAAATGGTGATGATGTGAAGGTTGATGGAGATGGAGTGAGCGGGGTAGTGAGCGTTAGCATAAACGCAATGGATGGTTCAGTTTGCTCCATGGATGATTCAATAGGATACTACTACGAAGGAAACGGAACTGGTGAAGAGTCAGTGGAAGTAAGTGATGGGGAAAATGAAGATTAAAAGTATTAATTCTAAACAACTTAAGAGCAGATGTGCCGCTATTTGTGTGGCTCTTCTGTCTCTTTCTATGCTCTCGGGCTGCGGGGAATCCGATATGGAGTCCCTTTGCCTGCCGCGAGATCTTTCTCAAGCCGGCGTAGACAGAAATACGGCGGAAGTCGAAAAGGGAGACCTTTCTCCAGTTTATGAAAACATAATAGAGTTGGCGGGATATGAAGAAACCAGTTATAAAGTAGAAAAAGATAAAGCTGACGAACTTGAAAATCTTTACGAAGCAAAGCTGGATAAGGTTCATGTCTCGGTGGGCGACAGAGTTAAAGCTGGTGATACACTAATCTCTTTCAAGTCGGAAAGTTTATCCAAAGAATTAAGACAATATGAAAATGCAAAATCAGAGGCATCCTTAGAAAAGGAGCATTACGAAAAACTGATGCAGATAGATTCTTCTCTTGACTATAGGGATGAGATTGCAGCTCTAGAGAAAGATATTGAACTTGCAAATACGCACATTCAGGATGTTAATGATGCCTATGACAGCATTAATATAATTGCTGAAAAAGACGGCGTTGTAAAATTCATTAATCAGTCCGTTCAGGATGGCTTCCTAGTAGTGGCTGCTCCAATGATAACTGTAGCAGATGATGCGGGTTATTATGTAATGGATTTCTACGGTAATGGAGATGAAGCTACTTCGAGTGATGCAAAAATGGTTACTACAGATGTGGAATTCCATGTTGGAGATGTTTGTCCAGCGAAAACTTTTATGAGCGAATATCAGGTCGAGGTTATTGAAGACCCTACCAAGTATGGAACAGAAACAGATGCAGTTGCAACGGGAACAGATGCAGTTAGCGATGGAAAAGTATACTTTAAGCTGGTTGGAGATTCCGCAATCAAAGATAATTATCTTACGGTAGTGGTGGAGCTTCCTGAAATAAAGGGTGCACTGTATGTAGATAAGAAGGGCGTTATATTCACGGACACTCAGGACTATGCATATAAGCAGGTTGATGGAGAGTTCATAGCAACTAAGGTTACCGTAGGTGACAATGTAGGACAGTATATAATCATAAAGGAAGGACTTGAGGAAGGCGATGTTGTTTCAGTATCGGATTAAAAAACAGAATAAAAAAAGAATCCGTGCCAGAATCTCTGCGATTTTGATTTGTGCTGAGATTATTTCCATGCTTTCTTTTATGACAGGGTGTGGTAGTTCTAAAGCTGAAGTCCCAGAACTAAACGAACCGGTTGTTGCTGAATCGGCTTACCGACCTGTAAGTAAGCGGATTGTAGGTAGGAAAGAACTCATGTTTGGAATGGTAGTTCCAAGAGAGTATCCCTGTATTGCAAGAGAGGGCATTGAACTAGCTGAACTCAACGTTGCAATCGGAGACTATGTGAAAAAGGGCGATGTTATAGCAACAGGCGTAACAAGCGCTAGCGCAGAAACTATTAAAACCCTTAATAACGAGATTGCATCTCTCGGGAGAAAAAGAACTAATACAAAGAATATTTCAGATAAAACTATTGAGAAGCTGAACTATGAAAAAAAGATAGAAGAATATCTTGAGAATAATGATGGTGTTCAGGAAAAAGAGAAAGAGATTGCTACAGAGCAAGAGAATCAAAGATATAATCTGGCGGTTATAGATAATTCTATCAGCAGTAAGAGAACTGAGATTTCTGAGTTACAGGAAAAGGATGATGAAAAAACAATTACTGCACCAATTTCTGGATATGTTTCGTTTGTAAAGGATCTTAGTGAATCAAATCACGTGGAGTCAAATGAAAACATTGCAGTCATTTATGATCCAGATGAGCTTTATATAGAGTCTAATGAAAAGACAATAGATAATTACGATTTTGAAGATTATGAGAGTAAATGGGCCTATATTGATGGCGAAAAGGTAGATATCACAGAGCGAAGATATACAAATGAAGAGGTATCTTATGCGAAGTCAGTAAAATGCAATCCATACATCCAGTTTGAAGTACCTGGAAAGAAGCTGACGATGGGAATAGATGTTGTTCTCTATTTTATGAACAGTGATGACACACCAAAGCTTGCTATTGGAACTGACTCAATATATAGAGAAAATGATGAAGAGTATGTTTACGTTAAAGGTCCTGAGGGAAGCAGTGCGGACGAAAAGAGACTAGTAAAACTCGGGGCAACAGATGGAAAATACACAGAGGTTATTTCTGGTCTTGAAGAAGGCGAACTGGTTTACTATAGAAACACAGCGGCCATCCCTAAAACTTATGAAGAGGCAACAGCAGGCCTTGCTGATTACCAGGAAAAATGCGAAACAGAATTCATAAGCATTGCAAATCCATACAGTAAAATATATACGGCAGATTATTCAGGAAAGATCGAAGAGCTTCATATAGTCGGAGAAGCCAGCGAAGGCGACAGCCTTTATACTCTTCAAACAAATGTTGGCGTAGCTGATATAGCGGAGGTTAAGGACACACTTGAGGATCTGGATACATCAAGAGAGAAAACCAGAAAAGAATATGAGAAGAATAAATCTGATTTGGAAGAGATTATAAAGGGCGCTGATAAATTTAGTGCAGATGATATGGCAACTGATTCGGATGCAATCCACGAGAACATGTATCTGGCCGAAAGAACACAGTGCGAACTTGATATTCTGAATTACAACGAGAATTATTCCAAGGAAGAATATAATGCTCAGAAAGCAATTGCCCAGGAGTCTTTAACTGATCTGAGTAATGCAAGACAAAATGGCGAACCAGTATATTCTGTAAATTCAGATGTAAGTGGAAATATAAATACTAACGGTGTTACCCGCGGTACCAAAGTTGAAAAATATCAATACATCATGACGGAGCAGTATAGGAAGGAAGAGGATGGATTTACCAGAATGCATGTAATTGTAGATTCAAAAGACCCTTCCATGCCAAATGCTATGCCAAAGATTGGTGAAGATATAACGCTCTTTAACAAGGACCATAGCTGGGACGGTAAATGTCTCGGTATAAATGGTAGTGAAGAAAGATTTATTTTGTTCACCCAGGGTGAGCAGGAGTACTCAACTTATTCAAAACCTTTCTTTAAGGGTGTTGAATTCCAGTTTGATTTCCGTATAGAAGATGAGATTTCCAAGGATGACCTGGAAGGCGCCAAGGTAAGATTCTACGGAAAAGACATGAGACAGGTTGTTGTTGTTCCAAGTCCATGTGTAAGGACAGAATACGATCAGCTGGCGCAGAAGGATCTGTATTATGTCTGGAAGATTGAAAACGGAGAAATAGTGAAGGAATATGTAACCATCTATGAGACCACAGTTGCGACAGGTACTACATATATAATGGATGGTGTTGAAGTAGGAGATAAGTTACTCAAATGATAAGGTACATACTTACAAAAATCTTAAATAAATATAAGCTGTATCTTTGCCTTATGATAGGAAATATTTCTATCATCATGATCTTTTCTTTGATGATGATGTTTAGAGATGGATCCCGAATGAAGCTTATTCAAAGAGGCTTTACAAAGCAGTATGAGTCTACGGAACTGTTTCCAGCTACCCTTATCAGAGAGTCAAATGTACAGGGTGAGGATTTAGGTGATGATCCAGCCTCGGTAATAGATAAGGAAATATCATCATATGAGAATTCCTGGAAGAAGTACCTGGATATTCCTGTAGTTTCAACACAGCGTTTCGTGTACTACAAGGCTGTTGAGGCAAATTATTCATACAGAAAAGGAAAGCATATTGGTATAGGTTATCTCGAAGACGGAATGGGTAATGGCACTGATATTTCAGAGCATTATAATATTATATCTGGTGCAGACCTTTATGAGGATATTTCGAAATACACTGAAGGAGTGACAGAAATACCAGACTATTCTATTCCTTGTCTGGTGAGCAAGACTACAGCGATTGCATATGATATTGTTCCTGGCGAAGTTATTAATTTCGATAAACTCGTTTATGGAGATGAGGTTACAGATAAACCTACACTTTCTCTTTATGTCAGCGGTATCATCACAGAAAAAGAAGATGATTATTTCTGGGATAGAACTCTGGATGAAATGGGATTGGTCGCATTTATTGACAAGAAGGATTTCTGTAATGTCGTAAAAGATCATCCAAAAGATGTGATGTATAAAACAAATGTTTGTTTCGATTATAGATATATAAACACAGACAATGTATATGATATCGAAAGTGTAATTAAACAGTTCGACAAAAAAGATGAAAATCTTGTTGAGAATATTACTCCTATAATCGAATCATATAGAGAAAACAGTAGATCTGTAGGTCAGATGCTTTATGTTATCGTTCTTCCACTTATAATCTTAGTTCTTATTTTTATCGGAATGATAGCGGTAAGAATAGTTGATTCGGAAGCAGGTGAGCTTACGACTCTTCGAAACAGAGGCCTTAGCAAACCAAAGCTTATTGGAATGTACATCATACAGTCATTCATTTTGGCGGGAGTCAGTGTACCGCTGGGAGTAGGAGCGGGATTCTTGTTCGGAAAGCTGGTTGCCGGAGTAGATGATTTTATGGGCTTCCACTTTATCCATAACGAGATCAGTGTTCGTGATTATAGGTTTAACTTACTAATGATAATTGCAGGAGTGATAGGTTCATTACTTGCTGTTATTGTAATGATGGTTCCTGTTTTCGGAGCCTTTAGGAAAAAGAAGAGCACCAGAAGAAGCAATACTTCTGCACCAACCTGGGAAAAATATTTCCTTGATGTTGTTCTACTTATAGTTTCGGTTTATCTGCTTTTCAATTACAACAGACAGATATCAACACTTTCTATAGGGGTTTTGAATGGAGAGGGAATTGATCCGGTAATCTTTATTGATTCAACTCTTTTCCTGTTTGCTTGCGGAATGCTGATGCTCAGACTTATTTTCTATGTTGTAAGACTCATATACAGATTGGGAGAAAAGAAGTTTGGACCAGTAACCTATGCAGGATTACTTGAGATACTAAGAACAAGGAAGGCATCCAGCGTAATTTCTGTTTTCCTTGTAATGACAGTTGCCATGAGCGTTTTTAATGCCAATATGGCGCGAACTATAAATGCTAATAAAGAGGCGAGACTTCAATATGAATGTGGAGCTGATGTAAGGATTCAGGAAAACTGGCCACTTCAGCTTATGCAGAGTGCACCTGGAGCTCCGTATAGATTTAAATATCATGAGCCAAGTTACGAAGCATATAACCGGCTAAAGGATGATGGAACATTCGATAGCATAACAAAGGTGCTTATAACAGATAGAGCACAGGCTGGCGCCAAGGGTAAGGATAAAACCGAAATAGAATTTATGGCGATTAATACCAAAGAGTTTGGTGCCACAGCAAAGCTTAAAGAAAATCTTAGCGAAGAGCATTGGTATAATTATCTGAATGCACTTGCTTCTGATCCGGATGGCATTATCATTTCATCAAGTCTGGCGAAGAAGTATGCAGTTAAGGTTGGAGATCCTCTTGTCGTATATATGAGAAAGCCGGCGGTTTGTAACGAAAAGGATCCTTATGCAAGTGTTAATTACAAGGTTGTTGCTATTGTAGATGCATGGCCGGGATTCAATAACTATAGCTACGCTCCTGATGTAAACGGAAAGATTGAGGAGCATAATAATTATCTGATTGTGGCTAATTATGGAAATGCACTCGCAAGCTTTGGTGATCTTCCTTACGAGGTTTGGGCTAGTGTTGGTAAAACAACAGGTACAGATAAGTTTGGTAAGGGAGTAGACGAAAAAGAAGTTAGAGAAAAAGTATTAGAGGCGTATGGTGATTCTAAAAGAACAATAAAGAGTGTTACTTCCTGGAAGACTGAAACACAGGAAGAAAAATCAACTGCTATAATTCAGATTACAAATGGACTCTTTACAGCAGATTTCCTTGTGGCACTTATCCTTTGTATCATTGGATATATGATCTACTGGATAACATCTATCAGAGATAGAGAACTCTTATTTGGTATTTACAGAGCACAGGGTATTACGAAGAAAGAGATTAATAAGATGCTCATTATCGAGCAGGCATTCTTATCTATCATGGCAATCGTGGCAGGAATAATTGCCGGACTTCTTGCATCTAAATTCTTTGCAAGAATATTTGCAGCAGTATATCTGCCACAGAAGCATTCGGTATCAGTATTCGTCAATGCAAATGGCGGAGATATGCTGAGACTGGGATTGGTACTGATACTGGTTGTTGCGATCTGCGTAGTTTGGATAAGAAGAATAGTTAGAGGATTAAACATTACAGAAGCACTTAAGCTTGGAGAGGACTCATAATGGATGAGATGAGAGTCGGTTTACAAGAGAATATATTGGTAACACAGGATCTTGTGAAGTCCTACCCTGCTGGTGATGGTGGAGTACTTACTGTACTGGATCATGTGAATTATGAGTTTCCGAAAGGAAAGCTTATAATGATCATGGGAAGATCCGGATCAGGTAAGACTACCCTTATGAACATACTTAGTACTTTGGACGATGCTACTGAGGGTGAGGTGTATTTTGATGGTACACCTTACTCTCAGATGAGCACGGAAGAAAAGGAAAAGATGAGACGTCACCGCATCGGTTTTGTTTTTCAGTCGGTTGCGCTTATTCCTGTAATGACCGCCTATGAGAATATAGACTTTGCACTTAGAACGGCGGGCTATAAAGGTGAAGATGGTGTGTCAGACGAAAAGGCAAGAGACAAAAGGATTATGGAGGTTCTTTCAAGTGTTGGTCTGGATGACAGGGCAAAGCACTTCCCTCAGGAGTTATCGGGTGGTGAAAGACAGAGAGTTGCTATTGCAAGAGCTATGGCAATTAATCCGGAGCTTATTTTTGCGGATGAGCCAACAGGAGCGCTGGATACAAGTGCCGGTATTTATGTAGCAGAGCTTTTCAAAAGACTGACTGAAGAAGAAGGCATTACGGTAATAATGACGACACATGACGTGAGACTTCAAGAACTTGCAGACAAATTGATACAATTGTAAGGAATAAAGAATGAACGAAGCAAGAATATTTGAACATCAAAAAGAAGAGGAACAGGAAAATCCTCCTTATATAAAATGCGACAGTCTGGTTCGAATCTTTAAATCAGAAGGCATTGAAGTTATGGCTCTTCAGGGACTTGATCTTGAAGTTCAGAAGGGTGAATTCTTAGCTGTCATCGGAAAATCAGGAAGTGGTAAGTCAACTCTCCTGAATCTTTTGGGTGCGCTGGACAGACCTAGTGCTGGTTATGTGGCTTATGATGGCGAGAACATAAATGAACTGAGTGATGCCGAGCTGGCTAAGTTCAGAAATGAGCACATTGGTTTTGTATGGCAGAAGACAACGGATAATCTTCTGAATTATCTGACCGCAATAGAAAATGTTGAGATGCCTCTTCTCTTTTCAGATATGTCGAAAAAAGAAAAGAAGCAAAGAGCAATCAGGATGCTTGAAGCGGTTGGTCTGGGAGATAAGCTTCACAGGTTCCCTCCTCAGATGTCTGGTGGTGAGCAGCAGAGAGTCGCCATTGCAGCTGCACTTGTAAATGAACCAGAGCTCCTGCTGATGGATGAGCCAACTGGAGCAGTGGATAAGAAGACATCTATCATGCTTCAGGATCTTTTCAGAGAGTTAAATCAAAAGCTGGGAATAACGATCATTATTGTTACTCATGATATAAGTCTGGCGGACCGAGTTGACCGCGTTGTCATGATATCTGATGGAAAAGTAAGTTCCGAGCGAGTTCTTAAAGAAGAATATAAGAGAAAGATTGAGGCAGGTGAATCCCTCTTAGATGAGATGAAGGATACTGGTGGCGAGCATGAAACAAGCGCCGATATGTCACACGAGGAATTCTCCATTCTTGATAAAGCCGGAAGAGTTCGACTCTCAGCCGAAATGAGAGAGGCTGCCGGAATAGATACAAACAGAGTTAAAGTAGATATTGTGGATGGCAAGATTGTCATCTCGAATGAAAAATAGGTTGGTTTATAAATGCATAAGGAAAAACGAGGCAGTTCTTAAAAGGGCTGCCTCTATTTTTGCAACAATAATTGTTTTAACCCTTATCTGTCGTAAGATACGACATAAACATGGGTATTTGCGACATATGTCATCTGTGTTAAAGGTAAAAAAAATAATATAATTTGAGTATTAAAAAGTGTTGATAGCGTATGCTGTAAAAACAAACACTTTTTTTATTTAATGGAAAGTATGAGGAGGGTTCAACATGAAGAGAAAAATATTATCAATACTCATAGCATTTATGTTTGTTTTTGCATCTTGTTATATAAAAAAGGAAGATGTAAATGCGGCTAATAATTATAGCGCCTATGTACCAAATGGAAGCGAAGATGATGCTGCATTAGACGGCAAGGAAGTGATTTTTAATGGAAAATCCTGGTTTTTAATAAAGGATAACTCTACCGCATCAAATGCAGGAACAGTTACACTATTAATGGATGGAACCATTCAACAACCATGTGCTTTTGATATAAAAGGTAAAGATTATAATGGTTCATATGTCCAAACTTGTGTGAACGATGTTATGGCAAAGTCTTTTTCGGCGGTATCTAATGCGATGGTAGCGGTTGATCTAGGCGACGTGGAAGTTTCAGGTGCAAAGCTTTGGTTACTTTCTGAAACTGAAGCAAGTGCATTACCGCTAAATGTTAGAAAAGAAATATATGATGGCTGGCTTCGTACATGTGCTGACGGAAAGGCAAAGTACGTGGATTATGATGGAAATGTAGGTTCTAGCATCAAAGATCCGCTTGTTGGCAAGTATCTTTATCCTGCATGTAAATTAGATTTATCTAAGGTTGCATTTATATCGGACACAAAAACATTTGTTATTAAACCAGAAGCAGTTAAAAATGTTGAAGCTACAATTAATGCTCTTAAATCAGCAGCTCAAATAACACAAGCAGACAAGGCTTCAGTTGAGGCAGCTAGAGCAGCATATGATGCACTGACAGCTGATCAGAAGAAAATGGTAGATGCTACTATATATAAAAAACTTACAGATGCTGAGGATGCTCTTAAGAATGCAGATAAAAAAGATGACAAAAAGGACGATAAAAAGTCAGATCAGAAAGGCTCATCAAATAATTCTAAAGGTATCGGTGGCAATTCATCAAATACAGGTTCAAAGAGTAGTAAATACAAAAATGAGTGGGTTGATGGTAAGTGGTATAATGCCGATGGTTCTCAGACATATAAGGGAACTATGAAATGGAAGAATAATTCCAAGGGTTGGTGGATCGAAGATAGCGCAGGATGGTATCCGCAGAATCAGTGGCAGAAAATCGATGGCAAATATTATTATTTTGACGAAAACGGTTATATGGCTGCTGATGAGTGGCGTGACGGTTATTGGCTTGGTTCAGATGGCGCTTGGGATGATACATATAAGATGACTTGGAAATCTGACTCCAAGGGTTGGTGGATTGAAGATAAGACTGGATGGTATCCACAGAATCAGTGGCAGAAGATTGATGGTAACTGGTATTACTTTAAAGGTGATGGCTATATGGCTACAAGCCAGTATATAAATGGCTGGTGGGTAGATTCAAATGGAGTTTGCCAGTAACAAATTAACAAAATACTTAAGGGGTTAAATAAATGAGGCAGTCCGAAAAGGACTGCCTCTACTTTGTTTGCAATTCTATTTTATTATTTGAGTTTGGATACGAGTTCTGAAAGAGAATTGACACCAGTTTTTGCTCGGAGAGATGCAAGGTATCGTTGCATTGTTCTTAGAGTAACACCTTTTAACTCTGCTAGTTCTTTCTGTGTTTTATGAGGATTATCTATAAGTAGCTTCAAGGATTCTTTTTCATTTTCGTTAAGTGAATATTTATTTGCAAATTCTTCAAGACTGTTCTTAGTTTCGGTTTCTGTATTCTCAGACTTATCGGAGATTTCTGTTTTTTGTATAGCTGTGGTTTCCGTAGTATTTGTATCTATTGGAGGTATGGATTCATCATGAGACAGCTTATTTGATATTTTAGTGGAATAATATAGTTTTTTTACTCCCTGATATGATGATTGACCGGTTTTCTCCTGTATTTTCTGAAAATATTTATACAGGACACTTCTGGATATAAAAAGATTATCTGCCAGTTCAGATATGCTTCCGGTATGATTTAAAGATGCAATAAACACTTCGGTTTCTTTGTCAGAAAACCCATATTCTCTTGCAAAAACTGCAGGGGAAAGGTTATCTACCACTATGTGTGTATGTGGAATAAATGAAAACTGGCCGGAAAAAACAAAGAGAAGCATTATTCCAATTATCACAATTAACTCAACAACTATAGCGGCAAAAAGTGACAGATTTGAAATGATAGGAGAAACAAATAGTAGTGAAAAAATAGAATCAATAATCCTTCCTGACACCGCAATCAAAGCTGCAAATCTATGTCCCTTAGCAAGCTTCCACATCATAAGAACAAAGAAGCTATTGATAATTCCAGCTATTACATAGAATATGCATGTATTTAAATATGTATATGGCCCCTCATGAATTAAAACAGGGTTAAGAATTCCAATCAGAACACTTGCGAAGGTTACGATAGGAATATATTTCATATCTTTGATATCAGCTATAAATCCCATAAACAGATAGGCAAACATCATAAATAAACGCGGTGACCCGAAGACAATTGCATTTCCCTGAGACAGAGCAAGAATTAGTGAATAGGTTAGGAAATTACCAAGTATTTCAAGAAGAATTATTATTGCGAGAGTTGTACAAAGGATAACAGAAAAACTTGTATGGTTAAATGTAATCTCTTCGAAGTCATCGTTATTTGCCGGAATTCCTTTGGAAAAATACATAAAGGACGAAATAAAACAGAAGATAATAAGAAAGTAAATAATTAAGTTTTCTCTTCCTGATTGTAAAAAGTATTGTAAGCATATGGAAAAAGAGAGACTAAGACCATTTATCAGTCCTATTCTTTTAAGTGATGCTGCGTAACGGACGATAGTGTAATTGATGTAAACACATTCTATTCCGATTAAGAATGTAACTATATATATGGAAATTAAGAAAAGCGTAGGATTGTTTGTATAGAAGATCAACAAGATTATTGGAGCACATAGCAGTGTGATAACTCCGCATATACGCCCAATTATATTATCAGATAGTTTTGTAAGGGAAACAAAAAGACCGAAAATAATTAGACCGGTTGAAAACGAAAGCTGAATTAATCTGTAATGGAGAAAACTGCTTGCTTCAGATAGAAGCACGAGTGATCTTTCGTTAAAATATGAGTAGATCATGGAATAGGTGAAGCTGTACATAAAGAGAAGAAATATGAGATAAATATATTTCATATATGTTTTGTTTTCTTTGGTATTACCTACAATTTCAAGCTTTTGTTCCATTTCTATCATATTAAGTAAAACCCCCTCTTTTGGTTACAGAAAAAGTATAGTCCAAGTATCGTGATTTGAAAAGGACGGAATGCCAGGTTGTCGCATAATACGACAGTTTTTTCGGGGGTTGCGACATATGTCATCTGTGAGTTTACCGATTTATTCTTTCACATCATCGATTGTGAGAGTTCTAAGATCATCATCGCTGATATTTTCTATCTTAACAATACGTGTTGCCTGACGTGAAATACAGCGTTCAAGATAATTCCTTGCCTCACGTGCATTTGCAAAATTTTCTTCATGAGCTTTCGCTTTATCAGTAAGGAACTTTTCAACATAGGCGGCAGACTCGTCATTGGTTGCATATTCCTGCTTCTTTGCCATATCATTAAATATCTTTGTGAGCTCTTTTCCTGAATAATCACTGAAGAAAATATATTTATTAAATCTGGATTTAAGACCAGGATTTGAATTAACAAATTCTTCCATCTTATCTGTATAACCGGCAACGATTACTATCAGGTCGTCCCTGTTATCTTCCATAAGCTTAAGAAGAGTATCAACAGCCTCCTGTCCAAAGTCCTTTTCATCTCCACCCTTTGTAAGTGTATAGGCTTCATCAATAAACAGGATTCCTCCGATCGCACTTTCAACAACCTCTGCTGTCTGTGTTGCTGTCTGGCCGACATAACCAGCTACAAGTCCGGAACGATCAACCTCCACAAGCTGACCCTCGCTTACAACTCCTAGTGATTTATATATCTTTGCCAGAAGTCTGGCAACTGTAGTTTTACCTGTTCCTGGATTACCAGAGAATACAAGATGAAGAGTAATGTCCGGCTGCTTCATTCCTCTTTCTTCACGCATCTTTCGAATCTTTACTAAGTTAATAAGATTTGTCAGATCCTGCTTAACGGACTTAAGACCGACAAGAGAATTCAGCTCTTCCATTAACTGTTCCAGAGTTTCCTCTGGTTCAACGTTCAGACCTTCTGCAGCCATTGCATTTGTCGCCTTTGTTTTGTTTGTAATGTCATTCTTTCTATAATTCTTATTCTTCGGATTTCTCTTACTTCCAATTCCATCCGTAAAGTAAAGACCGTACTGCTTTAGGAAATCATCCAGCATAAGAGAATAGTTTGAAAGGTTACCAACCTCGGTAACTGTCTCCCCATTTATTGCAACAAAAGCCGCTCCAAGATCCTTGTAAAGATCCACAACCTCTTTCGCGACTGGCCTTCCAGCTGGAGACTTTACAGAGCCATCTGTAAGATCACTCTTTATGATATATAGAAGACATCTAGGAGGTGTGTTTATAAATTCCTTGTCCATACACTTGCCGTACTTGAAATTAAGGAACTGGGAAATGGACATATAAGTTCCCAGATACTCTCTGATGAAATCCAGTTCAAGTCTTCCATCAGTACCATCGGATTCAAACAGAAATCCTACGTATTGAAGAAGATTGTACTTAAGCATTTCTCTAAGTGTCATTCCAGTACTAAGTGTTAATGACGGATTAGAATTCTGTACATCATCAATTAATTTATATGTCGATTCTATTTTATTTTTTAAATTGTAATCAACCATTTAAATCTCCCTATAGCCTTCGTTACTAATTATGTCCTTCACTATTTCTGTAAGCTGCTTCTCGTCATTTAGTTCCGGCTCTTCCAGAACCTTATCCAAAAGATAAGAAAGAATCTCGCCCATTCTAGGTCCTGGTTTTACACCAAGTTCTATCAGGTCTTTTCCATTAAGAGCAAGGTCTTTCACACTGAGTGCATTTCCTTCCTCGATTACCTGGTCATGATAACGGATGATATCTGCAAGCACTGCTTTTCTTTCTTCCAGTTTATAATCGCTCTGCCCTTTCATATCAGCTTGTCTGATATCAAGGAACATATCAAAATATTCGGCACCCATCTGACTGAGCATTCTTCTTACAGGCTTAACAGAATTTACTCCTTTAATTCCGTAATCATGCCAATAAACCAGCTTCTTTACATCGCGGATGGTATCATTATCCATTCGAAGTCTTCTCAGAATCTCGCCTGCTTTTTTCTCTCCGTACATAGCATGCATTTTGAAATGGTCTCTGCCATTCTCGTCAGTTGTTTTGCAATCTGGCTTTGCCACATCATGCAGAAGAGCAGCATAACGCATTACTTTTGTAGGCTTCACATTACGAATAACTTCTATGGTATGTCGGCCAACATCATATTGATGATAAGGCGTATTCTGCTCTGTTTCGATCATGCGGTCGAACTCTGGAAGCACCTGAGTAGTTATTCCCAGCTCATACATATCAATTAACTTCTCTGGATGATCCGACAACAATAGCTTAGTAAGCTCTGTTTCGATTCTCTCAGCACTGACCTGGTTCAATTCTTCAGCATGCTTTGCCGCCGCATCTCTTGTATCTTTATCTATTTCAAATCCAAGCTGTGCGGCAAATCTTACAGCTCGCATTATTCTGAGCGCATCTTCATCAAACCTGTCATCAGGATTTCCAACACATCTGATAATGCCCTTTTCAAGATCATCTACTCCACCATATAAATCAACCAGACCATTCTCATTGCTATATGCCATAGCATTAATTGTGAAGTCTCTTCTCAGCAGATCCTCTGAAAGGTCTGATGTAAAGGTAACCTCGTCCGGTCTTCTATGATCAGTATATTCTCCATCTATACGATATGTTGTAACCTCGTATCCATTTCCTTTGATCAGTAATGTTACTGTACCGTGCTGAATACCTGTATCGATAGTTCTGCGAAATATTTTCTTTATATCTTCTGGCTTTGCCGAGGTTGTTATGTCCCAGTCATTTGGCTCGCGTCCAAGTATACTGTCCCTTACACATCCACCTACAGCATATGCCTCAAAACCAGCCTTCGATAATTCATCTATTATTAAATTAACATCCTGTGGAATTTCTATCTTTAACATAAAATTTATTATAACAAGAAAATAGTTTAAATAAAACCCAAACATCTTGCAAAGATATTAAGGTATTTGATAAAATGAGTTGCGAGAAAAGTGCGAGAATGTCACTTGTTACCAAATAATTTTTGAGGATTATATATCTATGAATTACGACAAAATTCCAGTAAATAAAAACGCAATTAAAGAAGCGAAAGATCTTCTTTCATATCTTGCCGACACAGCAGGAAATGCAATTCTAACAGGACAGCATACCCAGACAAATCCAATGGAAGAATATCATCATATCCACGACCTCACAGGAAGCTTTCCTAAGGTGGTGGGTTTTGAGTTGCTTTCCTACAGTCCAAACATTAATTATGATGATGCGGACGAGGCTTGTCTTACAGAGGTTTATGAAAACAGAGATACCTTAAAGACTGCAATGAAAATAGCTGAAACAACAGATTCCATTCTTTGTTTCTGTTTCCATTGGTTTTCTCCAATAGGCGGAAGAGACAAAGCGTTTTATTCAAAGAATACAGACTTTGATGCAAGACAGGTTTTGATAGAAGGAACACCCGAGAGGAATGCATTTTATTCTGACCTGGAGGGAATCGCAAAAGAGCTTGAACCATTTAAGGAAAAGAATATTCCTATTTTGTGGAGACCATTCCATGAGGTGGAAGGCACCTGGTTCTGGTGGGGTGCACAGGGCGGCGAAGTTGCCAAGGAAATGTACATCCTTATGTACGATCTTTTTGTAAATAAATATCATCTGGACAATCTACTTTGGGTTTGGAGTTCTCCAACAAAGGAGTCTTATCCAGGTGATGAATATGTAGATGTAATTGGCTGGGATATTTATCTTCCTGAAAAAGAGTATACGGACTATAAGGCTAAGTATGAGGAGCTTATAAGTAATACTACTACAAAGAAAGTGCCGGCTCTTACAGAGGTCGGTTATATTCCTGACATTCAAATGCTATCTGAAAGCCGAGTTCCTTGGGCTTATTATATGTGCTGGTCGAAGGAATTCTGCCTTGAACAGCAGTATAATACAGATGAGGATTTGAAGAAGGCATATGCAAATCCATATGCTATAAAACAGTAAGAAAGTTTGAGATAGAATGGGGGTTATTCTATGAAATTCAGACCTTGCATAGATATTCATGATGGAAAAGTAAAACAGATAGTGGGTGGCACTCTGGACGATATGATGGGTGCTGAAACTAATTTTGTTTCCGAGCATGGAGCGGGATATTTCGGAAGACTATACAGAACCTGCAACGCACCGGGTGGACATATAATACTTCTTAATAAAGCAGGAACAAAGGAATATATGGATGATATTCGTGCTGCTGCCGAAGCTATGAAGGAGTATCCTGAGGGATTTATGATCGGAGGAGGAGTCACAGTGGATAATGCTCAGGAATATTTGAAGCTGGGTGCTTCACATGTGATAGTCACTTCTTACGTTTTTAGAGATGGACTAATAGATTATGATAGACTAAAGGGACTTGTTAATGAGATAGGTAAAGAGCATTTGGTGTTAGATCTCTCTTGTAGAAAAAAACAGGAAAGAGATGGAACATATAATTATTATATAGTTACTGACAGATGGCAGAAGTTTACCGATACTGTGTTAAGTCATGATACACTTGATAAGTTAAGGGAATACTGTGATGAGTATCTGATACATGCAGTAGATATGGAGGGCAAAAAAAGCGGCGTAGATGAGGCATTACTAAAAATGCTGGGAGAGTGGAAAGGAAACTTTCCTATTACGTATGCTGGAGGAGTTTCCAGCTTCAATGATATGGATATGATCAGAGAACTTGGAAAAGGTAAGATCGATGTCACTATTGGAAGTGCTCTTTCTATATTTGGTGGAGATATGGATTTCCAGGAGGTAATTAATTACAAGTAAATCTGGCGGCTCATAATGGAGGTAGTAATGAAAAGAAAAAGATTAATATCAATAATAGTTACTTGTGCGATGCTAATAAGTGTGGCAGGATGTGGCAAGACAGATTCTGGAAATGGGACATCTTCAGGAAATGCAACTCCAGAAGATGCAGTATCAAAAGATTATCCTGCTGAAAGTAGTCTATCAGGAAGTGGTCCTGCTACTAGAGCAGATCTGGCATCATCATCTGATGCTGATGATTCGGCTCAGCTGAAGGATGGAGACGTACTGGTTGATATAAATTTCGACGATGGAACGGTTGATAATTTTGTGACTTATACAAATGGTGGTTCCTATGAGCTGATTAATGAAGATGGACAGTTAGTTGCCGATATCAAAAACTGTGGTGGCTTGGACTATGCTAACCAGGCTTATTGGGATGGCTTTGCTCTTAGTAAGAACTGTGTATATACATACAGTTTTGACATCTCATCTGATATAGAAAGAAAAGTAGAGTATCGATTGCAGATAAATGGCGGTGATTACCATGCATATCAGGGTGAAGTAATAGATGTTGGTCCAGAAGTAACTAACTTCTCGGTAGACTTTGAAATGAAAGAAGAGTCTGATCCAGCCCCTCGTATAGTCTTCAATATGGGTAAGATGGAGGACATGTCATCTGATCCTGGAGAGCATAAGATATACATAGATAATATTAAGCTTGAAGTGAAGGATGCTTCTAACGCAATTGAAGTGTCGGCACTTCCAACATATGTGAACGTTGCTGTTAATCAGATGGGATATAAACCAGGAGACAGTAAGGTTGCTGTCGTAAAGACAGATACAACAGATGATGAGGAATTCATAGTTTGTGATGCTTATACAAATGAGACAGTTTACGCAGGGAAGCTTGGAGAGCCTATACATGATTATGGCTCAGATCTGGATGTAAGAAGAGCTGACTTCTCGGACTTTGCAGAAGAAGGTGAGTACTATGTTTATACTGCAGAGGGTGCAAGTTACAGCTTTGGTATATATGAGAATCCGTTACCTGATATATATAGAGATACTTTCCTCA
This sequence comes from uncultured Lachnospiraceae bacterium, assembly GCA_947168155.1. Lineage (GTDB taxonomy): Bacteria > Bacillota > Clostridia > Lachnospirales > Lachnospiraceae > Eubacterium_Q. The sequence continues at coordinate 20,311 of CAMVKW010000009.1, read as the reverse complement.
TGCTATATAGACAGAGGTGTGGAACCCCTCTGGAAAACAATGGAATTTTTGATCATCCAGAGTGTCATACTAGTGAGGCAACTGTCTATGATGACAAATCAAAGAAGATTGATGTAAGCGGTGGATGGCATGATGCGGGAGACTACGGCAGATATACCGTATCAACAGCCAAAACTATTGCAGATCTTCTGCTAAGTTATGAAGATTTTGGCGTGAATGATGATCAGATGGGTATTCCTGAAAGTGGAAATGGAACACCTGATATTCTGGATGAAGCGAGATACGGGCTTGACTGGATGCTTAAGATGCAGGATTCAGAAACGGGTGGTGTTTATCATAAGGTTACATGTGCCGTATTCCCTGAAACAGTAGCGCCACAGGATGAAACTGATGAGCTTCTGCTAGCCCCTATATCAGTGGCAGCAACGGGAGATTTTGCGGCTATCATGGCAAAAGCATCGGTTATTTATAAGGATATTGATGCAGATTTTAGTAAGAATGCACTTGCAGCGGCTGAAAAAGCCTGGGATTATCTGGAGTCACTTGATACATATAAGGGTTATACTAATCCTTCAGATATAGTGACAGGTGAATATGGTGATGAAAATGTTTTAGATGAAAGATATTGGGCTGCAGTAGAGCTCTATCTTGCCGGATCTGACAAAACTAAGGACTTTATAACCAGCACTAATCTGGATGATGTTAAGGAAGGTCTTGGTTGGGCTGATATAGGTTTATACGCGAATTATGATTTAGCCAGATGCGATGATGAGGAGCTTTCTAAGTTAGGAAAAGATGTGATCACAGCATACGCAGATGAGCTGGTCGCTCAGTCAGAGAAAACAGGTTACTACCTGTGTTTTGGTAGTGGATTTGACTGGGGAAGCAATATGAGAGTAGCAAATGAAGGAATGCTCCTTTATATGGCTGGTAATGTGACTGGTGAAACTGCTTATATAGAGCTTGCAAAACATCAGAAAGATTATCTCCTGGGAACCAATGCCCTTGGGTACTGTTTCGTAACAGGATACGGAAGCTTCTGTCCTGAGAATCCTCATCACAGACCTTCGCAGGTGGCAGGTCAGGCCATGACAGGTATGCTGGTTGGCGGACCAGATAAGAATCTTGATGATCCTTATGCAATAGCAGTTCTTACAGAGGAAAGCGCTGCAATGAGCTACGTAGATAATGCTCAGAGTTATTCAACAAACGAGGTAACAATTTATTGGAACTCACCTCTGATCTACCTTCTTGCTGCAGAGCAGTAAAAGAAATAAAAAGTAACTATTGAAAGAATCTTTAAAATGACAGATACAGAAATAAAAGACACAAATTTCATAAAGAGATTTTTTGGTCGTAACTGGTCGTGGCTTGTAGCCTCGACCATTACGGCTGTATTTATGCTTGCCATGATGATCGGAGCAAAGGTTGCACCATTTGGTGAAACCTCTTTTACACTTGTGGACAGCATACATCAATATGTACCTTTCTTCAGTGATTATCAGGATAAGCTGGTAAATGGCGGAAGCCTAAAATACACATGGGATGTAGGAATGGGACAGAACTTCCAGTCTCTTTTCTTATATTACATGGCTTGTCCTCTCAATCTTTTATTATTCTTTGTGAAGAGAAAGAACATCATTGCTCTTTTCTCTTTATTGGTTGCATTTAAGTTTGCATTTTCCTCAGGGGCATTTGCATACTTCCTTTCGCGTCGCAGAGGCAAGGTAACTAACAACATGATGATAGTTGCACTGGGCGTGGCATTTTCACTTAACAATTATATGTGTGGTTATTATTGGAATATCATGTGGTTGGACTGCATAATGGTATTTCCACTTATCATGCTGGGATTTGAGAGGCTTATGAAAAATGGGGACATGCGTCTTTATTCGGTAGCTCTTTTCTACAGCATGTACTGTAACTATTACATTTCATTTATTATTTGTATTTTCTTATGTCTGTGGTTCATTTTCACAGGTCATAAAAATCCGAAGAAGTTTATTACAGATGGTCTTAAGTTTGCGGGAAGTTCTTTACTTGCGGCGGGTATGGCAACCATATCTTTACTGACAGCATATCTTGCTATTATGAAGACGGCAACAGCAAAAACACCTATGCCAAAGTGGAACTGGTATCAGAATTTCTTCCAGTTATTACAGTCCCATTTCTTCCTTAGTAAACCAATCAAAATGAATACATTTGATGGAGATGCAAACCTATATTGCGGAACTCTCTGTCTAATCGCTTTATTCATTTTCGTATGCTCTGACAAGGTTAAACTTGGTGAGAAGATAGGCAAATGCCTTCTTATCTTAATCTTTATAATCAGTATGAATCAGGAGAAGCTGAATTTCATTTGGCATGGCTTCCACAATCAGTTTGGAATTCCAAATAGATTCTCCTTCCTTTATATTTTCACGCTGCTTGTTATCTGTTATGAGACAGTTGTAAAACTTAGGAAAACCAGTCTTGTAAGTGTTTCGGTGGGAATAGTACTCACGGCCTTATTCTTAGGTCTCTGTTATCATTTTGGAGATATGAAGGGTGTAATTCCTGAAAGATATATGATGATGGTTTCCTTTGGACTCATTGTGGTTTATGCAATCATTATTATTGCCAGATGCACTCGCTTTATGAGCGTGAAGGCAAATACTATCATTCTTGGAATATACGTGATAGTAGAGATTCTGGTAAATGCTGGTCTTGGTATTGGCGGCAACGGTTATGCTGATGGTCATTACTACATGCAACATTCGGATACGATGCAGAGTGCTGTCAGCCAGATAAAAGAAAAGTCTGATAAAGAGGGACGTCTTTTCTATAGAGAAGATGTTGTTGAACCGATAATGATGGATGAAAATACCTACTGCAATATGAGAAGTATTGGTACTTTCTGTTCAACGGTTCGTGGAGACATGGTTCAGACAATGTCTTATATGGGTTATTATACTGGAGCGAATGAGTTCCTGTTCCTAGGAAGCAATCCTGTTACCAACGATATGTTTGGTATTCGATATGTATACGTAAGAAACGGCGACTATTATCCAGGTACTCAGTACATGGACCCTGTAGTTGTAAATGAGAAGATGACAGTATACGAGAATAAATATGCACTTCCTCTTATGTACGGCGTACGAAGGAACATTGATAACTGGACATATGAAACCAATAATTCAGCCATGGTCTTAAATCACTTTGCCAATTACGCTGCTGGTGTGAAAGATGATATTTATGAGACTGAGCGACCTGTTCTTGGAGTTGTAGGAAATAACTGTGTTGCAAATTATGATTCAGATTCACCTACAGTTATCAGTTACTCAGAAGGAAAAGGAAAAACCATATCCATAACGATTACATTTACCGCAGAAAAATCGGCAAGGTACTTTGTGAATGCCAGAGCCAACTATGTAGACAAGGTAACTTATAGTCTGAATGGTCTTAAGCAGGCTTCCGGCAGATATCAGTCCCAGCTTTTGGACCTGGGTGATGTTAAAGAGGGAGACCTTGTTCAGCTGGATATGGACTTCAATGAAAACTACACCCCTTCGGGATCCATAACAATGTTTATTTCCTCAGTTAATGAAGATGCCCTGGCACAGTTCAGAGGTCAGATGACAAAGAATGCTGCCATGATCAAAACCTTTGAGGATGATTATGTGAAGGCTGATATAACTCTGGATGATAACCAGTATATCTTCACTTCTGTTCCATATGATGAGGGCTGGAAAGTCTATGTGGACGGCAAAGAGGTTGAACCATTTAAGGTGGCGGGCGCATTTATCGCCATTGAGGCAGATGCTGGAAAACATACTGTAGAAATGAAGTATTTTCCTCCTGGAATGAAGGCTGGAATTATAGGCAGTTCGGTGTGCTGGATTATGTATTTAGCGCTGTTTGTTTACATAACAAAAAAGAGTAAAAATAAATCGAAAAATAAGGAAACAACGAATTGACCGAGGGCAAAAAAGCATATATAATCAAAGAGATTTGTTAAGAAAAATCACTTTCGTGAATACTATATAGAGAGGGTACAAAAATGGAAAAGTTAAAACATATGGAGCCAAAGAAACTGGCCATTATAACAGCTGCAGTAATAGCTGTTTTAGGTATTGTGGGAGTGCTGGTTTCAGGAAATATACTGGCTGTCGGAATCATAATGGTTGTTCTGCAAGCTGTAGCAGTTTACATCATCATTAATTCTGGATCAGAACAGGCTCAGGAAAAAACACAGAGTGATAAATATAGAAAACTTTTCAAAAATCTTCCTATAGGATTTGCTCAGGCAAAGATCCTTATCGACCCAACAGGGGAAGTAATGGGTTATCAGGTAGAAGATGCAAACAATACATTTGGAAGCTACTTCAATCTTGATAGAGAAGAGTTTGTTGGAAAGGTTCTTGGAGATAGCCACATTGAAGTTCTTCAGGATATAAATGCATGGTTTAAGGCCTACAATACATCAGGTACTAAGGAAGGTGACCTGATGGATGTTGAGATAACAATGGAGAAGCTTGGAAAAGTATTCAACACTGTTATGTACAAATCCGAAGCAGATTACATTAACATGGTTGTTATCGATGTAACAGAGCAGAAGGAAACAGAGGCTAAGCTTTCAAAGGCTATCACAGATGCAAACGCAGCTTACAAAACTCAGGCTGAGTTCCTTGCAAATATGAGCCACGAAATCCGTACACCTATCAATGGTATTCTCGGAATGATCCAGCTTACACTTATGGCTGATGATCTTCAGGCTGATTATAGAGATAACCTTATTACAGCAAAGAACTGTGCTGATAACCTTCTCAGACTTATCAATGATATCCTGGATATCAGTAAGCTTGAAGCAGGTAAGTACAAGATTAAAGAAGAAACATGTGACATCAAGGCTTATATTGAAGAAACAGTTGCAGCTCATGTTCCTGCAGCTAACGGAAAGAACATTGCCCTTGATCTTTCATTTGGTAACAACATACCTAAGCTTGTTCGTGCAGACGGACAGCGTATACAACAGGTACTCAATTGTCTTCTTTCAAATGCCATCAAGTTTACATCTGATGGTGGTGTAAGAGTTAAGATTGCTACTATAGATGACACAGAGGATTCTGTAAAGCTTCGTATAGCAGTTGCAGATACAGGTATTGGTATTTCAGATGCCAACATGAGTAAGCTTTTCGTAAGGTTCTCTCAGGTAGATGGATCTGATACACGTAAGTACGGTGGTTCTGGTCTTGGTCTTGTTATTTCAAAGCAGATCACAGAACTGATGAACGGTACAATTTCTGTACAGAGTAAAGAAGGAATTGGTTCTACATTTATTGCAGAAATTCCAGTTAAGGTTGTTAAGGCAGCTGAGGCTGAGGTTGTGGAAGAAGTTAAGAAGGACGATCCTGCACTTTATTCTATCAACAATGCAAACGGAAAGAACGCACGTATCCTTGTTGCAGAGGATGAGCCAGTTAACCAGCAGGTTATCGGAAAGCTCCTCGGTATGGCAGGCTTCTCATATGATATAGCTGAGAACGGTGAAAAGGCTGTTGAGCTTTATAAAGAGAAAGAATACGATGCAGCTCTCTTCGATGTACAGATGCCAGTTATGGATGGTATTGCAGCAACTCAGGAAATCCGTAAGATTGAAAGTGAGAATAAGAAGGACAGACTTCCTATTATCGCAGTAACTGCAAGAGCTATGTTCGGTGATAAAGAACGTATTATGCAGAATCAGCTGGATGACTATATTGCAAAGCCATACAACCTGAATACAGTAGTTGATACACTTAACAAGTATATCAAGGATAAGGAAGAGAAATAATTCCTGGAGATTAAGAATTAAATATTAAGTAAAATAATGAAGAACGGAAATCTTTGGTTTCCGTTCTTTTTTTTGTTGCTCCATAGCTTACATAAAGTAGTTACCTTTTTGGAGATGCAACAAATCGTTTCGTCTTTTTTACTAAACAGTATTGTACATTATGCTGTTTGATTCTGAAAAATCTATTCTGATTCTATAATAATCCATTCTAAATACTCACAAATAATCATTTTCCGTCATAAAAAAGCGCAACAAATACAAGCATTTTTGGGGTTGAATCCTTGATAAATGGCTGAATTCTGCGATTTCTATTCTGAAAATGCTGGTATTTGTTGCGAAACATAACTCGTCATTTCGCTGGTAGTGACTAATCCTTATGAATGATAACCTAGCGTTAATCACCTCGGGAAAGGAGGTTTGGTAATGAAAACCTACAAAGTAGGTATTTGTGACAAGGACCTGGACTACGCGACAGCACTAATGGACTTTATTAATGCAGATAAGAGCAGAAGGCTGAGTATGATGGTTTTCTCGAGCTACAAAGCCATCAAAGATTATCTGAGTGTTCAGGATCTGGATTTGGTAATAACAGATGACATTTCAGCCTGTGACAAAACAGAAGAGGGCTATGAATACCAGGGAGTTAAAACGGTTCCGTTATCACAGTACCGGGATTCCTCTGATGGCTGGAAGATAGAAAAATCTGACAGTACCTTCATATTCAAGTATCAGGATGTGGAGTTGATATGCAGATCGCTAAGTCAGATTTTGACAGAGAAGAAAAAGGACCCAAGAAATCTATCTACAGTTGTAGCAGTATTCTCTCCGCTGGGAAGATGTGGAAAAAGCAGGTTGGCTAGAGCGCTGGCAGCAGACGACGGGGTGAGAGGCGGACTCTATGTGTCGATGGAAAATTACGCAAACAAAATAAACCATTCAAGTAATAACATTTTATATCTTATCAAATCCAAGTCGCCTGAACTTGAAGAAGTCATAGCCGAGCAGACTGTATGCGAAGATGGTATTCAGGTACTGAAGCCGTCGACGTCGTATCTGGATACGCTTGATGTTCTGTTGGAGGATATGGAAATGCTTGTGTCTATTCTTCTCAAGTCTGGGAGATATACAACAATTGTTTTTGATTTTGGTTCGGCAGCGATAAGCGACATGAGAATTCTCGGACTCTTTGAAACGATATATATGCCTGTGCTTAGAGATGACATTTCACTTGGCAAAATAGAGGTTTTTCTGTCGGTTCTTAAGGAAATGGGCCTTCGAAATGTCATTACTAAGATAGTAAAGGTTGATGTTCCAGATGCGGAGCCAAACAGTGAGGAGATGGTAAGAACATTGTGGGAGCTAAGTAATGACGGAGGTGATTATTAAGTAATTGGAATATGGAATAAAGAACCGCCTTAAGCAGGAAGTGATGGAAAGCATAGATCTTTCAGGCGAGATTAAGGATGAAGATATAAGCCGATTGATAGATGAATGTATAGTTGCAGAATCTTTTCAAGGTTACATTCCTTTAAGAGAAAAGGTTGAGTTAAAAAATGAACTTTTCAATTCCATAAGGAGGCTTGATGTTTTATCGGAGCTTCTGGAGGATTACGAAATTACAGAGATTATGATAAATGGTCCTGACAAGATATTTTATGAAAAGGCCGGAAGAATATATAAAACTACAAAACAGTTTGAAAGTAGTGAACGGCTGATGAGCGTGATACAGCAGATTGTAGGTGGCGCAAACAGGATGGTCAATGAGACCAATCCGATAGTCGATTTAATACTGGATGATGGATCAAGAGTGAACATCGTTTTAAAAGGTGTATCCGTTGATGGGGCGGCTGTTACTATAAGGAAATTTCCAAGTGAAATGATGGGAATGGAAAACCTGATTGAACTGGGCGCAATAGACAAGAAGACAGCAGAGTTTTTGGGGATGCTCGTGAAAGCAGGATACAACATTTTTATTTCTGGAGGAACCGGTGCCGGAAAAACAACATTTTTGAATGCTCTTTCTGAATTTATCCCACCCGAAGAAAGGCTAGTTACTATAGAGGATTCAGCAGAATTAAAAATAAATGGGATAGATAACCTGGTGAGGCTGGAGGTAAGGAACGCAAATATAGAGGGCCGCAATATGATCACTATTCGCGATCTTATTAAATGCAGTCTCCGCATGAGGCCGGACAGAATAATAGTTGGAGAGGTGAGAGATGCAGCTGCTATCGATATGCTTCAAGCTATGAACACTGGACATGATGGAAGTTTATCAACCGGGCATGCGAACTCAGCTCATGAAATGCTTCTGAGACTAGAGTCCATGGTTCTTATGGGAGCAGATCTTCCGCTTAAGGCAGTTCGTCAGCAGATATCATCTGCAATTGATATTGTTGTCCATCTGGCGAGGCTGCGAGACAAATCACGAAAGGTAATTGAAATACGAGAGGTAATAGGTATGGAGAAAGATGAAATAGTTACAAGAGAGCTGTACCGATTTGAAGAAAAGGAAGATAGTAACGAAAAAGTAGATGGCGAGCTTAGGAAGATTAATGACTTAAAGAATCTGACGAAGCTTATGAATGCCGGTCTGATAAGAGTTTATAGAGAGGGTTATGTATAAATGCCAAGAATAAGAGGGACAGTTTGGAGTGTCGTAAAGGCTGCCATATTCGCAGTTGGTGTTGCTTTTGTTTTTTATAAGAACATCCTGGGACTCATCCCCGGCGCCATAGTCGGAGTATACGTTTATAGGGTGGAATTAAAACGTGTTGAAAGGAAATGGCGTAATCAGTTCCTGGTGCAATTTGGCAGTCTGCTTACGGCAATGCAAAGTGCCCTTGAAGCAGGGAATACTATTGAGAACTCTCTTTTTATAGCGGGAAAGGAAATGGGAGATCTATATGGAGATAATTCAGAAATAGTAAAGCAGATCAGGCTTGTAAAAAGAAAAATGGATTTGAACATGCCTCTCGAACAAGCTATGTCAGGCTTTGCTAAGAAATATAGTATTCGTGAAGTTTATGACTTTGTGGAAGTGATTTCAACGATAAAGAAGACCGGAGGAAATGCAATAAGAATTATAAGTGAGACGGTTACCAGGCTAGTGGAAGGGATTGAACTTAATGCCGAACTTGAGGTTATGGTGGCATCTAAGAAATTTGAACAACAGATAATGACCTTCATGCCTGCTCTAATAATTCTTTTTTTGAGAATATCCAGCGTTGGGTTTCTCAGTCCGCTGTATGGGAATGTAGTAGGTGGACTTCTCATGACCTTAATATTAGGCGGAAATGTTTTTGCGGATTATCTGGGAAAAAAGATCGTAGAAATAAATATTTAAAAGGAAGGAGATACATATGGTTCGATACATTTCATTTTCACTTGTTTTGATCATCCTGCTGCTAGCTATGATCAGCAAGAAGAACTATAGCAAATATAAGGATGGAGGAAATCCACTTAAATGGCTGGCCAGAAATATTGAGTGTCATTTGAGTGCATCCTTTAGGAATAGGATAAGGGGATACATACGAAAAGTAAAAACATTAAATGTGAATTCTTTGGATTACGAAACAGAAACAAGACTGACTAAATACATATACGACCTTTTATTGGTTTTGGTTGTGTTTTTGGTTTTTGTTTGTGTACTTAGTTTTATTCCTGAAGAGAAAAAAGATCCATATGTTGTAGAGCGACCTTCGATCGGAGATTCTTCATCATTTGTAAATGTGGTGTTGAAGGAAGGTGGCTCTGACAAAATGGAAAGCTTCAAACTAGAAATAAAACCACGGCAGCTTACGGAAAAGGAATTTGAGGAAGCTGCAGAAAAAACTAAGAAATATATAGATTCAGTAATGCTTGGTAAAAATAAAGATAAAGAACATATTTGTTCTGACCTGAATTTTCCAAGGGTCGATGAAAGTGGTTTCTTACGAATATCCTGGGAAACCGATTTGATGACCATAATTGGAAGTGATGGAATAGTTGAGAATGATGATCTAGAAGCCCCAACAGTTGTAAATATAACTGCGACTATAAAAGACGAAGAACATAAACAGGAATACCACAAACAGGTAACTGTTATTAATAAAACAGAATTAAGTGACTCTGAAAAGGCAAAGGTGGCAATACTTGATATTGAAGAGGAGAACAGGTCTCAGGATGAGTTTGTATTACCTAAAGAGGTGGGGAATGTACGTGTAAGTCGTGATGTTGAGAGTAGTGAAGAAAGATCTACATATATTTTATTGTTTGGTTTATTAATTATTGGAATTTGGAGTTATTACAGAATCTATAAATTGAAAGAAAAAGGGGAGAATAGAGATAAGGAAATAAGAGACGCATATTACGGATTCGTAAACAGGCTGACTATTTATATGGGAGCGGGATTTACATTAAGAAAGTCTTTGGTTGCTGCAGTAAGGACAGAACCATGCAAGTACCTATATGAAGAAGTGGAGTTTACGATGAACATGGTTGAATCCGGTGTTTCTGAAAGTAAGGCATATGGCGAAATGGGCAGAAGGATAGGGCTGGAAGAATATATGAAGCTAATGTCGCTGATAAGTCAGAACTTAACACTGGGTAATTCTAACCTATTAAAGCTTCTGGATACAGAAGTTAAGACCAGTTACTTCCTTAAAAAAGAAAACGTAAGAAAAAAGGGAGAACAGGCCTCCGAAAAACTATTACTTCCCTCAGCAATGCTAATGATGCTGGTTATTATAGTAGTCATGTACCCGGCATTTATTGGAATGAAATAACAATGAATGTAATTAGGAGGTAAGTGCTATGGAAAAAACTTTTAAAAATAATCAAGGAGTTGCGGTGGTTGAGGTCATACTCATATTGGTTGTCTTGATAGGTCTTGTATTAATTTTCAAAACTCAGGCAACCTCTCTTGTTGCAAAAATCTGGAATGCAATAAGTGAAAATGCAAGTTCTATAACAGGTTGAAATTGATAGGTAATGTTAATGAGGTTAAGCGTATGAATAATAAGGGATATGTAACGGTCTTTGTAACCTTGATGATTGTTGTAATGCTTGTTATCACAGTTGCGGTTATGAAGATTACAGATGAAAGTGGTGCAAAGACTAAAGCTGTTTCTGCAGTAAGTAGCGCAATGTCTAGTGAAAAAGCAAATTATAACAGGTTTATTTTTGATCGTTACCATATCCTTCTATTAGATAAAAATGCTTCTGGCTCTGGTGAAGGAGCGATGGAGCAGGGTATAGAAGACTGCCTGAAAATTGACCTTGGAGAAGGATTCTCGGTTAATAGTGTGGAACTTTCCGGAACGAAAGGAATTTTAGATAACACATGTGACGAATTCAAGCTTCAGATTAAAGATAACTTTAAATATCAGGTAGTTGAATATTCCGTAGATAACATTTTGAAAAAAACAAATGGAGAGGACGAGCCCATAGATAATGAAACGATTAACGAAATAGATAGTGATGTTAACTCCGCAGAAATTGAACAGGACGATGGAGCGGAAGGAAACGATGAGGTGGGTGATGAGGAGGACTCATCTTTAGAAATCACGGTGGAGGATCCAAGGGACGAATTAAAAACATATGTTCTGTTTGGGATTCCTGCCCTGATTCTTCCTGATGACGCACCGCTTAGTTCAAATATTGTTAAAGATGCAGAGTTGCCGTCAGCTGGCCGTCCTAAGAATTTTATAGATGAAATTAAAACTGAGTTCGATGATCTGGACCGAATGGAAATAGACTCTGTAAAAGGTCATGGTTGGACAACTAATCTTGTGACAAACGCTGAGGCGGTAATGTACAGTGCTGAATGCTTTAACTGCCTAACAGATCAGAAATATGATGATACGTACTTAAATCTTGAAATGGAATATATTGTGGGCGGAGAGGAAACGGATGCAAAAAATTACAAAAAGGTAGTAAATGAAATTTTACTTATCAGGTTCGGGTTTAATCTTGCCTATATACTAAATGATTCACAGAAGATGAAAAAATGTGAAACATTAGCAACGCTTCTGACTATAGAATTTCCAGGGGCTAAGGAACCAGTTAAGTACTTGCTTGCAGGTTGCTGGTCTTATATTGAATCAATTGCAGATGTTTATCGTCTTCTAAGAAATCATAAAGTTCCATTTATAAAATCCAGTGAAACCTGGGTTACAGATTTTCATAGTCTTTCAAATTTGGAAAGCCTGGAGGGAGAAGCTTCAGATGACGAAACAGGACTGGACTATAAGGAGTACTTGATGATTCTTATAGCTCTCCAAGGGAATGATATGTATTACCGAATGCTCGATCTTATGCAGATGAATGTTACACAACCTGAATTAGAAGGTGGAGATACAACCTTCAGAATGAAAAATGCAATTACTGCATTTGGAGTAAATGCAGATATTGGTTACGGATCAAAAGAATTTAATATACATGAAGAAACTGGTTATTAAACTGTCAGAAAATAATAACTCGAAGCCTCCATCATAGCGTACATGAGAATCCACTGACAGTTTAAAAATATTAGTGGCAGGGAAATATATGAATAATAAAGGTGCTGTATCAATTGAAGCGGCGGTTGCATTTCCCCTTTTCCTTTTTACCATGCTGGCACTTATTTTCATGACTGAAATATATACGGTAAAAGGCGTGGTTTATGAAGGGGTGATAGAGACAGCTGAATATATGGCTGAATATGCTTATTTAACAGATTGTTTTGAAGAAGCAGAGATTATGGACTATCCAATGGCAATGCTCAGGTTTCAGGAATATGCAGACTCAAAAGCTCTCCTGGATAAATTTATAGTAGGTGGGAGTAATGGGGTCAGTTTTATAGGATCTCAGTTTCCAGACGATGAAGGTTACATAGATATATATGCGACCTACTATATACGTGTAAATGCTCCGATTGTTGGGCATTTTAAGAAAAGAGTTACAGAGCATATAAGGCAAAGGGCATACCTGGGAGATGTTTATAGAACTGGAAGTGATGAAGACGAGAACGACGGTCGTTATGTTTATGTGGCTGAAAATGGAGAGGTATATCACGAATCCAGAAGCTGTACATATTTAATGCCTTCCATTACATCTTCTGATGTCGAAACTGCAAAAGCAAATGGATATAGAGCCTGCACTTATTGTGGAGGAGAAGGTTCCATTGTTTTTGTTACGGAAGATGGGGAGTGCTATCACTCCAGTAGATCTTGTTCAAGACTTCGAAGGACTGTCTCAAGAGTAAAGCTAAGTGATACAGAACTTCCTCCCTGCTCTAAATGTTCAGAGTGAAATAACGAGGACGAGTTATGAATAATAAAGGTTATATGACCATAGAGGCCAGTTTTATTGTTCCCATAGTTTTGTTTGGTATTTTTTTTACCATCATGGGATTAATGCTTTCGTATGAGAGAGGCTACATCATTGCAGAGGAGAATGAGGCGCTATATGAAATACCACTAACCAATATAAGAAATGATTCCGTGGAGGGTTATTTGTCGGGTAGAGAGTATACAGGTGGAGTTGTTATTGGATCGGCGAGCGTCGGGACAAGTTATAGCAGCCATAAAGCGAAATGCAGTGGGGTGCTGAAAATATACGGAACGAATAGTGTGAGTAGTAGTAGAGAGGTAGATGTTTGTACAGGAAGACTCAGGAGGTGGCAGCTTTATGATGATCTACGCGAAGAGTAAGGGTATTAGTAACTATTTCGAGATTAGAGATGTTGATGTTCCAGACAACTACGAAGCAAAGATGCTACTTCATAATAAACTGGAATTTATTCCTTCGCTGGAAATCAGTGAGTTTGATGGAGAGAGAAATCTATATATAAAAATAGATGGTCTTAGTGTTTTAGCAAATCGGTATGGAAAAAGTATTCCAACCATGGAAGAGGTAAAAAGTCTGGTAATAGATCTGAAGAACTGTTTACGTGAGATGAGAAGGTTTCTATTGAAGCCAGATAATTTAATTATTGATATCAAATATATTTTGTTTGATTCAGAAAATTCAAGACACATATTTCCTTATGTTCCTGGATCTAATAAAAGCTTTAAAGAACAGATTAAGACTCTGTTTGAAGAAATAATGGTCATGTATGACCACAAGGATAGAGAAGGGGTTGTTTATCTATATGATCTTTATAGCAAGTTTTTAGGTGAAAACTTTACTCCAGAACTGTTCTGCAAATTATTTAAAGATGAAGAAAAAAAGCGTCCACAGTCCAATATAGACATTGAGTCTATTGAGGTTTTGGATGAACCAATAAATGAAGAGATGGATGACGAAGAAAAATCCCCTCAATATCCCTTAAGTCTCTATGTATCGGCCGCTATAGCTACATTAATAATAGGCCTAATACTATTTATTTTCTTCGGAATTCCATCTCTGAAATTTTCGGCTCTTATGGTTGTAGCCTTAATTATTTATGTAGCAAGTGATGTCATTTCTCTTAGAGAAAAAAAGGAAATAGATGAGGTTATGGAGCCAAGAGTAACCCGCGAACCTGTGGTTCAGACTGTTCCTGTAGTTAAAGAAATATCTCCCATAGTCGAAGAGGAAAAGGATACAACAATGTTGACTGTACAACAGTATTCGAACGTGGTATCGAAACTTGTTCCGTTAAACGAAGGTGAAGAAATTTATCTGATAGAAGGGGAAACACGCATAGGAAGAAAAAAGACTATGTGTGATTACTATATTAACGATCCATCGGTCAGCAGGGTTCATGCAATTCTTGAAAAAAGAGGGGGAACCGTAATGCTGAGTGATGCAGGTTCAACAAATGGAACATATTTGAATGAAAGAAGACTTGGGAAAAATGAAAAAATAGAAGCAGCCAGAGGCGATGTTATAAGTATCGCCGAGATTCAGTTCGAGTGCTGTTAAGATATAGGAGGGATAAAGTGCAAAAGACTTTTAAAATAAAACTGTTATTTGTTATATCTTTAATCCTTGTGGCAGCCTTTGTGCTGGATAAAGATTTTGTAATTAATTACGTAAGTGTTGAAGCTGATTCAGATACAGCTTCAATAGGTGATGCTCAGATGGCATCTAATACAGATGCAGAGCATAGAGATATTGGCGAACCTACTGTGGCAACAATAGGTGATGCTGAGATAATGGATTTGGTAGTTCCTTTTAAAAATTCAAGATCCATGGTATTTGGTGCAACAGCTGTAGTTAACAAATCCGTTGGCAATAAACATCCTATGGAAAATAATGCCGGCTGGTGGGCAAATGCTAAGAGTTATATAACATCAACCTTTGGTGTTGTTGATGGCCAATATAATACTGTTGATAATGCACCTAGCGCAGGAAGTGTTTGGTGTGCGGGCCTGGTATCGCGAGTTATTTATAATACATATCCTGGTGGAAGCAAGGTTGCTGTTACTGAGAGTGTAGATACTCTTTATAGTGAAATGCAGGCTTCTGGAAATTTCGAATTTGTTGCAGAAGGGTATGTTGGGGATTTTGCTGACATAGTAGAAAAGACTAAAGC
Source organism: uncultured Lachnospiraceae bacterium (assembly GCA_947168155.1). Taxonomy (GTDB): domain Bacteria; phylum Bacillota; class Clostridia; order Lachnospirales; family Lachnospiraceae; genus Eubacterium_Q. Next base: position 5,018 of record CAMVKW010000009.1, on the reverse strand, counting down.
AGGAGATATCATGCTTCTGATGTCAAAGGATTCGGGAGGAAACTGGAAGTGGACACATGCTAATTTGATCACCTGGTATGGATATATTTATAGCCAGGGTGCAGGTGGAAAGATTAGAATGAACACCTTTGACAATTACAATGAATATGGAGCATATGACCCTGCTGTATCAGCGGGCTACTATTACTATATATACCGCGCAAAGTCTAGTTCATATTTAGGACTAAGAAAAGTTGGTAACCTTACAGGTAAGAGCTTCGATAACGTGGTATTTGAAGCCTACGATACTTCGGGAAATTATTTGGGAGTATATATTACTAGTCTCGCCAGTTCCGAAAAGGGTGGATATGGTTATTACTTAAGGAAATCCGCATCGGATACCAGTTATGTAGATGGAAGTGACGGTTCGATTTCTCTTCCAGTTGGAAGCACTGTGTATTTATATGAGCAGGGTGTAAAAACTGGAAATGGGTACACTCTCCCGGCAGAGACTTCTGGATACGCAGGAACAAAAGGGTCCACATGGAGTTATGTTCGAGGACCACAAAAGCAATATTACATTACGGCAAAAACAGTTGATTACGATCATTGGACTGCATCTAATGCAATTAGGATTGAAGATCCTGAGACCACATATGGTCCGGTGTCCTTGAAAAAGTCTACGGTTGCTACATATAGTTTGTATACTCAGGATCCAGCAAGATATTCTCTGGAAGGGGCAAAATATACGGTGGCATCATCTGATAATAAGTTCGTTTATTATTTAGAGACTGATTCATCAGGAACAGCATATCTGCTTGATGGTAATGGGCACAGAACTTCAAAATCAACTATTCAGGATATTCCGGCAGGAACCTATTATTGTTGGGAAACGAGTCCATCAAAGGGATATAAGTTGGATGACAATTGTAATGTGAACCATAAGAAATCAATTACATTAGGGGCAAATGCTGCGAAATCAGGGTCTTTTACATCTGAAGAAGTTCCTATAGTAAATCTAAAGGGCGGGATAGAAATAATAAAACGTTCTTCTGAATCCTTTACTGATGGAAATCCGAACTATAGTTTAGAGGCGGTATATACAGTTTATGATTCAACTGGAAAAGAAATTGGAAAGATAAATACATCTTCTACTGGTTATGGATATCTTGGAGGACTTGCTTCGGGTACATATACAATTAAGGAAACTCAGGCAGGCAAAGGATATTATCTTGATGAAAATTCATATTCAGTTGTTGTAACTGCTCCAGCGCAGGGAACCTATGTCTATGAGGGAATAGATTATTCAGCGGTTTTTAATCCGACATATTACCGTTCAAAATATAGTGACCTTGCTGGAATGAGTGATGCAGCTCTGTTGCAGCATTTTGCGAAAACGGGACTGAACGAAGGTAGAAGAGCCAGTCTTATATATGATGCGGGTTATTATGCAAGCAAAACTGGAAAAAGCTGTTTTGAAGCTTTCAAATATTATCTTGGCTATGGAATGTATCAGAATTCACAAGCATCTCCATATGATGAACTAGAAGAAACAGAAGCTGGAGTTTATATGAACAATTCTCTGCGTCCGGCCATAATTTCTTATGAAAAACCGAAAACTCATACTGCGGGAATTAATCTGGAGAAATTGGATAGGTTTACCGAGAGTAATGTGACAGAAGGTGAATCCACACTTGAAGGAGCGCATTTTAAAATTAGTTTCTACGCGAAAACTTCTGAAGATATTTCTTCTATTAAAGAACCGGTTGAGGGTGAGGAAGAAATAGTTGCTGACAGAGGATGGGTAATAGAAACCCACAAGGACGAGAATGGAAGATATGTCGCTTATTTAACAGATGACTATCTTTCGACTGAATTTGAGAGTGATGAATTTTATATAGACAGCGATGGAAATATTGTTATTCCATATGGTGTCATTCAAATAGAGGAAGTGAAGGCATCCACGGGTTATAAGATTAATGAAGTAACTTATAATGATCAGGAATTGGATGAACGATTTGTTGTGGAACTAAATGAAGATACTTTCGATGGAAATGTGACTGTTAAGGATACGATAATCAGAGGCGATATCAAACTAGAAAAGAGGGACTTCGAAAGTGACAAGGCCATGGACGGGGTACAGTTTGAAGTTCGAAGCGCACTCACTGGGGAAACTCTCATTATTACGACTGATGAAAATGGCTTTGCCACAACTTCAGGTATGTGGATGAATTGTACTTCTGATGGAAGCGAAGTGCAGTCGGTTGAAACTTATGGAGCCCTTCCTTTTGGAAAGTATATTGTATCTGAGTTAAGATGCGATGCTAATGAAGGAAAACAACTGGAACCACCAATTGAGGTTATGGTTGAGGACGAGGTGATATACGATGCGTTCGATCCTTCTAATAATGAAAGAATTATAAGAAATGTTCCAATGCCTGAGATTGGAACAACAGCACACGTTAAGGATTCGGAACGAGATACAGTGCACATAGATGAGGAAGTCTCTATTGTTGACACGGTAAGTTATAAATATTTAAGAGCTTCTACAGAATATACTTTATATGCAAAGATGATGCTTCTGGATGAAGACGGAAATATTAACGAATTGCAAAAGGATGGAAGACCGGTTACGAGCATGACGCATTTTACTACTGAGTCTGATTATCAGAAGAGTATATTTGAAATGACAGGAACAGTAGATGTTTTGTTTGAACCAATTGATGTAAGTGATCTTGGAGGAAGCTCTATTGTAATTTATGAATATTTATATTTAGGAAATGGAACGGACGAAGATAATGAATACACTGATTATGAGAATGAAGATATTTTCCCTGTAAAGCATGAGAATCCAAAGGATGAGGATCAGACGGTTCATGTTATTAAAATTGGAACGTCTGCAAGTGAGGGTGAAACAACGGATGATGGAAAAGCTACTATTATAGATAAAGTGAGTTATTCGAATGTTATCAAGGGAGATAGTTACTCCGTAGAAGGCACTCTTTATGATAAGACTACAGGTGAACCGGTTTTAATTAATAATGAGGAAGTTACGGCGAGTGCAGAGTTTACAGCAGAGTCAACAAGTGGAGCGGTAGATGTTACTTTTGAATTTGATGTATCTGGATTAGTGAATTCAGATTATGTAGTATTTGAGAGAATGTTTGATTCTGATGGAAGACTTGTGGCAAAGCATGAAGATATTGATGATGAAGAGCAGTCAGTAACTTTGAAAAAGACAATAGTAGGCGCTGCAACTAGCAGTACATCTGTCAAAACCAATGATAAATATGCTTTGCTTAAAGTGGTTATTATCTTAATGCTATCTGGAGCGGGAATACTTTGTAACCTTCATCTAAAGAAGAGAAAATGAAATGACAAAAAATAATCGTGTTGCAAAAGTAAGTGCTGATAGACCTTGATTATGCTATGATTTACAGTATAATTAATGTATAAGAAAAGGCTTTGCCTTGTCCTTTCTTTGTGCCTACTTTACATAGATGCAACTTGTAGATATTTAGAGAGGTATTAGAGAAAGGGGGCAAAATGCCAAAACAGTTAAATCAGCTGGGAACTACCTTGTATGCAGCTGAGAAACGTGAGCAGTATGATGATGCTGTTAAAAATTTATTGGCGGATGTTCAAATTATTGCTTGGATTCTTAGAGATGCTACAGTAGAGTTCAAAAATATGGGTGTTGACGAAATTATCCCCTATATTGAAAACCCTTATGTAAGTCAAATAGCTGTAATGCCGGGGCTAACCTATAAGTCTATCGAAGGACTTCCGACAGAGAGCAAAATCATAGGTGAAGGTGCTGTATATTATGATGTTAGGTTTTTTGCAAAAATTCCACATTCTGAAAACGTTAAATCATTCAGAATAATAGTCGATCTCGAAGGTCAGAAAAGCCCATATCCAGGGTATAGTATTCCTGCAAGAGGGATTGCTTACGGCTGTAGAATGATCTCGGAGCAATTTGGACGTAATGTAGTTGATGGTGATTATGATAGTTTAGATAAAGTCTATTCTATATGGTTAATTTTCAACTGTAATAGGCAGATTTCCAATACGATAGTATCATATACAGTTAAGCCACAGTTTGTGTATGGAAAGAGTGAACTGACAGAAAGGTATGATTTAATTGAAGTTATAACAATAAATATACCTAAAGAGGGAGAACTAGAAAAAACAGCAAATAAACCGTCTGAACTACACAAGATGCTCTATGATGTTTTTGTTGAAAAGAAGTCTGCTGAAGAAAAGATAAAACTTATCAAAGATAGGTATAATCTTGTTTCAGAATCTTTGGGAAGGAGGATAAATGTTATGTGTAATTTAAGCGAAGCGGTAAGTGAATCTGCTACTAAGTGCACTCAAAGAGCTACAATTATCAGAATGTTTGAAAAAGGTAAAGCGATTGATGAAATAGAGGATCTAACAGGTTATCCTCTTGAACTCATTGAGGAAGTAAAAGCAGAGTTGGAAGAAGATGTAGAGTAATCTTATTGGTATACGAAGAAATGACTAAAAAGAAAAAGTCGTACCTACCTGGTATGGCTTTTTCTTATGCCTGAAAGTTTTAAATTTATAATTAAATGAATAGAGAATCACATATCATTAAATATATATAAAAATATAGGAAAAAAGGTGTTGACATAGATATTTAGTTTTGATATTATAGATGAGCTCGCCAGTAAAAAGGCGGCTACTTTTAATGAGTAAAAATACTCTGGAGAGGTATCGAAGTGGTCATAACGAGGCGGTCTTGAAAACCGTTTGTCCGCAAGGGCACATGGGTTCGAATCCCATCCTCTCCGCTCTAACTAAATATAGTTAGTTATTATCGAATCAGTTATTTGGAGAAGTACCCAAGTGGCTGAAGGGGCTCGCCTGGAAAGTGAGTAGGTCGTTAATAGCGGCGCGAGGGTTCAAATCCCTCCTTCTCCGTTAAACTTGGATAAACTATCTTTGATTCGATGACTGTACTTTAACAACAGAATAATGATGACAACCCCGAAAATTCTTTTAAATAATTT
>CAMVKW010000008.1:0-113013 GCA_947168155.1 uncultured Lachnospiraceae bacterium | reverse complement strand
CCAAAGGATAGGGTACCCCTAAAATACAGGTGTCCAATCTACTGGGTACAGTTTAAAAAACCTTAACGAACACAGCCCCTAAAAAAGTTGGTATACCCAAAAAAATAGGGCCAGATAATATCTGACCCTATTTTTTCTATTATATTATAATTTATGCCCTTGAAACATATTCTCCTGTACGTGTATCAATTCTAATTGAGTCCCCCTGATTAACAAAGAGTGGTACCTGAAGAGTAGCGCCTGTTTCTACTGTACATGGCTTTGTAGCGTTTGTAGCGGTGTTTCCAGCAACACCAGGCTCGCATTCTGTAACTTCAAGGACAACGTTGATAGGAGGCTCAATAGTAAACACCTCCCCGTTATGTGAATGAAGCTTACATGTCTCATTCTCTTTTACAAACTTCATATCTTCACCGATGATCTTTTCGCTTACAGGTATCATATCGAATGTTTCAGGATTCATAAAGTAGAAGAGTTCTCCATCTTTATATGAATATGTCATATCTCTCTTTTCAATATGTGCTGTCTCAAACTTTTCTGTCGGTCTGAATGTACGTTCTACAACGCCGCCGTCTTTAATATTCTTTAGCTTAGCTCTTACAAAAGCAGCTCCCTTTCCCGGCTTAACGTGCATAAACTCAATTATCTGATATACGTTTCCTTCGATCTCAACGGTTACACCGTTTCTAAAATCGCCTGCTGAAATCATTTTTTGATCCTCCCTTGTTTTTATCCTTTGTTATTTTAATATAAAGAATTGTTTTTTTCAACTTATTCTTCTTCTGTTTTATTGTAATTATTATTTCCTTTGTTAGTTTTAATATATTTAATAGTATTATAAACAACTAATAGCAGTAGAGTGGATATAGTAATTATTAATGCCGGAATAACTCCTTTAGGCAAATATACTAGTTCTATCTCATGTTCTCCTGGTTCTATATCTACACCCATACTTCCCATAAATCGATATGTTTCTGTTTTTTTACCATCTATATATGCAGTCCAACCTTCATAATAAGGGAGGGAGATGTACAGGGTTCCTTTTTCCTTGGCACAAATACTAGCAGTTAATCTATGACCATTAGAAGTCCAATTTTCTGCCTTAGACTCTGACAAGACATCATGCATTTTTTCCATTGTTTCCCAATTGATCAAACCAATACTTGGTTTATAATCATTGTTTTTAGGAGAGTCTGTAGTATTATCCATTTCGATTGGAACACTAATAGTTAACTCTTCCTCATCTGACTCAGATGAATCACCTAAATAGAGTATTACATATCCATATGCTATATACACTCCAGAGCTCTTTATATTAATATTAACTTCTTGCATATTTACTCGGTTATTTTGATATTCGGTTTCGTATGTATTACCGTATCTATAATAAACTGTATCTTCGGAAAGACCTTCATTATACTCGGTAATTGGTACAATATTGAATAGGTCTTGTTCACATATGGCATTTGATATGGCATTTTGATATTCAATTGGATTGTTATAATCATCATCGTCTATTTCTTTGGTTATTTTACTTATTTTATCATTTACAACAAACATAGGTGCAACGTAATAAGGGTTTTCATAAACATTGTAATGATCATAAGAATAAATCTTATTGTATAATGAAATTGTTTCGGTATCATAGCAGTTTTCTATATGATATTTAATTCCTAACATCATATCTGCTAGCGGATTCCCGTTGAAGTAGTAAATTGTGTTAGGTGAATGTGCTATATTATAGAAGATTGCTCTATTTGTTGAGTCGTCAGTATTGTCAGACGCAAAAAATGATAAAGTGCTTATATCACTTATATTACCTATATTTGTATATGAACCGCTATTAGATAAGTATTCGGTTTTTATCATTGAATCTTTCATTTCGGGTATTTCAGCTGCTATAGTATTGATTGAACTAACTACTTTAGGATAAGCATTACCGGAGTTACCTATTGTTGATGAAAACAAAACAACAAAGTTAAATATGACTTCTACTAATACAATAGGGTATAGTAAGGCGCATTTATCTTTCTTGGAATAATAATATGAAATAATGATTAGCATATACATAATCATAATAACAATACTAATAATTATAGAAACAGTTGGAACATCGCACAATATGTAAACAGATAAATAGAAGATTAATATAACTATATATGATGCTAATAGTATTCTTTTGTTATTTATTATATATTCATTTATATCTCCTAATATGCTGAATAGTACAAATATAAAAAATGCGGCGAATCTGTTTGGAACGTTAGATTGATAGTGAAAGCCATGTAATATATAGTTTAATAGCTCATTATCAAAAGATATAAATAATAATAGTAGTAGTAGTATTCTTTTGATTTTATATTTTAAATCTATATTTTTGTTTAGTATGAATATAGGGAATGCCAATAACAGAATAAATCCGCCATATAGCGAGCATTGTGCGTTGTTTAGTGATACAGATTCTTGTATATTCATAAATCTATACTCGCTAAAAATATTTAAAATATTAGTAAACCATTTTAATAAAGAGGGTTTAAAGCTATCTCTTGTGGAATATATAGAAGATGTTAGCATATAGAAATATGGAATTAACCATAAGGAGCATAAACATGCGGTTATTATAGATGCCAACGCAAATCTAAAACCAGATTTGAGAAAATGTAACCAATCTTTAAAATGAATAGTGAAAAAATACAAAAATACAAATTCACATGCCAAAAAGGCCTGATATGGATTATATATCATCAGCAGAAATAGAATAGTAATATATAGACTATATTTCTTTTTGTAAACTAATTGTTCTAAACCTAGAATAATCAAAGGTATAAATGGTAAATATTTAAAACCAGCCATATATCTGAAAAATACGGCTGAATATGAACATGCTGCATAACTAATACCTATTACTATTAATTGCTTCTTATTACTAATAGAATGATAATGCTTATGTTTCATATAATATATGATACTAAATCCGGATAATAGATAGTATAAGAAGAAGTTAATGGAGTAGAACACATAATAACATGATTCAGGCAGAAAACGATAAACTAACAATAACCATGGTGAAATAATATAGTTCATACCGGTCATATTAAATGTATCTTTAAAACTACCAATGTTTAATGTGTAAAACGGAAATACATGACCGGATTTTATCTCCTTAACTTGTGCAACAAATTCAGGATATATTTGTATTAATCCATCCTGATTAATAACAGCATTTATACCGAAAGGTGAGCATGTTGCAATCATCATCGAAATAACAAGTAATAGAAAGCAAATGATAATAGTTATTATATATTCATAGTAGTTTTCATATATTACAATGGATCTTTTCAAAATGTTATCATATGTTTTTTTTAGACTATCTATCATTATTATCACCTCTTTTTACTACAATGGTTACGATTAATGCAATTATTATGTTGATAAAACTAATTATTAAATAGATTGGATTATATTTAATCTGTACAGTGTTATTTCCTTTATTTACTGGAATAATCGAAATATAATCATAGAATTGTTTTGGTTTTACTTTGTTTCCATTTACATAGAATGATAAAGAAGTATCATAATAATAAGGGATTGATAAATAACCATTATCCGAAAACGATAGATTATATTTTTTGTTAACCAGAATACTTGTGTTTTGAGTATTTGTACAAAGCCTATTAAATACCTCATTATAATTATCAATATTAAACGAGTATAGCTGATAATAATATGAGTCATTTGATGTGGCTGGAACAGATTGCATTACATTTTTCGTTTCATTTGCTTCTGTATAACCGAGATAATTAATAAAATATCCTTTGAAATACATATCACCATTATATTCTGTAGATATTATAAAATTGACATATTTATTATCATAAGTGGTTTCAACACTAACTTCAGGATCTGCTTGAACATATACTTCACAATCAGAGACCATTCTTGAAATGTTATTAAATGATAAAAATGGAGATGAGTTTTCATAATGAAAATGCTCTATATCAATCGGAAAATATGCAGTTTTTAGTGTATAGTTGTTTTTATAAACTGAAATATTAGGGAAATCGTTATCAATATCTATTTTTTCTAATGATGGCGCAATTTCACTAGAATTATAATTGATGATGTAATCGTAACCTAAAAAAGATAAGACCGATATATCATAATTATTAGCTTCGCCATTATATATTAACACTGAAGAATCAGGGTATAATTTTTGTATTGATCTTGCAACTTCATAGTATTCGTAGCTGTAAGTCTGTGTTAGCCCTTTAGCAAATACAGTATTACCTAATCTCTTATACTGGTTTGGTAATGACAGACATACTTCTAATAGTATAACTATTGAAACCAGTATATAAAATATATAATTGTTTATACTATTAGATGCTCTTATCAATAAAACAAAATAATAGAAGAATAATAATTCCACTGAGTATATAAAAATACTTGAGGAGTCATACATAGTTGAAAACAACATGCATGAAATTACTAAAACTCCTGTTAGTAAAGCAGATATATTTACACTTAATAACGATTGAAAACTAATGTTTATCAAAGCTTTATAAGTAATATACAGTCCGACAAAAGCAATAATATAGGAATATAAAATACCATCGGATACTAAAAGACAATTTAATAAATGCTTAAAAGTAGTAGTAGATGCGCTTATAAATACAACAAAAAACAAAACAAAGTCTTTGATTCTCTCTGACATTCGGAAAGATTTATTGAATAATAATAAAAATAAACACAATATAGAAATAAAGCAAAAATATAAATCTGCATTATTAAGATATAAAGATAATACAGATGGTCCACTTCCCGGGAATAATTGCTTAGAATAATCCAGTGGGTTATTGATATGAAAAAGTGGGAAATTTGTCCTGTAGTTGGTTAGTATTAAAGGACTATGTAATGAATTAATAATGACAGGTGATGCAAATAAAAAAGATATTATTACTCCGCGTACTAGACTAAATAAAGATTCTATAAAATGTCTTTTGTTATTGAAATCCCTTGTTAAGAAGAACAAAAGAATAAACATAGACGTTATTAGTGTAATGTGTAGATTTAAGTAAAAGGAAATACTGTAAAAAATTACAAATTTTAATAGTTTACCATTATTAATTATATCTAATACACCAACTACAACTAATGGAAGTATAGCCATAGCAGAAGTATAACATATATTCATTCCAATGATTAAAAATGACGAGGATAGAGAATATGCTAAAGAAAGTGACCACAAAAGAATGTTATCAAAAATAAAAGAAGAGATTTGATTTTTAGGTTTATAATTAATGGCAATTTCGAAATTTGTTTTACCTTTTTTATTAGCATCACTGTTACTAGTATTGGTTGATGCAATAGTTGGATTGAGGTATAATAAAAAATATGCGAAGGAAGAACTTGCAAATCCTAGTTTTAATACGTATAAAATGTTAAAAACTGTTGGTAAGGATTGTCTTGGAAACAACAGTATAGTCCAATTTAAAGGATCAGAAAAATAGTAGGCTATGTTTGATGTTGTATCATGTGGTAAACCCGTTACATTTGAAATGAGAGCAAATCTACCACCATGAAACGTATCATACATTTCATAAAAAAAGCCAATATAAGAACCATTTTCGTAAGTTGATAGAACATCGTTCTTACCAAATGGTTCGAAATTGCCAAGTATTAATCCGATTAAAACAACTATAACAGTAATAATAAAGGGAATTACTATTATTTTGATCTTATTATTTTTTGTCATTTAGTGTACCCTCCACAAACTTTTTACTAGAGTATTATACCAAATAGTTCTTTATTTATAAAGAAATATATAAGAAAGAGAAAGAAAAATGAAAGACATAAAAAAGGAAGTTTTATTAGATAAGAAACTATATGAACGTTTGTTCGTAGGAACGTTATTAGCTTCTTTTGTGTTATGGATTATTATGATTTTTGTAGGTGGTGAAGGATCTAGGCAGTTCAATCTGTTTTTTTTAAATTGTAATGATTTTCTTGCTGATTTTACGAATGGTAATGGTTATTGCGGAGAAAGAGATCCATATAATAATGTGATTTATACTGGTTTAGGAGAAAAAGGATATCCTCCATTACCTTATATTTTTCATTATATGTTTTCTAGATTAATAGATATAGAGTATTTTAATGAATTAGGTAGTTTTACTACCATGTATTTTTTTCCTAAGTTATTAATAATGTTTATTATTGTAACTATTATTATTATTGTTTCGCTGTATGAACTTGTAAGAAACTATAAAGATGGAAGTAATCTGATAAAAATACTTACGGCCTTTGCTATTATTTGTTCGTGGCCTGTTTTATATGCTCTTGAAAGAGGTAATACGATAATAGTTACGTCTGTTTTTTTGATGTTTTATATATTCTATAACAAATCCGATAATAAGTTTATCAGAGAATTATCTCTTATATCTCTTGCCATAGCAGCTGCATTTAAACTTACTCCTGCAATTTTTGGAATAATACTCTTATATGAAAAAAGGTGGAAAGAAGCTTTTAGAACAATTTTATATGGATTGTTTTTGTTTTTTGTCCCATTTTTATTTTTTAGAGGTGGATTTGAAAATTTACTCTTAATGTTTAGAAATATACGATATCATATGATGTCATATACGGCAGATCAAGGATGTACGTTTTTAGGTGGTTTTTTATATTATGGATTTAGTAATAATGAGTTTATGTCCAGTTTTTCTAAAATACTCACATATCTTGTATGCGTAATACTGATTGTTGGTTACCCATTTCAAAAATTTATATATGATAAGATTTTGTTTATTACTCTGGTTTTACTTTTACTTCCAAGTCATTCTGCGATATATTGTTTGGTTTATCTTATACCTGTAATGGTTATGTTCCTAAACGAGAAAGATAGACGGTATTCAGATATAGCTATTCTTATAGCATTTTTGATGATTATGGTGACTTTTCAGAGTGATGTTGGATATGTATTTTTTAATAATCATTTGGGAATACTATTGTTAGCAGCCGTTTCTGTTGTACGCGCTGTAAAAGGGATTGATATATGGTGGAAGGATAGGGTTGAAGAAAATGATGATAACAAATAATAGAATCATTAAGCGAATATCAGACTATTATGTGTATCTGTTAGTTATAATTATATCTTCCTTATTTTTTATTATCTCTTTATGTATAAATAATTGTATGCCATTTGGGGATAACTTTCCTTTGACCGGAAACGGTTTTATTCAGGATTATCCTCAGTTTTGTAAGGCTGTGAGGAGTGTGAAGGATGGAAATCTCTTTGGATTTCTTGATTATGGCACAGGTATCATTTCTGATAATTATAGTATAAAGTCCTATTCTGTCATTTTCTTGATTTTGAGGCCATTTTTATATTTACTATATCTGATCATTCCTCGAAATCTATATATAGGTGTATTTTTTGTTTACTATTATTTTAATTATTTCTTCTCCGGTCCGGCTCTTATTTATTATCTGACACATCGATTAAATGGAAAAAAATATGATATTAAGGATTATAGATTAATAGTCCTAGGATTATGCTATTCTATGTCCACATATTCTATCTGTTTTTTTGTTTATTTTTTTAGATATCTGGTATATATACCTATTGTATTTCTTGGAATTGAAAAAATAGTTTACGAGAATAAACCTAAGTTATATTTGTTTACTTTAGCTTATTATATGGCTACTGAGGCATATTACGCATTTGTTCTTTGTATTTTTATTGTTCTTTATTATTTAACACTTGATTTTGATTCTCCAAAAGATTTTTTACGCACGTCTATTAAACTAGCCGGTTATTCTATCCTTTCGGCGGGGTTGTCAGCATTTTCTCTTATACCTTATTTCTATAAAACGAGATATTCGCCATATAGTTCGGCTGATGGAATATCTCCAAGCTTGTTAAAAAGTATAGGTTCATTTATTACTCCTATAACGGAATATAGATTCTTCAATTCAGGTTACAACAATTCGGGGGTTGAAGTAAGAACGAATATATATTGTGGATTATTGTTATTATTACTGTTTCCTATCTATTATTTAATAGATGGTATTGGCTTAAAAAAGAAAATACTGAATTCAACCTTCTTATTAATCATTTATATTGGTTTTTTTAATCAATTGGTTAACTTTATATTTCATGGATTTCATTATCAGTGGCAGGTTCCAAATAGATTTGCTGCATTTTTTATATTTGTCTTTATAGTAATGGTAAGTGATGTATTTATATATATAAAGAATGTATCCAAGAATAGAATTATTATTTCTATATTATCTACTATGGGATTGTATATTATTCTTTGTTTAGTTTCGTTAGTTTATAAAAATGACCTTAATAATAGTGTGAATGATTTTGTTCCGAGTTTCTTAATCATGTCTGTATATTCTGTAATTATAGTTTTATTATGTCTTGGAAAGCTAACAACAAAGAAAGCAATAGTTGTTTATATAATGCTTGGTTTGGAAATGATTGTTAGTTCATTTTCAACTTTTTCAACAGTTTTTTATCCTTCGGAAGAGATAAAAGGGGAAATAGAGTATTCGAATAATATCATTGAATTAACTAACAGAAATAGCGATATGAAGATACCTTTTGTATTAACGGAAAGGCCAAGAGAAACCTCGTATCAGAATATGTCATATATTTCCGGCACACATTCCTTGAGCTATTACACATCCAGTAATTATAAACAACACTTTGATATATTAAATAGATGGGGGATATTGTTTTCTAAAAATATAACATATTACTATACCGGGTCTCCTTTAGCTGATATGATGTTGCATGTAAAGTATCATACAGTTAACACTGATAATGATATATATACATCCGAATATGTTCCAATAGATAAGGAAAACAATATATTATTATATCAAAACCCTTATTATTTACCTTTGGGCATTGTTCTGGATGATCATATACTTGACGAGTGGAATAACAAAGCTGTTTCCTACACTAACTATGAGAGTGCATTTGAAAGAGATAATGAGTTTTCAAATGCTTTTGGAGTAGCAAACATATATGATGAAATCAATATTGAACCTGTCTCCGAAGAGATGTTTATAGATAATAATTATTATTCTATAGAAGAAGATGCCTCAGGAAATGCTTTATATACATATTATATAGGGGAAAAAACCGGTGGAAAACTGTTTATGCAAATAGCAGGCTCTCTTCAATATGTTGGTGACACAAATCTGGGAGAATGTAATACTTTATACTTCTTCGTTCCTAGATCAATTAATGTTGAATCAGATGAGGTTCCGAAACTTGCTATTTGGAATGAGGATAGTTTTAATCAACTATATAATGTACTTTCTTCAAATACTATGTATAATCAAGAATATGGCGAAAATAGTATAAAAGGATATGTCAATGTTGAAAAAAAGAGTATTTTATATCTCGCTATGCCCGATATCCCTGGTTTTGATGTTTATGTTGATGGAAAAAAAGAAAGTAATTTCAATTACTTAGATGGAATAGGTGTGTATTTGAATCCGGGTACCCATAGTATTGAACTGGATTATACACCTGAGGGATTATTTGTTGGCGTTATAATATCTTTTTTTTCAGTTTTGATTTTTATTATATATAGTAATATTACAAACAAACATAAATTAGTAGAGGTTGAAAAATGAAAATAGTAATTATGGCAGGAGGAAAGGGGAGTAGAATAGCAGATTTGTTCCCGGATATTCCCAAACCAATGATACCAATTACAAACTCTACTGGTGATAGTAAACCGGTATTAGAATGGGAAATACAATCTCTAAAAAACCAGGGATATAAAGATATTATTCTTACAGTAGGTTATAAATATGAAAAAATAATAGAATACTTTGAGGATGGATCTCGTTTTGGAGTAAATATAACGTATTATATAGAAGACCATCCACTTGGAAATGCAGGAGCCTTATTTAAGATTAGAGATGATCTTGGGGATGAACCATTTTTATTACTTAATGGAGATGTAGTATTTGATGTGGATTTTAATAGAATGATGGATTATCATAAAAAGAAGAGTTCACTCGTGACGATACTTACACATCCAAATAGTCATCCTTATGATTCTGGATTAATAATAGCATCAAGGAACAACTCTGTTAAACAATGGCTTGCAAAGGAAGATGATAGGCCTCAGTGGTATAAAAATCGAGTGAATGCTGGTTTGCATATAATTGATCCTATTGTGCTTGATAATGCTAAAAGCAGGATTGATATTAATAGTATCGGGAAAACTATTGATAATGGAAAATTTTTTAAAGTTGATTTAGATAGAGATATTCTAAAACCTCTTTGTGACAGTGGAAAAATGTTTTGTTATGATAGTCCTGAGTATATTAAAGATATGGGGACAGAACAACGATATTTTGAAGTTTCGAATGATTATAAAGATGGCATAGTAAATAGTAAAAACCTATCCAATAAGCAAAAGGCTGTTTTTCTTGATCGTGATGGAACAATTAATAAATACGTTGGATTCTTAAGAGATATTGATGAGTTTGAATTAATTGATGATGTTGCGGAATCTATAAAAACAATAAATCAATCAGGTTATCTTTGTATTGTGATTACAAATCAGCCTGTTATAGCACGAGGTGAAGTGACTTTTGTACAACTTGATTTAATACATGATAAAATGGAAACTTTATTGGGGCGAGAAGGGGCATATATTGATAAGATATATTTTTGTCCACATCATCCTGATATGGGATTTGATGGTGAAATCAAGGAACTTAAGATAGATTGTGATTGTAGAAAGCCTAAACCTGGAATGATTATTGAGGCATCAAAAGAGTATAACATTGATTTGAGTGAGTCATATATGATTGGCGATAGTAAGAATGATATTTTATGTGGAAAAGCTGCTGGCTGTCATACGATTTTGATTTCTTGTGATAATAATGAGAATTACAATGCGGATTTGGTTGTAGATAGTTTGAATGACGCAGTAAAAAAAATAATTAATTCTGATGAAAAGGTTGTATATGAATAATATAGTAGAAAAACATTTGCATTTATTATTTGAAAGATATCCTAAATTATTGTGTTGCAAAGAAGATATTATTAGTGCATATAATATTTTGGAAGAGGCTTATAAAGGAGATCATAAACTATTAATAGCAGGAAATGGTGGAAGTGCAGCAGATTCAGAACATATAGCGGGAGAATTAATGAAGCGTTTTAAAACCGCCAGACCGGTTCCTGAGGAGTTTGCAAAAAAATTAGTAAAGATTGATAAGGAACGTGGATATAATTTAGCGCAAAATCTTGAATGTGGATTAATGGCTATTCCTTTAGTAGCACATGAGGCATTAACTACTGCATATATTAATGATGTAGATGGTCTTGGTGTATTTGCTCAACAATTATATGGCTTTGGTCGACAGGGGGATGTATTTCTTGGTATTTCGACTTCTGGAAACAGTAAGAATATAATGAGTGCAACGGTTGTTGCTAGAGCGCTTGATATTAAAGTAATCGGATTGACTGGAGCCGATGGCGGAGAGCTTGCAAAAGTATCTGATGTAGCAATAAGGGTTCCAGAAAAAGAAACATATATGATTCAGGAATTGCATTTGCCAGTTTATCATTGCTTGTGTTTGATGCTTGAAGATAGATTTTTTGGAAATATTAAATAAACAATGATTGGGGGAATAAAATGGTTATTACACAGACACCATTCAGAATGTCGTTTTTTGGTGGAGGAACTGATTATCCAGAGTATTACAAAAAATATGGTGGGGCAGTTTTATCTAGTTCTTTTGATAAGTACTGTTTTGTTACTGTAAGACACTTGCCTAGATTTTTTGATTATAAAAACCAGGTGACATATGGTAAAATTGAACGAACCAACACTGTAGAAGAAATAAATCATCCTGCTGTTAGAGAAGCTATGAGAATGCTTGATATGGATGAATTGAGAATTGTATATGAATCTGATCTTCCTGCTAGAACAGGTCTTGGTTCGAGTAGTGCTTTTGCGGTTGGAATGATAAATGCATTTTATGCCCTAAAGGGAAAATATGCTGATAAGAAACAATTGGCAGAAAAAGCTATCTATTTGGAAAGAGTTTTATGTAATGAGAGTGGTGGAATTCAGGATCAAATAGCTGTATCTTATGGTGGCTTTAATAGAATTGATTTTGATGAAGAAGGTTTCAGAGTAAGTCCTGTAGTAATATCGCAAGAAAGAAAAAAAGAACTATGTAATAATTTAATGATGTTTTATACAGGTATATCTAGATTTTCTAGTCAGATTGCAGATAAACAAAAAGAAAATACTGAGAAAAGAATAACTGAATTACAAGAAATGAAAAGCTTAGTTGATGAGGCGGAAAAAATATTAACATCAAAAACTGATTTAGATGAATTCGGGAAATTATTAAATTATACATGGGATTTAAAAAAGAAGTTAGCAAAAGATATAACCTCAAATTCACTGGATTTAATATACGAAAGAGCGTTAAAGAATGGAGCTTATGGGGGTAAACTTCTTGGCGCAGGTGGTGGTGGATTCTTTTTGTTTTACGTTGATCCTGATAAGAAAGAACTATTAAAAAATGAATTGAAAGATTTATTGTATGTTCCATTTCAGTTTGAAAATAGTGGTACAAGAATTTTATATTATCAACCAGAATTCTATGAAAGATCATTAAATTAATTGAGGACTAAGTATATGAAGAGTAAAGCATTAATTACAGGGATTACAGGGATGGTAGGATCACATTTATGTGATTATCTTCTCAAGAACACGGATTGGGATATATATGGTGTTTGTAGGTGGAGAAGTCCTATGGATAACGTTCAGCATCTTTTTAATTATGTTAATAATAAGGAAAGGGTGTTTTTTGAGTATGCTGATCTTAATGATCAAATTTCGCTTATAAAAGTTGTAGCGGAGAACAAACCAGATTATATTTTTCATCTTGCGGCGCAGAGTTATCCACTGACTAGTTTTACAGCTCCTATAGATACTTTAAATACTAATATCTTAGGTACAGCCAGACTTTTGGAAAGCGTTAGGCTTGTAATGGATGATAATAAGGATTATAGACCAGTTATTCATGTTTGCGCTTCTTCTGAAGTGTTTGGTAGAATGCCTGCTGAAAAAATGCCGGAGAATGGTATTAATGAGGAGTGCTCGTTCCATCCGGCTTCTCCATATGCGATTTCTAAGGTTGGTACAGACCTCTTAGGCAGATACTATGCAGAGGCGTATGGTATGACAGTAATGACTACTAGGATGTTTACACATACTGGACCTAGGCGTGGAGATGTCTTTCATGAATCTACATTTGCTAAGCAGATTGCCATGATTGAAGCGGGGTTGATTGATCCTGTTGTGAAGGTCGGAAATTTAAAATCTTTAAGGACATATGCCGATGTGAGAGATGCCGTACGTGCTTATTATATGTTGGTGACAGTTAATCCTATAGCTGGTGAATACTATAACATTGGTGGAACTTATAGTTGTGAAGTGGGTGATACATTAACTACTTTGATAGATATGTCTACTGCGAAGGATATGATAAAGGTAGAGGTTGATCCTGATAGACTTAGACCAATTGATGCAGATTTACAGATTCCTGATTGTAGTAAGTTTAAAAAACATACAGGATGGGAGCCGGAAATATCATTTGAAAAAACTATGGAGGATTTGCTTAATTATTGGAGAGATAGAGTGAAAAATGGAGAACAATTTCTTACTAGATAGTTTATTTCAATATAATTAGGCGTGGTTAACAATATGAATATTGGAGTTTTTGGGGCCGGAGTATCGGGTCTTACAATAGCAAAAATACTGAAAAATAAAGGGTATGATGTTACTATACTTGAAAAAGATTCGACCATAGGTGGGCTTGCTCGTACAAGATTTACTGGTGGAAAATTATATGATCCATATGGTGGACATATTTTTAATTCGAAAAAAAAAGAAGTTGTTGATTGGGTGTTTAGTATGCTTCCTAAAGATAATTGGAAGTATACAGAAAGAAATGCCAAGATTTTTTTTGATGGTAAGTATATATCATATCCGTTTGAGTTATCTTTATGTGAGTTGAATGAAGATGATGCGGTTAATTGTGTTTTTGATTATATGATGTCTCAGACTGGAGAAGAACCAGATAACTTTAGAGATTGGCTAGTGTGGAATTTCGGAGAGAGTATTGCTAATTATTATATGATTCCATACAATGAAAAGATATGGGCATACCCTTTAGATGAGATGGAAACTAAATGGATGCAAGGAAAGATGCCCCTTCCTTCCAAGAAAGAAATACTGAAAAGTTTAGTTTTAAAAGATCCTAAAGAGAGAAAAATGCCACATTCGACGTTTTATTATCCTCTTGAGGGTGGTATACAAACTATGGTTAATGCAATTGGAGTCGGGATAAATATTCAGCTTAACTCACCTGTTAAAAGTATAGAAAAAAAAGATGATAAATGGATAGTAAATAACATGTTTCAATTTGATAGAGTTATTTCAACTATTCCTCTTCCAGTTCTTGGAAAAATTATGGATATTCCGTCTACAGTTAAAAACTCTATAAAGGGATTAAAATATAATAGTCTAAATACAATTCTTTTTGATTGTCCTAAAACGGATATAACATGGCTTTATATTCCGTCACATAAATATAAGTCACATAGAGTGGGCTATCAAAGTACACTTACACCGAATTATGGTAATAATAAAGACAAAGGATTAGCAGCACTTGAAATAATAGGCTCTCAAATCAACGTTGATTCAAATTTTGCCATGCAAAAGAATATATTACCGGATGAGTTGGGTTTTGATAAAGTCCTTGATTATGATTATACGGAATATGCATATGTAATTTATGATATAAACTACAGAAAGAATTTAAATAATGTTATGTCATATTTTGATCAAGATTCCAGTTTTCAATTATTAGGAAGATGGGGAAGATGGAATTATAATAATATGGATATGTGTATGTGGGATGCTATGCAGCTTTCAAAGGAGTATTGATGCTTGTAGAAATAATAAAACCCAATTATATATTTAATGACGAGAGAGGTACACTTACTCAACTTGTTCGGGAAGGATATAGACAAATAAATGTTATTATCTCTGATGAAAATGTAGAAAGAGGAAATCATTACCATAAGTGTAATTCTGAAGCTTTTTATATTGTTTCGGGTAGACTTAGACTAGTGCTAAGTAAAGATGATAAGGAAGAAGAATATGATTTCCAGACAGGAGATATGTTTGTTATTCAACCTTATGTTCTGCATAGTTTTTATTATTATGAAAAAACGATTCTTGTAAGTATGTATGATAAAGGTGTAGAAATGTGTGACGGAATAATGGATATTTATAAAGAAAAAGATTGTTGAAAATCTTTTTAGGAGGATTACTAAATGAACAATAGGGTTATGAATTATAATGATAAAATATATGTTGCAGGACATAACGGTCTTGTGGGTTCGGCAATTGTTAGAAGGTTAAAGAGAGAGGGATATACTAACCTAATTACAAGAAGCCACGCTGAGCTGGATTTGACTCGTCAGAAAGATGTTGAAGATTTTTTTAGAGAAGAAAAACCAGACTTTGTCTTTTTAGCTGCTGCAAAAGTTGGAGGGATTCATGCAAATGAGATGGCTTTGGCAGATTTTATGTATATCAATCTTGTTATAGAAACAAATGTTATGAGAAGTGCATATGAAAACAATGTCAAAAAGTTTTGTTTTTTGGGTAGTGGCTGTATTTATCCGAGAATAGTTCCTCAGCCCATAAAGGAGGAATACTTACTTACTGCACCTTTAGAAAAAACAAATGAAGGTTATGCATTGGCCAAAATAGCTGGTGTTAAGCTATGCGAATTCTTTAATAAGCAATATGGTACGGATTATATATCCGTTATGCCATGTAATTTGTATGGCCCAGGTGATAATTATCATCCAGAACACTCTCATGTAGTTCCAGCTTTATTAAGGAAATTTCATGAAGCTAAAATTAATAATAGTGATTCTGTAACCATATGGGGCACAGGAACAGCCAAAAGAGAGTTTTTACATATTGATGATATAGCTGATGCATGTTATTTCTTAATGCAAAACTATTCTGGTGATGAATGTGTTAATATTGGTTGTGGTGAAGACATTACTATTGCTGAGTTAGCAGAAATTATAAAAAAAATAACTGGTTTTACCGGTGAATTGGTTTTTGATACAAGTATGCCTGATGGTACACCAAGAAAACTTTTAGATTCGACTAAATTGTTTGATTTGGGATGGAGACCTAGCATTGATTTGGAAAGTGGATTAAAGGAAACTTACGAAGATTACTTGGTCAATGGCGAAAATTATAGAAAGTAAAGGATAATATAATGAAAGAATTTGAATCTGTTTCTATACTTCTCCCAACATTAAATGAGACATTTTCATTTAAGAGAACTATTAGAATTATAGTTAATGAATGTGATCTCGATGATATATGTGAGTTTATTGCTATTGTATGTGATAGAACAACAAAGGAAAGTATAGAATCAATTGAAGAAATGAAGACATATACAGAAAAAATGGGGATTCCTTTGGTTATTTTATATCAAACATTACCTTTTGCAGGTGGTGCTGTTCAAGATGGAATGAAGATAGCAAGAGGAAGTCATACACTTATGATGGCTCCTGATTTAGAAACAGACCCTCACACAGTCAGAAGAATGATTCGTGCTGCTAAGAAGTATCCGGGGGATATGATTACAGCTTCTAGGTGGAAAAGGAAGAATTCTTTTGAGGGATATAGTAAAATTAAGTATGTACTTAATTATATATTTCAAAAGTTTTTCTCATTTTTCTATGGTGTTAGATTAACTGATATTACTTTTGGATTTCGTTTGGCTCCGACGGAATTGTTTCAATCGATAAAATGGGAAGAATACAAGCATCCATTTTTCCTTGAAACAGCGTTGAAACCAATAAAACTTAAGGTTAGAATTAGAGAAATTGCTACTACTTGGAAAGCAAGGGAAGAAGGGGATTCGCAGAATTCATTGCTTCAAACATTTAAATATTTAAAAATTGCTTTTAAAGTAAAGTTTGAAAAGAAGGATGACATTTTATTATCTTGATAAAAAATGAGGTGTTGTTTTGTATGAAAAAAAGAAATAGAACAATTGCTGGCATTTTGGCTGTGTTTCTTGGAACGCTAGGTATTCATCGTTTTTATTTGGGTGAATGGAAGAAAGGGATTATTTATCTTGTATTTTTTTGGACAGGAATACCAACTGTTATTGGTATAATTGATGGAGTAAGGCTCTTTACTGAGGTAGCAGAAGAGGCAGAAGAAGTATAATCATGGATGATTTTAATGATTATTATACAAATAATGATAATTATAGAGGTTATGATGAGTATAATCGTGAGATTATTAGGAATTCAGGTGCCAGCTTTATTGTTTTTGTGATGAAAAGAAGCTATGTGGCATTTATAATATTTGCTATTCTATTTTCTGCTATTTTTAGTGTCATGATTCCAATACTAATAGACTTAGCTCATTCTGGTTTAAAACGCTCAACAGATTTTGTTGTTGTTTTTATGATATGTTTACTTCTTCTGGTTGTCATTTTATTTGCAAATACAGCTGGGCGAAGAATTGAAATTAATGGAAATAGCATTTATATTAGAAAGTGGTTTGTTTTTCAAGAAGAAACGTCTATAATAAACGTGTCCCATTGTGATGTAATTACAGGATTGATGTCAGTGAGTAGATATAGAACAACGATTTACAATAAGGCTGTTATTTATTACGATTCGGGAAAGTCTATCAGTGTGACGGATAATACTTATCTCGGATGGCAGAAGCTGGTTGATTATATGAATTATAATGGAAAAGTTGTTAATATCGATGGCAGAAGTAAAGCATTAAAATGGTTTGAGAATTTTTATGATAATCATAGAAATCTTTTTTAAAGAGGGGAGTTTATAAAGATGCAATTAAAAAAAGATCCAAATGAAGTAGAAGAGACTCTGGATGGTACTCAGCAAAATGTTCAAGAGACATTAAAGTCTGCTGGTCCAAGTAATAACGATTATTTTAATCCAGAGCAGGAATTTGATTTTCAGGGCGATGGAATATTTGGAAATCAGAGTACAAACAGTTTTGATATGAGTGATCAGAATAATCAGGGAATGAATAATACTGGTTCATATGGTGCTGGAATGGGAGGTGCCGGTTCGTATTATAATGCTGGTGGAAATACTAATCCAAATGATGGTTATAATCCTGATTCACATCCTAGAAAGATGTCAAAACAGGAATTTTATGAAGCACCTAGAAACAGAAAGAATAGAGACAGAATAGTTATTAGCTCAATTGTAATTATTGTTTGTGCGATTGCTGACTGGATTAAGACAAGTTTTATGGTTCAGCTTCTTAGACCTCAGATAGAAAAGTTGAATGAACTTTCTGAAACACTTGGAATGGGTGAACAATATACAATAGATGTTGACGCTATTATGCGTACCCAGATTATTATTTCACTATTCTTTATTGCACTAGGTATAGGTATATTTATTCTGAAAAGTAGAGCATGTGCCCTTACCGGTTTAATTATTTCTATAATATTCATGATTTATAATATTGTCAGTGCTCACAAGTTTAATGGTTATTTTTCATTGATTGCATTTGGTTTTGCTACAGCAGCTACATTCGCAGCATATAGTGCATGGCGAGAATATGAAGAAAATGGTGACTGGAAACGGGAGTGGTAAAGAAGTTATATGAATGATTATTATTACTCTGACGCTGAAACACCGGAAATACAGCCGGAAGCCGAAATAGGATCATATTACAATGCAGAACCATTGACAAGGCATCAATATTTGCAATGTGCAGATTTTCGAGAAATGCGTATGTTTCTTAGATTTGCGGGTATTATGATAGGGATATTTATTGCAATAGATATTTTTCGATTATATGTTTATAATCTGGATTTTGAGATATATGAATATATGTCTTCCGTTGGCATTTCGCTATTTCTTATAGCTGTGTTCGAAGTTTTGATACAGTTATTTGCTTTCAGATGGTGTGCAATAGCTGAAAATGTATTATGCTTTTTTATGATTTTGATTGGTTATCCGCTAATGCTTTCCGTAGTTCCTATTGGTACATTCATGTTGCTTGCGTGTGCTAGTCATATTGCTCAAACAACTAAATTTGAAGAAAAGTACAAGCATTATTTAGCTATAAATAGTAATTAGTTTAGGGATGACAGTTTCCATTGTGGAAACTGTCATTTTTTGGTACAATGACTATGTATGTTTTCTGGAAACATATTTACATTGAATTGTATTAAAGTGTTTACCGCAGGAGGTACTAAGATGACTGAAAATAGTAATGAAAATAGATATACTATCGAGGAGGAAGGCGCTGGCATTATCCAGATAGCTGATGATGTTGTATCCAGTATTGTTGGCCTTGCTGTAACTGAGGTGGATGGCGTTTCAAAGCTTACTGGTGGCATCACAAGAGATATTGTTGCAAAGCTTGGAAAGAACAATCTTTCTAAAGGCATCACAGTTGTTTATAACGAGGATAAGCTTGATATAGATATATCCTGTGAGGTTAAGTTTGGATACAACATAGTAGATGTGTCCAAGGACATTCAGGAGAAGGTTAAGTCAACCCTTCTTACAATGACAGGACTTGAGTGCGATAAGATCAATGTCAAGGTTTCTGGAATTGATTTTAAAGAGTAAATACTTTGATATTACATTAAACGAAAGTACAGGAAGAGTAAATGACAAGACATGAATTAAGAGAGAGAATATTCCAGACTATTTTCCAGCTTCCATTCTATGATGAGGAGCTTCCTGAGATAGAAGTGAGCGATGTGGCTGACAGCGAGGAGATTAGCGATAAGGATAAGGCTTACATTGAAGCTAAGGTTGCTGGCATCAGGGATAATCTTGAAGAGATAGATAAGGCTATAGAGCAGAATAGTAACGGCTGGAAGGTTAAGAGAATTGGCAAGAGTGAGCTTGCGATTCTTAGACTTGCCGTTTATGAGATAAGATTTGACGCGGATGTGCCTGATAAGGTGGCTATTAATGAGGCTGTCGAATTGGCAAAGAGCTATTCGGATGAGAAAGCAGCACGTTTTATAAACGGTGTTCTATCTGGTGTAGTCGGTTGCTTCTGATAGCCTATGCAGAGTTGGGTAGTATATAAAAATAGCTAATACAAAAATAGTTGGGACAAGATATGGCAGATGCAAATAAGATATATTCCGTATCTGAATTAATGAAATATATGAATGTCCAGATGGCCAAGGATATTGTCCTTAGCGAAGTAAGAGTCAAGGGTGAGGTAACGGGCTTCAGTGCACCAACCTCAGGTCACATTTACTTCAAGCTTAAGGAAAAGGGCAAGGATGGCTGGGGCAGACCAAAGGATTATATAATCAATTGCGCCAAGTTTGGTCATGACAAGGACAAGAACTGCAAGGTCGAGATGGAAAATGGAATTGTAGTCACCATCATTGGTCGAGCAGCTGTTTATGAAAGCCGAAGCGAAGTTCAGTTGATTGTCAGTAGCATATTTGATAACAATGAGATTGGTTCTGCTAAGGCTGAGTACGAAATGCGTAAGAAGAGGCTGACAGCTGAGGGACTCTTTGACGAGGCCCATAAGAAGCCTATTCCTCCGTTTCCTAAGTCCATTGGTATTGTAACTTCTGCTACTGGTGCTGTTCGGTATGATATTCAGGCAGAGGTTGATAAGAAGAATCCATACGTTCAGTTGTATTTATATCATTCTCTGGTTCAGGGGCCTGGTGCTGCTGAGCAGATTGTGGAAGGTATTAAATACTTTGATGAGAAGACAGATGTAGATATCATCATCATCGGTCGAGGAGGAGGAACTGAAGAGGACCTGGGACCATTCGATGATGAGATGGTAGTAAGGGCTGTCTATAATGCAAAGAAGCCTATTATAGCTGGTACTGGTCACGAGGTGCATTTCACTTTGGCTGATTACGCAGCGGACTTGAGAGCTTCAACGCCAACAATGGCTGCAAGTGATGCGGTTCATGATGTAATCACTGAGCTTCGTAATCTCAGTCGTGAAAGACAGGATCTGGATAAGAATTTTGGATTCATTATTACTGAAAATGAACATAAGCTGGATACCATAAAAGAGTTTATGGACCGCTGTATGCTTGATATATGTTCTGGATATGAGAAGAGATTAACTGATCTTCGATATGAACTTGAGAAACATAGTCCAGAGAAGATACTTGAAGCAAGGCTAAC
This sequence comes from uncultured Lachnospiraceae bacterium, assembly GCA_947168155.1. Taxonomy (GTDB): domain Bacteria; phylum Bacillota; class Clostridia; order Lachnospirales; family Lachnospiraceae; genus Eubacterium_Q. The sequence goes on along the minus strand of CAMVKW010000008.1, from coordinate 91,718 downwards.
TCTTTTGGATTCACTTCAAAAAGATATTCATAATGCTATGGTCCGTAAGTTTGACGCATATGTAAGCCGACTAAATACGGAGCTTGGCAGGCTTAGATCCGCAAATCCACAGGCTAAGCTGACTGGTGGATTTGGATATATTGAGAAAGATGGTACACCGGTTGATTCGGTGAAGGTTGTTAAGAAGGGTGATACTATCCAGATCACCATGCATGACGGTGTGATTACTGCTAAAGTTGAGTGACACCTCATAAGGAGAAAAGAATGAGTAAGGAATTTGATGTTGAGCAGGGGCTTAGTCGCCTGCAGGAAATAAATACAAAGCTTAGTGAAGGAGACCTTCCACTTGGTGAAGCTATGAAGCTTTATAAGGAAGGTGTTGAGCTTGCAAATAAATGCAAGGAAAACCTTGAGGGCGTAAAGACAGAAATCAAGGTAATCAACGGTGAGGTGTTGTTATAAATAAATGAAAAATATAAAAGAAATCACAACTCACGTAAATGATGTGGTCATGGCTCATCTTCCTAATCCGGAGAACTATCCTTCGAGTATTGTTGATGCCATGAATTATGCCATGTCATCCGGAGGCAAGAGAATAAGGCCAACTCTTATGTATCTGGCCTATATGACCTTCATGTCATCTCGTAATGGTCTGGAGAATGTTTCTCAGTGGCAGGAATCCGAGAAGTGCTGCGAAGCTTTTATGGCAGCAATAGAGATGATCCATACACATTCGCTGATACATGATGATCTTCCGGCTCTTGATAATGATAATCTGAGACGTGGAAGACCAACGGTGCATGTGGCTTTTGATGAGTCCACTGCAATACTTGCAGGAGATGCACTCTTAAATTATGCATATGAAGTCACACAAGATTTTATATGTAATGCGCCTGTATCTCAAAGGCTGACGAGCTACATCCGCTCCCAGAACATTCTCCTAAATAAGACTGGAATTAATGGAATGCTTGGTGGTCAGGGACTGGACGTACAGCTTTCAGGTAAAGAGATTACAAACGAAGAACGTGATTACATTTATAAAAATAAAACATGCGCTCTCCTTGAAGCACCTCTAATGATAGGAGCGTGCCTGGCGGGAGCTTCTGATGAATATATAGCGAAGATGGAGCAGGCTGGCAGGGCTATAGGTATGGCTTTCCAGGTTCAGGATGATATTCTGGATGTTACCAGCGACGCTGAGACTCTTGGTAAAGAGGTTCATCAGGACGCACGAAATGAGAAGAATACATTTGTCGCCCAGTATGGTCTTGAGGCTTCAAAGGACTACGTGAGAGAAGAGTCCGAGAAGGCGGTAAAGATTATAGAGAGTGTGACAAGTGTTAGTGAATATAAAGATTTGTTGGTGGGGCTGGTTCGCTCGATGATTGATCGAAAGAAGTAAGACACCTCATCATATTATGAGTTTGGAGACTAGCAGTGAGTATACTGGATAAGATAAATAAGGAAAATGACATAAAGAATATCAGTATGTCTGATATGCCCGCCCTTGCAGAAGAGATAAGACAGTTTATTATCTCGAATGTATCTAAGACAGGTGGGCATCTTGCGTCTAATTTGGGTGCTGTTGAGCTGACAATTGCTCTTCACAGGGTTATGGATCTGCCAAAGGACAAGATTATTTTCGACGTTGGTCATCAGTCCTATACTCACAAGATTCTCACTGGCCGCAAGGGCGATTTCTACAAGCTTCGTCAGTTCGGTGGAATCAGCGGTTTCCCAAAGACTTGCGAATCGGAGTGTGATGCATTCAATACGGGTCACAGTTCCACCTCTGTATCCGCAGCGGTAGGAATGGCAAAGGCTCGCGAGCTTCGTGGCACAGATGAGAAGATATGTGCCGTTATCGGTGATGGTTCCATGACTGGTGGTATGGTCTATGAGGCGTTGGACCAGATAACAACACTAAATTCAAATTGCCTTATTGTCCTTAATGATAATGAGATGTCAATTTCAGAAAATGTTGGCGGCCTTTCCAGCACACTTAGTAAATTCCGTGTTGGTAAGTCTTACAATGAGCTGAAGCTCAGCGTAGAAAATGCCCTCATGGATATTCCGACAGTAGGTCACAAGGTGGCTCGAGGTATTAAGAAGTCCAAGGATTCTATTAAGAATCTGTTTGTACCGGGAACTGTTTTCGGTGACATGGGAATTACATACATTGGACCGATTGATGGCCACAACATAGAACAGATGACAGAAATGTTTGAGGACGCATTTAAGCTGAATCGTCCTGTTATCGTTCATATAAAGACTATTAAGGGTAAGGGCTACAAGATAGCAGAGAGATACCCTGAGCATTTCCACGGGGTTGGACCTTTCGATCCCCTCACTGGAAAATCTACAAATGTAAAGAATGCTCAGTGTTATACAGATGTTTTCGCAAGAAAGCTAGTTAAGCTGGGCGAAAAGGATAAGAGGATTGTTGCGATTACAGCGGCTATGTCACGAGGTACTGGAATAAGAGCCTTCCAGAAGGCATTTCCAGATAGATGCTTTGATGTTGGTATTGCTGAGCAGCATGCCCTTACATTTGCGGCAGGTCTTGCGGCTGGTGGTTTTATTCCGGTGGTTGCAATTTACAGCTCCTTCCTTCAGAGAGGATATGACCAGCTGCTTCATGATGTCGCTCTTCAGAAGGAACATGTCATCGTTATGATTGACCGTTCTGGAATAGTTGGTGAAGACGGCGAGACGCATATGGGTATTTACGATACTGCATACCTGAGAAGTATTCCGGGACTTACAGTCATAGCTCCTAAGGGTGCTAAGGAACTTGAGATGGCAATGGATTATGCGGTTGCCGCTGATGGTCCGGTTGCTATTAAGTATACAAAGGGCGCGGCCTATACTGGGCTGGATGATAAAAACTTCCAGTTTATCGAAGGTAAGTCAGAGGTTATCAATTTCAGCTCTCAGGTTGGTGAGGCGACAGTTAAGCCATTTGCTATTATGGCTGTCGGAAGTATGGTTAAGACTGGAGTTGAGATAAGAGACAGGTTTAAAGAAGCAACGAACTATGAACCTGAGCTTATAAATGTTCGTTTCATAAATCCGCTGGATACAGAGCGTATTCGTGAGACAGCTTCAAAGTATGAATATATAGTTGTTCTTGAAGAGTCCATTAAGAGAGGCGGCGTTGGAGAGGCTGTAGGATACGAGCTTTCGACAACGGGTAGTGATTGTAAGCTGATGCACTTCTGTATAGGAACTGATACAGTTCAGCATGGTAGTGTGGCAAGACTTAAGGAAGAACTTGGACTCGATGCAGATTCGATTTATAAAGAAGTGTTTGAAACTGTGAAAAAATAGGAGTACACCTCATCCGTATTTTTTATGAGGTGATATTTGTTGAATGAGTAAGAAACGATTAGACGTTATGCTGGTTGAGCGTGGTCTGGCTGAGTCTCGTGAAAAGGCAAAGGCCATAATCATGTCCGGCATAGTATATGTAGATGGTGAAAAAGAGGATAAGGCTGGAAGCAACTTTCCTGAAACAGCCAAGATAGAAGTAAGAGGTAAGACTCTGAAATATGTAAGCCGTGGCGGACTTAAGCTTGAAAAGGCTATGGAGGTATTTCCTATAGAGCTGGACGGCAAGGTTTGTATGGATGTTGGTTCATCCACTGGTGGCTTCACAGACTGCATGCTTCAGAATGGTGCTGTAAAGGTCTATTCAGTAGATGTAGGTTACGGACAGCTTGCCTGGAAGCTTAGACAGGACGAGAGAGTTGTAGTAATGGAGAAAACAAATATCCGTTACGTTAAACCTGAAGATATAGAAGAGCTTGTGGACTTTGCATCTGTAGATGTATCATTCATTTCTCTTTCAAAAGTACTTCCGCCACTTAGAGATTTGCTGAAGGAAGAGGCTGAAGTGGTTTGTCTTATAAAGCCACAGTTCGAGGCAGGTCGCGAGAAGGTTGGCAAGAAGGGCGTTGTAAGAGATAAGGCAGTGCATGTTGAAGTAATCGAAAATGTACTGGGCTATGCCGAAGAAGCGGGCTTTAATGTACTTGGCCTGGACTTCTCACCTGTTAAGGGCCCTGAAGGAAACATAGAATATCTGATGCATATAGAGAAAGATTCCGAATTCGTTTCATCTGATGAAGAAAAGAATACTGAACAAAATTATGATGAAGAAAAAGCTGTTGGACAAGAACAACAAAATCAGGTAGTAAGGAAATGGGTAGATACGATAGGTGGTTCGGCCATCAAAGATATCGTTGAACTTAGCCATTCTACCTTAGATAAGTAATTTTTTATCTTAATTAATACAGAAAAATACAGAAAGCTACCACATAACTTGTTTTAGCTAGATGTGTTAGCCTAGTGAACTACAAGAAGTAAGAAAAAAGCTAAAAAAGGCTACCACATAACTCGTTTTAGTTGGATGTGTTAGCCTAGTGAAATACAAGCAGTAATAGAAAAGCTAAAAAAGCTACCACATGACTTGTTTTGGCTTGATGTGTTAGCTCGATTTACAGATTATTTGATTATATACAGGAAACATGGTGAATTTATGAAGAAGTTTCTTATAATCGCAAATGAAACTAAAGATATTGATCTGAAGTATTCTAAATACGCAGAAACCAAGATCAAAGAAAAAGGCGCAGAAGCGTCTATTTGTGTTGGCTCTGACTCACCTGACCTATCAGATGCTCTTGACTCAGTAGAAGCTGTTATCGTCATGGGTGGAGATGGAACAATGCTCCGTGTAGCTCATGCCTTAGAGGGTAGAACAACTCCAGTCATTGGCGTTAACCTCGGTGTTGTTGGTTTCCTCACAGAAGTAGTAGTTTCTGAAATAGATGCAATGATAGACCGACTCATAAATGATGATTTTGTTATAGAAGATAGAATGATGCTGTCTGGTACAGTGCACACCAAGGACGGGGATACAAAGCTGGATGCTCTTAATGACATTGTCCTCGCCCGTGAAAGTGCACTTAGACTTACAGCAGTTGGTATATATGTTAATGGAAGAGCCTTTGATACAACTGAGGCGGACGGAATTATCTTGTCCACTCCAACAGGCTCTACAGGATATAATTTGTCAGCAGGTGGCCCGATAGTACAGCCGGATGCAAGGCTTATGGTGCTTACTCCGATCTCACCATATTCCATGTCCCGCAGAAGTGTAGTATTTGGCGCTGACGATGTCATCACTCTCGAGCTTCTTGAGAAGAGAAAAGATATTGAAAATATCGGACTTATTTCCTTTGATGGAGCAGAGAGCTTTAATATACACGTTGGTGATACGGTGGATATTCGCGTATCAGATAAGATTTTTAAGATCATTAAGCTTGAAGAGGTTGGCGTGTATGAAATATTACGTAAGAAATTAGGTGGTTAGAATATGCTCGTTAATTTACACATTGTAAATCTTGCTCTGATAGACGAGCTGGATATAGATCTGACCGAAGGCCTTAACATTCTCACTGGTGAAACTGGCGCAGGTAAATCCATAATCATCGGTTCTATCGGAATTGGTCTGGGAGGCAAGTTCGATGCGTCCCTGCTCAGAAATCCTGAAAAAGATGGCCTGGTGGAACTGCTTTTCTCAGTGGATAGAAACCTTGCAGCGGAGCTTGCGAAAGAAGAGATTGAGGTCGAGGACGGAGAAATCCTGATATCCAGAAGACTAACCGGAGGAAGATCGGTAAACAGGATAAATGATAGCACAGTAACAATTGCTAAATTAAAGAAAATAGCTGAAAAGCTGATAAGTCTTCATGCACAGCATGAGCAAAGAACGCTGCTTAAAACTTCAAAGCATCTTGAACTGGTGGATACATACGATGAATCAGTGAAAGAACTGAAGGCTGAGGTGGCAGGTGCTTTTAAAGATTATAAGGAAGTATGTGACAAGCTGGATGGTCTCACAATGGATGAGACAGAACGCGCAAAGAGACTGGATTACATCTCCTACGAGATAAATGACATCGAGTCCGCAAGGCTTACTCCTGGTGAGGATGAGGAACTGGAGGAGATTTTCAAGAAGGCTAGCAATGCTCAGTCCATAGCTGATATAGTTTCAAAGGTTGAAGCCAGTACTGGATATGAGATGGATGCTTCAGCTGGAAGTCTTATATCAAGTGCGCTTTCAGACCTTAGAGGTCTCTCAAGATATGATGAAAGTTCAGATGAATTAATTTGTACTCTGACAGATATAGATGCACTCATGAGTGACTTCAACAGACAGCTTTCGGACTACATTTCTGATATGGAGTTCGATGAAGAAACTCTGGCTGTTACAGAGAACAGACTGAACCTTATAAATACTCTTAAATCCAGATATGGTTCAAGTATAGAAGAGGTGCTTGCAACTCTGGAAAAGTTGACGACAGAGAAGGAAAGCCTTGAAACCTACGAAGAGTCTATTAAGTCTCTTGAAAAGGAAAAGGATGAGCTTCTTAAAAAACTTGAAAAGTCTGCAGATAAGCTGACTAAGAAGAGACAGAAAACAGCAAAGAAGCTTTGTGCTGATATTTCAGATGCCATGAAGGACCTTAACTTTAATGATGTCAGGTTCGATATGGAGTTTGACCGCGCAGAGAACTATACTTCAAATGGTATAGACGTGGCGCAGTTTATTATCTCAACAAACGTTGGTGAGGAGATGCGTCCTCTTGCTGAGGTTGCATCTGGTGGTGAGCTTTCTCGTGTAATGCTGGCTATTAAGTCGGTGGTTTCAGAGGCGGCAGATACACCAACCCTTATATTTGACGAGATAGATGTGGGTATCAGCGGAATAACAGCTGAAAAAGTAGGAAATATGATGCACAGACTTTCAGAGTCCAGACAGATCATTTCTATAACACATTTGCCACAGATTGCTGCTGAGGCGGATACAGCTTATGTTATAGAAAAAGAGGTGGTTGGCGATAAGACCATCACAGGAATCAGAAGATTGGATGATGAAGGCAGAGTAATGGAATTGGCAAGACTTCTGGGTGGTGCCAGTGTGACAGAGAGTGTGCTGGCGACAGCGAGAGAAATGTTGCAAAGATAATGAGAAGGACAAGAAATGATTGAGACAGTAGCAAGAGTTAACCTCATGGTTAATGAGGTGCTCAAGATAAAGAAGAACAGGCTCACGCCAGATACCATAACCGGTAACGAGAAGCGAATAGCCCTTGTTTCTGGTATATATGGTGATGAGCTTCAGGGACAGTATATCTGTTACGAAGTTATTAGAAGAATTAAAGAAGATTATTCAAGCCTTACAGGAATAGTGGATGTGTACCCTTACATTAATCCACTTGCCCTTGAGGCAAAGACCCGTGAAATTCCTGGACCAGAGCTGGATATGAATGAGCTTTTCCCAGGTGCCAAGAGTGGTGCTCTGGGTGAATATGCTGCCAGCTGCCTTATGGAAGATATCCTCAGTGCTGAGGATGGTCCTAAGACAGAGTTCTGTCTGGATATCCACGGTAGCGACCTTTACCTAAAAGAAATTCCGCAGATCAGACTAAATGATGATGTGGTTGATGATGTAATGCCATATGCTACAAAGCTTAATTCAGATATGATCTGGGTGCATCCATCTAACCAGGTTAAAGGTGGTAGTATGGTTCACGAGCTGAATCAGCGCGGAGTAGTTGCCTGCGTTACAGAGTCTACATCAGCTTACAGAATAGACCAGAAGTCAGGTAACCAGCTGGTAGATGGCATTTTCGCCATGATGGCGGATATGGGCATTTGGCAGGGTGAGGTAGTGAAGGTAAAGAAGCCTAGAGTTACCTATGATAAGCAGATGACATTTATCAATTCAGAGAGTAGTGGTCAGTTCATTTCCAATGTCGATATTCTCGACAAGGTTGAGGTGGGCGACCTGATTGGATATGTTGTAAATGTGCTTACGGGTACGGTTGAACAGAAGGTTATAGCCCCAAGTCGTGGGTTAATCACAGCTATTCGTGAATATCCTGCTATTGAGGTGGGCTCGCTTCTTGCGAGAATTGCTGAAATTTAGTGAGGGAGTGAAATGAGACAGAAGACGATTTTTTCATACGAAACTCCTTTTAGTGGAGAGCATAATATATATGGATATGTATTCGGTGCGGGTACATATTCTGATCCAGAAAGAGCAGAGCATAGCGCAGCTATTGTTGGTGCCATGAGAGGAAACGAGCATCAGCAGCTTTATATCTGTTCCAAGCTTTCAGCCAGACTATCTGAGATAGAAGAGGCTGGAGATATAGTATCAGGTAAGTCTATACTTCTGATACCATCGGTAAATTATAGTGCTATGAACGCTGACCATAAGTTCTGGCTGTCGGATGATTCGGATATCAACAGAGAGTTTCCTGGAAATCCGGAGGGTACAGCCACAAGCCGCCTGGCTTATGCGCTTATGGAAGAGCTAAAAACATATTCTTACGGAATACAGTTCCCATCTTATTATATGAGAGGAAGGTTCATTCCTCATATCCGTATGATGAAGACTGGATTCGAAAGTACTAACCTAGCAAATCTCTTCGGCCTGCCATTCGTAATGCTGGCCGAGGTGAGGGCATTTGACGAAGGTACTCTTAATTACAACTGGCAGAGATCTGGTACTGAGGCCTTTTCACTTTACTCAGGTGGTACGGAGCGAATCAACGAGGAATATGCTGAAGTTGCCGTTAGTGCTGTTCTGAGATTCCTGTCCCGCATGGGCGTTATCAGGTACAACAGCATGGGTGGTCAGATAGCAACTCTGATGGATGAGGATGATATGCTCACAGTTAAGTCAGAGGCAGCGGGCTTCTTCAAGAGAATGAAGAATGTTAATAAAGAAGTAAGAAAGGGAGATATTCTTGCTGAGATTATCGACCCAATGGATGGACATGTTCTGAGTGAGGTGCGTTCCCCGGTTGATGGAATTATTTTCTACCAGCAAGATGCCCCACTTATTTACCAAAATGTGGTAATATTCCGTATTATTAAGAAGATTCATAAATAGAATTTTGTTACACCTCATCCGTCAGCTGATAAATCAGCTGACGGATGAGGTGAATGTGATAAGAAGGTAAATCCGTGTCTGTCACATAAATACAGAGAAGTATTGAAATATAATAATTATATAAACATATACGAGGAGAAATAACATGAGTGTAAGAAGAATCTACGTTGAAAAGAGACCAGACTATGCAGTAAGAGCAGATGAGCTGACAAACGAGTTCAGAGCTTATCTGAGTCTTAAGGATGTGACTGTAAGGGAGCTTGTCAGATATGATGTTGAAAATCTTTCTGACGAAGTTTTCGAAGAGGCCATTGTAACTGTATTTTCAGAGCCTCCGGTAGATATTGTATATAAGGAGGAGTTCCCATATGACGAAGGCGACTTTGTATTCTCTATGGAATACCTTCCAGGTCAGTTCGATCAGAGAGCTGACTCAGCAGAGCAGTGCGTTAAGCTTCTGGATGACAGCGCAGAGCCAATCATCAGATCAGGTATCACATACGTTGTTAAGGTGAGTGGCGGCCAGCTGACAGATGAGCAGAAGAAGACAATCGAGAAATATGTAATCAACCCTGTTGAGGCTCGTATTGATAATGCTGCTAAGCCAGATACACTCATTATGAATTATGATGAGCCAGCAGATGTAAAGATCATGGACGGTTTCTGTTCCATGTCAGAGGATGACTTCAAGGCTCTCTATGACAGCATGGGACTTGCCATGACATATAAGGATTTCTGGCATATCCGCAATTATTTCACAGCAGAAGAAAACAGAGATCCAAGCTTTACAGAGATTAAGGTTCTGGATACATATTGGTCAGACCACTGCCGTCATACTACATTTGCTACAGAGCTTACAAACATTAAGTTTGACGAAGGTAAATATAAAGATGCCATCGAGGGTACATTTAAGAAGTACCTTGCAGATGCTGCAGAGATAAATGCAGGCCGTGACGATAAGTACACATGTCTCATGGACATTGCCCTTATGGGTATGAAGAAACTCCGTAAGGATGGAAAGCTTGAAGACCTTGATGTTTCAGATGAGATAAATGCCTGCACAATAGTTGCTCCACTTACAATAAAGAATGAAGATGGAAGCATCGTGACAGAGGATTGGCTGATCTCCTTTAAGAACGAGACACATAATCATCCTACAGAGATTGAGCCATTCGGTGGCGCTGCTACATGTCTTGGCGGTGCAATCCGTGATCCACTGTCAGGCCGTACATATGTTTATCAGGCTATGCGTGTTACAGGCGCAGCTGACCCAACTAAGTCACTGGCTGAAACACTTCCAAATAAGCTGCCTCAGCGTAAGATAGTTCAGACAGCTGCTAAGGGATATTCTTCATATGGTAACCAGATAGGTCTTGCAACTGGTCTGGTTCAGGAAGTTTATCATCCAAATTATGTTGCAAAGAGAATGGAGATCGGTGCTGTTATAGGTGCTGCTCCAAAGGATAATGTTAAGAGACTTACATCTGATCCTGGCGACGTTATAATACTTCTTGGTGGACGTACAGGACGTGATGGATGTGGTGGAGCTACAGGTTCTTCAAAGGCTCATAATTCTGAGTCCCTTGAGAGCTGTGGAGCAGAAGTTCAGAAGGGTAATCCACCTACAGAGAGAAAGCTCCAGAGACTGTTCCGTCGTCCAGAGGTTACAACACTTATTAAGAAGTGTAATGACTTCGGTGCCGGTGGTGTTTCAGTTGCAATCGGTGAGCTGGCTGACGGACTTGATATCAACCTTGATCTTGTTCCAAAGAAGTACGCTGGTCTTGATGGTACAGAGCTTGCTATTTCAGAGTCTCAGGAAAGAATGGCACTTGTAGTTGATGCTGCAGATGCTGATAAGCTTCTTGAGTATGCAAGAGAAGAGAACCTTGAAGCTGTTAAGGTTGCTACAGTTACTGAGAGTCCTCGTCTTGTTCTTAAGTGGAGAGGTAAGGAAATCGTTAATATCAGCCGTGCATTCCTGAATACAAACGGTGCTCATCAGGAGACAGAGGCTGAGGTTCAGATGCCATCTGAAACAGTTAATCCATTTGCTGGAATTGATGCAGAGGGCAGTACAGAAGATTATAGCAACAAGGGTGCTGATGTTAAGACTAAGTGGCTGGACATTCTTTCAGACCTCAATGTTGCATCAGAGCGTGGACTTGTTGAGATGTTCGATTCAACAATCGGAGCAAATACAGTAACAATGCCATATGGTGGTAAGTATCAGCTTTCACCTATGCAGACAATGATTGCTACAGTTCCAATGCTTGGAACACGTAGAACAGATGCAGTAAGTATGATGAGTTATGGTCTTGATCCATATCTTCTTAGCTGGAGCCCTTACCATGGAGCTATCTATGCTGTAATCGATTCAGTTGCTAAGATTGCAGCTGCAGGTGGAGATGTTTCAAAGATACGTCTCACATTCCAGGAGTACTTCGAGAGAATGAACGATGTTCCTTCACGTTGGGGTAAGCCTCTAGCTGCACTTCTTGGTTCATATTCAGCTCAGATTGGTCTTGGACTTCCATCAATCGGTGGTAAGGATAGTATGTCAGGTTCCTTCAATGAAATTGATGTACCTCCAACACTTTGTTCATTTGCTGTAGTTATGAATACAGTTGAGAATGTAGTAACATCCGAACTTAAGAAGGCTGGAAACCTCCTTGTTAAGATGGACATTAAGAAGGATGAGAATGATGTTCCAGTATATGAAGATGTACTCGATAGATATGCAAAGGTTCGTGCTGCAGTAGAGCAGGGACTTATTCAGTCAGCGTTTGCTGTAGGATTCGGTGGTACTATCGAAGCTGTCAGCAAGATGGCATTTGGTAATAAGCTTGGTGTAAGCCTTGATAAGAATGTAATCGCAGATGATGAGCTTGGACGTAAGGATTATGGTTCAATCATCATGGAAGTTAGTCCAGAAGATGTTAAGGCTCTTGGTCTTCCAGGTAAGGTTATTGGTACTGTTACAGATGAAGCAGTATTTACATATGGTTCTGTTAAGATAACAGTTGATGAGGCACTTAAGGCATGGACAACTCCTCTTAAGAAGGTATTTAGTACTGACAGTGGAGTTGAGGCAAGATTCGAAGGACATGCTAAGGATTATATAGCTGCTAAGAAGGCTGGTACTCCTGAAACAGAGCTTAAATACAGATACAATCCAGAGCTTACAGGCTATGCTGATGGAGTATACGAAGCTAAGAGCATCTATGTAGCTAAGAATAAAGTTGCTAAGCCAAAGGTATTCATTCCAGTATTCCCTGGAACAAACTGCGAATATGATAGTGCGAGAGCATTTGAAAGAGCTGGAGCTGAGACAGAGGTTATAGTTCTTAATAACCTTGATCCTCAGGGTATCAGAGAATCAGTAGATGCATTCGCAAAGGCAATCAGCCAGTCACAGATAGTAATGTTCCCTGGAGGATTCTCAGGTGGTGATGAGCCAGATGGTTCAGGTAAATTCATTGCGACTACATTTAGAAATGAGAAGATCAAGGACGAGATTATGAAGCTTCTTAATGAGCGTGATGGTCTTGCACTTGGTATCTGTAATGGATTTCAGGCACTCATTAAGCTTGGACTTGTTCCAACTGGTGAGATAGTAGAGCAGACAGAACTAAGTCCTACACTTGCTCGTAATTCAATTGGACGTCACCAGTCAAGAATTGCTTATACAAAGGTTGTTTCAAATAAGAGCCCATGGCTCCAGAAGGCAACTCTTGGTGGAGTTTATTCAATTCCTATCTCACATGGTGAGGGACGTTTTGTTGCTAAGGAAGAATGGCTTAGAAAGCTCTTCGAGAATGGACAGGTTGCTACACAGTACGTAGACGTTGAAGGTAATCCAACAATGGACGAGGATTACAATATCAACGGTTCTTACATGGCTATCGAAGGTATTACAAGTCCTGATGGACGTGTACTTGGAAAGATGGGCCACTCAGAGCGTCGTGATCGTAGCACATATTTAAATATCTATGGAGATAAAGATCAGAAGATTTTTGAATCTGGTGTAGAGTATTTCAAATAAGGTAACTCAAAAGTTACAATAATTAATTGATTATATTTGAACATTTGATATAATATCTGTATGGCAAGTAGGTTGGAAATGAATGATATTGATTTTAAATTGAATGTGTGATAACATACTCTTAGCTAAGAAATTAGCGATAAAACTGAGTATATTCAATGAATCAAAGTCGAAACCCCACCAGTTGCGCCTGATGGGGTTTCTTCACGTTTTAGGTTACGTGCACCCTTGGGCTAGTTATCATCAAAATATCTGTCTAACCACTTGCAGATATAGTATCCAACTATACTTGCCATAACAGATATTATAAAACTGGTTATATTATTCAATGAATCACCTCCTTTCTAAGGAGGAATGATAACAATAATATAGTAACATAAAAGTTACCAACAAGGAAGTAAAAATGGATATAAAAGAAGTAAGAAATCTATATAATAAGGTGTTGGGAAATATCCGTGGAGTAATGATAGGCAGTGATGAGGTTTTCTCACTCGTATTTTCAGCCATGCTTTCTGGAGGACATGTTCTCTTGGAGGATATGCCAGGTACAGGAAAGACCACCATGGCTAAATGCATAGCTGACAGCATTAAAGCGGATTTCCGCCGTGTGCAGTTCACACCTGACCTGATGCCACAGGATATCACAGGCCTTAACATTTATAGCCAGAAATCTGAGGAGTTTGAATTCATTGCAGGACCAGTTTTTACAAACATCCTTCTTGCAGACGAGATTAACAGAGCAACTCCTCGTACTCAGAGTGCACTTCTTGAAGCGATGGAAGAGCGAGCTGTAACAGTTGATGGTGTAAGCCGTGAACTTTCAGCTCCATTCATTGTTATTGCTACTGAAAATCCAATCGAAACAACAGGTACATTCCCGCTTCCTGAAGCTCAGCTGGATAGATTCATGGTTAAGCTTACTATGGGAGATCTTAGTCGAGACGATGAGGTTGCTATCCTGAATAGATTTATAACAGATGCGCCTCAGACTGAAGTAGAAGCGGTATGTACTGGTGAAGATATAATTAATGCTGCTGAGGCAGTTAAGAGTATAAAGGTTCATGATGTTGTTAAGGAATACATTGTAGATATTTCCGAAGCAACACGTAATTCCAGCAAGCTTTTCTCTGGAGTTAGTCCAAGAGCCTCTCTCAATCTTATGAGAATGTCTCAGGCATTTGCGGCTATATCGGGCAGGGAATATGTAACACCTGACGATGTACGCTTCCTTGCACCATATGTTTATTCTCACAGAGTAATAACAAGTGCTGGAGTCAGCGGACTTAAGGATGTTCGTGATATTATTTCTGATGCGGTCGCAGGAGTTACTGTTCCAGTAGAGGAGTGGAAGTAGTTTATAGTTTGAAGGGTGTACTTTATTGGTGCATCGGGGGTTTAAATGAAACTATTAGTTGCGGTTCTTATACTTCTGCTGGTTTATGTTCTTCAGAAGTATTTATATAGTAAATATTGGGATAAAGGTCTCGAAACTGAAGTTAAGTTCAGCCGAGACTACATAGAATGCGGGGAGAGTGCTGAACTGATCGAAATCGTTACCAACGATAAGTTTTTGCCTCTGCCTGTTTTTCATTTGAAGTTTTCCGTAGATAAGAGCTTAAAGTTTTACGATAAATCCAATTCCAATGTTACTGATCTTTATCATAAGAATGAACTTTTCTCAATACTTGGCCACCAGCGAATTACAAGAAAGCTTCAATTCGAGGGTAGTGCCAGAGGAGTAATGGGCGTGAACAATGCAAGCATCATTGTTCGTGATTTCTTTATGACAGATACCTACGCCCACAAAATGAGACACTCCGATACAATCTATGTTTTTCCAAAGAAACTTAATACAGAACGGTTCAAGGTTTTCTTCAAGGGAATACTGGGCGAAATGGAAGCGAAGCGCAGTATGGTTGAGGACAGCCTTACTTTCCGTGGTGTCCGTGAATACCAGTCCTTCGATCCATATCGAAGCATTAACTGGAAACAGAGTGCTAAGGCAAGAGAGCTGATGGTAAATATGTACGGCTATACAACTGATAGTCGAGTTAAGATTATGCTGAATCTTGATAATGATTATATGATTGAGACAGATAAACTATTGGAAGAGGCAATTTCCATAGTAAGCAGTTTTTCAAGAAGTCTGCTTGCAAAAAATATAACTGTTTCAGTTATAACAAATGGTACGACCGCAGATGGCAGGTCCCTTCCAAATGTTCAGGAAGGAACAGAAAAGAAACATGGAATAACAATAGATAGAATGCTTGCTGAAATATCAGGTTCCGAAGGAAAGGATGCTTTCCTAAGTTCAGTGCGCGACGAGATTGCTCATGCAAACAGTGATTGTCTGTACCTTGTTGTGAGCCCTTATGCTAAGTCGGATCTCATTGATCTTCTGGATAAGATTGAAGAACAGGGCGGCTCTGTAAGGCTGATTGTTCCTTGTTATGACGAATATCCTTATATAGCGGACCGACCATATTCCAGTGCGTGGGAGGTACCGATAAATGTATAAACTGATTGCATTTTTAAGACGGTCCATGCACCTGATATATTTATTTTTCTACGTAGTACTCCTTACCGATATGGTACTGGGTCTTTTTGGTCAGCCAGTTCTCAAAATTAAATGGATTTTGTATATTCTTGGTGTAATGATCATTTCATTCATTCTTCGCGAGGTATTTTCAAGGGGAATATTCCTTTTCATCGTGCATCTTGGTATAAGTTTTTTGACATTCCTGATAGCCGAAAATATGTATCTGAAGGTGATACTTGTCCTGGTTATTATGTCATTAGCCATGGAAGGCGTCTTATACATGAGGTCAAATTATACCTTAAAGAGATTCTTTGAGGCTCCTTGGCCATGCTTTCTTGTGGGTATGGCAACCATCGGACTTGGCACTTATTTCGATAATAAGCCCCTCGTTCATATAGGTTATATTTTCCCTATTATCATAATTATGGTATTTCTTGTGGCAATGTATCTCGAAGGACTGGAGAGTTACATCCACAAGACCAAGCGTGTTAGCGGAGCACCAGTGAAACAGATAGCTTCCGTAAATAGTCTTATAATCACGGCCATCATGGTCATAACGCTTACAGCTTTGATTCTGGGAAATGCACTCCATTTCGACAGGGCTCTTAAGGATTTGCTTCTTGCATTGGCAATAACAGCAAAGTTTGTAATCCTAATTATCATAAACATATTAAACCTTATACTTACCCTTTTAGGACTGTCGCTTCCAGGAAAAATGACTGGATCAAATGTTTATTATAAGGATATTACGGATGCGAGTCTTCTTTCGAAGATAATCCATTTTATCCTGACAGCTCTTATTATCTTGCTGGTTGTATTTTTGCTTTATAAAGTATTCAGCTGGCTGATAAGGCTTCTTCTTATGAGAAATATGAGAGATGATGATCTGGTAGAAAACATTTCCAAGAATAAAAGGCATGGCTTTTCGGTAGATAAATATGTTGATCCGGATAAGCTGGTTGGAAACTCTCCTGATATTAAGGCCAGAAGAATTTATAAAACTAGGGTTCAGGCATTCAGGCGTTTCTTTGTCCCAGACCGAAATGCCACCACCAAGGATATACTCATTATGATGAATCATTCTGAGGGTGATAACCTTCCTAAAGAAGTAGATACCCTTACGGATATGTATAATGATGTGAGATATGGTGGAGTTATGCCCGATTCGAAATTCCTCAAGGACATGAAGAAATTAAAGTGATTGCATTTACTTTTTTTAATATAAACTAATATAGATTTAAGGTTTATTTAATACAATCTTTCTTTTAATCTGTTATTATATATTTGTGGTTTTAAATTAATTCCCGGGAGGCCATAAATGGCGAAGAATAAAAATCAGAAATTATATAGAAAAGTAAAAAAGAATAATATATGGGGCTCCATAATAGCATTTACAATTTTCACAGTTTTATTTGTTGCTATGATGGTATTTTTGTCAGGGTTCTTTCTTCAATACATTCTGGAATCCAAGTTTGTAAATGGATATGATGAGGTTGTCAGACTATCCAAGATTTATGAACGCGGAATAGAAAATGATGATATTAAGTCCATCCTCGAGGAAAGTGATATGGACTTCGTGGTAACAGACGATTCGGGAAATGTCATCTATAAGAAGGGCGAAGATACCAGAAGCACTAAAGAAGCGGATGTCATTTTATCTGAAGAAAATGTGAAATATCATGTTGTAGAAGATGCGGAATCTGACATGATATATATTGATAATAACAACAATCTTAAACTTAGAGCGAACAAAGTCTTTAAGTGGATAGGCGAGAATTATCTAAGTGATGAAAATGGTGATACCGGTTTTGTTATCTCAACTACTGATGAAGATGAGCTGAAGGATGAACTTAAAGATGAACTAGGTGAGGAATCAGATGGAACGGGAAGTAGTACTGTTCATTATTCTAATGGAGTATATTTTCAGTATTCAAATAATGCAGATACAAAAGACAAGATAGATTCAATGGGAATTCCTGCATGGATTTCTGTGGATACAAAAGACGGAGAGCATTTCATTGGAAAAGCAGTGTTTAATCTGAACATGCGTGATGTGATTCTTTTCCTGGAAATCTATGCAGCAGTTATTATTTTAGTTGCAATAATTGTTACTATATTATTTGTTAATGTAATCGTTTCTATTGTTCATCAGACAAGACTTACTAGTCTGTTCTTCCTGGATGCTACAACTCAGGGACGTAACTGGATGTGGTATCTGATCAATGGAGAAAAGACCCTTAGAAAGAGAAGAAATGCTAAAGAGAATTATGCTGTAGCAAATCTTGTATTTAAGAATTATAGAAATTATGCCCTTTGTCATTCAGTGAAGGATGGCGAAGAGATGCTTACGAAAATCTATATGACTATTCAGAGGGAAATACAGTCGAAGGAAAAGATGGCGCACGCCACAACTTCTAATTTTGCACTCCTTCTGAAATATGAAGATGAAGATAAACTGAAGATGCGACTCCATGAGCTTATAACCAAACTTGAGGCTCTTGGTGGAGCCCATGATTTCAAATTCCAGATAGGCGTTGATCTTATCCCAAGCACAAAGAATGAAAAGGGTAAGACTGCCAGCCGTAAGGATATAAGTATTGAGCAGCATTACAACAATGCATGTTCAGCAAGGGCAACCCTTAGCGGTTCAGATGAATCAGGAATTAAAATCTTTGATAATAAGCTTCTTGAAGATCAGAAGTGGCTGGATACAGTTCAGGAGCATCAATGGTCAGCTATTAAAAATGAAGAGTTTAAGGTTTATTACCAGCCTAAATATAATCCTAGAACAGATGAGCTTAGTGGGGCAGAGGCTCTTATAAGATGGGAATCTCCGGAGTATGGATTTGTAACTCCGGGCAGGATAATTCCTCTTTTCGAGAAGAATGGATTTATCACCGAGATAGATCACTACATGATTTCTCATGTAGCAAGGGATCAGAAGGCCTGGCTGGATCAGGGTTATAAATGTGTGCCTGTTTCAGTTAATGTTTCAAGAGCACATTTTGCTGAGAAAGATCTGGCAGAACAGATTAGAGACATGGTAGATGCTGCTGGATGTCCTCATAACCTGATCGAGATTGAGCTTACTGAGAGTGCATTCTTCGATGATAAGAATGCCATGATTGAGACAATCAAGAAATTAAAGAATTATGGCTTTGTAGTTTCCATGGATGATTTTGGTTCGGGTTACTCATCACTTAATTCCCTTAAGGACATGCCGCTGGATATCCTAAAGCTGGATGCAGAATTTTTCAGAGGTGAGAATGCAGGAGAGAGAGGAGAGGTTGTAGTATCCGAAGCTATCAAGCTTGCAAAGAGTCTTAATATGAGAACTGTGGCAGAAGGTGTTGAGGAGAAGGGCCAGGTAGATTTCCTGGCTGAGCAGGGCTGCGATATGATTCAAGGTTACTACTACGCTAAACCAATGCCAAAAGATGATTATACCGAGAGAATGACAAAGTAAACTAAAAGGAAAGAAGTGAAAAGGCTTCTTTCCTTTATTTTATTAAGTAAATATGGGGTTGAAGCTTAACTGCTTGAGTGCTATACTTTACAATGTTTTTTAAAAGTCATCCCGAAGCTTTTTTGCCCAGGGATCTTATAATGGAGGAAATTTATGGAAAACATTAACATTCCTGAAATGTTTGGATCTCTTGTCTTTAATGATAAGGTGATGAAAGCCAGACTATCCGATGATGTGTACGCTAAGCTCAAGAAGACCATTGATGAGAATGTTCGTCTTGATGATGCAGTTGCAGATGCTGTAGCCGAGGAAATGAAGAACTGGGCTATAGAAAATGGAGCTACACATTTCACTCATTGGTTCCAGCCACTTACTGGTGTCACAGCTGAGAAGCATGATAGTTTTATAACACCATCTCCAGATGGTGGAGTGCTCATGGAGTTCTCAGGTAAGGAGCTTATTAAGGGTGAGCCTGATGCTTCATCATTCCCTTCAGGTGGCCTTCGTGCAACCTTCGAAGCAAGAGGTTATACAGCATGGGACCCAACATCCTATGCATTTATCAAGGATCATACACTTTGCATTCCAACAGCTTTCTGTTCTTACTCAGGTGAAGCGCTGGATAAGAAGACCCCACTTCTTAGATCAATGCAGGCCATTAACAGACAGGCTATGAGAATACTCAAGATATTTGGTACAGATGCAAAGTATGTCAGAACAAGCGTTGGAGCAGAGCAGGAATACTTCCTTGTAGATGCTGACGTTTGGAGTAAGAGACCTGACCTTAAATATACAGGTAGAACTCTTTTTGGTGCTATGCCTCCAAAGGGACAGGAAATGGATGACCACTACTTTGGTGTAATCAAGCCACGAGTCAGTGCATTCATGGAAGACCTGAACAAAGAACTCTGGAAGCTTGGTATCCTTGCAAAGACAGAGCATAATGAGGTGGCTCCTGCACAGCACGAGCTTGCACCTATTTATTCAACAACAAACGTAGCAACTGATTCAAATCAGCTGACTATGGAAATTATGAAGAAGGTGGCAAACGAGCATGGTCTTGTATGTCTCCTACATGAAAAGCCATTTGCCGGAGTCAATGGTTCCGGAAAGCATAATAACTGGTCAATTACAACAGATACAGGCGTGAACCTTCTTTCACCTGGAAAGACACCATATGAGAACGCACAGTTCCTGCTGTTCCTATGTGCCGTCATCCAGGCAGTAGATGATTATCAGGATCTCCTTCGTCTTTCTGTTGCAACTGCAGGTAATGACCACAGACTTGGTGCTGATGAGGCACCTCCTGCAATTATTTCTGTATTCCTTGGCGAGGAGCTTTCAGCTATCCTCGAGGCAATCAAGGAAGATAAGCCATATAAGGGAACAGAAGAAGTGAAGATGAAGCTGGGAGTGCATTCACTTCCTAGATTCTTCAGAGATACAACTGATAGAAACAGAACATCACCATTTGCATTTACAGGTAATAAATTTGAGTTCAGATCACTGGGATCATCCAACAGTATTGCATGCTGCAACATTATGCTAAATGCAGCTGTAGCTGAAAGCCTTCGTCAGTATGCTGATGAGCTTGAAGGAGCACAGGATTTCGAGACTGAACTTCATGATCTTATAAAAAGAGTTATAACTGAACATCAGCGTATTCTTTTCGATGGAAATGGATACGGAGAAGAGTGGGTTAAGGAAGCTACAGAAGTAAGAGGTCTTTCTAACCTTAAGACAACTGCGGACGCTATGCCAAGACTTCTTGATAAGAAGAATGTAGATATGCTTATAAAGCATAAGGTATTTACAGAGGCTGAGATTAAGAGCCGTTGCGAGATAATGCTTGAGAACTACGTAAAGACTGTTAATATTGAAGGTCTTACAATGGTTGATATGGTTCGTAAGAATTACCTTCCAGCTATTGAAAGATATCTCTACAGACTTTCTCAGACAACAGTTCTTATGAGACAGGTAAGCGAGAATGTGAAGTGCAAGTATGAGGTTTCTACAATGGAGAGACTTTCAGAGCTTACAGACTTCATAATGGATGCAGTTATTAGTCTTGAAGATGCTCTTGCTAAGTTCAAGACATTAGATGACATTTTCGTTAGCTCAGCATTCGTAAGAGATGAGCTTCTGCCAGCTATGGATGAGCTTAGGAAATACGTAGATGAGGCCGAGATGCTCACATCCCAGAGAGACTGGCCATTCCCAAGCTACGGACAGCTTCTTTTCAGTGTAAATTAATAAATTATACTTTGTAGATCAAAAAAATTATTACTTATTGTGAAATATTATAATAGGTAATAATTTTTTTTGATAATGGGCTGTTTTTATGATAAAATGTCCTTTATCTATGACCTAATACTATCCTTATATTTAATAGGATAATTATATGGAGGAAATAAACATGGGAATGACAATGACACAAAAAATTCTTGCCGCTCATGCAGGACTTGAGAGTGTAAAGGCTGGGGATCTGATTGAAGCATCTTTGGATCTGGTACTTGGTAATGATGTTACAACTCCAGTAGCAATTAATGAGCTGGACAAGTTTAAGAAGAAAACAGTATTTGACAATACAAAGATTGCACTTGTAATGGATCACTTCACCCCTAATAAAGATATTAAGAGTGCAGAGCATGTTAAGCAGGTTAGAGATTTCTCTAAGGCTAACAACATTGTAAATTATTTTGATGTAGGACAGATGGGTATTGAGCATGCACTCCTTCCTGAAAAAGGACTTATTGTTGCAGGTAATACATGTATAGGTGCTGACTCACATACTTGTACATATGGAGCACTTGGTGCTTTCTCAACAGGTGTTGGTTCAACAGATATGGCAGCCGGTATGGTTACAGGTAAGGCTTGGTTCAAGGTTCCTTCAGCTATTAAGTTTGTACTTAAGGGTGAGAAGGCAGAGTGGACAAGTGGTAAGGACCTGATCCTTCATATCATTGGAATGATCGGCGTTGATGGTGCCAGATATAAATCAATGGAATTCGTTGGTGAGGGCGTTAAGTCACTTACAATGGATGACAGATTTACTATCGCAAACATGGCTATCGAGGCTGGTGCTAAGAACGGCATCTTCCCAGTTGATGATCTTACACTTGAATACATGAAAGAGCATGCGCCTGAGAAATTCGCTAATAACGAATATACAGTTTATGAGGCAGATGAAGATGCAGACTATGATGAGGTTATAGAGATTGATCTTGGTTCACTTCGCCCTACGATTGCATTTCCTCATCTTCCTGAAAATACAAAGACAATCGACGAGATTCACGCTGAAGGTGATATTGAGATTGATCAGGTTGTTATCGGTTCATGTACAAATGGACGTATAGATGATATGCGTATTGCAGCTGACATTATGAATGGCCGCAAGGTTGCAGACTGGCTGAGAGTTATCGTTATTCCTGGAACTCAGGAAATTTACAAGCAGATGCTTCGCGAAGGTCTGACAGAAATCTTTATAGATGCAGGCGCAATCGTGAGTACTCCAACTTGTGGACCATGTCTTGGTGGACATATGGGAATCCTTGCTCATGGTGAGAGAGCGGTTTCAACTACAAACCGTAATTTCATCGGACGTATGGGTGCAATCGATTCAGAGATTTATTTAGCAAGCCCAGCAGTTGCTGCAGCATCTGCAATCACAGGTAAGATTTCCAGTCCAGAGGATCTTTAAAACACAGAACAGATAATGAGTATATTGAAA
This sequence comes from uncultured Lachnospiraceae bacterium, assembly GCA_947168155.1. Classification (GTDB taxonomy): domain Bacteria; phylum Bacillota; class Clostridia; order Lachnospirales; family Lachnospiraceae; genus Eubacterium_Q. The sequence goes on along the minus strand of CAMVKW010000008.1, from coordinate 68,970 downwards.
GGAAGATAGACATGAAAGCACATGGTACAGTACATAGATATGGTGATAATGTAGATACAGATGTTATCATCCCAGCAAGATATCTTAATACAGCAGACCCAGCTGAGCTGGCAAAGAACTGTATGGAAGATATTGATAAAGATTTTGTTAACAGAGTAAAGGACGGCGACATTATGGTTGCTGGAAAGAACTTCGGTTGTGGTTCTTCCAGAGAGCATGCTCCAATAGCTATTAAGGCTTCTGGTATTTCATGCGTTATCGCTGAGTCTTTTGCAAGAATCTTCTATAGAAATAGTATTAACATTGGACTTCCAATCCTTGAGTGTAAGGAAGCAAGTGAAGAAATTAGGGCTGAGGACGAAGTTGAAGTAAACTTCGATACAGGCGAGATTACAGACATTACAACAGGAAAGAAGTATCAGGGTCAGGCTTTCCCTCCATTTATGCAGAACATCATTACAAGCGGAGGCCTTATCAATTCTATTAACGCAAAAGAAGATTAAGGCATATTGTTTCTCTTATGAAAGAGAGTTGTGGTTACGATTATGGAAGTTGTTTTAAAATATTTAGTATTGATTAAAAATTTTGCATTGTTTAATTATCCTGGATTTTTTATCTGCTTATTAACAATCATTATTGGACTAGTTGTTTCTAACAAGATAGAAGAGATAGGAAGAGGCAGACAATTTATGGGATGCCTGGTAGCAATTGGTGGAGCGCTCCTCGAGTACTTCCTTCCAATTGTTATTATACGCGTTCCTAGTGTGGGAGCATATATTGGCTCTGCTATGGCTGTTATGATAATTCGCCTAGTAGCTACAGTTCTGGCATTCAAGTTCTTCTGTGGTTACAAGATATCAACCTGGGTTATTGTTCTATTCGTTATTGCATTAATAGTTTATTTCGGAAGAACATATTATTACAGCCAGATTGTCTACAATATGACAGAGCTGATCAATAATAAGAACAGAGGAATGGAAGCATTCATTAAGCTGTTTAATAGTGGAAATGCACTAGAGTTTATAACTTTCATCACAGTTATAGTTCCACCACTTGCAGTTTATATCGATGCCATCCCACAATCCAAGAAATACAAAGTAGAAACATAATAAGTCGATGGGGTCAGATCTCACTGACTTATTTATAGGAGAGAGGTATGAATCAGGGGCAATATCCGGGGAACCAGGGTTATCCAAACCAGCAAGGATACCCACAGCAAGGTTATCCTCAACAAATGAATCAAGGGTACAACCAAGGATATCAGCAACAAATGAACCAGGGTTACAACCAGGGTTATGATCAGCATGGTTACTTGATAAATGGTCAGCCTGTTCAGCCGCCGGTACAGAAAAAGAGTCTTAAGGGGCTGATTATTGGACTATCGGTAGGACTTGGCAGTCTTCTTCTAATAGCCGCCGTACTATTTATTGCATTTATCGGCAAAGCTGATGATAAAGATTTTGAGAGCAGTTCATCGCATTCATCTTCAAAAGAAAAAGATGAAGATAAAGATGATGATGAAGAAAAAGATAAAGAATTCGATAAAGAATACTTTACTTCCTATGACTGGGTTGGTCTTAATGATACAGCCTTAATAATCGCAGAACCTGATAATACATTTATCTGGTACAGAGATGGTGATAATAAGAATGGCGATTATTACAGTGGCACATTCAAGCTTTATGTAGGAGATGATGCTGCGGATTATCTTTTAAATGATTCTGAGGTGAAAGATAAGATTACCGATGATGATTTAAAAGATATGGAAAATCCTCAATATGGTGCCACCAGAGAAAACTTGGTATGCATTGCTCTTACTAATGAAGAAGAAGTTCATTATGGTAAAAAAGCAGAATATGACGAAGATGAGCAGATAACCACAAGCCTATATGGTTACTTCGTAAATGATAGAGACGGAGAGAAACTCACCTTGGTAGCATATGGCAATCCATATGAGTTCAATCTGGTTCCTGAAGAAAAGAAAACTAATAAACAAGATAAATAAAATACTTAAATAAAACTACTAATATAGAAAAGAGGAAAACGAAATGATATGTAATATCGGTGTCATCAAGGGTGACGGTATCGGTCCAGAAATAGTCACAGAGGCTATGAAGGTTCTGGATGCAATCGGAGAGAAGTACGGACACACATTTAATTACGAACAGCTCCTTATGGGTGGATGTTCAATTGATGTGAATGGTGTTCCACTTACAGAGGAGACAATCGAGATAGCTAAGTCCAAGGATGCAGTCCTTATGGGTTCTATCGGTGGTAACACACAGACATCTCCTTGGTATAAGCTTCCACCAGAAAAGAGACCAGAAGCTGGACTTCTTGGAATCCGCAAGGCTCTCAAGCTTTTTGCTAACCTGAGACCTGCATATCTTTACCCAGAATTATCAGAGGCTTGCCCACTTAAGAAGGAAGTTGCTGAGAAGGGCTTCGATATGATGATGATGCGCGAGCTTACAGGCGGTCTTTATTTCGGTGAGAGATATACAAAAGAGATTGATGGTGTAATGACAGCAGTCGATACACTTTCATATAACGAAAATGAAATCAGACGCATTGCTATTAAGTCCTTTGACATTGCAATGAAGCGTCGCAAGAAGGTAACACTTATTGACAAGGCAAATGTCCTCGACAGCTCCAGACTTTGGAGAAAGGTTACTGACGAAGTCGCAAAGGATTACCCAGAAGTAGAGTATGGTGTAATGCTTGTAGATAACGCAGCTATGCAGCTTGTTAAGGATCCTGCTCAGTTCGATGTAGTTCTTACAGAAAATATGTTCGGTGACATCCTTTCAGATGAGGCTTCACAGATTACAGGTTCTATCGGAATGCTTCCATCTGCATCTCTCAATGAGACAAAGTTTGGTCTCTACGAGCCATCTGGTGGATCTGCTCCTGATATAGCAGGTAAGAACATTGCAAATCCTATCGCTACTATTCTTAGTGCAGCAATGATGCTTAGATATACATTTGACCTTGACAAAGAGGCAGATGCGATAGAAAATGCTGTGAAGAAAGTTCTTGAAGAAGGATACAGAACTATCGACCTCGCTAAGCCAGGCGAAGACCAGGTTAAATGCGATGAGATGGGAACTCTTATAGCTGAGCGTATCTAAAAAGAGGAAATTTAAAATAGAAGAATAATTATATTTATAATAAATTACGGAGGAGTTTATTATGCAGAGTGATAACATGAAATGTGGTCTGCAGCAGGCACCAGCTCGTTCACTTCTGAACGCACTTGGATATACTGCAGAAGAAATCAGAAAGCCTATGGTTGGTATTGTATGTTCTTACAACGAAATCGTTCCAGGACATATGAACCTCGATAAGATAGCAGAGGCCGTCAAACTTGGCGTCGCTGAAGCGGGTGGAACACCAGTTATGTTCCCAGCTATTGCCGTCTGCGATGGTATAGCAATGGGTCATATCGGTATGAAGTACAGCCTTGTCACAAGAGACCTTATCGCTGATTCAACTGAAGCTATGGCTATCGCACATCAGTTTGATGCTCTTGTAATGATACCTAACTGTGATAAAAATGTTCCAGGTCTTCTTATGGCAGCTGCAAGAGTAAATGTACCAACAGTATTCGTATCTGGTGGTCCAATGCTTGCTGGTCACATACACGGAAGAAAGAGAAGTCTTTCATCAATGTTCGAAGCTGTAGGAGAGCGTACAGCTGGTAAGATTGATGATGCAGAAGTGCTTGAGTTCGAAGAGAAGGTATGTCCAACCTGTGGTTCATGTTCAGGTATGTACACAGCTAACTCAATGAACTGCCTGACTGAGGTACTTGGTATGGGACTTCCTGGAAATGGAACAATCCCTGCAGTTTATTCAGAGAGACTCCGTCTTGCTAAGAAGGCAGGATACGCTGTAATGGATATGCTTGAGAAGAATATCCGTCCACGCGATATCATCACAAAAGATGCTATCCTGAACGCTCTTACAGTAGATATGGCACTTGGTTGTTCAACAAACTCAATGCTGCATTTACCAGCAATTGCGCATGAGATTGGATTTGACTTTGATATCTCATTTGCAAATCCTATCAGCGAGAAGACACCTAACCTTTGTCACCTCGCACCTGCAGGTCCTACATATATGGAAGACCTTAACGAAGCAGGTGGTGTATATGCAGTAGTTAAAGAGCTTTGCGACATTGGTCTTATAAATGAAGATTGTATGACTGTAACTGGTAAGACTATCGGTGAGGCAGTTAAGAATAGTGTAAATAGAAATCCAGAGGTCATAAGACCTACTGATAATCCATATTCAAAGACAGGTGGTCTTGCAGTACTTAAGGGTAATCTTGCTCCAGACGGTTCTGTTGTTAAGAGATCAGCAGTTGTTCCTGAGATGCTGAAGCATGAAGGTCCAGCTCGAGTCTTTGATTCAGAGGAAGATGCAATCGCTGCTATCCTTGGTGGAAAGATCGTTGATGGCGATGTCGTCGTCATCCGTTACGAAGGTCCTAAGGGTGGTCCTGGTATGAGAGAGATGCTTAACCCTACATCAGCTATCGCTGGTATGGGACTTGGAAGCACAGTTGCTCTTATTACTGACGGACGTTTCTCAGGTGCAAGCCGTGGCGCATCTATCGGTCACGTTTCACCAGAGGCTGCAGTAGGCGGACCTATCGCACTTGTAGAAGAGGGCGATATGATTGAAATCGATATCAATAATTATTCCATCACACTTAAGGTGAGTGATGAGGAGTTAGCTAAGCGTAAAGCTGCATGGACTCCACGTGAGCCTAAGGTCACAACTGGTTACCTTGCACGCTACGCATCTATGGTTACATCCGGTAACCGCGGAGCTATCCTCGAGATACCTACTAAATAACAAGGAGAAAATAATATGCAATTAACTGGTTCACAGATTGTTATTGAATGTTTAAAGGAACAGGGAGTAGATACTGTATTTGGTTACCCTGGTGGTACAATTCTGAATGTATACGATGAATTATATAAACATAGTAATGAGATACATCACGTATTAACATCTCATGAGCAGGGCGCAAGCCACGCTGCAGATGGATATGCAAGAGCAACAGGTAAGGTTGGTGTTTGTATGGCAACATCCGGTCCTGGTGCAACAAATCTTGTAACAGGAATCGCTACAGCATATATGGATTCCATTCCTGTAGTAGCAATTACAGCTAACGTTGGTGTAGCTATGCTAGGAAAGGACAGCTTCCAGGAGGTAGATATAGCTGGCGTTGTTATGCCTGTTACAAAGCACAGCTTCATCGTTAAGAATGTACATGAGCTTGCTGATACAATAAGACGTGCATTTAAGATAGCACAGACTGGACGTCCAGGTCCTGTACTTGTTGATATCACTAAGGATGTTACGGCAGCAAAGGCTGACTACACACCTAAGAAGCCTGAACCAATTCAGAGAGTCACTGAGACTATCAAGGATTCAGATATCGAGAAAGCCGTTGAGATGATCAACAACTCCGAAAAGCCTTACTTCTTAGTTGGTGGTGGTGTAACTCTTTCAGGCGCTTCAGCAGAACTTGCTAAACTCGTTAAAAAGGTAGATGCCCCTGTATGCGATACACTTATGGGCAAGGGCGCATTTGACGGAACAAAGAAGAACTACACTGGTATGATCGGAATGCATGGTACTAAGACTTCAAACCTTGGAGTTAACAGAGCAGACCTTCTTATCGTTGTAGGTGCAAGATTCTCAGACAGAGTTATCGGTGATGCAAGTACATTTGCTAAGAATGCTAGAATTCTTCATATAGATGTGGATAGAGCTGAGATTAATAAGAACATCGATGTTGATGCTAAGATTATCGGTGATGCAAATGAAATCCTTAAGAGGCTTAATGCTAAAGTAAAGGCTTCCAAGAAGCCAGAGTGGAACAAGGAGATTCAGGACCTTATGGCTGAGAATCCTCTTGAGTATGATATGCAGCATCTTACAGGACCTGCAATCATCAACAAGATTTACGAGCAGACAAAGGGAGATGCAATCATCACTACAGACGTTGGTCAGCATCAGATGTGGGCGGCTCAGTACTACAAGTATAAAGAGCCTAGACATTTCCTTTCATCAGGTGGTCTTGGAACTATGGGATACGGACTTGGCGCTGCAATCGGTGCTAAGGTTGGTTCTCCAGATAAGACTGTTATCAATATCGCTGGTGATGGATGCTTCCGTATGAACATGAATGAAATGGCAACAGCTGCCAGAGAAGATATTCATGTAATAGAAGTAGTAATCAATAACCATGTGCTTGGTATGGTTCGTCAGTGGCAGACTCTTTTCTATGGAAAGAGATATTCAAATACTATTCTTGAAGATAAAACAGATTTTGCTAAGCTTGCAGATGCAATGGGAGCTAAGGGCTATACAGTTAAGACTGTTGCTGAGTTCGAAAAAGCTCTTAAAGAGGCTATCAAGGGCGAAGGTGCTTACCTCATCGACTGCCAGATAGCTGAGGATGACAAGGTTTGGCCAATGGTTGCACCTGGTGCATCTATTGAGACATGCTTCGATTCCGAAGATGCTCTTAATAAGTAGTAAAAGAATCAAAAACAAAGAAAATTGGCAAAATTAACAAAATATTGAACATTTTTCGCATTATTTTCGCCTTGATAAAATCATGAAATAACTTTATCATAGTGAATTGTGAAATTCTTTTGAAATTTAAAACATTTTAATTATATAAATGGAGGAAAAATAAAATGGCAAGAGTTTACAACTTTTCAGCAGGACCTTCTATTTTACCAGAAGTAGTTCTTAAGCAGGCAGCAGAGGAGATGCTGGACTATAAGGGAAGTGGTCAGTCTGTAATGGAGATGTCTCACAGATCAAAGGTTTATGATGACATCATCAAAGAAGCAGAGAAAGACCTCAGAGATCTTATGGATATCCCAGATAACTATAAGGTACTTTTCCTTCAGGGTGGAGCATCACAGCAGTTTGCAGCTATCCCTATGAACCTTATGAAAAACGGTGTTGCAGATTTCATCGTAACAGGTCAGTGGGCTAAGAAGGCTTGGCAGGAAGCTCAGAAGTATGGTACAGCTAACAAGATCGCTTCATCAGAGGACAAGACATTCTCATACATCCCTGATTGCTCAGACCTTCCAATTTCAGAAGATGCTGATTATGTATACATTTGTCATAACAATACAATTTACGGAACTACATTTAAGGAGCTCCCAAATACAAAGGGTAAGATTCTCGTAGCTGATATGTCATCTGACATTCTTTCTCAGCCAGTAAATGTAGAAGATTACGGTCTTATCTTCTTCGGTGTTCAGAAGAACGTTGGACCTGCCGGTGTTGTAATAGTAATCGTTCGTGAGGACCTCATCCGTGATGATCTTCCAGAGTTCGTTCCTACAATGCTTAAGTATAAGACTCAGGCTGATGCTGATTCACTTTACAATACACCTCCATGCTATGGTATCTACATTTGTGGACTTGTATTCAAGTGGGTTAAGTCAATGGGCGGTCTTAAGGCTATGAAGGCTCATAACGAGAAGAAGGCTAAGATCCTTTATGATTATCTTGATCAGTCAAAGATGTTCATGGGAACAGTAGTAGAGAAGGATAGATCACTTATGAACGTTCCTTTCGTTACAAGAAACCATGATACTGATCTTGAAGCTAAGTTTGTTAAAGAGGCTACTGAGGCTGGATTTGTTAACCTTAAGGGGCACAGATCAGTTGGTGGTATGCGTGCTTCTATCTACAATGCAATGCCAATCGAAGGTGTTGAGAAGCTCGTTGAGTTTATGAAGAAGTTTGAGGAGGAGAACGCATAATGGCTAAGATTAATTGCTTAAACCCAATAGCTAAGTGTGGAACAGACCTGTTCGATGCAAGCTATGAAATGACAGATAACTTAAATGAGGCAGATGCAGTCCTCGTACGTAGTGCTTCAATGCACGAGCTTGAAGTTCCAGAATCACTTCTTGCAGTTGCAAGAGCTGGTGCTGGTGTAAATAACATCCCACTTGATGCATATGCTGAGAAGGGTATTGTAGTTTTCAATACACCTGGTGCAAATGCTAACGGTGTTAAGGAGCTTGTTATTGCAGGACTTCTTCTTGGTTCACGTGATATCGTTGCCGGTGCAAACTGGGTAATCGAAGATAAAGATGATGAGAACATTGCTAAGACAGCAGAGAAGCAGAAGAAGCTTTATGCTGGTAATGAAATCCAGGGCAAGAAGCTCGGTGTTATCGGACTTGGTGCTATCGGATGCAGAGTTGCAAATGCAGCTATCCATCTTGGTATGGAAGTACTTGGATACGATCCATTTGTATCAGTAGATGCAGCTTGGAACCTTTCTAAGTCAGTTAAGCACATCAAGAATGTAAATGACATCTACTCAGAGTGTGATTATATTACAATTCACGTTCCACTTATGGATTCAACTAAGGGAATGATAAATGAGGAAGCTATCTCAATGATGAAGGACGGAGTAGTTATTCTTAACTACGCTAGAGACATCCTTGTTGATGAGCCAGCTCTTATGAAGGCTATCGATGCAGGTAAGGTACATCGTTATGTAACAGACTTCGCTAACCCAACAGTAGTTGGTCACGAGGGCGTTATTTGTACACCTCACCTTGGAGCTTCAACAGCTGAGTCAGAAGATAACTGTGCAGTTATGGCTGTTAACGAGATTAGAGACTTCATTGAGAATGGAAATGTCATCAATTCAGTTAACTATCCTAGGTGTGATGCAGGTGTTCCTTCATCAGCAGGACGTATTACAGTATGTCACAAGAACATTCCTAACATGCTTACACAGTTCACTGGTGCCTTCTCAAAGGCTGGAATTAATGTTCCTGATATGGTTAGCAAGTCACGCGGTGACTATGCATATACAATCCTTGATGTTGATACACCAGATGCTGCAAACATGGTATCAGAGCTTGAAGCAATTGATGGTGTTATCAGAGTTAGAGTTGTTAAGTAAAGAAATACGTATATCGTAGTAAATATATAAGAGGAAAACATTATGGAAAAACTAAGAGTAGGAATTCTTGGTGCTACGGGTATGGTAGGTCAGAGATTTATCGACCTTCTTAATAACCATCCTTGGTTCGACGTAGTTACGGTAGCTGCATCCCCACGTAGCGCTGGTAAGAAATATAGTGAGGCAGTTGAAGGCAGATGGAAGATGGACAATCCAATTCCTGATTCAGTTGCTGACCTTGTACTTAAAAATGTAAATGAAGTAGAAGAAATAGCTAGTGGCGTTGATTTTGTATTTAGTGCAGTCGATATGTCTAAAGATGAGATTAAGGCTATCGAGGAGGCTTATGCTAAGACAGAGACTCCAGTTGTTTCTAACAATAGTGCACATAGATGGACACCTGATGTTCCTATGGTAGTGCCTGAGCTTAACCCAGAGCATTTCGAAGTTATTGAAGCTCAGAGAAAGAGACTTGGAACAACAAGAGGTTTTATCGCTGTAAAGCCTAACTGTTCAATCCAGTCTTATGCACCTGCACTTTTTGCTCTTAAAGAGTTTGAGCCAAAGGAAGTTGTAGTTTCAACATACCAGGCAATTTCTGGTGCTGGAAAGAACTTCAAGGATTGGCCAGAGATGGTAGAAAATATCATCCCTTATATCGGCGGTGAAGAAGAGAAGTCTGAGAAAGAGCCACTTCGTATCTGGGGTAAGGTTGAGGATGGCGAGATTAAGCTTAATCCTGACGCTCCAAAGATTACAGCTCAGTGTATCAGAGTTCCAGTTCTTTACGGACATACAGCAACTGTTTTTGTTAACTTTGGAAAGAAGCCAACTAAAGAGCAGATCATTGAAAAGTGGGAAAGCTTCAGTGGTGAGCCTCAGAAGTTAGATCTTCCATCAGCACCAAAGCAGTTCATTCGTTACATGGAAGAGGATAACAGACCTCAGGTTCAGGCTGATGTTGATTATGAGCACGGCATGGGAGTTTCCATGGGAAGACTTAGAGAAGATAGCCTTTTCGACTACAAGTTCGTTGGTCTTTCACACAATACAATCCGTGGTGCTGCAGGTGGAGCCGTACTTTGTGCAGAGCTTCTTACAGCTAAGGGTTATATAACAAAAAAATAATGCGTTAATGCATTTTCAAAATCAAATCTTGATTTTGCCAAGGAGGGTAAAATGGCAAAGAAAAAGCTGATTCTTGTTACATCGCCACCGGCATGTGGTAAGACATTCGTTACAAAAAATCTTGCAAGAGCACTTAATAACTGTGTATATCTTGATAAGGATGATCTGATTGTTCTTTCTAAGCAGATTTATAAAGTTGCTGGAGAACCATTTGACAGATCATCAGATTTCTTCCATGAGCACATCAGAGATGCAGAGTATGATGCTATCCTTGAGGTTGCTATGAATGCGCTTAATTATAATGACACTGTTCTTATAAATGCACCATTCAAGAAGGAAGTAAGAAGTCAGGAATGGCTTGCTGCTATGCGCAAGAAACTCGCAATTAAGAATGCTGAGCTTTGCATTATCTGGGTTCATACTGATATTGAAGTTGTTCGTCAGAGAATGGTTGCTCGTAATTCAGAGCGTGATACTTGGAAGATAGAGCATTGGGATGAGTATGTTGCTACTCAGGATTATGATCCACCTGAAAATGTTCCAGAGCTTTTTGTATTTAAGAATTCCAGCGATGATGAGTTTGATGAGTCCATTGGACAGGCAGTTAACTTTATTCGTGGATAAATAACAAGATTATTAGATACATCCAGGATTTTTTCCCTGGATGTATCTTTGTGTTTAAAATAGGAGGCATAAAATGTCAAAAGTACTACCTTTCGCTGCATTTAGACCTAATAAAGATGTGGTAAGCGATGTGGCTGCACTTCCATATGATGTTTATAAAAGAGCAGAGGCTAAGGCTTTTGTTGATGAGCATCCAAAGAGTTTTCTTAGAATCGACAGACCTGAGACACTGTTCCCTGAGACTCAGGATATGTATGCTCAGGAGGTTTATGACAAAGCTAATGAGATGCTGCATGAAGATATGTCAAATGGAACATATATTCATGACGAGGAGCCTGTGTATTATATCTATGAGCTCATTATGAATGGACGTTCACAGACAGGTATCGTTGCAGTTGTTTCTGTTGATGATTATATCGATGGAACCATCAAGAAGCACGAGAATACACTTGCTGCAAAAGAGCAGGATAGAATAAATCATATCTATAACTGCAATGCTCAGACAGGTCCTATATTCCTTGCTTATAGAGATAGAGATGTTATCAATTCTATCGTTTCAAAGGTTAAGCAGGGTGAGAAGACATATGGCTTCACAGCTGACGATGGTGTAGTACATAATGTTTGGCTTATCAGTGATGCTTCTGATATAGAGACTTTACGCTCTGAGTTCGATGCTGAAAATAGAATTTATATAGCTGATGGACATCATAGAGCAGCATCTGCAGTTAAGGTAGGTCTTAAGAAGAGAGAAGAGAATCCTGGATTTACAGGTGACGAGGAATTCAACTTCTTCCTTTCGGTTCTTTTCCCTGAGAGCGAGCTTGAAATCCTTCCATACAACAGAGTAATTAAGGATTTAAATGGTCTTGAAAAGGAAGCATTTATGAGTCAGCTTTCACAGGCCTTCGAGATAGAAGAAGTAAGTGAGCAGTTCCAGCCAGTTGATAAGGGTACATTTGGCATGTTCCTTGATGACAAATGGTATAAGCTTACTATAAATGATGATCTGAAAAGTGATGATCCAGTCGCAGGACTTGATGTTTCACTGCTTCAGGATTATGTTCTCACACCAATTCTTGGTATTGAGGACCCACGTACAGACAAGCGAATTGATTTCGTAGGTGGAATCAGAGGACTTGGCGAGCTTGAGAGAAGATGCCATACAGACATGGAGCTGGCATTTTCTATGTATCCAACATCTATAAATGAGCTCTTTGAAGTGGCTGATGCTGGACTTCTTATGCCACCAAAATCTACATGGTTCGAGCCAAAACTCCGCAGTGGTATCTTCATTCATGAAATATAGGGTTTTCCTTGCAAGAAGGTAATAAAATGGGGTATACTAAAGAGTAGATTTTTTCGTGAGAAAAGGGAATGAGGACTAATTTTATGACTAGAAGAAAAGCTGTATTTGCTATAAATTGGATGGAGGTTGAAGCCCTTACTGAGGCAAGGCATGACAACCCACATCATCTGCTGGGAATTCATGAATGTATTGATGATGTTTTTGTTAATGTTTTTTTGCCAGACGCAAAGGTTGTTAAGATTACTGACATCGCCGAAGGTAAAACTTATTCCTTAATTTCAGATAGATATGACGGCTTTTTCTCTATAAGACTTAAAGATAAGAAGGCATTTGAGTATAGAGTAAAAGCTAAGTTCTTAGATGGTCATGAAGAGTCTTTCATTGACCCATATACATTTGACCCAGTCATTGATCCAGTAGATATCTGTGATTTCAATGAGGGTATCCATTATAATATTTACGATAAGCTTGGTTCTCATCCAATGGAAGTGGATGGAGTTCTTGGAACTCTGTTCGCAGTATGGGCTCCAAATGCTGAAAGAGTTTCAGTTGTTGGTAACTTCAACAACTGGGATGGACGTAGATATCAGATGAGAAAGCTGGATTATTCCGGTATTTTCGAACTTTTTATTCCTGGTGATTTTGAAGATGAAATTTATAAATATGAGATAAGATCCAAGACTGGCGAAGTCTTCATGAAGAGCGATCCTTATGGAGTTATGTCTGAAATTCGTCCAGCTAATGCAACTCGCGTTACAAAGCTTGATTACAAGTGGAAGGACGATGAGTGGATGAAGATCAGAGATAAGAAGAGCCTTAAGAAATCTCCTATGAATATTTATGAGGTTCATCTTGGATCCTGGAAGAGACCTGATGATGGAAGAGAGTTCCTGAACTATCGCGAGATAGCAAGAGCACTTTCAAAATATATGAAAGAAATGGGATACACTCACGTAGAGCTTATGCCTATTATGGAGCATCCATATGACCCTTCATGGGGATATCAGGTAACAGGTTATTATGCACCAACATCCAGATACGGTAAGCCAACAGATTTTATGTATTTCGTTGATTACATGCATGAGCAGGGACTTGGCGTAATAATCGACTGGGTACCAGCGCATTTCCCTAAGGACGATCACGGACTTGGAAGATTTGATGGTACACCACTTTATGAAAATGCAGACCCACTGAGAGGAGAGCATCCTCATTGGGGAACTTATATATTTGATTATGGTCGCAATGAGGTTCGTAACTTCCTTATAGCAAATGCTCTCTATTGGGCAGATAAGTACCATGTAGATGGCATCCGCATGGACGCTGTTGCTTCAATGCTTTATCTTGACTATGGACGTCAGGGTGGAGAGTGGAGACCTAATAAGTTCGGCGGAAATGAGAACCTTGAAGCAGTAGAATTCATTAAAGAGCTGAATAACAAGATGAACGAGCTTTTCCCTCAGGTTATGATGATTGCTGAGGAATCAACAGCATGGCCAATGATGACTCACAGAGTTGAAGATGGCGGACTTGGATTTGACTTTAAGTGGAATATGGGCTGGATGAATGACTTCCTGAATTACATCAGCCTTGATCCATTATATAGAAAATATCATCATAATGAGCTGACATTTAGCATGGTATATGCTTACAGCGAGAATTTTATTCTGGTTCTTTCTCATGATGAGGTTGTTCATGAGAAGCGTTCAATGATAGAGAAGATGCCAGGTGGTTATGAGGATAAGTTCTCAAATCTCCGTGCTGCTTATGGATATATGGCTACACATCCTGGTAAGAAGCTTCTGTTCATGGGACAGGAATTTGCTCAGATGAAGGAATTCAGCGAATCAGAAGAGCTTGACTGGTCACTGTTTGAATTCGATGCACATAACTGCATCAGAGACTATGTTAAGGAGCTGAATAAGCTTTATAAGACAGAGCCTGCTCTTTACGAGAAGGATAATGATTCAGATGGCTTTGCATGGATAAATGCAAACGATGCCAATAGGTCTATCATTTCATTTGAGAGACGTGGTGAGAAGGAAGAGGATACACTTGTTATCATCTGTAACTTCACACCAGTTGATGCAAAGAATTATAAGCTGGCTGTTCCAAGTGCAGGAAAGTGGAAGGAAATATTCTCCAGTGATCTTCCTAAGTTTGGTGGTGAAGGCCATAACAATAAGGTTGTTAAGCAGTCAAAGGCTGGTAAGGTAGATGACAGAGCTAATTACATTTCAGTTACTGTTCCAGCGCTTTCAATCTCAATCTTTAAAAAGAAATAAGCCTGCATTTACAGGTTAATAACAAAACAGGGGACGGTTCTTTGTTATGGATTATTGATCCATAATGGAGAAGCGTCCCTTGTATATGATAGGTCGTGTCCTTTGTCTTGACACGTTTGATAGAATAGTAGTTAGGAAAAAATAAAAATGGAGGAAAAAGAGATGACAAAAATTGATATTATTTCAGGATTTCTCGGAGCTGGTAAAACAACTCTGATCAAAAAACTCATCGGCGAATCTTTTAAGGATGAGCAGGTTGTACTTATTGAAAATGAGTTCGGTGAGATTGGTATTGATGGCGGTTTCCTTAAGGATGCCGGAGTTAACATTACAGAGATGAATCAGGGATGCATCTGCTGCTCACTTGTTGGTGATTTCGGTGAGGCTCTTAAGCAGGTTGTAAATGATTATCATCCTGACAGAGTTATTATTGAGCCATCTGGTGTTGGTAAGTTGAGTGATGTTATCAAAGCTATTCAGAAGGCTGGTGAGAATGTAGAAATAGCTCTTAACAGTGCAACAACAGTAGTTGATGTTACTAAGGCAAAGATGTATATCAAGAACTTTGGTGAGTTCTTCCTTAATCAGATAGAGGCTTGTGGAACTGTAGTTCTCAGCCGTACACAGAACGTGGATGAGGATAAGCTTCTGGTTGCAGTAGATATGATTAAAGAGCATAATGCTGAGGCCAGAATAATCACAACACCATGGGATACAATCTCAGGCGATATTATTCTTGATGCTATGGAGCATTCATCTTCAATAGAAGATATAATGAAGAATTTCAAATATGATCCAGCGGTAGATGACGAAGAACATCATCATCACCATCATGATCACGACCATGATCACGATGAGCATGAACATCATCATGACCACGACGAGCATGAGCATCACCACGATCATGATGAACATGAGCATCATCATGACCATGATCACGAGCACCATGAACATCACTATGATGAGAACGGAGTATGCAGCTGCGGACATCATCACCATCACCATGATGCTGACGAGGTATTCACAAGCTGGGGTAAAGAGACAGCTCACAAATACAGCGCTGACGAATTAAAAGAAATTCTCGACAAGCTTTCTGTAGAAGAAGATAACGAGTTCGGTATAATCCTCCGTGCCAAAGGAATTGTCCCAGACAAAGATGGCAACTGGCAGGAATTCGACCTTGTACCAGGTGAGTACGAAGTACGCGAAGGCTCCCCAGATTACACAGGAAAACTTTGTGTTATCGGAAGCAAACTAGATGAAAACAAGATTGCCGAACTCTTCGGATTATAAAAAATAAGTCAACGGGGATATTCATATGTTTAATAAGGAACAGATTAAGGAAATTCCAGTTTATGTTTTTATGGGATTTCTTGGAAGTGGTAAAACAACATTTGCGATAGATACTTTACTCGCTCAGGGATTTACGGAGAGTACGCCAACGCTTCTTCTTGCATGCGAGGAGGGTGAGGTTGAGTACGACGTTGCTGAGCTTGAGAAGGAGAATATTCATCTTGAGTATATAGATGATGAAAAGCTTACAGAGGATTATCTTCTTGAACTTGGTCGTAAATACAACCCTGAAAATGTAATCGTAGAGTATAATGGTATGTGGGAACTGGATAAGCTTTTCCAGGTGAAGGTTCCTATGGGCTGGACTGTTGTTCAGGTTATTTCGTTTGTAGATGCAACCACCTTTGATCTCTATGTTAATAACATGAAGAAGATCATGATGGATCAGCTTCGTAACGCAGATATGATAATCTTCAACAGATGCGACGAAAACACGAAGACTGCTGAATACAGACGTAGTATCCGTGCCGTTAACAGACGTGCTCAGGTTATCTTTGAGGATAAATCCGGTAATCCAATGCAGAGTGATGATGAGATTATTCTTCCTTATGATATTAATCAGCCAGAGATTGTTCTTGAGGAAGAGGACTTCGGCATATTCTATATTGATGCTGCTGATAATCCTGATAAGTATGTCGGCAAGAAGATTAAATTCAAGGCTCAGGCTCACAGACCTTCTAATTACAGGGACAATGAATTCGTACCTGGAAGATTTGCCATGACATGCTGTGCTAATGATATAGCATTCATTGGTTTCAAGACATACTATGGTGGAGCTAATAAGCTGAAGGACAGGGACTGGATAATAGTAGAAGGAACTATCAAGAAAGAATTCTATCCGGAGTTCCAGGGTGAGGGCCCGGTAATAGAAGCAACCAGTGTTGCAGTTACAGGACCAGCAGCTGACGATCTAGTTTATTTTAATTACTAGAATATCTGCCAGCTAAATAGTAAAATAAACAATAATTCGATTTTAGTTTACATAATCTAGAGAAATGCTTGGATTTGTTGCGCTTTTCACAAAAGTTTAACAATTCCAGGCATTTTTTGATTGCATCTTCAGGACCGCCTTATTAGAATCTAAATATGTACTGCTCCGTGGAGGCTGAAAGGAGCATTCGTGTATAGTAAAATCTATAGTGGTACAGCTCTTGGAATAGATGGAATGATCGTTACCGTCGAAACAGATATCAGTTCCGGACTTCCAGGGCTAAGTCTAGTTGGTTATCTTGCGTCTTCCGTAAAGGAGGCTGGCGAGAGGGTTCGTACTGCCCTGAAAAATCTGGGCTACAGCATGCCATCCCGCAGGATAACTGTCAATCTGTCCCCAGCGGACATTCGAAAAGATGGAGCAGGCTACGACATGGCCATTGCTCTCGGAATCCTCATTTCTATGGAGGATATCCCTGTTACCAACAATATGTTTAAGGATCTGGAGGAGACTCTCTTTATAGGCGAACTGGGTCTTGATGGAAGAGTTTTGCCTGTTAAGGGCGTGCTTCCTATAGTAGATCACGCCCCGAAGGAAGGCATTCGGCGTGTGGTCTTGCCTGAAAAGAATGCTGATGAGGCATCCTTTGTAAAGGGCGTGGACATTATCCCCGTAAGTTCCTTTGAGGATATTATTGAAATGCTATCTTCCGGGAAGTGGTCAACTCCCTATAAGAATGCTGAAGAAGAGCCTGAGGTTGTCTACCAAAATGACCTTGCCGATGTAAAGGGCCAGGATAGTCTTAAGCGTGGCATCATAATAGCGGTATCCGGTTTTCACAATATCATAATGACCGGAGCTGCGGGTTCCGGTAAATCCATGATAGCCAAATGCATTCCGAGCATAATGCCGCCTCTTACTCATGAGGAGAGTATGGAGTTAACAAAGATCTATAGTGTGGCAGGTCTTCTGAATGACAAAATGAAATATGTAAATACCAGACCATTCAGAAGTCTTAACCAGAATATTTCTCAGGTAGCACTTCTGGGAGGAGGGCATGTTCCGAAGCCTGGAGAGGTAAGCCTTGCTACCGGAGGAGTTCTTTTTCTGGATGAATTCCCTGAGTTCGGGCGAAATATCATCGAGAGTCTCAGAATGCCTATGGAGGATCATATTGTCAGTATCTCCAGGGCTAAAGCCAGCCTTACATTCCCTGCCCGCTTTATGCTGGTTTCTGCCAGGAACAACTGTCCTTGTGGATTCTATCCGGATAGGAAGAAGTGTAAATGTACATCAAGGGAAATATATAACTATCAGAACAGAATAAGCCATCCAATTATGGACCGTATTGACCTTCGCCTGGAGGTAAGTCCGGTTAAGTATAGTGACATATTCAGTCTGGAGAGGGGGATAAGCTCTGCTGAGGCTAGGGAGATAATCCAGAATGCCAGAGAGAGACAGAGAATACGCTATAAAAATGAAGACTTTTTATTTAATTCCGAGCTCCCTCAGGGAAAAATCTCTACATATATAAAGCTAAGTAAATCGGAGGAAGATCTGCTAAGAGACTTCTTCGAAAATAGTGATGTTTCTGCGCGTGGATATTACAGGATTATGAAACTGGTAAGGACGATAGCAGATGTAGAAGACAGGGAGGAGATTAGAACATCTGATATAGAGGAGGCCATCTTCTATAGGAATGAAACTGTAGAAAGGGGGACCTTTATATGATACTTGATAAACTAGCTACAAGTCATGAAGAAAAGATGCGTATTGCTTACATCTGGCTTAATCATCTGACTACCTTTAGAACATGCGATCTGAAGAATCTTTATAAGCTGTTTGGTGACCCGGTAGGGGTGGTTGAAAATATATACGCGAGTGAGGAGATAAGGAACAGTCTTATTGAGTCTAAGGTGATAAAAGACAGTACCGGCGAGGAGATTAGAAATCAGAATATCGAGGAGTGGTACGAGAATCACGAGAAGACCTGCATATATAAAAACATTAAATATACAACCCCTATTGATGAGGATTATCCTATAAGGCTCACAGAACTGAAGGATATGCCTATCGCTCTATATTATAAAGGGAGTCTCGATATTACTATGGAGCCTCATACTCTTGGAGTGGTAGGAAGCAGGCGTCCTACATTTTATGGGGTGATGGAGACAGAAGAGTTTGTGAGTGAACTTACATCCAGAGGTATAGTCATAGTAAGCGGTATGGCCTATGGTATAGATTCAAAAGCTCATAAGGCGGCTATAGATTCGGGAGGTAAAACTATAGCCGTTTTAGGTGGCGGAGTAGATATATGCTATCCTCAGGTAAATATAGATCTTTATCAGGAGATATCTGAGAATCATCTGCTTATTTCTGAATATGAACCTGGCACTGCACATGTTTCTAAAAACTTTCCCATGAGGAACAGAATAATAAGCGGTCTATCAGATGGACTTCTTCTGGTTGAGGCTGCTCTCAGGAGTGGGACACTTATTACTGCCGACTATGCTTTGGAGCAGGGGAAGAGTATTTATGGTATCCCGGGAAGAGCATCGGACGTAATGTCCAGAGGGGTTAATAGCATAATAAAACAGGGAGCGGCTCTTGTAGATTCACCGTCGGATATTATTAAGGATATATTTAATGAAAGCTTTCTTCCAAAGAGGAGTTCAAGGAGTAAGAAAAAAGAGAAAAATCTGGCCGGTCTTTCTGCTACCGAGAAGAGTATCATAGGTATTCTTGGATACGAGCCAACCTTTATAGATGACATTATACGGCATAATCATATGGCTATTGGAGAGACGATTCATATACTGGATGAACTATGTAAAAAAGACCTTGTGACGACAGTAGAAAAGGGTTATTACATCCTGAAAGGCTGATTCTTTTTCACTGGAGGGCGAAAAATATTTTCTTGATTTTGAAAATTTTTTGGTGTATAGTGTCGAATCAGTTGATTGGGGATTAAGTAAAAGTATTGATCTGGAGGAGAAAATGGCAAAGAATTTAGTCATTGTCGAGTCGCCTACAAAGGCTAAAACAATAAAGAAATTCTTAGGTAAGAATTACGATGTTATCGCATCAGAGGGACATATCCGTGATCTTCCTAAGAGTAGTATGGGTATAGATATAGAAAATGATTATGAGCCTCATTATATAACTATAAGAGGTAAGGGTGAACTTCTCAGTTCTCTTAAGAAGGCTTCTAAGAAAGCTGACTATGTTTATCTCGCAACTGACCCGGACCGTGAGGGTGAGGCAATTTCTTATCATCTTTCAGTAGCTCTTAAGCTGGAGGATAAGAATTTCAAGAGGATTGCATTTAACGAAATTACAAAGGGAGCGGTTAAGACTTCCCTTAAGAATGCGCGAAGCATTGATATGGACCTTGTGGATGCACAGCAGGCAAGACGTGTCGTTGACAGACTTGTGGGTTATGAGATAAGCCCACTCCTTTGGGAGAAGCTTGGCAAGAAGAGTCTTTCTGCAGGTAGAGTACAGTCAGTTGCTCTCAAGATGATCTCTGACAGAGAGAAGGAGATTGAGGCATTCATTCCAAATGAATACTGGACACTGGTTGCTGACATTAAGGTGCCAGGTCAGAAGCAGACAGTTAAGTTTGATCTTAAGAAGGATATAAATACAGGCAGTGACGCTGAGGCTCTTAAGAAGAAGCTGATGGGAGCGGACTTTATAGTTACAGATATCAAGACTACTTCCAGAAGTAAGAAGGCGCCAGTACCATTTACAACAAGTACTCTGCAGCAGACTGCATCCAGCAGAATTAATTTCTCTACATCTAAGACAATGAGAGTTGCTCAGCAGCTTTATGAAGGAGTTGAGATTAAGGGACTGGGTACTGTAGGTCTTATTACATACCTCAGAACTGATTCTACTCGTATCTCTGAAGAGGCAGATGCAAGAGTAAGAGAATATATAAGAGAGAATTTTGGAGCGGAGTATGAGGCTGATAAGGAAGCTTCTGCTCAGGATAGTAAGGCTAAGAATATTCAGGATGCACACGAGGCAATACGACCAACAGATGTGACTATCACTCCAGCTTCTATAAAGGGCAAGGTTTCAACTGAGCAGTATAAGCTCTATAAGCTTATCTATGAGAGATTTGTAGGAAGCAGAATGAAGCCAGCTCAGTACAGCATATTTACAGTTACACTTACAGCTGCAGGTGAGACATTCAAGGCTTCAAGCAGCACAGTAACATTTGCTGGTTATCAGAATGTTTATAATGCAGAGGAAGAGAAGGTTAAGAATAAGGTTAACCTTAGCGGAATCGAAAAGGGCGATAAGCTTGAGTGTGAGGACATTGAGACAACTCAGCATTTCACTGAGCCACCTGCTCACTATACAGAGTCTCTTCTGGTTAGAACTATGGAGGAGAACGGTATTGGACGTCCTTCAACATATGCGCCAACTATTTCACTTCTTCTTAACCGTAGATATATTGTTAAGGAACAGAAGAATCTTTATATAACAGAGCTGGGTCAGGCAGTTAACAATGTAATGGAGACTGCATTCCCTGAGATAGTAGATATTGATTTCACAGCCAATATGGAAACTCTTCTGGATAGCATTGGCGAAGGAAAGACAGACTGGAAGGTTGTTGTAAGAAATTTCTATCCAGATCTTGAGGATGAGATTAAGCATGCATCTGAGAATCTTGAGAAGATTAAGATTGCAGATGAGGAGAGTGATGAGATTTGTGAGGAGTGTGGAGCACGTATGGTTATCAAGTACGGTTCCTATGGTAAGTTCCTTGCATGTCCTAACTTCCCTAATTGTAGAAATACAAAGCCATACTATGAGAAGATTGGTGTTACCTGTCCAGATTGTGGTGGTGATATAGTTAGAAAGATAACTCGTAAGGGTCGTCCATTCTATGGATGCATTAATTATCCAGAGTGCCAGTTTACTTCATGGAACAGACTTGTTGAAAAGAAATGTCCTAAGTGCGGTAAATACATGGTTATAAAGGGTAAGAAGATTGCATGTTCAGATAATGAATGTGGATATATTGAGGCTCAACCAGAAGAATAATAAATATAGTAAAAAATTAGTTTTTATTTTCTATATTTTGTGGTATTATATGTAGCGGAACTACATTATGTAAAGTAGTTCTGCTACATTTTTTATTTAATTAAAGGGGTATGAGGTATGACTACAACTGCTATTGTATTAATAATTGTTGGCATTATCGCAATAATTATTAGCTTCGTTTTAACACCAGACGACAAAGAAGAGGAAAAGGTTAATCCTAATATCAAGACAGAGCTGACAGATGCTGATAAGAAGCATCTCAATAAGCTGGTTGATAATCACATCAGGGAGTACAGCAAGAACTCAGCTAAGAAGACTGTTGGTGATAGCGTTTCCAAGATGATCGACGAGGAAGTAAAGAAGAGCGACAAAGTAGTTGCAGATAAGGTTTCCGAGAATATTGGAAAGATAGATGAGAGAGCTACAGAGGATACTCAGAAGCTTGAGAAGTATTACAATGAAGTAACAGAGGATATTAACAAGAACAAGGCTGAACTTGAAGAACTTTACAAGAAGGTTGGTGACAAGGAGAAGGATATGAAAGCTTCTCTCAAGGTTATCGACGAATACAAGGAAGGTCTTGAGAAGCTTAAGGCTGAGATTGGCGAAATAGATGCTAAGCTTGATGCTAAGAAAGCTGAGCTTGAGAAGCTGGCATCTGAGCAGAAGGCTGAACTTGAGAAGTTCGCAGCCCCTGTTAATAATGACAGCGAAGGTGAAACAGAAATTCTTAAGGGACCTGTTGAGTATGTAAACAAGGATGAGATTGCTGAGCAGGAGAAGAACTCCAAGTTTGGCAAGAAGAATAAAAAGAGAGACAAGAAGAACAAGAAGGATAAGAAGCAGGAAGCAGCCAAGGCTGTAGAAGAAGTTCAGGAGAAGGCTGAAAAGGCTGTTGAGGAAGAAGTTAAAGAGGAAGCTTCCAAGGTTGAGACTCCAGATGACATTAACGACCTTCTTGATGATAAGGGAATAAATCTTACTGACGGTGATACAGCTGGAAATGTAATGGAAATGTATAATGCAGGATTCAGTTTAATAGAGATTTCTAAGGTACTGAACATTGGCGTTGGTGAAGTTAAAGCCATTATAGATAAACAGCAGGGAGAGTAAGAAATGAATAAGAGATATATGTTAAGAGGCATAGGCATAGGCCTTGTTGTTGCAGCAGGCATAATGCTTGGAGCAGCTCCTTCAATGAAACAGGATAATGACAGTAGTAAGAAAACTGTTGCAGAAGCTACTACTGAGGCAACCACAGAGGAGGTTACTACTGTAGAAGAAACTACAGAGGCCACAACTGAGGCTACCACAGAAGCTACAACAGAGGCGACTACAGAGGAAGAAACAACTGAAGCTACTACTGAAGAAGAAACTACAGAAGCAACCACAGAGGAGACAACAGAAGCCACTACTGAGGCAACAACTGAGGAGAAGACAACAGAGGCTACTACAGAAGAAGAAAAGAAGTCTAACGGAAAGAAGAGCATAACAGTTACATCTGGTATGTCTTCAGAGCAGATTTCATCTCTCCTTGAAGATGCCGGACTTGTTAAGTCAGCTACAGAGTTTAATGAGTGGCTTATTAAGAAGGACTATGCATCTAACCTTCATGTTGGTACATTCGAGTTTAAAGAGGGTGCAACAAAAGAGGAGATTGCAAAGATACTTACAACTCAGGGTAAATAATCCCAGAAAAATAATATAAAAACCATTAAGAAACCCCTTGCAATAGGGGTTTTCTTATGTTATTATACCCATTGCGGCCTTAGGAAAACTATGCCTAAAGCCAGAAAAATAAACATGTGGATTTTAAACAGTTCGGTGCCGCTTGCTCAGTAGGATAAACCTATGGCGGTTTACATGTTTAAAGAGGAGTCCACAGAAGAAGAAACCAGGAGGTGTAATATGAGCGTTATTTCAATGAAACAGTTACTTGAGGCAGGTGTTCACTTCGGTCACCAGACAAGAAGATGGAACCCTAAGATGGATGAGTACATCTACACAGAGCGTAACAACATCCACATCATCGACCTTCAGAAGACAGTTGGTAAGATGGATGAGGCTTATAAGGCTGTATTTGATACAGTTGCTAACGGTGGAACAGTTCTCTTTGTAGGTACTAAGAAGCAGGCTCAGGATTCAATCCAGTCTGAGGCTGAGAGATGTGGTATGTACTTCGTAAATCAGAGATGGCTTGGTGGTATGCTCACAAACTTCAAGACAATCCAGTCAAGAATTGAGACACTTAAGAAGTATAAGAAGATGGAAGAAGATGGTACTTTCGATGTACTTCCTAAGAAAGAAGTTGTAAACATTAAGAAAGAGATGGAGAAACTTCAGAAGAACCTTGGTGGTATCGAGAACATGAAGAGACTCCCTGACATTATTTTCGTTGTAGATCCTCACAAGGAGAGAATCTGCGTACAGGAGGCACATGCACTTGGAATTCCTCTTATCGGTATTGCTGATACAAACTGCGATCCTGATGACCTTGACTATGTAATCCCAGGTAATGATGATGCTATCCGTGCGGTTAAGCTTATCGTATCTAAACTTGCTGATGCTGTTATCGAGGCTGGTGAAGGCTCAGATGATGTTGAGGAAGAAGTTGAGATCGTAGAAGAGATCGTAGAAGAAGTTGAAGAAGTAGAAGAAGACGCAGAGTAATCTAAATAATAGGAGGATATAGAAATGGCTATTACAGCAGCAGATGTTAAGAAACTTAGAGAAATGACAGGCGCTGGTATGATGGACTGTAAGAAGGCTCTTACAGAGACAGACGGCGATTTTGATGCAGCTGTTGAGTTCCTTCGTAAGAAGGGTCTTGCTACAGCAGAGAAGAAGGCTGGTAGAATTGCAGCAGAAGGTATTGTAGCAACAGTTCTTTCAGATGATGCTAAGACAGCAACAATTATTGAGGTTAACTCAGAGACAGACTTCGTTGCTAAGAACGAAGTATTCCAGACATATGTAAAAGGTCTTGCAACACAGATCAACAATGGTAACTATGCAGATATGGCTGCTTTCATGGCTGCTACATCTGATATCGAGCCATCATCAACTGTAGAAGAGTATCACAAGGCTATGGTTGCTAAGATTGGTGAGAACCTTACAATTCGTCGTTTTGAGAAGCTTACAGGAGATGCTATTGTATCTTACATCCACATGGGTGGTAAGATTGGTGTTCTTGTAGAGGCTCAGTGTGATAATAATAGTGATGCTATCAAGGAAGCTATGAACAACGTAGCTATGCAGATCGCTGCTATGAATCCTCAGTATGTATCTAGAGATGAAATCTCAGCTGATACACTTGCTAAGGAGAAGGAAATCGTTGTAGACAGCTCACTTGCTGATCCAGCTTCACTTCCAAAGCCAATCCTTAACGGAGTTATTACTGAGGCAATTGAGTCTGGTAAATGGTCAGATGAGGATAAGGCTGCTTATGAAGAGCAGAAGAACAACAAGTTCCTCTTTAACTTCCTTTCAGATGAGGGAATTCAGGTTCTTAGAGATATCGCAGCAGCTCATAAGGCTGAGTATCTTGAGAATAAGATTTTTGCTGGTCTTGTTGAGGGACGTTTTGCTAAGCACCTTAAGGAGATCTGCCTTGTAGATCAGGCTTATGTAAAGGCTGAGGATAAGGAAAATGTTAAGCAGTATGTTGAGAAGGTTGCTAAGGAGACTGGTGCAAACTTCGCAATAAAGAGCTTTATCAGATTTGAGACTGGTGAAGGTCTTGAGAAGAAGAACGAAGACTTCGCTGCTGAGGTTGCTGCTCAGATGGGTCAGTAAATTATGCTTTTTAAGGACTATGGTTTTCCATAGTCCTTTTTTTGTTGTAAAAATATCACTTGTTTCGCGGGCAAAGATTATATTGAAATAAGAGTGAAGAGAATTTAGAATATTAGTGGATAAAAAATAAAAAGGACTATGTTATGGACAAGAAGAGTATATTAAAAAGCATAATTAGAGAAAAGGGCGTGGATGGGCTGATAATATCAGATACCCATAGCTTGAGATATTATACTGGTTTTTCTGGTGAGGGGTTTGCTATTGTTACAGAGAATGTGAGTATTATTCTCACGGACTCAAGATATACGGAGGCGGCACAGAAGGCCAGTGATTTTGAGGTTAGAGAGTTTAATGCAAAGAAGTCTGCTTCGGAGCATTTTGTTGAGATTGTTAAGGGTGAGAATATTAGGAAGCTCGGTTTTGAGGATCAGGGTATTTCTTATGCTGATTATATGAAGTTTGAGAAGTGGTGCTCGAATGAGTTTATGGATGAGCCGATAGTTCTTCTTTCTATGGGAGAGGCGCTCTATGAGCCAAGACAGATAAAGAGTGATGAAGAAGTTGAGCTACTGAGACAGGCGGAGCATATTGGAGACCTGGCATTTGAGGATGTTCTTAAGGTTCTTAGGCCTGGAATGACTGAGCTTGAGGTTGCAGCCGAGCTTGAGTACAGTATGAAAAGGCACGGGGCTGAGGGATTCTCTTTTGAGACTATTGCTGCTTCGGGTGTTAATTCTTCCATGCCTCATGCGGTTCCTACTGAGAAGAGGCTGGAGAATGGTGATTTTCTGACAATGGACTTTGGCTGTATTTATAAAGGTTATTGCTCCGATATGACAAGGACTGTTTGTATTGGTAAGGCTAGTGATGAACAGAAGAAGGTTTATAATATAGTTCTTTCGGCTCAGCTTGCGGTACTTGATAGCGTGAGGGCTGGTCTTATGTGTAAGAACGTGGATAAGATAGCCAGAGACTACATAGCTAATCAGGGATATGGTGATTATTTTGGTCATGGGCTAGGACACTCAGTTGGTCTTTATATTCATGAGAGGCCTGCTTTTAATACCAAGGACACCACCATACTTGCTCCAAATATGATTCTTACTGATGAACCGGGAATCTATCTTCCGGGCAAGTTTGGAGTGAGGATAGAGGATATGATTCTTATTACAGCTGATGGTTGCGAGCCACTTGCTCATTCTCCTAAGGAATTAATTGAGTTATGATAAAATTCTTTTTGTATATTTAATAGTTCTTTAAAGATTTGTTCTTTTACTCTGTGTTATTGTAAAAAAAACAAATTGAAAGGAACGATTTATGAAAGAATTTTTTAAAACTAAAGGCTTGTTAATAGCATTTGCTTTATTGTTTGCACTTTGTTTTGGATATATAGTATTTATGCTTGCTTTGATGGTTACTGGTAGTAAGGCTGAAGGTGTTGTTATATCAAATTCCTTCGATAGGAAGAAGTCAAATGTTACAGTAGAGTATCAGGTTGATGGAGAAAGTTATACATTCAAGCATATGTATGGAAGGAATGCCGGACTTAAAGTAGGAAAGAAAGTAATGGTATATTATCCAGATGGTAAACCTGAGAAAGGGCATATTGTAAAGGATTTGGGGGTTGCTCCATTTGTTTGTATCGTATCCGGTTTAATGGTCTTTGTTTTAATAAAAAAGAAAAAATAATAAACATTTAATGTTATTTAATATTAGATGTGTTAGAATGGCTTCAGTTGTTTATAAGGAGTGAGTGAAAGATGGCAATTCAATTGAAACAGGATCCTGATAATCCAAGAAATGGAGAGAATACATCTCCTGGGTTTGAAGAGGAAAGAGCGGATGATAATAAGTTCCGTGGTGGTATTGGTGACAGAACTGTAGATATAGATAAGATTAATGACCTTCCTACATATACAGGTCCTACAATGATGTCTGATGACAGTACCGGGGTTAATTCTGGCAGACAGAAGAGAAAGATCATTTCTCTGACAATTACAGGAATTATTTTAATCCTGGTCGCATTTGGTATTTATAAAGGAACTCAGTATCTGGTTGGCTCCAGTGGTAAGGATATAACTAATAAACTTACCATGACAGAGGATGAGCTTGCTAAGGATATGAAGATTGAATTCACTGACAATGAGGCAAAGGTTAAGTCTGTTCAGCAGTATTCAAATGGTACGGTTACAGTTCGTTCTGGCGGTGATCTGAATATCATTTATATAAATGATAAACAGATGGGTATAAATACATCCAGCAGAAAGTATCGTTTCTATAACGTAGGTATAAATGATCCAGAGGTTGATGCGGATAGAGATATGACCTTTGAAGCAGATGGTGCCATGTCTATTCTAAGTGATATGACTGGTGGTAAGTCAGATGCTTATTATTACTATAATGAGAAGAATAATGATTGTCTCGTGGTAATAGTTAGTAAAGAGAGTAATAGAGTTGTAGATCTGACTTATTATTATGATTATAAAAAAGTGACTGAAAATCTTGGTAGTATCAGCGAATAATAGTCAAAGTGCCTATTTTATTGAAAAGTTGATAAAAAAGCTTGCATTTTAGCGGATTTGTGCTACAATACACGTAACTTAATAAATGATTACTAGAGTGGGTTCGGAAGTTCCGAATCCACTTTGCTTTTGTGCGAAGGCGAATCAAGGTTACATATGCGCAGCATATGTACTGAATAATGCTAATGTCTGCATATTTATATGCATAGACATTATGCATTATTCTGTACATATCTGCTGAAAGCAGATATGTAACTTTGATGAGCCCGCATCATCGCGCAGAGTTCCTCTGCGCGAATGCTAAGAAAAGGAGTCGAAAGTGAAAAGAACAGAAGTTGAAGAGAGAACAGAGTCTCTGGTGCTTCCGATCATCGAAGCAGAAGGTCTTGATCTTTGGGATGTGGAGTATGTGAAGGAAGGTTCTGATTACTACCTCAGGGTTTATATTGATAAGCCTGACGGAGTAAACATTGATGACTGTGTTACGGTTACAAGAGCTCTTAATGAAAAGCTGGATGCTGAGGACTTTATTGAGGAGGCCTATATACTAGAGGTTAGTTCCCCGGGTCTTACCAGAAAGCTTAAGAAGGACAAGGAGTTCGAAAAGAGCATTGGTAAGCTAATTCGCATCAAGCTTTATAAGGCTGACCAGGGCGGCAAGGAGCATATAGGAAGGCTTAAGGATTTTAGTCCTGAGATGATCACTATTGATGTTGATGGTGAGGATGTGAGCCTGAGCAGAGATAATATCTCAAGTGTTAGACTTGAGTACGAGGAGTAATAAACTGCTAGTCAGTTTATATAAATAGTCATTGTAAATAGCAAATATTCATTATAAGGAGGATATGATGACAGATATAATTGCAGCACTCAACATGTTAGAAAAGGAGAAGAACATCAGCAAGGAACTGATGATAGATTCTATTGAGAAGGCTATCGTTTCAGCTTGCGAGCGTGACTTCGGAAAGGACGCAGTTAACGTACACATGGATCCTGAGACAGGTGACATCACAGTTACTGCTCCAAAGCAGGTAGTTGATGAGATCAACGATCCTAACACAGACATCCTCATCGAGGATGCTAAGCACATTGATCCAGACTGCGAGATCAACGATTTCGTAGAGTGTGAGATCAAGACTCTTGATTTTGGTCGTATTGCGGCTCAGAAGGCAAGAGGAATCATTCTTCAGAATATTAAGGAGAATGAGAGAAAGGCTGTATATGATTACTTCAAGGATAAGGAGAAGACAATCATTACAGGTATCGTTCAGAGAAATGTAGGTTATAACCTCAGCATTAATCTGGATAACAAGACAGATACAATCCTTTCATCAAGAGAGATGATCCCAGGCGAGAGATTCCGTCCAGGCGATCGCATTAAGCTTTACATTGTTGGTGTTAAGGAGAGTGAGAAGGGCGGATTCCGCATCATTACTTCTCGTACACACCCTGAATTTGTTAAGAAGCTTTTCGAGCGTGAGGTTACAGAGATTGCTGATGGTACAGTTGAAATCATGAGTATTTCTCGTGAGGCTGGTTCACGTTCTAAGCTTGCTGTATGGTCAAATGACCCAGATGTTGATGCTGTTGGAGCTTGTGTAGGTCTTAACAGTGTTCGTATCAACAACGTGGTTGATGATCTCGGCGGCGAAAAGATTGATGTTATAGAGTGGGATGAGGATCCTGCAGTATTTATTGAAAATGCACTCCGTCCATCACCTGTTGTTTCAGTTGAGGTTGATGAGGAAGAGAGAATTGCCAGAGTAGTAGTTCCTGATGAGAAGCTTTCACTTGCCATTGGTAAGGAAGGTCAGAATGCTCGTCTTGCAGCAAGACTTACAGATTACAAGATTGATATCAAGAGTGAAAGTCAGGCTGAAGAAGAGGAAGAGTACTACGAGGAAGATTACGAAGAGTACGAAGAAGTTGAAGAAGAAGATGGCACAGTAACTGATGAGGAAGTTAGTGCTGCTATCGAAGAGCTTGAAAGTGAAGAGACTGAAGAAGTTACTGAAGAATCAGAGGGAGAAGAGTCTGAAGCTGAGGAGTCAGCTGATGACGCAGCAGAAGAAGAATAATTAGAGGAAAAGATTAGCATTGAGTACAAAGAAAAAGAATGTTGGTCGCGTACCTATGCGTAAATGTGTCTGCTGTGAACAGGAGAAGCCTAAAGGAGAAATGACGAGGATTGTCATTTCCGGAAGAAACACTGAAATAAATGGTGTTGTTAAGGATGATTCTGGAAAGCAGAAAGGCAGAGGCGCATATATATGCAGAAACAAAAAATGCATAGAGCAGGCATTTGAGAATGGTCTGATTGATGATGAAACCAAAGCAGCGTGTCTGGCCGATATGGAAAAGAGTAAGCTGCAACTTCTGTCAATTGCTATGAAGGCCGGTAGGGTTGCCGCTGGTGAATATCAATGTGAAGAAGCCATTCATAAGGGAGATGCTTTCTTTGTGATTATCGCTGAGGATGCATCTGATAATACCAGAAAGAAGTTCGAAGACAAATGTCATTTCTATGAAGTACCTTTTACTATCTATGGCGAGAAGGAAGAGCTTGGAAGAATGATAGGAAAGGCTGAACGTTCTGTTATAGCGATCAAGGATGAAAGCTTTGGTACTCAGTTTATTACACGATTTGGAGGTAACGAATGAAAATATTTAATTACGCGAAAGAACTTACAAAAGAAACAGGAAGACAGGTTACTGCAAACGATATAATCAGAGTTCTTAGTAAGAAGAGAGATGGACTTAAGATGTCCACCGAAATCGACGACGAACTCATGGAATATGCAAAGATGATGATCACTGGTAAGTCAATGCCTAAGAAGGCTGCACCAGCTAAGGCACCTGCTGCTAAGCCAGCAGCTAAAAAGCCTGCAGCAAAGAGTGCATCTTCTAAGTCAGCTGATTCAAAGGATGAGAAGAAGACTGCTACAAAGCGTACAGTTAAAAGATCTCTTCCTCGTCCAGGTGAGGGTCCAAAGGATAAGCCAGATGGTCTGAAGAAGAAAGAGGCAGCTGCTAAGGCTGCTGAGGAAGAAGCAGCTAAGAAGAAGGTTGTTAAGACTGTTAAGGTCGTTAAGAAGGTAATCAAGAAGAAGAATGAAGATGGTACTGAGGAAATCAAAGAGGTTAAGACAGTACCTGTAGAGCAGATTGAGGCTGAAAAGGAAGCAGCTGCAAAGAAGGCTGCTGAGAAGAAAGCTGCTGAAGAGGCTGCTGCAAAGGCTTCAGAGAAGGCCGCTGAGAAGAGCGAGGAAAAGCCAGCCGCTAAGACAGCTAAGCCAGCAGATACAAAGAAGACTGCAAAGAGTGATTCCAAGTCTTCAGAGAAGTCATCTGATAAATCTGATAAGTCTTCAGATAAGCCATCGAGACGTCCAAAGCCAGCTAAGAATGAGGCTGCTGCTCCAGCTCCTGAAGAAAACAAGAAGAGATCTTCAGGACGTAAGGGTGATAAGTCCAAGGATAAAGAGAAGGAAGCTCGTAGAGAGAACAAGGAATCACGTTCAAGACGTGAGGAAAAGCGTTCTAAGAAGAATGACTTCCGTGATATGGACGAGATGACTCATGAGAGAAAGAAGAAACCTAAGAAGCAGGAGAAGAAGGAAGAAGAGACAATTAAGACAGTAACTCTTCCAGAGTCTCTTACACTTAGTGAGTTTGCATCTAAGATTAAGCAGCCTGTAAATGCGCTTATTAAGAAGCTCTTTATGGAAGGCAAGATGTATACAGTAAATACAGAGCTTTCATATGAAGAGGCTGAGCTTATAGCTCTTGAATACAATATTATCTGTGAGCAGGAAGTTAAGGTTGATATCGTAGAGGAGGCCCTTAAGGATATTGAGGATCCTGAGGATTCACTTGTTGAGAGACCTCCAGTAGTCTGCGTTATGGGTCACGTTGACCATGGTAAAACTTCCCTTCTTGATGCTATCAGAAAGACAAGCGTTACTGAAGGCGAGGCTGGTGGTATTACACAGCATATCGGTGCTTACACAGTTAAGGCTAATGGAAAGAAGATAACATTCCTGGATACACCTGGTCATGAGGCATTTACAGCCATGAGACTTCGTGGTGCTATGGCAACTGATATAGCTATCCTTGTAGTTGCTGCCGATGATGGTGTTATGCCACAGACTGTTGAGGCTATCAACCATGCTAAGGCTGCCGGTATCGAGATCATCGTTGCCGTAAATAAGATAGATAAGCCAAGTGCTAACATAGAAAGAGTTAAGCAGGAACTTGTAGAGTACGGTCTTATATCAGAGGATTGGGGTGGAAATACGGTCTTTGCACCTGTTTCCGCTAAGAGTCACGAAGGTATAGACAATCTGCTGGAGATGATACTTCTTACAAGTGATATCCTGGAGCTTAAGGCTAATCCTAAGCGTAAGGCAAGAGGTATTGTTATCGAGGCTAAGCTGGATAAGGGTCGTGGTGCTGTTGCAACACTTCTCGTTCAGAAGGGTACTCTGAAAGTCGGTGATTTCATCGCCATCGGTGAGTCACACGGTCGTGTAAGAGCTATGACAGACGACAAACAGAACAGCCTTAAAGAAGCTACACCTTCTATGCCTGTAGAGGTTATAGGTCTTTCAACTGTTCCTAACACAGGTGAGATCTTTATAGCTACAGATACAGAGAAAGAAGCAAGAAATATCAGTGATGCATTTGTGACTCGTGGTAAGGAGAACCTTATCGCCGAGACAAAGGCTAAGATGTCACTTGATGATATCTTCAGTCAGATGCAGGAGGGAACTCTTAAAGAACTGAATATCATCATCAAGGCCGATGTACAGGGTTCTGTAGAGGCCCTTAAGCAGAGTCTGCTCAAGCTTTCAAATGATGAGATAGTAATTAAATGTATTCACTCGGGTGTTGGTGCCATCAACGAGTCCGACGTAACACTTGCCGGAGCATCAGATGCCATCATCATCGGATTCAACGTTCGTCCGGAGCCAATGGCTAAGCAGCTGGCAGATTCTGAGAAGGTTGATATCAGACTGTATAAGGTTATCTACAATGCTATAGACGATATCGAGTCAGCTATGAAGGGTATGCTTGATCCTATATTTGAGGAGAAGGTTATCGGACATGGTGTTATCCGTCAGACATTCAAGGCTTCAGGTGTTGGAACTATTGCCGGTACATTCGTTGAGGATGGAGCTATTGAGAGAGCTGCATCTGCAAGAATTTCAAGAGATGGCGAGCAGATCTGGGATGGTAAGATTGCATCTCTTAAGAGATTCAACGATGATGCTAAGGAAGTTAAGGCTGGATATGAGTGTGGTATCGTATTCGAAGACTTTAATGATGTTAGAGAAAATGATACAATTGAAGTCTACAAAATGGTTGAGGTGCCAAGAGATTAATGAGAGGTAAAAGTAACAGAGGAGGTCGCGTTAATAGCGACGTTCAAAGAGTTATTAGTCATCTTATAGAATTCGAGATCAAGGATCCCAGAGTAAGCTCTCTGGTATCTGTAGTTAAGTGTGATGTAACCAATGACCTTAAGGAGTGCAAGTGCTATATTTCTGTACTTGGTTCTGAAGAGGACGGGGAGAATACTATTAAGGGCTTAAACAGCGCTAATAGGTTCATCCGTAAAAGACTTGCTGAGTCACTTAACCTTAGATACACACCAGAAATAGAGTTCAAGCTGGATAAATCCATTGAATATGGTGTAATGATGACTAAGAAGATTGACGATATAATGGGGAACACTTCCGAAGTAGATTCGGAGGAGTAATTCAGAAAGGATAGCAATGGCTGGTGACATTATAAAGAAATCTAAAAAGCTACATCAGATGATTTCTAGTGCAAATACTATTGCCATTATTGGGCATATGCATCCTGATGGCGACTGTATTGGTTCAAATTTAGGTTTGTATAACTATATATGTGATAATTACAAGGGTAAGACAGTTCATGTTTATGATGAAGCCTTTTCTTCGAGCTTTAAGTTTCTTTCAGGCTCAAGAAAGGTGAAGCATGAACCAACAGATGAGCGCTATGACCTTGCAATTTCCATTGATGTATCTGATATGGACCGTTTAGGTCAGTTTGCAGATATTTATAATAGCGCTATTTCTACAGTTTGCATTGACCATCATGTCAGTAATCCTGGCTTTGGTGATCTATGCTATGTGGATGGTAATGCTTCAAGCGCCTGTGAGGCTCTTTGTGACCTCATAGATGTAGATAAAATCAGCGAGAAAACTGCTAATTGTCTTTATCTTGGAATGATCCATGATACAGGAGTTTTCAAGTACTCAAGTACTACTCGCAAGACTATGGAGCTTGCCGGACTTCTGATTGAGAAGGGCGTTAAGCCAGATTTCATTATCGATGAGACATTCTACAAGAAGACATATAAGCAGAATCAGCTTATGGCAAGAGTTCTTCTTGAGTCACAGCTTCTCGATGAAGGACGCATTATAACTGGTCTTATTACTAAGGAACTGTTTAAAGAACTTAAATGTACTACCATGGATACTGAAGGTATAGTAGAGCAGCTGAGACTTACAGATGGTGTTGAAGTAGCTATCTTCGCATACCAGCTGACAAAGGCTACATACAAGTTCAGCCTTCGTTCCAAGAGTACGGTAGATGTAAGCGAGATTGCATGTTCCTTTGGTGGCGGTGGCCACATCAGAGCTGCTGGCTTTGAATGCAAGAAAGATTACCAGGAGACACTCGATAAGGTAGTCGAGCTTGTAAAAAAACAATTAGAATCTAAATAACTGGAAGATATTAATGTATAGTGGAATAGTTAATATATATAAAGAACAGGGTTTTACATCCCATGATGTGGTTGCAAAGCTGCGTGGTATTTATGGACAAAAGAAGGTGGGACACACCGGTACGCTGGATCCTATGGCTGAGGGTGTGCTAATAGTGTGCCTTGGACAGGCAACAAAGCTTTCTGACCTTATTCTTACTAGTAAAAAACAATATATAGCGACTATGAAACTGGGAATATCCACCGATACAGACGATGTAACAGGAAATGTAATCGGCGAATATAAAGATGAATATCTTAGGTCTCTGGCCTATATGGGTTCTGAAGAATCCTTTAAAGCAAGGGTTGAAGAGGTGGCATCTGAATTCCTTGGTAATTCAATGCAGATACCTCCAATGTATTCAGCCATTAAGGTTAATGGCAAGAAGCTTTATGAATATGCCCGCGCAGGCCAGGTTATCGAAAGAGAAGAAAGACCTATTGAAATTTATAGGCTGGATATTCTCGAAGCAAATTTTAAGGATTTGACAGTAAAATTCGCAGTTGAATGCTCAAAAGGAACCTATATCAGAAGTCTTATAAGAGATATGGGTGACATGCTGGGCACATATGCCACAATGTCGGCTCTCCTGAGAGATGAAGTGAGTGGCATGAATTATAAGGATGGATACCGTCTGGACGATCTTCAGAAGCTTAAGGATTTGGGTAAGCTTGAAGAGACAGTTCTTCCAATGGATAAGCTTTTAAGTGACGTTCCAAAGGCCGAGGTTAAGCCAAGCGGTCTAAAGCTTCTGACTAATGGAAACAGACTGAAAGAGTCAGACCTGGATTATGCTGAAGAGTCTGACGTTAAGAATGCATCCTTTATCAGGATATATGAAGGTACCGAATTAAAGGCACTTTATTC
Organism: uncultured Lachnospiraceae bacterium; assembly: GCA_947168155.1. Lineage (GTDB taxonomy): Bacteria > Bacillota > Clostridia > Lachnospirales > Lachnospiraceae > Eubacterium_Q. Next base: position 33,336 of record CAMVKW010000008.1, on the reverse strand, counting down.
CTACGATAAGAATAAAAATGATTTCAAGGTATATAAAATGCTATGAGTGGATCTGCTATAACTATTGGAAAGTTTAATGGTTTCCATTTGGGACATCAGGTTCTTCTAAATAGAATAACCAAAGAGGCAAGTGATAAGGGTCTAAAGGCTGTTTGTTTGAAGCTTGTGATAAATGATACATGTATCTTTTCAGATGATGAAAATGAAAGCTTTATAAGAGAGCATTATCCAAGTATAAATAGTCTTGAAAAACTTGAATTTACGCCAGAACTTGCCAAAATGAGTCCTGAAGATTTTGTTAGGGATATACTTATTGATAGATTTGATGTAAAATATATAGCTGTTGGTTCTGATTTCAGATTCGGATATAACAGAGCGGGTGATACTGAAACTCTCATCCAGCTGGGTAAGGAATTTGGATTTGAGACAGAAGTAATAGATAAGCTTGAGATTGATGGCGAGATAGTTAGTTCCTCCCGTATCAGAGATTTTCTGGATAAAGGGGAAATGCAATCTGCTCAGAAACTTCTTGGCCGCCCATTTGCCATTACCGGTATGGTGCAGGGAGGAAAGAAGCTTGGTAGAAGTCTTGGTTATCCAACAATCAATCTAAAAGCCGACGAAAAGAAAATACTTCCAGCCTTTGGTGTTTATGCCAGCCGTTCTTTGATACTAGAAGATTCCGGTGAGGTAAAGGAGTATAAGAGTATTACGAATGTTGGCATCAGACCATCTATCGATGATGGAGATGCTGCTACAATAGAAACCTTCATATATGACTTTAATGAGGATATTTATGGTTCAAAGGTTTCAGTTGTATTAGATAGATTTATAAGACCAGAGATGAAATTTTCAGGTCTTGATGAACTAACCAGTCAGATATCCCGAGATATTAAGGTTGCTTCAGAAGTTTAGTTTTTAGGCACCAGTAGCTCAGTGGATAGAGCAGTGGCCTCCGGAGCCGCGTGCGTGGGTTCGATTCCCATCTGGTGTAAACGTATAGAGATTTCTAATTAGTGAGTGAATTATTATAGGAGAATGAAAGATGGCAAGAGATAGAAAAAAAGAGGTTAAGTTAAAAAAGCTTCTTCTAGTAATTTGGTTTCTGTTTATAGTGACATTAGGAACCTTCGGATATATTACATATCAGAAGCGTGATGTCATTGAGGAGGATCTTGGTTTCACAACTAAGTTCTCATATCAGACAAATGCTAACCAGGATATTAACGCTCTTATCATTACATACCTTAATGCAATGGCAAGATGTGATCAGGATACGCTTAAATCTTGTGTAACTAATCCATCTCAGTTCAATAATATGACTAATATCCAGAGTCAGTCCAAGATTATTACTAATTATAACAATATCAATTGTTATACAGTAAATGGACTTGATGAGGATTCTACAATAGTTTATGCAGTTTCAAATATCTCTATTGTAAGCATTGAATCAACTCCGCTTGATATGCTCGGACCTTACTATGTAGTTAAGAAGGACGGAGAGTATCTTATAGATAATTCTATGCATAGTGAAGAAGTTGTTGAATATATGGAAAAGGTTAATAGAACAACTGATATTCAGGAGCTTTACAGAATGGTTAAAGAGGACGAGGATAAATGCGCTGAGCAGGATCCTGCATTCAAGGAGTTCATAGAAAGACTTAATAACTAGTATATTAATAGATAAGCTTAATATTTCAGAGGAGAAATTATAATGGGACAGGTTGAAGAAAAGACTGACGAGAAGATTGAAGATAAGGTTGAAGAGGAATTAAAAGAGGCAACCGAAGAATCAAAAGACAAAAAAGAAAAAGATAAGGCAAAAAAAGAAGAGAAAAAAGAGAAAAAGGAAAAAGATACTAAGGATACAGAGAAGAAAAAGAAGGGCAAGAAGAAGCCTGTTAAGAAGAAATCTCCTGTAATAGTTGTTTCAGCACTTATTATCCTGGCTGTTTTACTTCTTATCGGTGGCATTTTCGCTCTTAGAAAAAAGAATGCATCTATAGTAGGAGTTTGGGAATATAAGCTTACTAAGGATGATAATTCAATCCTTAAGGATGAGACCCGAGAATTTACTTTTAGAGAAGATGGTACAATGCAGGCTGATTCTTATGTAAGTGGACTTCTTTATTTTACATCAACTGGTACATATGAGATTAAAAATGGAAATCTTTATTGTACACTTGATAAGACAGGCGAAACTACTGAAGTTGATTATGAGATTAAGGGCGGTAAACTGATCTTCCATAATAAGAGTGGACATGATACCATATTCACAAAGAAAGAGACTGAAGAATAAGAAAAAAGCATCACCATTAATTGGTGGTGCTTTCTTTAGCTAATACTGATATATCAATTCCTCTTGTAGGAACTGGAGTGGAGAAGACTATCTGAGTTTCAGTCTTTCCATAGGTCTGAAGTTTTCCGATGAAAACATCCAGCTCCTGGGTGCTTGGGAAGCATACCTTGATAAGCATTGAATAATTTCCTGTTACACAATTACATTCGAGGACATTTGGACAGGATTCAATAAATGGGTAGAACTCTGTTTTCTGATGTGGCTCTAATGTAAGATTTATAAAAGCAGTTATATGATATCCAAGAGAGATAGGATCCAGATTGGCATGGTAGCCAGTGAGTATTCCCTGATTCTCAAGTCTTTCTATTCTTGCTGAAACTGCAGGAGAGGAAAGCTCAACCTTTTCTGCGAGATATTTAAGTGGGTATCTGGCATTCTCCTGAAGTAATGTGATTAGCTTTATATCTATTTTATCCATAATTATTTCTCCATATCTATAAAGTACCTTTGCATTATAAACCTTTGTTAAGGAAAATTCCACTATTATTTTAATAATATTAAGTATAGATGGAAAATTTTTAATTATTTTAAGAAGAGAGGTGTGTTTTAACGCCTTTCTTGAATTGATTACAGAATAATGAAATCTTGAGTTGCTTGAATTAACATTAGAATAGTGATATATTTTTAAGATATGATTGAAAGGTGAGATATTCTTTGGAACAAGAAGGAATTAGAATAAATAAATATCTCAGCCAGGCTGGAGTTCTTTCCCGCAGAAAAGCTGATGAAGCTATAGAACGAGGAGAGGTTCTTATTAATGGACGCCCTGCAGAAAGTGGTGCAAAGGTAATGCCTGGTGACAAGGTTTCATATAAAGGCGAGACCATTTCGAATGATGAGAAAGAAAGGGTTATCCTTGCATATAATAAGCCAATGGGACTCGTTTGTACTTCTAAAGATGCCGATAAGGATAGCATTTTCAGAAAACTGGACTATCCTGATATGCTTTATTACGTTGGTCGCCTTGATAAGAATTCTCAGGGCCTCATCCTTCTCACAAATGATGGAGAACTGGCAAATGCAATCCAGAAGGCTCGTAATAATCATGAGAAGGAATACGTAGTTCGTGTTGATAAGCCGCTTACAGCCAGCTTTGTTAAGGGGATGATGGCTGGAGTTCCACTTGAGATTGAGCCATCCAGAGAAGCTGCTCTGGAAGATAATACTGAAAAGAAGGTACGAGTTACCAAGAAGTGCGAAGTAGAGCAGACTGGAAAGAATACATTCAGGATTGTTATTACAGAGGGCATTAACAGACAGATAAGAAGAATGTGCGAACATTTTGGATACAGAGTTACTTTCTTAAAGAGAGTTCGTGTTATGAATATCGGGCTGGGTAATCTTCCTACTGGACAGTACAGGAAGCTGACTAAGAATGAAGAGGCGACTCTTCGTAAGCTATGCAGAAATGATTATAGTTAATGATTATATGAATATAGATTATTAGTATTATATTTGGTGTTTGGAAACAGTATATAAATATGGATAAGATAGCAAGAATAAAAGAATTAGTAGAGTTACTTAACAAGGCATCCAAGGCTTACTATGCTGAAGATGTTGAGATAATGAGTAACTTTGAATATGACAAGCTTTATGATGAGCTTACAGCTCTTGAGGCAGAAACAGGAATGATACTGGCAAACAGCCCAACCCAGAACGTAGGTTATGAGGTTGTGAGCGAGCTTCCAAAGGAAAAGCATCCGGCTCGTATGCTTTCTCTTGATAAGACAAAAGAGGTAGATGCACTCGTAAGCTGGCTTGGTGATCATAAGGGTCTTCTTTCCTGGAAGATGGATGGTCTTACAGTTGTTCTTACATATGAAGGTGGAAAGCTTGTTAAGGCTGTTACACGTGGTAATGGCGAGATTGGAGAAGTGATTACAGCCAATGCCCGAACATTTGTAAATATCCCTGGAGCTATTAGCTATAAGGGAAAGCTTACTATCAGAGGAGAGGCTATTATCACATATTCTGATTTTGAAAAGATAAATGCGTCCATCGTGGATGCAGATGCTAAATATAAGAATCCAAGAAATCTTTGCAGTGGTTCTGTGAGACAGCTGAATAGTAGGATTACTGCAGAGAGATCAGTCAGGTTCTATGCATTCTCAATGGTTGAACCTGAGGATAAGGAGCTGCTGGATAGCTTTGATAACAGTTTCGAAAAGAGGTTTGAATACCTCAGCAGTCTTGGATTTGATGTTGTTGAATATAAAGAGGTTTCTGCTGAGACTCTTCCAGAAATGGTTCAGTGGTTCTCAAATAAGATTCCTACTAATGATTTTCCGACTGATGGTCTTGTGCTTAGCTTTGATGATACAGCTTATGGGAAAAGCCTTGGTACAACAGCCAAGTTCCCAAGGGATGCGATAGCATTTAAATGGAGAGATGAAGAGGCACAGACTACACTTCGCGAAATTGAGTGGAGTCCATCCAGAACAGGACTTATTAATCCTGTTGCGATATTCGATACAGTTGATCTTGAGGGTACAGATGTAAGCCGTGCCAGCCTTCACAATATAACGTATGTGAAGGATATGCAGCTTGGCATTGGAGATACCATAAAGGTATATAAAGCCAATATGATAATCCCTCAGATTTCTGAAAATCTTACTAAGTCAGGACGTTTTGAGATACCTGATAAATGTCCGGCCTGCGGTGGTGAGACTCGAATTAAGAATGAGAACGGGACAGAGACACTTAATTGCATTAACCCATCCTGCCCAGCTAAGAATATAAAATTATTCTCACTATTTGTATCTAGAAATGCCATGAATATAGATGGCATGTCAGAGGCGACTATTGAGAGATTCATTGGAGCAGGCATTTTGCATAAGCTTTCTGATATTTATCATCTGGCTGAGCATAGGGATGTAATAGTTACTATGGACGGATTCGGCGAAAAGTCTTATGATAATCTGGTTAAAGCGATTGATGCATCCAGAAAGGCTGATATGGCAGCATTTCTCTATGGCCTTGGAATTTCAGGCTTTGGAGTTGCAAATGCAAAATTAATTGTTAAAGCCTATAAAAGTGATTTTAGTGCTATAATGGATGCTGTGCCTGAGGATCTGATGGAAATCGACCAGGTGGGTGATGTGCTGGCAAGAGATTTTGCTGCGTACTTTGCTGATGAAGAAAAACGTACAGAGGTTGAAAGGCTTCTTAACGAAATAGAGTTTGTTATTGAGGTGAATACCGCTGAACAGGATCTTGAGGGAATGACATTTGTTATTACAGGTTCTCTTGAGACTTACCCCAACAGAGATGCTCTTAAGAAAGAGATAGAAGATAGAGGCGGTAAGGTTGCAGGAAGTGTCAGTGCCAAGACAACCTGTCTCATTAATAACGATATAAATTCCAACTCCTCAAAGAATAAGAAGGCGAAGAGTCTTGGAATACCAATAATTACAGAGGAAATGTTTAAAGAGGGAAAATATAATGCCGATTAGAATAGACAATGATTTACCTGTAAAACAAATACTTGAAGAAGAGAATATCTTTGTAATGGACGAGAACCGTTCCAACAGTCAGGACATACGTCCTATTGATATTCTTATTCTGAATTTGATGCCCCTTAAGGAAGATACTGAGCTTCAGCTGCTTAGAAGTCTTTCAAATACACCCCTTCAGGTTAATATTAAATTCGTAAGAACAATGTCTTATGAATCAAAGCATACTTCAAGAGAGCATCTTGAGAAGTTCTATTCAAGCTTTAAAGAAGTAAGAAAGCGTAAGTGGGATGGAATGATAATCACTGGTGCTCCTGTAGAAAAGATGGATTTCGAAGAGGTTGAATACTGGGGAGAGCTTACTAAGATAATGGACTGGGCTTCTGAAAATGTTACTTCTACTTTCCATATTTGCTGGGGTGCTCAGGCTGGTCTTTATTATCATTATGGAATTAATAAATATGAGCTTCCTAAAAAGCTATCAGGAATCTATGAGCATCATACAATGCATAAGAGTCAGGAGCTGGTTCGAGGATTTGATGATACCTTCCTTGCACCACATTCAAGATATACAGGCATCGATGCATCTGCAGTAAGAAATAATCCTAACCTTGTAATACTTGCAGATTCAGTTATGTGCGGTCCTTATATTATTGTTGGTGATGGTGGAAAGAATATTTTCGTAACAGGCCATCCTGAATACGATACACTTACTCTTGATCAGGAATATCATAGAGATTTAGGTAAGGGTATTGATCCTGAAATCCCTGTTAATTATTATCCTGATGATAATCCTAATAAGGCACCGGTTAAATCCTGGAGATGTCATGCAAATACTCTTTATACAAATTGGCTTAATTATTACGTATATCAGAGTACACCATATGACTGGACATCCAGAACCATTGAAAATAATGAAGAGCAGGCTTAAAGCCTGCTCTTTTTCAATGAACTATTAAGATTACTGTTTACTGTATTTTTCTTTCTTTACTTCATACATTTTTCTATCAGCCTGTTCTATAAGATCAAACAAGGAATCAGAGCTGAGTGGGGTTGTGGATATATAACCCACACTTGCTTCTACTTTAAAAGGTTTTCCTGATTCTTCATTTATTTCTTCTAATTTTTTGGTAAGTTTATTTGTAAATCTCTTTATAAATCCAAAACCGCGTCCCACAGCTACAAATTCGTCGCCACCGAATCTTCCGCATACATCTACTGAACCACATGCTGATTCGATAGCGCTTGCGAGACTCTTAATTGCGAAATCACCTTCTTTATGTCCGTAGGTATCATTGATCTTCTTTAAGCCATCCATATCTATGAAGCAGATGGATAGAGGCCTGCGCTCGTTGGCGCATTCTTTAAAGATAAACTCTGCGTTCTTATTGAATCCATTTCTATTATAAATCTTTGTAAGCGGATCAAGAACATTCAGCTTCGAAATGTTTTCGATGGCATTTCCTATACTCATGGTCATGGTGTGACAGAGTATACTCTGAATAGGAAAATCATTATTTATAAAGATATAATATCCCAGAATTCTTTGATTGAAGTGAAGTGGTATAAAGTAACTTATATTACCGCCGGTTGTAAATGGCTCTGGAAATAGTCTTTTGCTTGGAAACTGTTTTACGGTTCTTCTGACTCCGCTGTCCCATACAAGTGGTGCGGTCATAAGTGGAGGATATGTATTCTCCCCGTTTTCAACATCTATTGTATTGTATATATGCTCCCAATCTTTTACCAGACATAGATTGAAATGAGAACAATTTATCATTCTGAGCATTTGTTCAATTGAATCCACGCATTCATTTATATTTTCTGAACCAGCCAGACCGGCTATCAGGCGATTAAGCATATGTATATGAGCATATGAACGTTCAAAGCGCTGGAAAGTACTTCTTTTAAAGTCTCGGATGTCATCTTCATCTAGTTCGTTGCATCCACAACTTTCGGTAAGCACTGGTATTGCCTCAAGGCTTGTACTTCTTGGAATATCTTTTCCATCTGTAATTTCATCTAGTAATGAACAAGCTTTCGTTCCGGAATAGTAAAGAGGTCGTTTTACAGTTGTAAGAACCGGACTGGAAAAGCGGGCATTAAAGGTGTTATCAAAACCAGTGATTATTACATCATCTGGAATTTTGTATCCCATATCCTGAAGGCGGCTCATTGCTGTAAGAGCCATACTATCATTTGCACAGACGAATGCATCTGGCATGCTCATACCGGATTTTTCGAAATTCTCAATTGCCTTAACTCCGTCATAGCTTCTGAAATGTCCCTGATGAAAACGGTTTTCTTCATCAAATTCAATACCATTTTCTTTTAATGCATCTCTAAATGCTCTATATCTTTCTTTTGCCTCAGGATTTGCAGAAGGGCCGGAGATAAAATTGAATACTTTTGCACCATGTTCTTTAATAAGGTGATTGACCAGCTTCTTCATAACAGAATAGTTATTGATGCTGATATCATAGAATTCTTCGTAATCCTTGCATTCAAAAATTACTGAAGGGAGGTCGGCTTCCTTCACTTTATCTATTATCTTATTTCTTACATCAGGATTGGAAAATGTATTGGTGAGCAGAAGTGCACCATCGAATTTAGAATAGTCCGGCAGATTATAAATGCTATATTCACCGTTATCAAAGTCTTCGCTGTCAACTATACCACCGAAAGCAGCAAAATAAGAAACATTGATAGAATGTTCCCTGGCATAATCATTTATTCCCTGAATGATCTGGAAAGGATATTCTTCATCCATTCCACAAACTACTGCAACGATGTTTTTTATTGCCATATAAACCCCGTAGTACAAACAAAACAATAAAGTTCCTACTAAGCTCATTTTAACATATACCAAGCACTTAATTAAAGTACATTGTTATATATTTTCTTTTTTGTTAAAATAAGCATAAGTTTTACGAATTGGAGGGTTACTATATGAAGTGTACAAACTGCGGAAATGATGTAACAAATGGCGCTTTATTTTGCGAGTATTGTGGTGCGAAAATAGTATACCAGCCACAACAACAAAGTGTTCAACAATCTAGTCAACCTGTAGTTAATCAGGTTGGAAATAAGAATAATAGAGGACTACTGATTGCGATAATAGCAGCATTATCCGTAATGCTGGTAGGTATTATTATTGCGGCAGTGGTCCTTCTTAATAAGAAACCGGAAGAAAGAGCTGAGTATACAACAGAGGCAACAACTGATGAAATAACTGAAGCCTCTACAGAGGTGACAACTGAGGCTACAACTGAAGAAGTGGTGCTTGTTCCATATTACGAAGAAAACAATATGACATTTGCTGATTGTCAAGAAACTCAGCATAATGGAGTGTATACATTTTTAGTTGGTAGTGATGATTTCTTTGATCGCGTGGAAAGTGATCAGCTAGAAGTTGTGGAGCACGAAACGGATATTAAAGTCACATATGCAACATCTACAGATGCTGAAGAAGAGGGATACGAAATAACTAAGATTTATTTTAACTTCGATATACCGATAGAAGTAACAGATCATGGATATCCTGATAAGTATTATTATACTTTTTTTTTAGATCTTCCTGAAATAGTTGATTATAATACTGGGATTATTTGTACAGAAAATGCACTGGACTTAAGTACAGTTGATGATGGAGAAATAACTAATTACGAAAGTGTTGCTTCTGAAGGTGATGCCGAAGCCAGAGATGATGCATTTTTCCTGGAGAACATGAAGTATACGGATATTGAATACGGTGATGAATCCTATAAAGTCGGTGTTGCAATTGCCGAAACCAGTCATTCTAATGCTGACACGAAAAAAACAGAGAATGAAGATGGCAGTGTTAAATATGAAGGTGTTGATTCGACTCAGGAGATAATTATTATTTATGCTCCAAAGGATTGTAGACTCTCATTTAGTTTTCGTAAGGACGGCATAACGAAAGAAGATTATGATATAGAATATAATAAACATAATGATAATCTTGCGACTGAATCTGATTCAGAAAAAGAGACAAATAAAAAAGAACCTATTTATGTTCTTGGTCCGAGAAATGGCGAGAAAACTTATAAGCCGGAGGATATAATTAACCTGGATGTTTATGATATTATCCAAACCTTTGGCGAATAGTTTAATTTAAATAATTATTGTGGAGTTTTTATGATTAAAAATGTTGTATTTGATGTAGGAGATGTACTGGTAGATTTTAGATATAGGGATATGATGAGAGATCTGGGATTTGATGATGAGTGTGTAGAATTTCTGTCCAAAAATATTGTTGAGACAGAGTTCTGGCATGAACTTGATCTCGGTGTGAAATGTCATCAGGACGGAATTGACACTTTTACAGAGGCATTTCCTCAGTATAAGGAACAGATTCTAAAGTTCTGGGATAATATAAAAGATATAGTTCGTGAATATGATTATGCTCCTGGTCTTATAAAGAGTATTAAAGATCAGGGATTCGGAGTATACATTCTTTCTAATTATCCTAAGGAGACTGCGGAGCTTCATTGGCCTACATTCAAGTTTCTGCCTCTGACGGATGGCCATATCATTTCGGCGTATGAGCGTGTTACAAAACCTGATGAACCTATCTATAGATTACTGGAATCCAGGTTTGGAATTAAATTGGAAGAGTGCATTTTCATTGATGACAGACAGGTTAATATAGATGCAGCTAATTCATATGGTATGACAGCGATTTTGTTCAAGGGTTATGATCAGCTTTTGGATGATCTGGCTGATTATGGAATTAATATAAAATAATCTATGAGGATTAAACTATGTTAGATAAAAATCTAGTCGATGTAATGTGTCCGGATTGTCATAATCGCATGAGGATAAATATTGATAAAAGCCCCGGACATTGTTATTATTGTGGTAGGTTGCTTAAGTATAATAAAGATACTATGAGGATTGAGCCTGGTCCCGGGGAAGAAACTGATATTATAGAAACGCAATATGAGTTTTTGAGACGCAGGCAAAAGTTTGGAGAAGATAAGTAGTATCGGAAGGGGTTTAGCATGTATAACGAAGGTAATGTTTGGGTAGGTATTAATGATAATGGAGATAAGATTTGTCTACTTCCTAAGATGGCAAATCGTCATGGCCTTGTAGCAGGTGCTACAGGAACAGGAAAGACTGTAACTCTGAAGGTTCTAGCAGAGAGCTTTTCAGATATGGGTGTGCCTGTTTTTATGGCCGATGTAAAAGGAGATATAGCTGGCATTAGTATTCCTGGTGATGACAGTGAAAATATGCAGGAGAGAATTAAGAGGTTCGGTCTTGCGGATGCCGGTTTCGAATATAAGGGATATCCTGTAACTCTTTGGGATATTTATGGGGATAAGGGCGTTACTCTCAGAACTACAATTACTGAGATAGGTCCCCTTCTTTTATCACGTCTAATGGAGCTAAATGAACTCCAGTCAGATATTCTTTCAATCGTATTTAAAATTGCAGATGATAATAACCTGCTCCTTATAGATACTAAGGATCTTAAGGCTATGCTGAATTATGTATCTGATCATAATGCAGAGTTTGAGTCACAGTATGGAAAGATGAGTCCTCAGTCAATAGCTGCTATAGTTAGAGCTCTTGTAGCTCTTGAGGTTGCAGGTGGAGATAAGTTCTTTGGTGAGCCAGCTGTTAACATTATGGATTTCTTTACATTTGGTGATGGCGGCAAGGGAATGATCAATGTACTGGACAGCTCCAGTCTTATTAATAATTCAAAGCTTTATTCAACCTTCCTTCTTTATCTCTTGTCAGAGCTCTTTGAGAGACTGCCAGAGGTGGGAGATATGGATAAGCCAAAGATGGTATTCTTCTTTGATGAGGCACATCTGTTATTTAAGGATGCACCTAAAGCTCTTCTTGAAAAAATAGAGCAGGTTGTAAAGCTTATTAGATCAAAGGGTGTTGGAGTTTACTTCTGTACTCAGAATCCTAGAGACATTCCTGATGGAGTACTTGCTCAGCTTGGAAATAAGATAGAACATGGACTTCGTGCTTACACTCCTTCTGATCAGAAGTCGGTAAAGGCTGCGGCAGAATCGTTTAGAGAGAACCCTGCTTTTGATACATACGAAACAATTCTTGCGCTTGGAACTGGAGAGGCTGTTATTTCCTTCCTTGGAGATGATGGTATTCCAACTATGGCTGAGAAGGTTTATATACTTCCACCACAGTCAAACTTTGGTTCGATTTCTGACAGCCAGAGAGATACACTCATTAAGTCCAGCATTTGCTACAGTAAATATGCAGAAGCTGTGGATCCTGATTCTGCTTTTGAATTCCTTGAAAGAAGAGGAATAGAAGAAGCGGAAGCTCTTGCTAAGGAGAAGGAAGAGGCTGAGGCTGAAAAGCAGCGTGAAAAGGAAGAAGCTGAAGCTGAAAAACAGCGAGAGAAAGAAGAAAAAGAAGCAGCTAAGCAGAAGGAAAGAGAAGAAAGAGAAGCTGCTAGAAAAGCTGAAGCAGAAGCTAAGGCTGCTCAGAGAGAGAAGGATAAAGAAGAGGCTGCTAAAAAACGAGCAGCTAAATCGGTTGGAAATTCTATCACAGGTACAGTTGGCCGAGAAGTAGGAAAGACTGTTGGTGGTAAATTCGGTAAATTTGGAAAGACTCTTGGTGGAAACCTGGGAGCAAGTCTTGGCCGAGGTATTTTCTCAACATTATTCAATAAGTAGAAGATACATATATACTTAATAGTTACATAAGTTTGAGAGGTATTTGCTTATGGCAAAATGGATAATGGTTGTTGATGATGACACTGCTAATCTGAAGGTTGCAGGAAGCATTCTCAGCAAAAACAATATGAGGGTTACAGCTCTTAAGTCTGGAAAGGCATTAATAAATTATATATCTGAGAATGGGGCTCCAGATCTTATTCTTCTTGATATTATGATGCCTGAAATGGACGGGTTTGAAACTTTGGAAAAGCTCCGTAAGTTGGAAAAAGAAAAGGAACTTAATGAAACTCCTGTTATTTTCCTTACGGCAGACGAGAAGTCCGGAACAGAGACTAAAGGCTTTGAGGTTGGTGTTTCTGATTTTATTAGAAAGCCTTTTAACCCTGATGTTCTGCTTCGTCGTATAGATAATGTTATATCAATGCAGTCGGAGATGAAATCTCTTAAGAGTGAAGCTACTCTTGATAAGCTTACTGGGTTTCTGAATAAAGCTGCTACTAGTACAGCTCTTTCTAAGATGTGTGTTGAAAAGAGTGGCTGTCTTATGATGATTGATCTGGATTCCTTTAAGCTGGTTAATGATATTTACGGTCATGAGATGGGAGATAAGGTTCTTATTTCTTTTGCAAATATAATCCGAGAGACAGTTCCTCAGGGAAGTAAGTATGGACGTATTGGTGGAGATGAATTCGTTTCTTTCTGTCGCGGAGTTGAGGATGAAGAAGCAGTAGAAAATATTACCAGGCAGTTAAATGAAAAACTTCTTAAATCGGCTAAGGAAATGATGGGGGAGGACATGAATATTCCTCTTGGTACATCAGTTGGTGCCATCATGGTTCCTAAGCATGGTAATGATTATAATTCATTGCTAAAGCTTGCTGATAAATGTCTTTATATAGTTAAGAAGAATGGAAAACATGGTTGTTCGGTTTATTCTTCTGACCTTTTTGATACAGAAGATGAGTCTGATGTTCAGGATATAAATACATTATCTGAAATAATGGGTGAGAGAAATATTCCAAATGTGGCGATGCAGCTGGATATGGAAGCTTTTTCCTATGTATTCCGTTATACAACCAGATACTTTCTTAGAAATAACATCAATTCCTGTAAGGTTCTCTTTACATTGGAACAGGCCGAAGGTGCTGATGCAGAGTGTTATAAGAATTGCTGCGATGAATTTGGTAATCATATAAGAGAATCTCTTCGTAAATCTGATCTTCTTACTAGAAGCAGATATAATCAATATTACATTCTGCTTACTGATATTCGTGAAGAGTTTGTAACCAGGGTTATCAATAATGTTATTGATGACTGGAATGAATCCTATAATTCCTTGTCTGAAACAAAGCTGGATAAATCTGCTGTTGTAATAAATTATGATTTTAAGTTTGTTAGAAATGATAATGGTATTTCTCCAGTAAATGCTACTGCAGATGTTGCTCTTGTTGAAGCAACTGAACCGGATAGAACATTTATAGCAAATATTCTTAGTAAGTTTGGAATTACTGTTCATAGCTTTGATAATTGCGGGGCATTCTTTGATTATGCTCGTACAATTGAAAAGGTTCCGGAACTTATTCTTCTGGATTTCAATATGCCAGATATGAATGGCTTTGATGTTTTGGAAAAGCTGAAAGAAGTTGGGAATGATATCAGTAGAGTCCCTGTTGTTCTTTTATCTGATGGACTTAGTGATGAAGTTGAAGTTAAATCACTTTCAAAGGGTGTTATGGATTTCATAAAGAAGCCATATAAAGAAGAGGTGCTTAAGGCTCGAGTGAATCATGTTCTTGAACTTACGTCACTCAGAAAAAGATATAGAAGACCTAAGAGTCTTGAGGATGAGGAATAAAGCTATTAGTTTTAGTTTTTTGGGGTTTGTATGGAGTTTAACAAAGAAACGAAAGAAATGTTCGATGTAGGACGCATTGTCCTTATTGTCGGCTATACCATATTTGCTTTAATGCACGTTATAATCACATTTCTCCTTGGATGGGATAAATGGGTTCTTTTGTTAATTGCAGTCGCAGTTTCATGTTGCTGGATACTTCATATCAAATCTCTGTTTACGGATATTCAAAGACTATGGATCATAGCCATGATCATGATGTGTAATTATCTGATTTATGGTATTCATAGTACTAGTACATATGACCTGGCCATAGTTATGGCCGCTATTATGATGCTTTTCATTATGACCGGAGTTAAGCCACTGCTCACTCTGTGTCAGATCACATATTACATCACAATGACATATGACCTGATAGAGATGGTCCATAATGGTGTTCATTTTGGTGTTATCGATATCTGCCGCATTACCATGCATTACTGCGTTATCACAATGCTGGCATATTTCCTGAAAACAATTATTAATAACTGGGGTGATGTAATCCGTTCTTCAAAGGAGGAGATTGATGAGCTCACCGAATCTACAGAAAGACTGAATGATTTCCTGGCAAATGTATCCCATGAGATACGTACACCTGTAAATGCCATCATTGGTCTTTCTGGTATTTGTATTGATAAGGAAGAAAATCCAGAAGTAAAAAAGGATATGGAAGAGGTTCGCAAGGCTGGTCGTCGTGTATCAGATCAGATTGGCGATATTCTTGATTTCTCTGAAATTGACAGAGGTAATATCGTTAAGAATAGTGAGGACTTTATGCTGTCTTCAGCAGTTAATGATATTATGCCTGATCTTCGTGAAATGATGAAACCAGGAGTTGAGCTGGTTATCGATATTGATCCGGCAATTCCAGCTGTTATGAATAGTGATGTGACAAAGCTTAAGAAGATAATCAAGGCTCTTGTATCTAATGGTCTTAAGTATACAAGTGAGGGCGGTGTTTTCTTAAAGCTTTCCTCTGAACTTCAGGGCTATGGCGTTAACCTGTTTATTCAGGTGTCTGACACGGGAATAGGAATGAACGAAGAAGAACTTGAACTAATTTATGAGAGGTTCTATCAGTCAGATTCTGGAAGAGCCAGAGTTGGTAGTGGACTGGGCCTTGGACTTTCTATAGTATCCGGTTTTGTTTCTCTTCTTGGTGGTTTCATGACTATTAATAGTAAACCAGAGGTTGGAACAACTGTAAGGGTTAGTCTTCCAATGGCAGTAGTTGAGCCAAGTAGTTGTATGTCGGTTTCTAAGCCGGGAGAGATTAATCTGGCTGCATATCAGAAGTTTGATAATATAACTAATCCGGTAGTAAGAGATTATTACAATTCACAGTCTTTATCTATTACAAAGGGACTGGGTGTTGAGATGCATAGAGTTGAGAGCATTGAGTCTCTTAAGAAGGTTGTAAGCAGCACAAAGCTTACACATCTTCTTATTAATGATAATGAGTATGTTTCTGACAGAGAATATATTGAATCAATTGCAGATAATATATCGGTTGTAGTTATTTCAGAACCTGGATTTGAACTTCCAAAGAATTCAAAGGTTCGTATTTCTACAAAACCATTTTACGCTTTCCCTATTGTTTCTATTCTTAATAGTGGTCTTAAATCAAACAAGGAGCCTGGGGATACATTACGAGTTACGGATGTTCATGCTCTTGTAGTTGATGATGAGCCAATGAACCTGATAGTTGCAAAAAGCATTCTTAAGAGATATGGAATGGAAGTCAGTACTGCAACTTCAGGCCAGGAGTCTATTGATCTATGTAGAGACCATAGGTACGATATCATCTTTATGGACCATATGATGGGAAATATGGATGGTGTTGAAGCAATGAAGAAAATTCGTTCTGATGTAAAGGGACTGAATCGGGAGATTCCTATTGTTGCTCTTACTGCAAATGCCATGAGTTCTGCTAAGCAGATGTTCTTATCAGAGGGATTTGATGGCTTTGTAAGTAAGCCTATTGAAATAGAAGAGCTTGAAAGAACACTTAAGAGATTGCTTCCTAAGAATTCAATTTCTTTTGTAAATAAAGAAGATGAGGCTCTAGAGTTTAAGGCATCAGGAGATGACGAAGTTTTGGAATTTGATGCTGCGAGTGATGATGAGGTTATGGAATTTGGACCTGATGATGATGAGGTTCTTGAGTTTGGTCCGGATGATGGTTCCTCATCAGGATTAAATGATGCGGAGTTCTTAAAGAATGAACTCGCAAAGATAGAAGTTGATATGGATAGTGCACTTACATTTCTTGGTGGTGATCCGGATCTGTATCACGACGTACTACTACAATTTGCATCTGAAATGGATGGTAAGGTTAGTAAACTGAGCAAGTTCTTTGATGATAAGAACTGGAAAGAATACGAGATTATCATTCATGCCATGAAGAGTTCTTCTAAGATGATTGGTGCCAGACCTGATATTACAGAGGATGCACTTAAGCTTGAGAAAGCTGCGCATGATGAGGATGCTTCTTACATAGAGGAAAATCATGCTCGAGTGCTTGAGATTTTTAAGTCTTTGGGAGAGAAGATATTATGCCTAGTAGACTAAAAGAATTTGCAACAAATGAAAATATAGATCTTAACATTAGAGTTTACGTTTTTGAAATTCTCATAACTTGTGAGATTCTTTTCGTAGCCTTTTTGGTGAGATTATTAATAAGCGGTTTTAGCCTTAATACCGCTGTTGTTTTGGTTACTTTTATTCTGATTTCTTTGGTGGGTTTTATTACGGTTCGTTCTAAAAAAGTAGAATTAGGTGCTATTATTATTTGTATTCTATTAGGCGTCCTATTTTTCCCTGCAATATTTATAATAGGCGGCGGAATAATGGGAGATGCTCCCATCTGGTTTCTATACATTCTCATAATTGTTAATATCGGATTAAAAACTAACAATATGAAAAAACTATTTACAGCCATATTAGCGCTTGTTGGAATTTTCGTATATTTTGTTGGTGCATTTATTCCTTATAACATGGTGGAGTTTACAAATTTTGAAGCATATCTGATTTCATTTACAACACTTATCCTTGTTGGTTTTAACACTGCATTTATACTGACGACTCAGCATAATTTGATAGAACGTGAAAGACAGATTTCTGAAGAAAAGAATAAAGAAATTGAAGGCCTTGTCGCATCTCAGAATAGATTTTTCTCAAGTATGAGTCATGAAATACGTACTCCAATTAATACCATAATTGGTCTGAATGAAATGATTTTGCGTGAGGATATTAGTGACGAGATAGCTGAGGATGCTGTTAACATTCGTGCTGCCAGCAAAATGCTTCTTAATACAATCAATGATATTCTGGATATGTCCAAGTTCCAGGCTGGAGACATGCGTGTTCTTGTAGAACCATATAATACAGGTAGTATGCTTTCTGAAATCGTTGGAATGCTTTGGCTGCGTGCGAAGGAAAAGAATCTGGATTTCCATATAAATGTTGCTCCGGATATCCCTACTGAGCTTAGAGGTGACGAAGTAAGAATCAAGCAGATTCTGATGAACATCTTGAACAATGCGATCAAATATACTAAAGAAGGTTCTATTTCACTTTCTGTTGAATGCGAAAAGAAGGCAGATGGCCTTGTTAATATGATCTATACCGTAGAAGATACAGGTATGGGTATTAAAAAAGAGGACATTCCATATCTTTTTACTGCATTTAAACGTGTTGATGAGAATAATACAAAGCATATAGAAGGAACAGGACTTGGTCTTTCTATTGTTAAACAGTTCCTTGATCTGATGGGTGGTAAGGTGACTGTAAACAGTGTATATACCAAGGGCTCCACGTTTATTATCGAAATACCTCAGAAGGCTAATTCGGATAAAGAGCTTGGTGAATATGATTATGAAAAGAGACATAGAGTGCATAATCGCTCCAGCTATAATCATAAATTTGAAGCTCCAGATGCTAAGCTTCTCGTGGTTGATGACAACGAAGCAAATCTTCTTGTTGTTACAAAGCTTCTTCGTGATACAAAGATTCAGATAGATACAGCGAAGAACGGAGTAGAGGCATTAGAGAAAACTCTTGATAAAGAGTACAATCTTATTTTCATGGATCATCTGATGCCAGAAATGGACGGAGTGGAGTGCTTCAGGAATATAAGAAATCAGGTTGGTGGAAAGAATAAGGAAACAAGTATTGTTGTTCTTACAGCAAATGCTGGTGAAGAGAACCGAGTTATATATGCAAGAGAAGGCTTTAATGGTTATGTAGTAAAGCCTGTTACTGGAAATGATCTGGAAAATGAAGTGTTCAGGCAGCTGCCTCAGACTCTTATTCGTGTAATAGATTCCAGTGGTCTTGAAACTGGAGATGCATTCTCCATGATGCAGGAGAGCCAGAGAAAGAGAAGGATTGCTATTACTACTGAAAGTACATGTAATCTTACTCAGGAAATACTTGATAAGTATAGGATTTCAGTTATAAATCATAAGGTCAAGACTTCTGAAGGTATGTTCAGAGAGGGTATTGATATAGATACAACAGGTCTTATGGAATATATGGCTGATCCTAATAATAAGGTCGTTACCCGTTCTCCAAAGCCGGATGATTATGAGAGATTCTTTGCTGAGAATCTTACAACAGCAAATAATATAATACATATTACAATGTCATCTGATATGGAGCATCATCCATACAAATATGCTATGGAAGCAGCTGAATCCTTTGATAACGTTACTGTATTTGATAGTCGTCATATGGGAAGTGGTCAGGGTCTTGTGGCAATTTTTGCTTGCCGTATGATAGAAGCTGGTATGGGTGTTGAAGAAGTTGTACTTAGACTTGGCAAGCTAAAAGAAAGAATTAAGAATAGCATTATGATAGATAACATGGATTATCTGGCAAGAGCTGGTTTTGTCAGCACAAATTATGCAGGATTCATGAAGTCGCTTATGCTGAGACCATTCTCCTATACAAAGAATGGAAAAATCGAAATGGCTGGTATGCTCTTTGGATCATCGGAAAGAGTGTGGAAAAGATTTGTTCATAAAGCTTTGATGTACAATAATCTAAGTGATGAAGTTGTTTTCGTGAATTATGTTGGTCTTTCAAAGAAAGATCTTGATTATATTAAAAGCCTGATAGAAGAGAAGCATAATTTCAAAAAGATTTACTTCGTCCAGACTAATCCAGTTGTGGCAACAAGTTTCGGACCGGGCGCATTTAGCATAACAGTAGTAAATGATGAATAATGAAAAGGGCATATCATCTTAGATATGCCCTTGTTTTTATAGATCGTGAAATGCTGGTTTTAAATCTTTGAATGTGCAATAAGCTTTAAAACCGATGGACTTTGCCAATTTGGCAGCTTCTTCAATTTTGTAGCCTATATGCTCAAGGTCATGAGCATCGCTTCCGAAGGTAAGAATCTCGCCTCCTAAATCTTTGTAAAGATTAAGGATCGTAGTATGAGGATGAGCGTAGTCCATACCTCTGTAAAGGCTTCCTGTGTTAATCTCAATTCCTTTGCCATTCTCAATTATTGTCTTTAGAATCTCGGCGAGTACATCTTTATACTTTAGATAGTAGAGGTTACTAAATATTTCATTCGTCACCTTTTTGAATCTTGCTTTTTCATCAGGACCATAGCGGAAGATATAATCCATATGACCATAAACATTATAGTCATTAAAATTCTTTACTATATAAAGCATGTCTTCAAAATACTTAGTATATAATTCGTTCTCATCCTTATAAGTGCCATCCGGATTTACCCAGCCCTCTGGATAATAAGGATCCATCCCATCTACTACGTGAGAAGAGCAGATGATAAAATCCAGTCCACTATGTTCTTTGGAATAATTACTCAGAGCCTCGCATGTAGAAGGCATCAGTCCCTGTTCAACACCAATCCTTATATCAAAACTATCTTTATATTCCTCACGAAGTCTTGAAAGAGTATCGATATAATTCGTAATATCCAGATCAAACTTTATCTTTTCAGGCGTATCTGGAAAATCCAGATCATTATGATCCGTAAAACATAACGAACTAAGGCCCTTTTCCTGAGCCGTCTTTACTATTTCATATATATCTGTTTCACAATCACTCGAAAACTGCGAGTGTAAATGATAATCCGTTCTTACTTTCATTTTACTTACCTCATAATCTGTCCCTAGTGACTTATTCTACCATATATGTAGAGTTTGCTCTAGTTGAAAGTTGGGAATATGAGTTGACATAAATTTATTACAGAAAACTAAGTGCAATTTAACCAAAATAATTCGTGAAAAATGCTATTTATTTTACCGAAATTGGTAAATCCAGTCTTGAAATAAGACCTAAAAAAAGTTATTATATTAAGGCAGAATGTTTAGCTGGTTTGATTCATTATCTGCCGGCATTCATCAATATAATAAAATCTTAGGAGGATTTACAAAATGGCAGTAAAAGTAGCGATTAATGGATTTGGACGTATTGGACGTCTTGCATTCAGACAGATGTTCGGCGCTGAGGGATATGAGGTAGTTGCAATCAACGATCTTACAAAGCCTTCAATGCTTGCTCACCTTCTGAAGTATGATACAGCACAGGGTGGATACGCTGGAAAGATCGGCGAGAATCTTCATACAGTTGAGGCTGATGATGAAGCTAACACAATCACTGTTGATGGCAAGACACTTAAGATCTATGCTAAGGCAGATGCTAACGAGCTTCCATGGGGAGAGATTGGTGTGGATGTAGTACTTGAGTGTACAGGTTTCTACTGCTCAAAGGATAAGTCAATGGCACACATCAATGCTGGTGCTAAGAAGGTTGTTATTTCAGCTCCTGCTGGAAACGATCTTAAGACTATCGTTTTCTCAGTAAACAACGATACACTTACAGCTGATGATCAGATCATCTCTGCTGCATCATGTACAACAAACTGTCTTGCACCTATGGCTAAGGCTCTTAATGACTATGCTCCAATCCAGAGCGGTATCATGAGCACAATTCATGCTTACACAGGTGACCAGATGATCCTTGACGGACCACACAGAAAGGGTGACCTTAGAAGAGCAAGAGCTGGTGCTGCTAACATCGTACCTAACTCAACAGGTGCTGCAAAGGCTATCGGACTTGTTATCCCAGAGCTTAACGGAAAGCTTATCGGATCAGCTCAGAGAGTTCCTGTTCCAACAGGTTCTACAACAATCCTTACAGCTGTAGTTAAGGGTGCTGACGTAACAGTTGATGGCATCAATGCTGCAATGAAGGCTGCTGCAAGCGAGAGCTTCGGATACAATGAGGATCCAATCGTTTCTTCAGACGTTATCGGTATGAAGTATGGTTCACTCTTTGATGCTACACAGACAATGGTATCTAAGATTGCTGATGATCTCTATGAGGTTCAGGTAGTATCATGGTATGATAATGAGAATTCTTACACATCACAGATGGTTAGAACAATCAAGTACTTTGCTGAGCTTGCTTAGTCATCGATTACGAAGTAATCGACGATCCGAGCGAAGGCGAGGATGCATTCTGTGTTAACAGAATCAAATCTTGCGAAGCAAGGTTTGCATATTTACGAAGTAAATATGGCACAAAGGGCTAAAATCGGGTCCGGTCTATTTGGACCGGACCCCTTTTCTTCTAAGAAATAATTACTAGGAGGTAATAAAATGTCACTCAATAAAAAATCAGTTGACGATATTAACGTAAAGGGACAGCGCGTGCTGGTAAGATGTGATTTCAACGTTCCACTTAAAGATGGAAAGATCACAGACGAGAACAGACTTGTAGCTGCACTCCCAACAATTAAGAAGCTTATCGCTGATGGTGGTAAGATTATTCTTTGCTCACACCTTGGAAAGGTTAAGACAGAAGAGGACAAGCAGACAAAGACACTTGCTCCAGTTGCAGTTCGTCTTTCAGAGCTTCTCGGACAGGAAGTTAAGTTCGTTCCTAACCCAGAAGTAGTTGGACCAAATGTAGTTGAAGCTGTTAACGCTATGAATGATGGCGATGTAATCCTTCTTGAAAATACACGTTTCCGTGCTGAGGAAACAAAGAATGGTGAGGCTTTCTCTAAGGACCTTGCTTCACTTGCAGATGTATTCGTAAACGACGCTTTTGGTACAGCTCACAGAGCTCACTGCTCAAACGTTGGTGTTACACAGTTTGTTGATACTGCAGTAGTTGGATATCTTATGCAGAAGGAGATTGACTTCCTTGGTAATGCAGTAGAGAATCCAGTACGTCCTTTCGTTGCAATCCTTGGTGGTGCTAAGGTTGCAGATAAGTTAAATGTTATCTCTAACCTTCTTGAGAAGTGTGATACTCTTATCATCGGTGGTGGTATGGCTTACACATTCCTTAAGGCTCAGGGTAAAGAGGTTGGACTTTCACTTGTTGATGACAGCAAGATTGATTATTGTAAGGAAATGCTTGCAAAGGCTGACTCACTTGGCAAGAAACTCCTTCTTCCTGTAGATACAGTAGTAGCAGCAGGATTCCCTGATCCAATCGATGGACCAATTGATGTAGAGACAGTAAGTTCAGATAGCATTCCTGCAGATAAAGAAGGTCTTGATATCGGTGAGAAGACAAGAGCACTTTTCGCAGATGCAGCTAAGACAGCTAAGACAGTTGTTTGGAACGGACCAATGGGTGTATTTGAGAACCCAACACTTGCAGCAGGTACTATTGCAGTTGCTGAGGCTCTTGCAGAGACAGATGCTACAACAATCATCGGTGGTGGTGATTCAGCAGCAGCTTGTAACCAGCTTGGATTTGGCGACAAGATGAGCCACATCTCAACTGGTGGTGGAGCTTCTCTCGAATTCCTCGAAGGAAAAGAACTTCCAGGAGTTGCGGCTGCTAACGATAAGTAATTATATAGATTAAGTAAGTGAGTATATTAAATGTATTTTCGAGACCGTTGCGGGTCTCGGCGCTTAGCGATTCGCGAGTACAAAGTACGAAGCGAGAGCTTAGCGAGCGAAGCGGCCGCTAGGGGTAGCCCGCACCGAGCGGAAGCGATGTCGAGAAAATATATGTTAATATACGAACGTATTAAGGAGAATATTAAAAAATGGCTAGAAAAAAAATAATTGCCGGAAACTGGAAGATGAACATGACTCCTTCACAGGCTGTAGCACTCGTTGCAGAGCTGAAGGATCTTGTAGTAAATGATGCAGTAGATGTAGTTTACTGTGTACCAGCTATCGACATCGTTCCTGTTGTTGAAGCTGTAAAGGGTACTAACGTTGAAGTTGGTGCTGAGAATATGTATTTCGAAGATAAGGGTGCTTACACAGGTGAAATCTCAGCAGAAATGCTTGTAGATGCAGGTGTTAAGTACGTTATCATCGGACATTCAGAGAGACGTGATTACTTCAAAGAGTGTGATTGTACACTTAATAAGAAGGTTAAGAAGGCTATCGAAGCTGGTCTTACACCAATCCTTTGCTGTGGGGAGAGCTTAGAGCAGAGAGAAATGGGTGTTACAATGGACTGGATTAGACTTCAGATTAAGTCTGATCTTCAGGGCGTTGCAGCTGATGATGTTAAGAATCTCGTTATCGCTTACGAGCCAATCTGGGCTATCGGTACTGGTAAGACTGCTACAACAGAGCAGGCTCAGGAAGTATGTAAGGGAATCAGAGATTGTATAGCTGAGATTTATGATGCAGCTACAGCTGAGGCTGTACGTATTCAGTACGGCGGATCAGTAAATGCTGGTAATGCAGCTGAGCTCTTTGCACAGCCTGATATCGATGGTGGTCTTGTAGGTGGAGCTTCACTTAAGGCTGACTTCGGTAAGATTGTAAATTACTAAGATAATTTCAAAAAATTATGAGCATATTTCGTTTTTAACGAGATATGCTCATTTTTTGTTGCGCTTTTGTTATGCTTTTTATAGTAATATATAATAGTTAAGTATTATAGTAGGAGTATTATAATTTTATTATATTAGGAGGCGTTTATTATGCCAAAGGATCATAGCTTAACCAAAAAGCAAAAAGAAAAAATAGTCAATACCATGAAATCATTAGAAAAGTTTGAAGACAAGGTTTGGCTTTATTTGCATTTAGCATCAAGAAATTACATTATGGAGTCAGATTATTTTACGGGAGATGAAAGAGACTCTCTTGAATCCACAAACGAAAAAAGAGATATTAAAAATATCAAGAATTATAAAAATATTAAGAACAGCTTATCTGAGTCCGAAGCAATTGCGTTAAGAGAAGCTCTGGGTCTGCCGGGAGAAATTGGTGTATCTGATTCTGATACTAATTTTATGTTAGAGGTAGAGCAGATGCTTTGCGAAGAAATATATGCTGATGGTACTGAAAAGGCTAAACAAGAAGTATATACTAAGCTTTTCGCTGTAGAAATGAAAATTATTATGGATATTGCAGCTGAAGTTGAAGAAAATAAAAAATACTTTGCTGAAGATGATCCATATAGAGAATGGAAGGCTATTTACATTACAAATAAGTCGCTTACAACTACAGGTCTTTTAGACCGTGGTCTTCTTCAGGGACTTTATAATACTATGGGTTCAGTTGAATCCGATACAAATCATAGACAAACTCTTTCAGAAGATGAATTTGCGGTCTTCAAAAAAATGAATGTAAGTCCAGAATCCAGACTTACACCTGAAGAACAAAAAATGTATTCATTAGGAAAGCTTGCGAGAAACGAAATTAAGTTTCCTTATGTTAAAGTTCCAGGTAAGGATTATTCTGTAAGAGATCCAATTCTTGAACAATGGGTTAAGGAAAGCGGTGATATACTGGTTCAGAATATTACTAAAGAGAAGATGGTTGAAGGATACAAGATGTTTAGTAATAAGATTCTGAATTATAAGCCGGAATTCTTTAAAAATACTGAGACCTTAAACTCATATTATAAAAATGAGATTGAATCAACAAACTTAATGATAATTCGTGGAGCTAAGAATCAACTTGTTGATACTATTGATAAGAAGGGTAGAAAGAATGCTCCTCTATTTGAAAAGATAGTACAAGATGTAAAGAATCTTGATAGTCTTATCTGTGGTGGGGAATATACAAAAGCTCATGTAATTAAAGAAACACTTGGTAAAGAGTGTCTTAAGTACATGGTAGGAAAAGAGAAGATAAGACGTAGCGATTATGGCCGGGATAGAATAGATGCTATCCTCGTTATAATGTCAGAAATTCTTACAGATAGAAAGTTCAGACAGGAAATTGAAAGAATCAATACGGTAAGGGGAGCCAAGCCTGGACAGGAGAACTATATAAATATAGAAGATTACAAACATCCTACAGCAGAGACTCCAAAGGGAGACTTTACTGAGGGAGATATTTATAGAGGCTTTGTTCAGAAAGCAATTAAGAAAGAAGCTGAACGTTTTGATAAAGTGGATAGTGACCGTACATTAATCCCTGAAACATATAAAGAAAATCTGGCTACAATAGAAGGTCTTTACGGCAGAAACCTGGATACAAAGAATAAAAAGCTGATGGCTGCATTTGACGGAATAGGCGGAAACTCAAAGGTTAGAACATTTAAACCTATTAATGATGAGTTTGTGGCAGTTGGAAAGTATGGTGCATCAGGCAGAAATCTTTCAGAAAAGGATTTTGTTGCCATAGCTTATGCTGGTGTACTTACACCAGAGGCTGCGGCAAAGGATCCAAGATTTGCGGATGCAAAGCCAGAAGATAAAGCAATCTATACTGGCACCAAGTATACTACTCAAATAGGTTCGGTAAGCCTTGATGCCGATACAAAGAAGTATTCAGATGTTATCCAGTTTGGACGTACATCAGCTGCAGAAGCTATGAAGGAATACCAAAAAGGCAATAAAAAGCCTTTAGCTCATATACTTGCATCTGGTATAAAGACCATTTGTGATAAGGCAAAGAATGCTGATAAGCTTAATTATATGACTATTGGCGAAGTTGAAATGCTAAACCGTATGACCGATATGATGTATAGAGATACTGACCTCTTTATTCTTGCTAATAAAGAAGGGGTAGGAAATGATTATCTTCATTATGGTAAGGGGTTAAAGGTTGCATCTCATATCATTGCAACTGGAAATAATGCTCATAATAAAATGGAACAAGCTGAAAAGAGTAAAATAAAACTCACAAAAGCTGAAAGGCTAAAAGCAGTTACTGATATGGTTGTAATAAGAATACTGGACGAAAGCTACAACATGACCAACAGAAAGCTTCTCCAGAATCCTGAATACAAAAAGGAATTAAAGGCAATCGAAGATAAGTATAAAAAGGAAGTTGCTCCAATTAATGCCGAGATAGCCAAGAATATGGTTGGTAAGGAGTATTTTGAGAGAAGAGCCCAGCTCTTTGATCAGAAGCAGAAGCTTGATGAATACCTTGAATATAATAAAGGTGCTCTGAGACAGAAATATCTTCCTGAGAATAAGCTTATGGAAAGCCTGACTTCCGTAGAGTCATATAAAAAGCTTAGACAGGATGTAGCAAAGTTTGTAGAAAAAACAGGTATTTATAAGAAATCAAATAAGGATATTATTAAGGCTATTGATGATAAGAAGTTTGTAAGCAATATGCAGAAGATAATAGAAGATAATTCCGCCAAGAGTGCTCCTGCAGTTAAAACAAATGAGGTTAAGAAACAGATACCTCAAAAGACACAGCAGACACCTGGTCTTAGTTGATTTTTCATAAGTGAATTGATATAATTAATCTGTTATTTTTATTAAAAATTTTAGAAAGGGAAGGTATTTCTAATGAAAAAGTTTTTAGATGAGTTTAAAGAGTTTGCCCTTAAGGGAAATGTAATGGACATGGCAATTGGTGTTATCATTGGTGGAGCTTTTACAGCTATCGTAACAGCATTCACAGATGATTTCATTACACCACTTATCAGTATCTTTGGTGGTACAGAGTTTGGTGGTAAAATTCCACTTCCAGGACCAGAGGGAAATGCAATCCTTTGGGGTGATTTTGTTTCAGCAGTAGTTAATTTCATTATTGTTGCTCTTATTCTGTTCCTTATGCTTAAGGGAATGAACAAGCTTATGAATCTTCGTAAGAAAGAGGAAGAGGCTGAAGAGGAGGCTGCTCCAGAGCCAAGCAAGGAAGAAGTACTTCTTACAGAAATCAGAGATATCCTTAAGAATAAATAAATTTCTGGTTGCATTTATATTTAGCTTGTGTTATTATCGCTAGGTATGATTTTTAGGAGGATAATGTTGTGAAGACAGCACTTACTATTATATTTATAATTATAGCGATAGCACTTGCAATTCTCGTGCTTAGTCAGGAAGGAAAGGATAACGGGTTTACTGGTTCATTTACAGGATCTGTTGATACTTACTGGTCTAAGAACAAGAAGCATTCCAAGGAAGCTCGTATGCAGAGAGCTACAGCAATACTTGGTGCATTATTCATTATTGTAGCTGCATTACTTAGTTCTAAGTTTATGTAGGATAATAATTGATTAGGATTATTAAGGGTGCTTACATTTGTAGGCACCCTATTTTTCTATAATAGATGCTGTTCTGACGATAATTCAGGAGATATTATGTTAGAAGAATATACAGAAAAAGAAATAGAAATGTTTGAAAAGCTGAGAGAACAAATGTCTCAGCCTGATTACAGACCACTCAAGTTCAAAGAACTTTGTTATTTATATGAGATCACCACGGAGGAAGAAAAGGAGGCTTTTCTTGAGTATATCAACAGACTTTGCGATGATGTGAAGCTTGTTAAAACTAAGAACAATAGATATATGCTCCCTCCAAAAGGAATGCTGGTAGGTATTTATAGTAGTACCAGACGAGGATTTGGTTTTGTTACTGTCGAAGGATATGATGAGGATTTCTTTATACCTGCAAGTGACAGCCTGAATGCATTTCATGGTGATAAGGTTCTGATAAGTGTTATCACTAAGCAGAGTGGACCTAGAAAAGAAGCCCGTATTACAAGGATTCTTTCTAGAAATACTGCAGAGCTTATAGGCGTTTATCAGCAGTGTGAGGGATATGGATTCGTTATCCCTAATAACAAAAAGATAGCAGATGACATCTACATTCCTAAGCATGCATCTAATAATGCTGTTACAGGAAGTATAGTTATTGTTTCTCTTACTGATTTCGGTGATGGCAAGAAGTCTCCAGAGGGTTCAGTTTCTGAGGTTATTGGACATATTGATGATCCAAAGTCAGATATACTTCAGGTTGTCCGTACTTATGGCATACCTGTTGAATTCCCAGAGGATGTGGAATATCAGTTAAACAGTATTCCTGATGAAGTGGCTGAAGAAGAGAAGAAGGGACGTAGAGACTTCCGTAATCTGGATACTGTAACAATCGATGGTGAGGATGCAAAGGATCTGGATGATGCCATTTCCCTTTCTTATGAGGATGGCATTTATCATCTTGGTGTGCATATAGCTGATGTTTCGAACTATGTTACAGAAGGTTCGGCTCTTGATAAAGAGGCGCTCAGGCGTGGTACCAGTAATTATCTTGTGGATAGCGTTATTCCAATGCTTCCACACAAGCTTTCAAATGGAATATGCTCGCTTAATCATGATGTA
This sequence comes from uncultured Lachnospiraceae bacterium, assembly GCA_947168155.1. Taxonomy (GTDB): domain Bacteria; phylum Bacillota; class Clostridia; order Lachnospirales; family Lachnospiraceae; genus Eubacterium_Q. Next base: position 4,398 of record CAMVKW010000008.1, on the reverse strand, counting down.
GACAGGCTTACTTTGTCCTGCATTATGGATATAGATGAGAATGGTAAGGTTATAAATCATGAGATAGTTGAAGGTCTCATTAATGTAAATGAGAGAATGAACTATACAGATGTGGCAACAATTCTTGAGGGTGAGAATATTCATCCTGAGGTTGCAGAAGAGGATCCTTCCAGGGATTATAATGCCCTCATGAAGAGATATGATTATCTTGTTCCTATGTTCAGGCTCATGCTTGAGCTTTCTCAGATTATCCGTGCGGCAAGAGAAAAGCGCGGTTCCATTGATTTTGATGTATCAGAGACGAAGATAATCGTAAATGAAGAAGGGGTTCCAGTTGATATTCATCCATATGATAGAAACTGTGCCACAAAGATAATAGAAGATTTCATGCTTATGGCAAATGAGACTGTTGCTGAAGAATACTTCTGGTCAGACATTCCTTTTGAATACAGAGTTCATGAGGTTCCTGTTCAGGAGAAGGTTGATATGCTGAGAGATGCTATCAGGAACTTCAAGCTTTATTTCAAGGTTAGTAAGGACAAGATGCATCCAAAGGAATATCAGAAGCTTCTGAATGATATTAAGGATCAGCCATATGAGGCTCTTGTAACAAAGATGACTCTCAGGTCCATGCAGCAGGCAAGATATAGTACAGAATGCATTGGCCATTTTGGTCTTGCATGCAAGTATTATTGCCATTTCACATCGCCTATCAGAAGATATCCTGACCTTCAGATCCATAGGATAATTAAGGAAAACCTTCATGGTAAGCTGGATAATGATCGACTTAGACATTATAAGAGAATGCTTCCTAAGGTTGCAGAGGATAATTCTGCTAAGGAAAGACGTGCTGTAGATGCTGAAAGAGATGTTGTTAAGCTTAAGCAGATAGAATATATGTCACAGTTCATCGGTGAAGAGTTCGATGGTATTATTTCTGGATTTACAGGCCAGATGATATTTGTCGAGCTTCCTAATACGGTGGAAGGAGCTGTAAGAGTGGCCGATCTGACTGATGACTATTATGAATATTATGAGGATAGATTCGAGATGGTTGGTAAAACATCTGGAAAAGTATTTAAATTAGGAGATCCATGTCGTGTTAGAGTAGAAAGATGCGATAAGATTGACAGAGTGATCGACTTTGGATTTGTAAAAATGGAGAAATGAAATGGCTAAAGAAAAGGGCACAAGACTCATTGCTAATAATAAAAAAGCCTATCATGATTATTTTATTGATGAAACATATGAAGCAGGAATTGAGCTTGTAGGTACTGAGGTTAAGTCCCTCAGGCAGGGAAATTGCAGTATCAAAGAAGCATTTGTATCTATAAATAAAGGTGAAGTATTTATTTATAAGATGCATATAAATCCATATGAGAAGGGAAATATATTCAATAAAGACCCTCTTAGAAAAAGAAAGCTTCTTCTTCATAGGTCAGAGATCAATAAGCTGATAGGAAGAACAAAAGAAAAGGGTTATACAATAGTACCTCTTAAGGTTTATTTCAGTGACAGCAGAGTAAAACTGGAAATCGGTCTTGCTCGAGGTAAAAAGCTTTATGATAAGCGAGAAACTCTTGCGAAGAATGATCAGAAGCGAGAGGCTGAAAGAGATTTCAAGGTGAAGTTCAGATAATAATCGGAAACTCATAAAAATCCTTGAAAATCAGCGTGTTTTGGTATATTATAGTCGTTGGCTGTTTACTAGCCTGATTATGATAAAACATAGAGGTGACGATTGAAATGAGTCAGCAGAAAGTTGATAAATATAAAGAGGAGAAGAAGAACCGCAAGAAGACACTTAAGCTTCAGAAGGTTAAGAAAGCATTAGCAGTACTTATAGTTTCACTTGGTATTGGAGCTATCATCGGAATTCCTCTTGGAAAAGCAATTTATAAATATCAGAAGGCTGAAGCTGAGAAGCATAAGACTATTGAAGCTACTGCATATGGTCAGTGGTTCGATGAGATGTGGGCAGATTCTTATGCAAATCTTGGAAGCAATAGTGATGCTGACCTTCAGAAGCTTCTTGAGGATTATTATAATTCTTCAAGCACAGATGCATCTGCAACTGATGCTGAATAAATAAGCTATTAATTAACCCTAAACCAGGGGTAGTACTGGTTTCGACGGGGGTTTAGAAACTATTATAGCCATCCGAGGTGGGTGACCTCGTAAAACCATCCATTAAATATAAACGCTGATAATAAATTAGCACTCGCTGCCTAAGTGCAGCTGTCAGCCCTGTGTCATCCGCTGCATAGGTTCCTGGCATCGAACAGGCGGAGCACTTCCTTGCCGAAGCTTGTAGGCTCGGGAAGAATTACAAGCTACCGAAAGTTTAAGCCTGTAAGTGGGCGTGAGCCGTAGGGAATGTTAAAACACTTACTGTGATGGGAGAAGTGGTAGTGGAAGAGCCTTCGGACGCGAGTTCGATTCTCGCCTACTCCAACAAAGGCACCTTAGGGTGCCTTTTTGTATGAGCCATATAAAGATTTGATATTGAGGTTTTATGGAAAAGATTGTTGAGACAATTCCAAAAGAGCGCATTGAGGCTTATGATCACACTGCTGCATACTTTCCAGGTAAGAAGGTTTGTATGTTCGATATTGAGACCACTGGCCTTTCTCCAATGAATTCCTTTACTTATATTATTGGGGTAAACACCAAAGTGGGAGATGACTGGCAGATAATCCAGCTCTTTAATGATGATGGACGTTCAGAGCCAGAAATGATAAATGCATTCTTTGACATTATTTCTGATTATGATGTACTGGTTGAGTTTAACGGCGACCGTTTTGATATTCCTTATATTGAAAAGAGGATGAATACCATTACAAATAAATTTCATATTAAGTTCGATAATGGCTTTAACAAAATTAGATCCTTCGACTTAATGAAATGCATTAAGCCTTATAAGTATGCTCTTGGTCTTCCGAATATTAAGCAGAAGACTATTGAAAAATATTTAGGAATTGACCGTGTTGATACATTTAATGGTGGCCAGCTTATTGATGTTTATTTAAATTTCCTGACAACAGACGACGCTAAAAGCCGTGAGCTGGTTCTTCGACATAATAGAGATGATATGGAAGGAATGCTTTATCTCGGTGGTGTTCTTGCTATTGATATGATGACTAAGGGAAATCTCAGCCTTGAGAATTTCAGCGTTAAAGATATTGCGGGTAAACTATTCTTTATTATGGATCTTAATCTTGAAACTGGTCTTACAAAGCACATTTCTTCCTCGTCATATGGAGCTGCCATAGATGCAGAGGATGACTGGGCTGGTCTTAGGATTCCGATTTTTGCAGGAAAACTAAATTATTATCTTGGTACCAAGGAAAAGGATGGCGCTATTACTAAAGACGGATACTTCGTTACAGCCCTCAGTAATTATTCTGGAAATTCAGCTCTTTACAAGGATAGTGCAAGAAGTAAAAGTGGTTATGTAATGCTTGATGATACATTCCTTGGAAATGAAGATCTTATCGTAGAATATGCCAAACATATGATTTATGAGATTATGAAATATAATGGTAAATAGTACGTTTAAAAGACAAATTTTCGATATTTTCCTAGGAAATTTATGTTAATTAAGGTATTGAAAGAATAAAGAAATATGTTATAATTTACTAGTGAGCTGGTGTTTTCATCGGCTAATATTTTTCTATTGGAGGGTGTTGTTACTATGATGCAACCTATGGACATAAAGTCACAGAACTTTCGCAAAGGATTATTTGGTTACAATAAGGTTGATGTAGATCAGTATGTAGATACAGTTTATCGTGCATACGACGAGCTGTTCACAGAAAATAAAAATCTTAGAGATGAAAAAGACAGACTTAACAAGGTTATCGAAGAGAACCGTCTTAAGTTATTCGAATTAGAGAATCAGGTTCAGGGAGTTACACCTGTTAAGGAAGAGAAAAAGGCAGAAGTTAAAGAAGAAAAGGCTGCTCCAGTAGAGGAGAAAGTTGAAGAGAAAAAGGATGATTCATTATTTGAGGATCCATTTGCTGATATCTCATTTGATGAACCAAAGAAAGATGGTAAGATCAAGATGACAGGAGCTTCTAAGGAAGAGCCTAAGGCTGAGGAAAAGAAGGATGATTCAGCTACATCTAAATTCTTCCAGCAGTCAAATGACGATGTATTCGGAGATGGCGACGATGTATTCGTTGGAGAAATCGAAGATAACAGAAAGCCTAATAAGGTTATGATCGGTGATGGAGAGGAAGAAGGAAACGACGACTTCGAGTTCCTTTAAATCGAAATCTGATTACAAAGAATATAAGAGTGCTGCAAGGTGCATTGTAGCACTCTTTAGTTTTTATAAAGGGGTGACAAACTATAAATAGTCAATAGAATATTGAAGAATTTTTTGTTGAATAA